>JBOHGM010000095.1:0-18170 GCA_050699435.1 Pseudonocardiaceae bacterium | reverse complement strand
GGGGGATGTCGCGGGCGGCGATACGGACGACGCCCTCCCCCTCAGGTAACCCGAGTTCGGTTGCGGTAGCCGGGTCGAGCGGACCTCCTATAAGGGCGTCACCTGTCTCGGTGTCGTAGGTGAGCGATGGGCAGGACTCGCCTACCTCGCAGGCATGCCGGACACGGATGTAGGCCATTGGGGACTCCTATGGAGGTGTGCCGGTAGTCCCCACGAGCATGGCGGCCCCCGTGCCTGTAGTCAACGCGGCGTAGCATCGAATTCTAGATTGATGGTTGTTCGATGCCGACTCGGCAGGCATAGTAGGTCGAGTGAAGGTGAACCGTGGTCGGGCGGCACCCAGGGTCGCGCCGGTCGGGTGGGTACGTCTGGAGGGCGGGTACACAATTCGCTGGCGACGCGGCGAGCGGGTGGCGCATGTGCTCGGCGCAGAGCACCCGGACGAGCACGGGATGGCGGGTGTGGTGGACACGATCCCGGTGTCGCCAACCGGGTGGGCCGATCTCGCCGAGGTCCGCCATGCCGGGCAACGGTGGCGGCGTCAGCACCGCACGCAGGAAAGCGCATAGCCGGCCTGCGGCATACACGAGAAGGGGTGGGCATGATGCGGACAGGGTTCGATGATCCGCTGGCTCCGGCCGGCGAGCAGTTTGCGCTGGGACGGCCGGACACCGCGCCGCTGTGCTGGGATGAGCCCTCGCCACCTGGCGTGCGGACCTGGGGATTGCGGCGGATGGGGCCGGTGCTGATCCCGTCCGGGCAGTGGCTGTCGTGGGGCTATGACCACAAGCGCCAGCTCGCTACTGGTCCCGACGGGGTTGCCCTGATCGACTTGGCCGCCGGGCCACCGACCGCGCCGACCACCCAGAAAGTGGACGGTGAGGACCCGCCCTCTTCGGAGGACTGGAACAACGACTATGCTCCCGACGAGCCGTTCCAACCGTGACGGTGCTGATCCTGGCCACCGAGCGGGACATCAGCGCCGACCGGATGGTGCGGGCACTCACCGACCGGGCCGTGCCGGTGTTCCGGGTCGACCTGAGCTGGTTTCCGCAGCGGCTCAGCGTCGAGGCCGAACTCCGGGATGGCCGGTGGGTGGGTCGGCTGGCGACGCCGTACCGTGAGGTGACGCTGGACGGGCTGCGATCCATCTGGTACAGGAACCCGTCCAGCTTCCAGTTCCCGGCAGCGATGAGCAGCACCGAACGGCAGCACGCCCAGCACGAGGCCAAGCTCGGCTTAGGTGGTGTGCTGGGCTCGCTGCCGGTGCGCTGGGTCAACCATCCCGGCCGGCACGCGGACGCGGGGTTCAAGCCACGCCAGCTGGTTGCGGCCGCGCGGGCGGGTCTGAGTGTGACACCGACGCTGGTCACCAACCGGGCCGCGGCGACGCGCCGGTTCGCGGCGCGATCAGGCCCTGAAGGGGTGGTGACCAAGATGCTCGGCGCGTCCGCGATCTGCGAGCAGGGTGGGCGCCGGGTCGCGCTGACCCAACGGTTGACCGATGCTGACCTCAAGGATCTGCGGGGTATCGAGCTGACCACCCACCTGGTGCAGCAGTGGGCGGCGAAGCGGGAAGAAGCCCGGGTCATCGTGATCGGCGCACAGATGTTTGGGGTAGCGATTCGTGCGCACAGCAGGGCCGCCTACATCGACTGGCGGGCCGATTACGACGCGCTCAGCTACGAACCGATCCCGCTTCCCACCGACGTGGAGCGCGGTATTCGTGCCGTCATGCGCGAGCTGGACCTGGTATACGGCGCGTTCGACTTCGTGATCACGCCCGCCGAGGAATGGGTCTTTCTGGAGGTGAATCCCGGTGGTCAATTCGGCTTTCTGGAAGACCACACCGATCTGCCGCTGACGGCCGTTCTCGCCGATCTGCTCGCCGAGGAGACCCGGTGACCGACTGGACCGACCAGGCGGCGAGGCTCGCAGACGAGCTGGTCGCCCTCGGCAAGTTGCATGCCTCGGAATGGATCGTTGCGGTCCGCGCAGTGCCCCGGCACGCACTTGTCCCGGTGTATTACGAACAGGACCCAGGCATGGGCGCGTGGCTCACCCGCGACGCGACCGACCCAGCCTGGCAGGAACAGGTCTATGCCAACCGGGGCCTGTTCACCAAGATCGGCGAAGGCACCGGCTCGTGGGGCACCGCCGTCGTGGGGCTGTCCTCCACCAGCACTCCGGGGCTGATGACCCGCATGCTTGAGTCGCTGGACGTGCGCGACGGCCACGACGTGCTGGAGATCGGCACCGGCACCGGATACAACGCGGCGCTGCTGGCCCATCGGCTCGGCGCCCAACATGTCTTCTCCATCGACATCGATCGCGAGCTGGTTGACCTCGCCAGGGCGCGGCTCGCCGGCATCGGCTACCGGCCCACCCTCGTGGTCGCCGACGGGACCAGTGGCCTGCCCGAGCACGCCCCGTTCGACCGGATTGTTGCCACCTGCTCGGTGCCCGCTATACCCCCGGCGTGGCTTGACCAGACTCGTATGGGCGGGCTGATCCTGGCTGACCTCAAACTGTCAGTCCATGCTGGCAACCTCGTCCTGCTGAAACGATTCGCCGACCGAGCGGAAGGGCGTTTCGACCGGAGCTGGGCCGGGTTCATGGCAATGCGTTCCCCGCATGCCGCGTCACCGGCCCGCCCGGTGCACCGCGATCGGGCTCACGCGACGTGCCGTCGCACCGACCTGGATCAACTTCACCCCTGGGACAACCTTGTGGCATGGTTCCTCGCACAACTCGCGTTTCCGGGCGAGATCGGTTACGCGCACACCGTCGACGACGGCCCCACAGGCGTCGTACTCACCGGCGCGGACGGCTCCTGGTGTGAAGTGCGTGGCCAAGCCGACGACAGCGGGACGAGGCAGGTATGGGAAGCCGGGACGACCAGGCTGTGGCGAGCCGTCGAACACGGCTACCGACTCTGGCGCGACCTCGGACGGCCCGAGTGGGATCGCTTCGGGCTCACGGTCACCGCCGAGCGGCAATGGATCTGGCTCGACTCACCCCACAGTGCTCACGTCTGGCCACTGACACCCATAACCGCTGACGCTGAGTGATCAGTTCCGGGGCAGCAGGTCGCAGTAGTCGGCGTCGAACTCACGCACGGCGATGGAGCCCGCGTACGGCGCGGCCGCCTGGCGGAACTCGGCGAGCTGGCGCTGCACCCGGGGCGAGTCCAGTCGCCGGATCACGGTGGCCGCTTCCCTGGCGGTGGCACACCCCTGCTCGACGGAACCGGCCCTGACCCGGGCGGTGGCCAGCCAGCACAACCATTCGGCACGCTCGCGGGTAAAGCCAGGATCGAGCAAGGCGAGGGCGTCGCGGAAGTGCGGTTCGGCCTGCCGGGGCCTGTCCAGTGCCATTAGTGCCTGACCCGCGAGGCCGTGGGTGTGTTGCTCTGTGAAGAAATAGATCCACGGTGGCTCGTTCTCCGGCACCGACCGGGCGAGCAGGTCGAAGGCGCGGTCCTGCGCACGCCTCCAGGTCGTGAACTCCCCGGCGTAGGCGGCCCCGCGGGCCAACCGGGCCCAGGTGGCGCCCTCGACACCGGGAGTCAGCTCACGAGCGCCTTTAAGTGCGGCCTCGGCGAGCGGCACTGCATCTTTAGGCTGCTCGGAGAAGGTAGCTTGGGCGCTCATGAAGCCGAGAATGTTGGCTCCTACGGCCCGGTCCCCGCTGACGTGCGCGGCGCGCAGGGCGGCCAGGAAGTAGCGCTGCGCGATCGCCGGCCGGCCGGAGTCGAAGGCCAGCCACCCGGCCAACCGCCCGAACTCGGCAGCCACCGCGTGCAGCCGCTTACCGACCTGTTCGGTGTAGGCGGAGTTACGCAGCATGGCCACCACCAGCCGCAAGTCCTCCCGGACCGCGGGCAGCAGGCCCCCGCCGCCCACCGCATCGTCCATCAGCCGCCGGGCCTGCGCCACCTGCTCCAGGTTGTCCACCAGCGCGTGGTTGACCCGCTTGCCCGCCACCGCCGCGGCCACCCGGGCCGGGTCGCCCAGCCACTGGTGCGCGGTGGCGGTCAACGTCAGCCCGGTCACCGTCATGAAGTGCCGCCGCTCCATACTGTCAGCATCCACGACTTCACCCAGCGCCGCTATCGCCCCGGCGCCGTCCCAGGGCTGGCTGAGCCCGTCGTTGGCCGCGACGTAGCGCAATCCCCGGTTCGCCGGCCAGCCCAGCATCTCGGGGCTCACCGGCTCGTTCAGCTGCTGGTGCAGCAGCAGGCACACCAGCGCCGGCCACGGCTCCCGAGGCACGCACAGCTCCGGGTGGCTGGCGTTGGTGCGGACCCAGCGCACCGGGGACTTGGGGTGCAGGCGTGCGCGTAACCCCAGCTTCGCGGCCAGCGCATTGAGCCGCATCCCCAGGTTCTCCGGACTCCACTGCGCCCGCGCCAGCAAACTCACCAGCGCCTCGTTCTGTGCCCATCCGGCGTCTGCCATCGGCCCTTCCTCCACCCCTCTCCCAGGTCTAGCCGAACCGTAACCGCTCGGCGACGCAGCAAAAACCGAGTACACCAAGTGCGCGGTCATCGCCGATCGGTTCCTTCCCCTCTCGTCCGAGCACGGATTGCCGGGTGACGCTCATGTTTGAGAAGATTGCGGTACTCCGCTTGGCCGGATCGGCATTGCCGGGCGCGGTGCTCACCCTGGTCGCTCGTCAGCGGCTGGGTTCGGTCCGCCAGGGTCGGCCGGGAGGGGTAGTGGCCAGCGGTGTTCGCTGTCGGGATGCTGGTACCAGATGTATTGGCTGGTGGTGGTGGCGGTGATGCCGAACTGCTCGTAGCGGGGACGCCCGGCGCGTTGCCAGAAGGTGTGGGCTTCCTCGACCCGATCCCAGAGTCGGCGCGGACCTACCTGGCTGACCGGGAAGGCGCCGTTGGTGCGGGTGGTGCGCACCGCGGCGCGGGAGCCATCGGGTGCCCACAGGTGGATGGCAGCCTCGCCGTGCTCGGTGGCGGGGCCCCAGGTGACGTCCGGGAGGTGCCATTGGGCGACGAATCCGAACAAGCCATCCGACGACACCAGTGCCGGGTCGACGGCGCTGACCGATTCCACGGGTTCGTCGTCCACCCAGCGTTGCGGTGGTGGCGCCGGAACACCGGGGGTGTGCCGCAGCCACATGAATCCGGCCCAGTCAGGCAGGAACCGTCCGGTAGCTACTCCGTCGGGGTTGATGGTCAGCCGGGCCAGGGTGCCCCCGATCGGGCCGTGCACATCGGCCAGAATCACCCCTCCCGGCTCGGCCTGCGCCAGCCAGGCGGGCGGAATGGCGGGCACGGCGCAGGTGGCGATGATCCGGTCGTAGGGTGCACCGGGCGGGTAGCCGGCCGCCCCGTCCACCGCGGCCAGCGTGGGCGTATAGCCGTTGGCGGCCAGCCGTTCGGCGGCCAGCTCGATGAGCTCGGGGTCGATGTCCACGCTGGTCACGTGCTCGCTGCCGAGCCGTGCACACAGCAGGGCGGCGTTGTAGCCGGTGCCGGTGCCGATCTCCAGGACCCGATACCCGTCATGGACGTCCAACGCCTCCAGCATGCGCAGCACCAGCGAAGGCATCGTGGAGGAGCTCGTGTACACCGGGTAGCTACCCGGCCGCAACGCCGGTGACATCGGCACCTGCACCACCTTGGTGATCAGGGTCTGGTCGCTGTAGACCGCCGCCAGCCAGTCGTCCCGGCGCCGCGGGTCGATCGAGAGCAGGCACGGCCCGTCGAGTGTGGGGTAGAAGGACGGCACATAGGGATGGCGCCAGGTGCGTTCGAACACGTCTCGCCACTGCGGGGTGCGCAGTATCCCGTCCGCGGTGAACCTCTCGGCCAGCTCCCGCAGCCGCGCCTGCGCCAGCTCCCGCTCCCCCGGGCTGAGATCGGTGGGGTAGCTCATCCGGTCGCTCCCTGCGCGAGCAAGTCGGCCAGGGCCGAGGTGATCGGCAGGTCCAGCGCTTCTTCACGAGCCAGAAGTAGGCGCCGAAGGGTTTGCATTCGAACATGGGTCCACTCCTGGGTCGGGGTGACCGCGAAATCGAACACGCCGAACGACAGGCCGAAGGTCCTCATGAATGCCAGCATCCCGGCGTTTACCGGTTCGGGCGGCTCGACCACGGCGTAGTCGAGGTTGTCGTAGTCGGCCCGGAAGTCCACCCGAGCGGCGTCGGAGCCGGCGTGGATCGCCGCCGCGAACACCTGCTCCCCGACCACTGTGACGCGGGCTTCCCACAACTTCGGCAAGAACGGCTGGAAGAAATGCACGGTGGTGTCCACTCCGGCCAAGTCGTGCAACTCGCCGGGCTCGACGTGGCGGGTGTAGGCCATCTGCAGGCGACCTGCCTCGACCAGCAGCGCAGCGGCCAGGGTCTTGCTCGCCAGCGCCCCGCTGATGCCGCCGGCGAAGTCCCGGACCGCGTCGGGTCGGTTGGTGATCAGCGAGTCGGGCACGCTCAGTCCACACTGGCGGGCCACGTGGAGTTGGCGCGGCTTGAGGGCATCGGACTCCCGCGCCGGGTAGTTCACCCACAGTGCGTCCAGGCTGGACAGCACCCCCGCCACCCCGCAGCGGGCCTCGGCGGCGGCGTGCCGACGTTCCGGCCCGGACATGCCGTCAGGCAACACGAAATGCGATGGGTGGCGATACCAGACCGACCGGATGTCGCCCAGCCGTACCTGGCGATGCTCGGTGGCCAGCACCCCGTCCCAGCCGTGCGGGCCGAGCCTGGCGTCCACGGTCAACGCTTGTGGGAAGGCGGCGAGGTCGGTGCGGAACACCGGCACCCCGCGCTCGCCCAGCGCCTCCACCACCCGGTCCGTCTGCGGGTCGAGATCACGGGCCAGGACCAGGACGGTCATGTCGTCTGGTAGTCGGGATTGCCGACCTCTTCCGGTGGTGGGTTCGGCCCTTGCCCGTCGCCGCCTCCCGACGTCGAACCCGGCGTCGGACCAGGCTGAGTGTGTCGCAGCAGCGGGACCAGCACACCGTGCTCGTCGTACACCAGGGCGATCTGCCGATGCGGGCAGTAGGTATAACGCCAGGCCGGTGGGGTGTCGAGCCGGGCACCGGCCACCACGTGCCGCAGCGAGAACGGGCGGGTGGCCGGGCCACTCGGCCCCTCCTGGCAGTCGTCCATGATCCCGCGCGGCGGGCCGAGCGGAAACCGGTCCCCCGGGCTGAACAACGGATCACGAGCGTCCAGTGCGGATGCACTACGACGACGGCCACTTCCTCGGCGCCATCGTGGTCGACCCGGCTGAGTCAGGCCGGTACCAGGCGGCGCGTGACGCGGCCGAGCCGTTCGAGGCGTGGTGGGCTCGCCACCGGAGTACCACCGGGTCGCCTGATCCCAGCGCGAGAAACTCGGAGCTCGACGACAGTTCAGCGCTCAGCCCAGCCAGGTCATGGGGGTGTCGGCGAAATCCACGGACACGCTGTGGAACGGACCGCCTTCGCTGCGCACGTGGACCGCCGAGATTCGGTAGCGGTCCGCGGTGCGCTCCGCCCAGGCTGTCACGGCGGGCTGGTGTTGGCCGTCGACCATGATGAACGGCTCTTGCGCCCATCTGCCCGGCCGACCGGGCAGCATGTCCACGCCCTGACAGGACGAGAAGGTGGGTGCGACATTCTGGTTGAACCCTTCCAGGAAGGGCAGTATCGCCCGGTCGACGCAGGTGTCCAGAACGTGCGAGTGGACCAGCGGATGCTGGTTGCCCAGGGCGAACCGGACGCCGGGGTACTCGGCGTTCATCATGTGGATGCACCGGTCACACAGCCAGCCGGCCTGGTGGTGGAAGATCTTGATGCAGGCGTCGCACATCGGACCGTACAGCACCGCGGCGACGTGGTCCCTGCCACCACTGACCGGGTTGCCGCAGGCGCAGATGACCGGCTCGACGTTCATCGCCGACCAGACTAATGCCTGCTGCCAAGCCGACGTTCCCAGCTCAACAAACCATACGACCAGCACCGCAAGACGTCCGGTCAGCGGCTACTTAGAGACTGGTAGGCAGGATCGGGGACGCCGACACAAGAGCGTGCCTCCACCTGATACAAGATCCTCGGCCAGAGGGCTGCGCTAGCAGTCGTGGCCGGAGCGGTTGCTGGCGCTGCACCAACTGACACGGATGGCACGTGGCCAGTCGCCGTCGGTGGGATAAGACAGACTTCCACCTGTGGCGCAAGACGACCAGAAGACAAATCTTCCGGGCCAGCCGGATCCGCCGGAGCTGGCGCGAGCACAGCCGGAGAGCGCCGACGAGCCGGTCTGGGTCACCGTCGCCGAGGACGCAGGTCTGGCCTCGCCAGTCGAGCCAGGCACCCCAGCGATGCGCCCGGCGGGGGAGGACCTCGACCTCAGCATCGGTTGGGACCCGTTTGAGAAGCTCGTGCTGGCCGTATCGAGGAGCGTGCTGGGCCTGCGGGGTGTCAAGGTGCGACGCTACGGCGTTCAGGGGCAGGCACAGCACGGCATCGACCTGGCCGGTCGAGAGCCGGACGGTCGATACACGGTCATCCAGTGCAAGGATTACCAGTCGTTCACCGCTGCAGACCTCCGTGGCGCCGTCGAGACGTTCGCGCAGGGCAGGCGCCTGTTCGGGGCATATCGATTCATCGTCGCCACGTCCGCCGCGACGCGGGCTACCCAGTTCGCCGACGAATTGGCCACACTGCAAGATGATCATCCCGGCCTCAATCTCGACCTGTGGGGCAGCGAACAGATCAACGACCACCTCCGCTACCTGGCGGATGTCGTTGCCCGGTTCTGGACGCGTGAGACTGCCGAGGTCTTTTGCACCGGAGCCCCGCTGCCCGGGGTGCCTGCGCCGCCCCCGGATCGGCAAGAACAAGCCGAACGCATTCTGTTGGGTCCTCTCAATACTCCGGATGTCACGCCCCACCTGCGGGACGCTGAGAGCAAGCGCGCTGAGAATCCCGGCGGCGCAGCCCAGCTCTACGGGACCCTGGCCGAGCGCCTGCATGGCGCTGGGTTCCGCGGTCATGCCCTCGTGCTGCGTCGACGTCAGCTGGACGCGCTCCACGAGGCGCGACTGATCGACGACGCGATCGCGCTCGCCGGGGAGCTCGCCGTAGCAGCCCTGTACTGCGGCGACCGCGACGAGGCTCGCGTACTCGCCCACCGGATGCAGGAGCTCGACCGGGGAGCCGAGCCGCGGTCTCCCGCAGCACAAACCCGCAGGCGCCACATCGAGCTGCTGCGAGCGGCGGTCGACGACACGCTGCGTCCCCTCGGTTCCCCGGACAACCTGTGGAAAGTCTTTACGTCGGGCATCGAGACGGAGCCCGCATACCAGCCGTTGCTGGTTTTGCTGCTGGCTGAGGACCTGTTTGCGACCGAGCCTGAGCGTCTGGCGGAACTGGATGCGCTCCTGCGGCAGGCCATCGACAGCGCAGGTGAGCAGGAGACGGACAACGCGGACCTGGTGGTGCGGCTGCGACTGGTGCGCGCCGAGTATGACCAGCATGAGCGCCGGGAACTGCTGAAAGCCGCGAGGCGTCACGTGATGCCGGGTGCCCAAGGGGCGTTGATCAGCGCGAGGGAGGCGCGACGGTGCTGCCTTGAGGGGCGCGCCGAGGAAGCGCTCGAGGCGTGGCGGGATGCGGTCCACGACGCCATCCACGCTGGGCTCAGCGATGACGCCGCGAACTGGCTGTACGCGATTCGATCTTTGAACGTCCAGTACGGGCCGTGGACCACAAACCTCGATGACGAACACCGGCTCGCGCAGGCGCTTCGCGCCACCGCCTCCGGTCATCTCTTGGACCGTGTGCGCGAGCCGAGCGAGGCGGCGATGGCTGCAGTCGTCGGCGGCAAGGTGATCGAGGCCACGTTGTGGGCGCGGCGCTGGCTCATCGACGGTGTCGTGACCGGCAGCTGGGCTCAGGAGTCCGACGCTGCCAAGTTCCTCGGCGACATCTACCGAAACAACCGGGAGCCCGCTCTCGCCGCCGTGTTCTACCAGCGTGCCGGACAGGCGAGGAAGGTGACCGAGCTTGCCGGCGAAGTTGGCGACTTGTTGCTGCCGGTCGGCGCGTTGGCGGACGAGCCGTGGTGGGTGCTGCGCACGCGAGCCGCCCAAGCCTCAGCGCAGGCCGACCTGCTCGACGACAAGACAGCCGCCACGTTGCTCGAGCAGTTGACCGATCTCGCGGCGCGAGGACGAGCAGGGGAACTGGTCGACTCACCGACGCACGCCCTGACGCTGCGCGCCACCGAGAGCGCCTGCGACCTGGCGGCCCGGGGCACGGCAGAGCATGCGGCCGCCGTTCTCGAGCTGCTCGCCACTAACGTCGCCCGAGAGCCGAATCGCTACCGCCACACCGATGACCAGCACGCCAAAGCATGCGCCCAGATCGCGTTCACCCACCCCGAGCTCGCCGTCGCGGCTCTCACCCGACTTCTCGACTTGGCCCACTACGATGTCCAGCTGGCGCAGAAGATCCTCGTTCGAGATGAGGTGCTCGTTCTTCTATCAGGTCGCGTCGGCGACCTGCCGTCTGACTCGGCGGCGGCCTTGTCCGAAGCCAATCGGTCTTCGCTGCGGGGCAGGGTGGTCGAAATGGCAGAACAGGGGCGCTACTTGGCTGATGTCGTGTTGAGCGATTTGGACCCGGAACACCCGCTCGTTCGCCGAGCGCGCCCAGGAGGCTCGGTCGTGCATCCTGGAGCGTCCCGATCCAGATCCGACGCACGTCAGCTTCGGAACCTCGATGGTGCGCGACGCCTATCTCGCCAGCACGCTGCCGCGCGAGCAGACACGAGCATGCTTGGAGAAGTTCATGACGGTCGCCGCTGACGCCCGCGAGGCAGCGTCTAACCGGCAGGACGCTCTGACGGCCGCTAGCAGTCTTGCGCTGGAGCAAGAGCCAGCCGTGAAGGCCGAGACGTTCGCGCTCGCCAAGGCCTTCGTGACCGGAGATCACGACGGCAGTCACCTGGACGAGTTGACCAGCGAGCCGCACCCCCTGAGTGCGTTCAAGGTCAACATGGGATCGGCATCACTGCGAGGGCGCGGACTCCGTCTTGCTCACGCATCGGCGGCCACGACCGATGCGCAGGAGTGGGTGCGTGACCAAGCCGTGAGCCTTCTCCGGAGCAGCGACCCGCAGGACGTCCACTTCGCCGCCTCGGTCTCACCGGACTCCCCGACGAAATCAGGCGAGTGATCGACGCCAATCTTCTCGCGGGACACCAGCAGTCCGTTGTCCGACAGGCGAGCGTGCTGCTGTGCCTGAGCGAGTCCGAGCGGTACCGGGAGCTCCTGCTTCGGCTCGCCACCGAACCACGACTTTCGGGTTCGGCGGACACTCGCACACGCCGTCGCCCGAGTCACCGACCCCACGCGGGCGGCGGTTACAGCGGTGCTCGAAGTCCTCACCCAAGATCCCCGGCACAGCGTCAGGTCCGCACTCACGGCGTGATGAGCCGCGCACCGCGCCTTCGGCTCTGTCGAGGAATCATGGGCCATGTCAACAGAGCCGACATCGTCTTCACCCCCCGGGGACCGTTTTGAACCGACTCCTGGTGGCTGACACGAGCAAGGAAACTTGTCGCCACCTCCGCTCATTGGCATGTGAGGACGGGCTGAGTGCCCGAACCTCACAAAGCCACGGCAGCACACCTACCGCACGATTGACCTCTGATAACAGCGTGTCGCCCTGTTTGGTGCAGAGGTGTTCACACCCGGACAATGGCCAACCCGGCCACGCCGTCCAGGACGTCGAAGTTGTTGTCCTGAGTGATCACGGGCAGGTGATGCGCCGCTGCGGAGGCGGCGATCCACAGGTCGTTGACTCCTACCCGGCGACCGGCCTCCGCCAAGTGCACCCTCATGCGGGCCCAGGTCACCGCAGCGCCCTCGTCCATCGGGATCAGCTGGACGTCCGATAGCGCGTCGAGGGTGGCTATCCGCACCGCACGCGTCTCGGTGTCCCGGGCCGCGAGAACACCGGCGTGCAGTTCGGCCAGCGTGACGACGGAAATCGCCGACTCCGCCGGCAGCAAGTCCTCGTTGAGCGATCGAGCGTTCTCGGCGGCGATGAAGACACTCGTGTCGAGCAGCCCGCGCGATGGTCCGGTCAACGGATGGGCCCAAGCTCGTCGGTGGTGTCGCCCGCTAGGCCGGCGAGGTCGTCGCGTAAGCCGGGATCGGCCTGCGCCACCCGAAGCCGGCGGGCCAGTTCGGACCGGGGAAGCCAGCGGCGGCGAGTCTGCTGCAGCGGCACGA
Source organism: Pseudonocardiaceae bacterium (assembly GCA_050699435.1). GTDB lineage: Bacteria > Actinomycetota > Actinomycetes > Mycobacteriales > Pseudonocardiaceae. Next base: position 5,920 of record JBOHGM010000095.1, on the reverse strand, counting down.
GCTGGGCGACCGGCTTGCCGTTGACGGTCACCATGATCTCCTCGCCGGCCTGGACGCGGCGCAGCACGCCTGCCGTGTCGTTGCGCAGCTCCCGGGACGCGACCTCGGACATGCGACGATCGTAGCAGTCATGTAGCAGTTGATCGCGGAGGGGAAGATCGAGACAGGCTGACCGAAACGAACAGGCGTCGTACGATCATCGGACGGGGCGCCGGTGGGGAGTGAGGCTAAGCATGGCGAGTCCGGGCTTCACGGCCACCGCTGACGGGATCCGGGCGGCCGCGAGCCAGGCCGCGGCGGCCGGTGAGGGCGCACGGGCGCTCGAACTCGGCGCGGTCGCCACCACGATCGGTCAGGCACTGCGCGGCACCCGCTCGGCCACCGCGGCGGCCGAGCTGTCCACCGCGTGGGACACCGCGATCTCGACGTGGAGCACCGATGTGGCCGACCACGCGCAACGGCTCACCGACAGCGCCACCACCTACCAGACCAACGATGCGCAGGCCGCGGACCGGTTCCGCGGCTCGAACAGGGCGCTGTAGATGGTCAGCATCGCCGACATCAGGACCTGGCGGCCCGGCGAGCTGGACGGTGCCTTCGACGCTCTGACGATCCGCCGGGACACGTTGATCGGGCTCGACGACGAGCTCGCGGGAGCCAGGGCACCGGACGGCTGGATCGGCGCGGCCGCCAACGCCGCAGCCGCCTCGCACGACACCCTGTCGGAACGCGCCCGCCGGATCGTCGCCGGAGTCTCGGCGGTCCGCCGCGCCACCGGCGAGATCTCCGACACGGTGCTCGCCATTCAGCGCGCCCTCGGCGAGGCGGTGGACCTGGCCCGCGCGTACGGGTTCGCGGTGGCCGACGACGGCACCGTGACCGATGTGCACCCGCCCACCATCGCCGACCCGGTGCAGGCCGAGGAGGTGGCGCGGGAACGCAGGATCGTGCGGGATGAGGTCGTCGATCGGCTGGAGCAGATCCTGCGCCGGGCGGAGGACGTTGACGCCGATTTCGCGGCCGTCCTCGGCCGGGCGGCTCGCGGTGAGATTGACGACGGCAGTGGGTCGTCGCTGGCCGGAGCCTCGGCGACTGGCCAGGGGGCCGGTGGTCTGTCCACGATCGGTCCGCCGGAGAACGGGACCCCAGGGGACAACGCCGGCTGGTGGTCGGCGCTGTCCGAGGACGAGCGCCAAGCGCTGATCGACTCCGACCCCGGGGCGCTCGGCAATCTGGACGGGCTCCCGGCCACGGTCCGTGACGAGGCCAACCGGGCCAGAATCGACGACGAGCGCGCCGCGCTGGAGACCGAACGGGACCGGCTACAGGCCGACCTGGACGACAACTGGTTCGGCGGCACCTTCACCAACGCCGACGCCGCGCTGGAGCACCTCAACGCCAAGCTGGCCGCCCTGGACCGCATCGAGCAGACGCTGGATCAGCCGGGCGGCCGGCAGTTGCTGCTGCTGGACCTGTCCGGCGAGCGGGCCGAAGCCGCCGTCGCGGTGGGCGACGTGGACACCGCCGATCACGTCGCCGCCTTCACCCCCGGCCTGGGCAGCACCGTCGACGGCAGCCTGGAGGGCTACGACAAAGATATGGAACTGCTCAGGCAGCAGGCGGAGACGGAATCCCGACGGTACGGCGACGGAGGGTCGGTGGCGACGGTGACCTGGATCGGCTACCAAGCCCCACAGCCCGCCCTGGGGGGCTGGAACCCGCTCGGCAACCCCCTGTCCTCGGACTCGGTGGTGCACGACGACCTGGCCAAGGCCGGCGGGGCCGATCTGGCGGAGTTCTATCGGGGCATCGACGCCTCCCGCACCACCGACCCGCATCTGACTGCGCTGGGCCACTCCTACGGGTCCACCACCACCGGCTTCGCGCTGCAGGAACAGACCGGGGTGGACGATGCGGTGTTCTTCGGCTCACCAGGGCTCGGTGCCTCGCACAGTTCGGAAATCCAGGTTGCGGAGGGGCACATCTACCGGATCGAGGCGCGCAACGACATCGTCGCCGACGCCGGCCAGTTCGGCATCGACCCAACGTACGTCGACGGTGTGACGGGATTGTCGGCGCGAGCTGAGACACTGCCGGACGGTCGTCGGCTCGCCGAGTCGACCGGGCACAGCGCCTACCTGGCCCAAGACTCCACCAGCCAGTACAACATGAGCGTGGTGGTCGCCGGTTTACCTGACCGACGGGTCGAAGACGACGGACGCGGGCTGGGTGACATCACGTCCTGGCCGGTCCCGGGGACCTACTGATGAGGCGGCTGGTGATCGCGCTGACTTGTGCGGTGCTGGCGGCGGGCTGCACCTTCGGCGGATCGGAGCAGGAAAACATGGACGAGAAGCTGGCGACACTCGCGCAACGCCCGACCATCGAAGAGATCAGGGCGACCTACGAACAGATGCAGGCCCGGCTCCGCGACCGGCTCTCCACCGAGGTCGGGCCACTGCAGTGGATCAACGACGAGAACTTCGGCGGCGCGGGCTGCGCGGATTTCCCCCACGTTGGCGGGCAGAGCCTGACCCTGGACCGCTGGACGTCGGAGGGGAACCTGCCCGATGCGCGGTGGGACGATGCAGTGCAGATCGTCGCCGAGGTGACCGGCGAGTACGGTTTCGGGCCACCGCAGGCGATCGTGGACCGGCCGAGCGATCACGAGATCACCGGGTTCGACCCGTACGGCGCGAAATACCTGTTCGGCACCGCAGCCAACACCGTGCTGCTGGTCAGCACCGGCTGCCACCTGCCCGCCGATGCACACCCAGGTTCGCGATGACCACCGGCTCGGGCATGGTCGCCGCGGTGCGCACGGTCTGCACCGCCGCGGTCGTGCTGCTGGCCGCCGTCGCCCCCAACCCTCGACCTCGGGGTGGCTGGGCTTCTGGCACTCTTCGCGGGTGCGTCGCGGAGAGATCTGGCAGTACCGGCCCGTGCTCGAGCGTCCAGGTCAGTCCCTCCTGCGATTGATCGTGAGCGCGGATCTCCTGAGCAGGAGTTCGGAATATGGGCCCGCTGAGCGCAGCTCGGCTCACTGTGCTGCTGTGAGTACCGCCGACGCTGCGTCCATCGCGCGGTGCACGTCGGCGGTGTCGACGTCATGGTGGGTCACGGCGCGGACCACGTCAGGTCCCAGGGCACCCATCCGTACCCCGTGCTCGGCTTCCAGCCGGGCGCAGAACACGGGGGCGTCGGCCAGCCGGAACACCACGATGTTGGTCTCGACGGTGTCCCTGTCGAGGGTGACGCCAGGCAGACCGGAGAGCTTCTCGGCAAGGATCCGGGCAGTGGCGTGGTCCTCGGCGAGCCGGTCGACGTGGTGCTCCAGCGCCCACCGGCAACCGGCCGCGACGATGCCGGCCTGGCGCAGCGCCCCGCCCATCATCTGCTTGTGGCGCCAAGCCTCCTCGATCAGCTCAGCCGAGCCGGCCAGCACGGCACCCAACGGCGCCCCCAGTCCCTTCGTGAAGTCGATCCACGCCGTGTCGAACCCGCGGGCCCACTCCGTGGCCGGTACTCCTGAGGCAACCACGGCGTTCATCAGCCGGGCTCCATCCAGGTGCGTGCGCAGTCGGTGCCGCTCGGCGACCTCCAGCACCCCGCGAAGTTGCTCCAGCGGCCACACCCGCCCGCCGGCCAGGTTGGTGGTCTGCTCCACCGACACCAGCCGGGAACGCGGCTGGTAACGGTTCCCGGCTTGGAACAGTGCCGCCTCCAGCGCGGCGCCGGTGAACATGCCGCCCTCACCGGGCACCGGGGTGAGCACTGCACCGGACAGTGCAGCCGGGCCACCCGCCTCGGCAACGATCGGATGGGATGTGGGGTGCAGGTGCACGGCGTCGCCGGGCCGGGTGTGCAGCCGGATAGCGATCTCATTGCACATCGTGCCCGTGGGCAGAAATACCGCGGCCGCCTTGCCGAGCAACTCGGCGACGCGCTCACACAAGGCGGTGACGGTGGGGTCCTCACCGCGCTGCTCGTCTCCCACCTCGGCGGCTGCCATCGTCGCGCGCATGGCCTCGACCGGCCGAGTCTGAGTGTCCGAGTACAGGTTGATCAGCATCACCGGTGACGTTAGCCCAGTACAGCTTCCTTGGTGCGGGCGGCGATCCATGGGCCGTACGCACCCTCCCGACCGGATGGCTGATGTCTACTGGTTTCGGGTTCACCCAGTGATCGACCTGGTCGCGGTCGTCGCCATGTACTACCACCCCGACGGCCAGTTCCGCGGCGCTGAGGTCCTGGACCCAGCACCCGCGGGGCTGTCTCTACCCACCGTGTCCCGGTTGGAGACCGGGGCCGGGCACCTATGATGACGCGGCTGACCGAAACGGGTGAGCAAGTGCGTATGATCACCGGACGAGGTGTCGGCGGGGGGTGATGCGGAGCATGACAGGCCCTGGCTTCACGGCAGTCGCGGAGGGGATCCGGGCGGCGGCCGGCCAGGCCACCGCGGCCGCCGACGGGGCGCGGGGGCTCGGGCTGGGTTCGGTGGCCACTACGATCGGTCAGGCGCTGTCGGGGACGCGGTCGGCCACCGCGGCCGCCGAGCTGGCGGCGGCGTGGAATTCCGCGATCTCGGCCTGGAGCGCGGAGGTCGCAGCCCACGCGCACCGGCTCACCGACAGCGCCACCAGCTACGAGACGAGCGACGCGCACGGCGCGGAGCGCTTCCAGAGCGGCCCGGACAGGGGGCGGTAGATGGTCGGCATCGGTGACATTCGCACCTGGCGGTCCGACGAGCTGGACAGCGCCGTCGACGCCCTGGGGCGGCGACGCGATGCGTTGATCGGCCTTGACGACGAGCTCGCGGCGGCCAGCGCACCGCACGGCTGGACCGGCGAGGCGGCGTCGGCGGCCGCCGCTGCCCATGCTGCGCTCTCGGAGCGGGCTCGCCGCATCGTCGCCGGGATCTCCGCAGTGCGCCGCGCCACCGGCGAGATCTCCGACACGGTGCTCGCCATCCAGCGTGCCCTCGGCGAGGCGGTGGACCTGGCCCGCGCCTACGGGTTCGCGGTGGCCGACGAAGGCACGGTGGCCGATGTGCATCCACCGGAGGCGGCGGAGCCGGACGCGCTGCGGGAGCGCGCGATGGTGCGCGACGAGGTCGTCGACCGGCTGGAGCAGATCCTGCGCCGCGCCGCCGACGTCGATGCGGACTTCGTCGCGGTCCTGCAACGGGCTGCCCGCGGGGAGATCGACGACGGCACCGGCTCGACCCTGGCCGGGGCGTCGACTACTGGGGCGGGTGCCGGTGGTCTGTCCACGATCAGTCCGCCGGAGAACGGGACCCCAGGGGACAACGCCGGCTGGTGGGCGGCGCTGTCCGAGCAGGAGCGCCGAGCGCTGATCGACTCCGACCCGGGGGGCCTCGGCAATCTGGACGGGCTCCCGGCCGCAGTCCGTGACGAGGCCAACCGGGCCAGAATCGACGATGAGCGTGCCGCGCTGGAGGACGAGCGGGACCGGCTGCAGGCCGATCTGGACGACAACTGGTTCGGCGGCACCTTCACCAACGCCGATGCCGCGCTGGAGCACGTCAACGCCAAGCTGGCGTCGCTGGACCTCATCGAGCAGACGCTGGATCAGCCGGGCGAGCGGCAGTTGCTGCTGCTCGACCTGTCCGGCGAGCGAGCCGAAGCCGCCGTCGCGGTGGGCGACGTGGACACCGCCGATCACGTCGCCGCCTTCACCCCCGGCCTGGGCAGCACCGTCGACGGCAGCCTCAAGGACTATGACCATGACATGGAGCAGTTGCAGAGGCAGGCACAGTACGAGTCGGGGCGGTACGGCGACGGAGGGTCGGTGGCGACGGTGACCTGGATCGGCTACCAAGCCCCACAGCCCGCCCTGGGGGGCTGGAACCCGCTCGGCAACCCCCTGTCCTCGGACTCGGTGGTGCACGACGACC
>JBOHGM010000094.1:0-18982 GCA_050699435.1 Pseudonocardiaceae bacterium | reverse complement strand
CGCGGTCGACCTCGCGATCCTCCGCGGCCACCGCGAGAACCTGCGCACTATGGCCCGCACCTACGGCGGGCAGGGCAGGGCCGCGGTCGCGCTCACCGACTGGGCTGACCAGTGGCTCACCGCGGACACCTCCGAGGACACCCGGCGCGCCTTGCAAGCCGAGTTGGCCGAGCTGCACACCACCACGGCGTGGTGCTGCCACGACTGCGGTGCACCCGGCCGGGCCCTGTACCACTTCGCTCGCGCGGTGGAACTGGCCACCGACGCAGGAGACGCCTACCAAGCGGCGCACGCGCTGCGCCACGCGGCGATGATGCTCATTCAACGCGAACGGCCCAACGACGCGCTGAAAGCGCTCCAGTTCGGCAGCGTGCGGCTACTCGACGCACCACGCGGCGATACCCGGGTGCCCGTACTCGGGGCCGAAGTCGAGGTGGTGAGTGCGCTTGCGCTGTCCCGGTTGGACGACTCCCCGTCCGTGCGTACCCGTGCCCGGGACCACGTGAGCCGGGCGCGGAACGGATGGGCGCCACCCGACGCGCACGCCCGGGCGGATATGGACCTGATCACGGGGCGGACGTGGCTGCACTGCGGGCAGCTCGACGCCGCTGAGGCGGCTGTCACCATGGCGTCGCAGACCTACGGCGCTTACCGGCGCACAGGTGTCGCCGCTGACCTCACCCGGGCCAGGCTGCATGTCATGACCGGCGAACCGGGGGCACTCCGGCTGGCCGAGTCGGCCATCAAGGCGACCACCCAGACACGCTCAGGAGTTGCCCGGCAGATATGGCTCCCGCCGCTGGCTGAGGCGCTGGAGTCCCGCCGCGGCAGCGACTACGCCGACCTTGCCCGCACCGCTCGGCAGGTTGCCACCACCAGGGCCTGACGGGGTGGTGTCCCCGAGCGGTCGCGGCGCGCTGTCTGCTTGCGCTGGACCGGCACACCACGTTGCGCCAGCTCGTTGCTCACGGTGAGCTGGGCGGGGAGCTGCGCGCGATCGCCCGCGACGATGAGCGCGCCGCTCGCGACCAGGTCCGGTTGCTCAACCGGCTGCGCGCTGACCTGCAGATCACCTATCCGGCCGCGCTGGTCCTGGCTGCCGGTGATCTCGGCGCGCCCACCATGTTGCGGCTGCTGGCCCACTGGCCCACGGGGCCTGAGCTGGCCGAAGCTACTCGCGACGAGCTCGTCGTCTTCGCCCACGCGAACCACCATGGCTGGCCCGATCGGTTCGCCGACCGGGTCGCTGCCGCCCTGGCCAGTCCGGCCCTGCCCGTCCGGGGACCCTCTGGTGCAGGCCAAGGCTGCCGGTATCCGGCTCGCGGCCACCCAGCTGCTCGCCCTGTACGAGGCCCGCCGCAGCTGGGAACGCCGGATGGCCGAGTTGCTGCTCGGCGGGCCACGACCTGGGACCGGCCACACCGCGGGGGACCCCGACCCGGGGAAGGCGTTCCCGGGCGGCGAGATCTACCTGAGCATGCCTGGCCTAGGTGATCGTCTCGCCGCCCGGGTCGCCGGCGAAATCGGCGAACACATCAACCAATACGACTCACCGAACGCACTGCAATGCTACGCCGGCAGCGCTCCGGTCACCCGCCGCTCCGGCAAGAGCGACTTCGTCGTCGCCCGCCGACTGACCCGTAACCGCTATCTCGGCGACGCCGTCCACTAATGGGCCTTCTGCAGCCTCACACAAAGCCGGTGGGCCCGCGAATTCTACAATAAGAAAAGAGCCGCGGGGAAAAGCCACCACGCCGCCCTGCGCAACCGCTGGCTGGAGATCCTCTGGCACTGCCTGGTCAAGGGCGTCCTCTACAACGAGCAGGTGCACCAAGCCAACCGCAACCACGCCCTCGGCCGCGCCGCCTAAGCCCAGGGGTTGACAGAGGGTGTCTCAACCGGCGACCGGCCGGGATCAGTGGTGATGAACTCGAGTTCGCCACCGGGAGTCAGGGCGGCCAGTACCTGACCACGATGGTCACCACCGTGCGCGCCTCGCCGGAAACTCGTCCGCTCATGTCGGGCTCTGCGTGCTCGGGGTGCCGCGTTCGACAGGCGGCAGCGGGGCCCGTTGTTTCCTGCACAGCGCGCCGTAAAGGCTCATCCCCGCCTCGGTCAGGCTCACCCGCGACAGACCATCCTCCGGTGACGGATCGGCCACCTCGATCAGACCCTCATCCAGCAGCTCCCCGAAGAAATCAGCCAGGAACAGGCTCAGCGGGCTGCCGTGCCGCAGCCAGCCCTCCCCGAACCGCACCACCCCACCAGCTCGCCGTGGTCGGTGCCGGTGGCCAGCGTGGTGTGCAGGTTCCTAATCAGCTCCGGCCAGCCAACTCGGCGATCACCCTTAGCGACTTGTCCCGATCCTCACGGATCCGGCGCTACCGCCAGCCGATCATACGGGCTTCGTCATCAACGTCCATCGGGACACCACTTCCTTCACATCGCCCGGTGCGCCTCGGGCCCGGCCGCGGCGGTCAGCCGGGCCACCCGTCGCCAGGACTCCAGCGTCTCCAGCACCTCGGCCAGATCCAGTCTCTCGATAGCCCGCGCCATGACCTCGCGCCATTGCTGGTCGAACTGGGTAGCTTCCTCCGGGATCAGCGCGGCGCGCACCTCGGCCGGGGTCGCATCAGAGAACGGCAGCCCGCTTCGGCCGGGCTGTGGTCCAGGAGCTGCTGCGGCGGTCACACACACACCATAATCGAGACACCGCACTGATGTGCGGGACCCGCAGGCCCAAACGACGGCCCTGATCAACGACGGCCGCAGCCACCACTGAGCTTGACCCCCTAGCACACCAACTGCGTTGCCAACTCACCAACGTCGCTGCGACGAGAGCGGTCATCAGGACCACGGCCGGGGGCGGAGCGGGTTGAACATCGATCGCCCGCAGCCACAGCTCCTCGATGGTCACGTGACGGGGTCGTAGCCTAGCTCGACGATTCTGACCACAACATGACGCTACCGCCCAGCAGGACGTGTCGCGGCGCTCATGGTCATGAGCGCCGGAGCTCGATCACGGTCCTTGAGTACCATCTCAAGCTCGGGTGAGCGCAGCTGCATCGCCCGGCCGGACCATCACGACTTGCGGGGCGGGCAACATGCGACTACTCGCCGCGGGCGGAGATCTGCTGCACGGCCCAGCCGTTGCCGTCCGGGTCGTTGAAGAAGACGAACCCGACGTTGTCGACGGCCTCCCCGCCGCGGGCCACCCGGTCCGGATCCCCGTCCACCGCCTGGATCTCGCTGACCTGCACCCCTCGCTCGACAAGCTGGACGTGCGCCACCCGGATGTCCGGCACCACCAGCTGCAGGCCCTGGAGCGAGCCCGGCGCCATGTGCGGGACGACCCCCTCCCCGACGACGATCGAGCAGCCTGATCCACGCGGCGTCCGCTGGACGACGCGGTTCCCCTCGCTGATCGTCGTGTCGTGGTCCACGGTGAAGCCGAGTTGCTCGGCGTAGAAGGCCTTGGCGTGGTCCACGTCCGAGACGGGGACCACGACGACTTCGAGCGTCCAGTTCATCCGGTTTCTCCTTGTCGAATTCTTCCTCGGCGCCCATGTAGACATGGGCAGCGGTGGGTACTCATCGGCGAAACCGGATCGTCCTCCTGGCGGCCGGATGACAACCACCAGCGTGGCTTGCCGAACCCGGAGCGGACGCCATCGCGGCCGCATCCGCCGGGACGGGACGGTCTGCACCTGCAATTGCTGCCTGTCTCCCGTCGCCGATGACTTCATGGCCGAGCGGTGGCTACCTGGACACCGCTGGCGTGACGCCGGGTGACCTGGACCGGGTCGCTTTCTTCTTCGACGAGCGCTACACCGATCGTGAGCTGTACCAGCACTACGCCCGGCATCGCCGGCTGCCGGTGCGGTCCAGCCGGGAGCTGCTCGTCGCCCGGTTCCGCGAGCAGTTCGGCGCCGACCTGGCACCAGAGGCCGTCGAGTCCCTGTACTGGCGCAGGCCATACTGCCCCCACAGGGTCGATTCGGCCATGAGCTGATCACACAGGCCTGTCGAGCCAGCTACCGGTACGCGCTAGCCTCGGCCTCGATGAGCCAGTACGTCGCCGCGATCGACCAGGGCACCACCTCCACCCGCGCCATGATCTTCGATCACGACGGCCGGGTGGTCTCGGCGGATCAGCGTGAGCACCGGCAGATCCTGCCCCGGCCAGGGTGGGTGGAGCACGACCCGGCCGAGATCTGGACCAACACCCGCGAGGTCGCCGCCGGGGCACTGGCCAGGGCGGACCTGACGCCAGACGACATCGCTGCGGTGGGCATCACCAACCAGCGCGAGACCACCGTGGTGTGGGACCGCGCCACCGGCGAGCCGGTGTACAACGCGATCGTGTGGCAGGACACCCGCACCGAAAAGCTGTGCGTGCAGCTCGGCGAGGACGCCGGCCCGACGCGCTATCAGGAGCGCACCGGGCTGCCGCTGGCCACCTATTTCTCCGGTCCCAAGATCCGCTGGATACTGGACAACGTGGATGGCGCCCGGCAGCGGGCCGCCAGTGGCGAGCTGTGCTTCGGCACCATGGACACCTGGCTGCTGTGGAACATGACCGGCGGGCTGCACCTCACCGATGTCACCAATGCCTCCCGCACCCTGCTGATGGATCTGGACACCCTGTCCTGGGACTCCGACATCGCCGAGGAGATCGGCGTTCCGGTGGCGATGCTGCCGCAGATCCGTTCCTCCTCGGAGGTGTACGGCAAGGCCCGGGAACGCGGCGTGCTGGCCGGCGTGCCGATTGCCGGCATCCTCGGTGACCAGCAGGCGGCCACCTTCGGGCAGGCCTGCCTGGCGGTCGGGGAGGCCAAGAATACCTACGGCACCGGTAACTTCATGCTGCTCAACACCGGCACCGAGAAGGTGATGAGCCGCAATGGGCTGCTCACCACGGTGTGCTATCAGATCGGCTCACGGGATCCGGTGTACGCGCTGGAGGGCTCGATCGCGGTCACCGGGTCGCTGGTGCAGTGGCTGCGGGACAACCTCGGCATGATCTCCTCGGCAGCGGAGATCGAGGAGCTCGCGGCCACCGTCGAGGACAACGGCGGGGCCTATTTCGTACCCGCCTTCTCCGGGTTGTTCGCCCCGCACTGGCGCTCCGACGCCCGCGGCGCCATCGTCGGCCTGACCCGCTACGTCACCCGTGGTCACCTCGCCAGAGCGGTGCTCGAGGCGACCGCATTCCAGTCCCGCGAGGTGCTCGACGCGATGAACGCGGACTCCGGGGTGGCACTGACGTCGCTCAAGGTGGATGGCGGGATGGTGGCCAACGAACTGCTGATGCAGTTCCAGGCCGACATCCTCGGGGTCCCGGTGATCCGGCCGGTGGTCAGCGAGACCACCGCACTGGGCGCTGCGTACGCCGCCGGCCTCGCGGTCGGGTTCTGGTCGGGCGAGGAGGAGATCAGGGCCAACTGGGCGGCGGACCGGCAGTGGGATCCGATGATGGCTCCACCGCAGCGCGAAAGCCGCTATGCCCAGTGGCGCAAGGCGGTCACCCGGACCTTCGACTGGGTGGACAACGACGCCTGACACCCAACGGACGCCTGAGACCCTGCGGCCTAGCAGCCCGTCGTGTCCCCGGTCCCGGGGCCAGGCGCTCGGCTGACCGCGCGGCGGCGAGTGACCGCCTGTGCCACCCCGGAGCCGACCGCGGCGACCGCGGCTCCTGCGGTAAGCGACACCGCCAGCACGCTCATCTCAGACTGCGGTTGCGGCTGGTTGTCCGAACCTCCGCGGCTGTCCGCAATCCCGCGGGAGTCTGTGCTAGGGCGGAGCAGCGCCCCGGCCGTGCCGGCAGGTGCCCCTTCGGTCCGTTCACCGGCCATGGCCATCGGGGCGAGCCCCAGCAGTGCCGCAATCGCGATCAGCGCGCAGCCGAGGATCCGCATCACAACCTCCCTTGTGCACTCCTCTCTTCGCTAGACGCATGAGCGGTCGGGGGGTTGCCCCGAGGTCGCGTCGACTGCACTGTCACGTCGACTGCACTGTCACGTCGACTGCACTGTCACGTCGACTGCGCTCCGGTGAGCACCGCGTAGACGATGATGTTGTCGCGGTAGCTGTGCCGCTCACGGTCGAGCTCCCCACCGCAGGTGATCAGCCGCAGCTGCGCGTCCGCGGTGTCGCCGTAGACCGCTTCGGTGGGAAACGCGGTCTTGGAGATCTGCTCCACGCGGGTCACGGTGAACACCGCAGTGCGCCCGTCGGCCCGCTCGATGCGCACGCCGTCCCCGGCTTCCAGTTCGGAGAGCCGGGCGAAGATGCCGTCGTCGCCGTGAGCATTGACATGCCCCAGCACCACCGCGGGTCCGGCCTGTCCCGGGGTGGGGCCGTATCGGTACCAGCCCGCCTGCAGCGGCTGGTCCAGCGCGGGCACCTCGATCGTGCCATCCCCGTTGAGACCGAGCGGGATCAGCGTGGACGTGGCGTCGATCGCCTCGATGCTCAGCGCTACCGGCTCGGACTCGGGCAGCGCCGGGACCGCCGCGGCCGCCGCAGGCACCGACGGTGCGGCGCCGTCCCCGGCGCCGCACCCGGCCAACACCAGCAGTGCACCGATGAGCCCGGCGATCAGCCTGCTCATCGCCGCACCTCACGCCAGGCGATCGCACCCGCACCGGCGGTAGCACCCAGCACCAGGCCCAGCGCGAGCAGCGGCACCGAGACGCCCTGGTCACCGTCGCCGGTCTCCGGTGCACCCTTCGGCACGCGGGACACCTGGCCGTCATCGCCTTCGGTCTGGTCACCGGTCTGGTCACCGGTGTCGATCCGGTCACCCAGCACCGTGATGGTGGTCTGCACGGTGCCCCCGGGGCACTGCGCCGACACCGGGTAGTCGCCCGGCTCGGCATCCTCGGTGACGGTGGTCGTGCCGTGCAGGGCCCACGGCTGGTGTCCCTCGGGGTCGGGGGCCAACGTCGCGGTCCGCAGCACCGGCGAGGTCAGCGTCACCTCGTCGGTGTCGCAGCTCGCCTGCGCGGCCACCGTCTCACCAGGGTGGGCGGCGCTCGGGTGGATGTGGACGAAGTCGGCGGGCAGATCGTGCGTACTGTCGTCCGGTTCGATCACGGTGAAGGTGACGCCGAGGGTCTCCCCGGCGCAGTCCATGGTCGCCGAGTACACCCCCGGCGCGGTGCCCTCGGCGACCACGCCGGACGCATTCAGGTTGGGCGGGCCAGCCTCCGGATCGTACAGGACCTGGATGTTGGTCAGCGCATCCGAGCTGAGCGTGCCTGCCGCCGGGTCTGGGCAGTAACCCTGAATCTGCAGTTCCTGACCAGGCACCAGCAACTCGCCCGGCGCCGCCAGGAAAGGCGCCGTTTCGGTGTTCGTGTGGGTATCGGTTTCGGTGCCGGTGTCGGCCAACGCAACCGGGCCGCCGAGTGCGGTGGCGGCAAGGCCGAGCAACAGGCCCGTCCCAAGAATGTGTGCCCGCATCGCGGCGCTCCCTCCCGTGTGAAGCAGGTCGACTCCCACCTGCTTGTCGTGATAAAGAGACGTGCACACCGGGGGAAAGTTCACTTCGTTGCCCAACCGTCACCACAGGTTGCGGAATCGGGGTGAACCACCGCGCGAGCAGGCAACCAGCGCCGGGCTGTAGCGTCTTTCTGCTGGGGCGTCTCGGCAGACTCGGTCCGGATCGTCGTGGCGCATCAGTCAGCGTCGACCTCGGGGGCTGTAGATCGTACCCGGCGGTGGCGGAGATGCGTACACCAGCGGGGCGGCAGCTACGCTGTCGCGCGTGCCGCTCTACGCCGCCTACGGGTCCAACATGGACCCCGCCCAGATGATGGAGCGTGCGCCGCACTCACCCATGGCAGGCACCGGCTGGCTCATCGGCTGGCGGCTGACCTTCGGCGGAGAGGACCTCGGCTGGGAAGGGGCGCTGGCGACGGTCGTCGAGGACCCCGTCTCCCAGGTGTTCGTGGTGATCTATGACGTGACCCCGGAGGACGAGAAGCTGCTCGACCGCTGGGAGGGCGGCGAGCTCGGGTTGCACCGCAAGCTGCGACTGCGGGTGCACACCCTGGACGGCTCCGTGCTCGCCTGGCTCTACGTGCTGGACGCCTACGAGGGCGGGCTGCCCTCGGCGCGCTACCTCGGGGTGATGTCCGACGCCGCCGAAGCCGCCGGTGCCCCGGAGGACTACGTCGCCGAGCTGCGTTGCCGCCCCTGCCAGAGCATCGGTCCTTAAACCGATTCGCGACAGTTCTACGCAAAGAGCCAGTAGTGTTTCGTGCGCAGAGATTAACAGAAAATGACCAGTGGCTCTGCTTCGTTCCTGACACCAAGAAAACCCGCGACCGTCACCCGCCTACCCACCTCAACTCTTCGAACACCATGCAATCGCGCCGCATCGAACAGTATTAGGTCGCCCTGGCCAGGCATCAACGTTTGCACAGGCTCACCGAGCTCCTTGCTGTCGACCCCGTATGCTCCCGTCCGGATCGCTTCGTAACGGCTTTCGCTCTCCGGAAAACTCCAGAAGTCTAATTCCCCGCCGCCACTATCCGGAGGAACTTCAACGTACAGATTCGCCCCCAGTCTCTTCTTCAGTCCCAACGACTTCATCACTACCGACTTACACTGATCTATATGCGGGCGAGCAGAATCACCGGGAATCCACCTACGCACATTAAATGGTAGCATCACCCTTCCTCGACTGCGTGCTGCCATCGCACCAGCAGGCCACAACTCGTCAATAACTGCACGCATTTTGTCACCAGGAAAACCCACAGGGAAAAATGCCTCTCTGAGTCGATCGCTGGTATCCAGAGCCGCCGAAAAGTAGAGTTCCTCGCGATCCGAACCTTCCGAGGCATCTCCTACAGAGACACCGACGCTTGCGAAGTCTGCGGTTAGCGCATAGCTTGAGACCGAGCAAAGATCATCGATTCTCTGCGCGAGGCGTTCCGGCTCCGCGCAGGCCCAGAAGCGCCTCTGATGAATCGCATCGACTTCTCCCTTTATGAGACCAATAAGTGTGTCGCTAGTAAGCAGAGACTCAATCCGAAGCGCCACAGAATCACACCTTAGATCCTCATGCACTGATTGCGTCCAGCGAGCCAGACGGCGTAGCCAGAAGAATCCCTTCCAGTACCGTCGTACAGCTACCACCCAGCCACACACGATCGCCTGCTACTTCAATCATCACGCTACCTCCCCTCGCCGAAGCCTGCTCCGCGACCAACCGATCTCTCGAAAGCCGCTCTGACCACCAGGAAGCTAACGTACAATGCGCTGATCCTGTTACCGGATCCTCAGGGACGCCGACCTTGGGATAAAAACATCTGCTGACCACGTCTACGCCACCTTTACCGACTGCAGTCAAAATAAGCCCTCGGTACGGCTCCTGCGCTAGCTCCTCATACTTCACGTTGGCTTGTCGGACTTCCTTTTCAGACGCCAACTCCAGCAGCAAGTCAAATCTTCCCCGAGCAGCCGCAAGCACTGTGCCACCCGCAACGAACCTTAAATCTTCATTTGTCAAGTCAATTGGCTGCGGTTTATCAGCCGGAAAATCCATCCAAATAACCTCATCCTGCCCCTTCGTGCAGCTCAGAACACCGCTCAAGCTTTCGAACCTTGCGTTCCCGCCCAACACATGCGCCGCGGCCAATGTGGCATGACCACAAAGTTCTACTTCGGCGACCGGGGTGAACCAACGAAGGGCTCTGAGACCGTCCTCTGATGGAGGTCCCACGAAGGCGGTCTCAGAGTGTCGTAACTCGGCAGCAACTCTCTGCATCCAGTCCGCTGGAGCTACCGAATCAAGGAGCGCAACTCCGGCCGGATTACCACGAAACGGTGCATCAGAAAATGCATCTATGATGTATATTTGGATCACTGGATTATCATACCAGCTAACCACTGACCACGCCAGTCCTACCGAGCACACCTTGAACAACGGAGTAGCTCCATTTGGCAACTACCGATCCGCTCGCTCGCCGAGACCGCAACCGGTCATTTGCGCGGACGTCCCGCTCGTCACCGAACCTTGCCGCGGGCCACTGCGTGTCGGGTGACCGCGTCGCCAGGGCTCCGTCATGTTTGGGATATGACCGTGTAGGGAGATTTGGTGTTTTTGTGGTAGACACGCCGGATTGACGTGCTTGTCAACGAGTCGGGCACGGCCCCCTGTAGATGATCACGGTTCCGCTGCCGTTGATCGTCGAGAAGGGCCGTGCCCGTGGCGTCATGGCGCGGGCACTAGCCGGGGTCGATGCCGCCGACCTGCACCGACTGGCCGCCCTGTGGGTGCAGGTCAGCGTCCGAGGCCAGCCGTGTGCGCGACGGGCAGCGTCTGGCTGGGGTCGCCTTCGACGGCACGAGCGTGCGCGGTGCGGCCGCCGGGGGCCACACCCGCCCGCACCTGCTGGGGGCGGCCACCCACGACGGGGCGATCGTGTTCGCCCAGCGCCCGGTCCCGGACAAGGGCAGTGAGCTCATGACCGAGCCTTGGCCGCGTCGCCACCGAACAATCAACACCTGTTGCCGCTGTGACCGTAGCACCCGGATGGCCGGCCACGTGCCTGATCCGCCTCGCACCACAGCAGCCGCACAGATGCCCGTCGGGAAACGGAGTCACAGCGCCGTGCCGGACTGCGCGCCCTCCCCTAATACTTCGATACGAGCACTTAGCCACCTGTTGTGACATATCAACCTGTCGTATATCATGCGCGTGACGCATTAGGATGACATAATAGCGAACGGGGTACGCTATGGGTAGGTGGACATTGCCGGTTATAGCCGCATTTGTCACTAGTGGCTTAGGCGCCGCAATCAATTTTGCTACAGACAACGCCAGGATCTGGTGGCTCTGGGTAATTGTCGTTGCATTGAGCATAGTGGCTGCCGCGCTAGCGATTCAACATCGCCAATCAGCTCAACCGGCGTCGAGCATCCAGGCAAAGGGTACCCCTCCTACAGGGGAACAATGGAAAATCCGGCAACAAATCAACCTCAAGACAAGTGGATCTACCAATATTGCTGGCCGGGATTTCACGGTCAACTCGAGCGATGAAAAGCCACAACCCAATGGTTAATCTCGGTTCTGACTCTGGTGAGCCCGATGCGGAGGGTCAACAACAAACTGCAAACTTTAACTCCGCGACCACAGGAAACGTGGCCGGGCGCGATCTGAGCTACTACAGTGTACACGTATCCCCTCAGGCGGTGCGACCAGCGGCAGGAACCTTCTCCGTTGCATTACCCCAACGATCGGAAACCGTCCCCATCAGGGGGCGGGACCAACTAGTCGGGTACCTTACCAATGAATGCAATGTTGCATACAATGCTCATCTGGATAATAGTGAGTCGCGCGTTCATCTGCTTCAGGGGCTCGGCGGCTGTGGCAAGACCGCCGTGGCATGGCTGATAGCACAACAAGCAGCCGAAGCGGGTATTCTCGTATGGTGGATCCAAGCACGTGATCAATCCGCCGTGAGCACATGTCTGCGGGAGGTCGCGACTCGACTGGATGGAGATTCGGCGCGGGTGGCGCACGCATGGTCAGGCGATCGAAGCGCACCGGACGTGCTATGGCAGCTACTAGACTCCACGCAACAACCCTGGATGTTGGTATTCGACAATGTCGAGGACACAGCTGTGCTCAACCCAGCAAGTGGCAATGCTTCCGACGGGACCGGTTGGCTGAGAAAACCAAATAATAACGGCTTCCTGCTCGTCACGAGCAGAAATGGGGACCCAGCGAGATGGGGGACCTGGGTCACGTGTCATCGGCTTCAACCGCTCACTCCGATGGACGGTGCTCAAGTTCTGCTCGACTATGCGGGAGACCAGGCTGGAACCCTCGAGGAAGCTGCCGCTCTCAGCATTAGGCTTGGCGGTCTGCCGCTTGCACTACGAGCAGCTGGATCGTACATCGCAACCGTTTCGCAGAGTCCTGAATGGCTGCCTGAACTTCAGGCAAGTACTTTTCAAGACTATCTAAATTCCCTGCGTGATAGATTTACCACCCTGGGCGATATAGGTGGGATCACCGAAAATCTGGGCCTCGAAATTGTCCACCAAACCGTGGAGTTATCGCTGGAGCTGCTATCGGCTACCGATCAGCAGAACGCCAGGTTGTTGCTGGAGCTGTTCTCGCAACTCGCCGACGCACCTATCCCTTATGCAAAGATCTTGCGCACTAAGGTGGTAGCTGAAGATCCCATTTTTGCTTCCCTCTCAGTCGACCAACTTCGCCGTGTTATAGGAGCTCTTTCATCGCTCTCACTGATTGACCTTCGGACCGTGGATGAGGTCGACGACCCAACTGTCAGTCGGGTACTCACGATACATCCTATTGTCCGCGATGTCGCTCTGCTGAGACAAAGTTACGAGCCGAAACAGCTTGCCTTCCTCGGCCTTAGAGCAATCCATACAGTGGCTGTTGAGATCGATCCCGAGGACCCTCATAACTGGGGGAAATGGCAACTTATCGCATCCCACTGCAATCACCAAATTTATTCCTCAATCACACGCGTGACCTCATCGAACCAGGACAAAGCCAGCGAGATAGTCTGTCAACTTGGTTTGCTTACAAGTCGTTACCTCAACAGCATTGGACTCTATCAACAGGCCGAAAGGGTGCTGCTCAACCTGTTAGCTCATCGTATTATCACAGGTTCGTCAATTTCGGTTGCGCTAGCGGTTCGTCATGAGCTGACAAAGGCTTATGCCTGGCAAGGACGCTGGCTTCATGCGGAGCAGGAGTGTCGAGCTGTTCTAGCGGCCCGTCGAAAGACACTTGGTCCTCTGCATCCTGATACACTTGCCACCTGGCACAACCTTGCAGCCATCTTGGCAGGAAAGCAATCATCTCTGCAGGATGCAGAGAAGGAGTATCGAGCGGTTCTTCGAACCCAGTTCACGGTGCTGGGAACTGACCATCCCGATTATCTCAACTCCTTTCACGGTCTAGCTTACACCTTGAGCGAGCAAGGTCTTTGGGAAAGTGCCGAGACAGCGTATAAGAAGGTCATTAACTCCCGCGTCGAGATACTCGGCCTAGACCATCCAGCCACATTATGGACGCTTCACGAACTCGCTGCGTGTGCCGACGAGAAGGGTCGTTGGACAGAGGCAAGAAACATGTTCAACGAGGTAGTGGGACGTCGTGGAATGGTATTGGGATTCGAGCACCCCGATACACTCATCAGCCGCGGTGAGCTGGCAGGCGTCCTCGCTAGACTGGGAGACATAGAGAACGCGCGCCTAATATATGACGAGGTGCTCAGGTTGCAAATTCGTGTACTCGGCGACAGACATCCAGACACGCTTGCCACGAAGCACAACCTGGCCTGGCTGCTCGGCTTGGAGCGCAGGTGGAAAGAAGCCGAAGAGATGAGTAGGCACGTTTATCATGCTCGGTTACGCGAGCTCGGAGACCGCGACAGGGACACTTTGGCCTCGCTACATAACCTAGCTGTTGCAGCCGGGCGCCAAGAAAGGCTGGAGGAAGCACACTCCTTACTCAGTCACACCTGGGAGGAGAGACGCCGTATCCTGGGCGCAACACACCCTGAGACGTTGACCACTCAGCACGAGATTGCCAACTTGTTGGCCGATCAGCGGCGGTACGACGAGGCCGCCAGACACTACGATCTGGTCTTTAAGAACCAAATGAAGCTGCTCGGGGCAGCACATCCAGACGTCGCACTGACGCACGAGAATATTCGACTGCTGACAATTGAACAGAGTGGCCAAGCGGGTACTGACTGACATTTGCTCAATCACGGTACGCTAGATACTTCGTTCGTCCTGATGATTCCCGCTGCTACGTGGTTGTTGAGATTGCTTTCCTGAGGTGCAACGGTGGATACCATCGAAGTCGAAGTTGGCATCGAGGCGAGATGGCGCAGAGCCCGGATAGCAGTACGTGCAAGGATGCGAACACCAACCGCTATGGCCTCTTCTTCAACATCAAAATTTCCTTGATGAAGATCGACTCGCTCGTGAGAATTCGCAGTTCCAAGCCGGAACATAGCACCTGGTATATGCTGCAGATACCACGAGAAGTCCTCACCACCCATACTCTGACGAGCTTCCTGGACGGCGTAGGATCCTATCTCGAGGGTGGCCGCAGTGCGTAGCATTTCGATACAGTATGGATCATTTACGACGGGCGGCCGGCCGCGCAGGTACTCGATATTTGCCTCCGCGTTATACGGTGCGAGGATCTGCTGTACGACTTCGGTAACGATTGCTGGGGCCGATTCCCAGGTACTTTCGTCAAGCATTCTGACCGTCCCCGCTACGTAGCCCTCTGTCGGAATAGCGTTATAAGTGGTGCCAGCTTGAATTGCGCCGAACACTATCAGCAACGCGCTTCGTGCATCAACCTTGCGAGCGACAATTGCCGGAAGATCGACGACAACTCTCGACAGCGCAGTGACTAAATCAGCTGTCAACTGGGGACGGGCGGTGTGACCACCCCGGCCTGCAAGACGAACAACGAGATTGTCCGCAGCTGCGGTCAATGGACCGGCACGCAAACCAACGTTCCCCACAGCGAGATGCGGATCGCAATGCAGCCCGTAGATATGAGAAATGCCCGAGAGTGCACCGAAATCTATCATCTCCAGAGATCCACACGGCAGGATCTCCTCGGCAGGTTGGAAGATGAATCGAACAGTGCCTCCAAGTTCTGACTGTACTTCTGCGAGTGCACGCGCCACTCCTAAGACAATCGTGGCATGTACGTCATGTCCGCAGGCGTGGCAGGCATCGGCTACTGTGGATTTATAGGAAACTGCCTTGAGGTCCTCTAATGGCAGGGCGTCCAGATCTGCTCTGATCGCGATGGCGGGAGTACTGTAACTAGGTGGACCCACGTCGCACACCAAGCCGTTTTCATTTGGAAGCATACGAGGCTTGAGGCCATCCGCACTGAGCGCCTTCGACAAGTAGGCGGCGGTGGCGAACTCATGCCCGGACAACTCAGGGTTCGCATGTATATGGCGGCGACACCTGACAAGGTCAGAATGGTGACTGCGGACCCAACGAAGTACGTGGTGAGCCAACCTGCTTTCGTTTTCCGTGATCGCTGAATTGAGAATGATTCACCTCACCTTAATCGTTCACCAGAGTTGCGTTTGATAACTGCAGAACCTCGTAATGAGCGCAAACATTGATGAGTGCTAGACGCGGCTTTGTCATTGAGTCAACCAGCATCATCACCATCGATTCGCTTGCGCAAGGTAAAAATCAGTCGATCGCGCTGCGCGTCGTCGGTGGCCGCCGCCAGTCCAGTGAGCGCCAGGGCCAGCGCCCCGGCGAGCACGGCGCGATCCGCCGAGGGCGTGGCGCACGCCGTGGCGAACTCGGGCTGGTGGTTCACCGCTTCACCGCAGTCGATCGCAATGGTCGGATGGATCGCCGGCAGCGCCTGGGACACATTGCCCATATCGGTGCTACCGGTCTGATGGCGGCGCTCGTCCTCGGGGCTCATCGGTGCGCGACCGAGCCCGGTGATCGCAGTGCGGTAAGCGGCGGCGAGCCACGGATCGGGGACGAGCTGGGTGTAGACGGGGGAAACCTGGGTCACCTCGTGGGTGCACCCGGTGGCCACCGCCCCCGCCTCGAAACACGCCTGTACCCGGGTCGTCAGCTGTTGCAGAGACTCGGTGTCAGGTGCCCGCAGATAGTACAGTGCCGACGCGTTCGCGGGGACGATGTTGGGCGCGGCACCGCCGTGGGTGACGATCCCATGCAGCATCTGCCCCCGCTCCAGATGCTGCCGCAGCAGGCCCACCGCCACTTGAGCGACGGTGAGGGCGTCGGCTGCGTTGCGGCCCTTATGCGGCGCGACGGCCGCATGAGCCGCTGTGCCGGTGTATCGCAGCCCCAGGTCGGTGAGGGCCAGCGAGGTGCACGCACACGTCTCGTCCGGTGCCGGGTGCACCATCATCGCCATCGCGACGTCGTCGAACACACCTCGCTGCAGCAGGAGCACCTTGCCCCCGCCCGACTCTTCGGCAGGCGTGCCCAGCAACTTGATCGTCAGATCGAGCCGGTCGGCGATCTCGCGCAGCGCCAGGGCCGCTCCGGTGGACGCGGCGGCGATGATGTTGTGACCGCAGGCGTGACCGATCTCCGGCAGCGCGTCGTACTCCGCGCACAGCCCGATGACCAGCTTGCCCGCTCCGTAGGTCGCGGTGAACGCGGTCTGCAGACCACCCACCGCGCGCTCGACCTCGAAGCCCTCGGCCTCGACCAGATCGGCTACCTTGGCGGCGCTGCGGTGCTCGGCGAAGGCCAGCTCAGGCTCGGCGTGGATGCTGCGCGAGAGCGCACGCAGCTCGTCCGCCCTTCGGTCGACGGCGGCGGCCAGGACGGCTTCCAAGGTGCTCACTCCGCAATTCTGCCCGATCAGCGGTACCGCTGGTACTGTGGGTGAACCGGGTGGCTCGCCCATTGCGCAGCGTCAGCCTCCGTTGCAGTCTGGATGCAGGGCTGATCCAACAGGTGGAGGGAGCACGCCGGGCTGGTGATACGTCCACCGCCACGGTTGCAGCCCGATCCCAGCACCTTGCTCCGCAACGTCGTGCACGTCGTCGATCGCTTCGGTCTCGGCCTTGAGCCGGGGACTCTCTCATGGGCCGGTACTCGCGAGCAGGCCGCGCACGGACTAGAGGCATGGCGGCGTGCAGGATCGCATCGGACCTCGACCGCCTGGTGTGGAATCACGGTGGCTCAGGCGACGATGTCGAAGATCTCGCGAGAGAGACGCTACGTAAGGTGCGTCTGGACGGCGAGACTAACTGCACTTAGTCCAAGTCGAGTTAGTATGAGACGTGGACCGTCCGGATGATCTGTTCGACCGGGAGCGCGAATGGGGCGACCTCGCGGCGTTCGTCTCGTCCGGTCAGCGCGGACTCCAGCTCGGCGTGGTGTACGGCCGCCGACGTCAAGGCAAGAGCTTCCTGCTCAGGCGGCTGGTCGCGGCGCGGGGTGGGATCTATTGTCTGGCCCTGGAGGAGGCACGACGGCCGGCGTTGGAGCGCTTCGGGCATTGTGTCGCCGAAGCGCTCGGGCTGCCGGCACTGCTGCGATTCGACGACTGGACGCAGGCGCTGCGGCTGGCGCTCGGCCTCGACCAGCCGGGTGAGGGTCGGCTGGTGGTGCTCGACGAATTCCCCTACCTGCTGCATGGCGCGCCGGAGCTCGCCTCCGCTATCCAGGCTGTCTACGACGACTCCCGCAACGACCGACCGCTCCGGCGGCCCACCTCGTGCTGTGCGGTTCGGCGTTCACGATCATGTCCGAGCTGTTGTCCGGGGCCCGGCCGTTGCGGGGTCGATCCCGGCTCGACCTGGTGGTGCCACCGTTCGATTACCGCGCAGCGCGGGAGTTCTGGAGCATCGGCGACCAGGAAGTCGCGATGCGGCTGCACGCGGTCCTCGGTGGCACGCCGGGCTACCGCGATCTCACCGACAGCGTCCCGCAGTCGATGGAGGAGCTGGACCACTGGTTGGTCGGGCACGTCTTGAATCCTGCGCACGCGCTGTTCGGTGAGACCGACTACCTGCTGCGTGAGGATCCGACGATCACCGACCGGGCGCTCTACCAGTCCGTTCTCGCTGCCATCGCCGGTGGGCAGAGCACACCCGGCGGGATCGCCGCCACCCTGGGGCGCGACGCCCGCAGCCTCTGGCACCCACTGGACGTGCTGCGGGCAGGCGGTTTCGTCCGCCGATCCGAGGACGTCCTCACCCGGCGACGACCGATCTACGCGGTAGCCGACCCGATCATCCGGTTCGGCATGCTGATCGTCCGGCCGCGTCAGGCGATGTATGAGGAACGGCGCGCGGCGACCGCGTGGGCGGCCTCGAAGGAGGCATTCGCGACCAGGGTGCTCGGCCCGCACCTCGAGGATCTGGCCAGGGAGTGGACCCGCCGATTCGCCGCTGCCGCCACACTCGGCGGGCCCGTGGGGATCGTGGGCCAGGCCGTGCTCAACGACCCGACCGGCCTGGCCACCCACGAGCTGGACGTGATCGCGCTGGCCGACGGCGAACAACTGCACGCCCGGCGGGCCGTCATCCGAGCAATCGGGGAGGCGAAGGCCACCACCCGGCCTCGGTCCGTCGGCGACCTCGACCGGCTGGAACGGATCCGGGTTCTGCTGCGAGAACGAGGCCACGACGCGACACAGGCCCGGTTGCTGCTGTTCTCCCGGACCGGATTCACCGCCGGGCTGCTCGATGCCGTCCGCACCCGGGACGACGTCGAACTTGTCGATCTCGCGAGACTCTACGCCGGTGACTAGACGGCTCGGGCACCGACGGGCACCGGTGCTGACCCTGGTCGGCGAGCAGCGCCTGCACCTCCACGGCCCGGTCTTCCGCCGCTGGCGTGAGGTACTCGACGGGCATCGCCACCAGCGGTGGCCGTACGGCGCAGGTACTCGCTGCGGGACAGCCCTTGGCGCTGCGCATCTCGTATCGATGGCGGCGACCACATCGGCAGGCACGTCACGGATGAGGAGGTCAGGCATCAGGACACCTCGGACAGCGACCACCAGTGGCCCGTGGGTTGACGACCCACCAGGCGGCGAGCAGGGCAGGCCCGGTCACCTGATCAGGCAGCCGTCCGGGGGGCGGCCAGTGGTCGTGGATCTCGGTGCGGAAGGAGTCCACTCTGGCACCAGGCGCGGTGATCACCTATGAAACTCCAGGTAGTTCGTCACCGTCGTCAGGCTCTCCATCGACGTCATCCGGTCAACGAACTCGACGCCGCCCAGGTGGTCGATCTCGTGTTGGATCACCCTGGCCACATAGCCGGAGTACTGTTCCGTGACCTCGGTACCCTCCGCTGAGGTAGCTATTCAGCTGGGGTGAGGGCTGGTGGCAGCCATGGGCCGGTGGTGAAGAGCTGGCGGAGGGCGTGGAGTTTGTCGATTCCCCACTTGGTGGCGGTGTCGAGGTAGGAGTGCACGACCGCG
>JBOHGM010000093.1:0-19048 GCA_050699435.1 Pseudonocardiaceae bacterium | reverse complement strand
TGCTGGCCTGGATGGTGCTCGACGCGCTGGTCTGGGCCCCGCGGATGGCCTACTACCTCGGCCCGGATCGAAATGGGCTACCCATCGAGCCGTTCCTGGGCGCCGTGCTGGTGCGCGACGTCGCCGTCCTGGTGCTGTGCGCGCTGGTGCTGCGAGAGATCTGGCGCCCGGAGCACGACCTCATCCGGCTGGCCGGAGACGACGACCCACACGGCGGCGTGCTCGACGGCGCTCCGGCTACGTCTGCACACTCTGCACACTGGTGGCAGTAACCAGTGATCGCTGTATTACCGTCAGTCCACACTGGTCCGAAGAGACGGGAGAATGAGCGATGGGGGACCGCGAGCCGGATGGCCCAAGGTTGCAATGTCGTACTGGAACGGTTGCTGGCGCGAGCGGGGTGGAGCCCGGAGAGTCTGGGAGATCACCTCAACCGGCTCGCCACCACCCTGGGACTCAAAGTGCACGTCCACCGCCGCTACCCCCGGCGCTGGGTATACGCGGAACGAAACCGCGCCACGCCGCGGGTGCCCCGGGACCCGCTGCCCTCGCTGGTGTGCCTGCTGCTGTATCAGCGCCTGGGCGAGCCGGTGACCCCGCCGATGCTGGGCTGGCCGGTTACCCGGGGCGTGCGGTATGTGCCTGCCGACGACGGGCTGCACCAATCCTGGGACGGCGCCGGGGCCATAGCGGCGCTGAGTGAGGTGGTGGATGCTGACAGCATGGAACGACGGCACTTCATGACGATGACCGGACTGAGCTTGACCGCGGTGGCGCATCAGTGGCTGCTGGACCCGGCCCGGGTGGCCGCCTCCGTGCTCGGCACCCGCACCGACCACGCCGTAGTGGACGATCTGGAGCGGGTGACCGAGGTGCGGCGCAGGCTGGACGACACCCTCGGCGGGGGTAGCCTGCTGCCCGCCATCCGCGAGGACCTACGCCTAGTGCTGGCCCTGCTGCGCAACTCCTCCTACACCCAGGAGGTCGGACAGCGGCTGCACGCGGTCGCCGCCGAGTTCGCTCGGATCGCCGGGCTGCGCGCCTTCGACAGCAACGATCACCCGCTGGCGCAGCGATACTTCCTGGCCGGGCTGCGCGCCGCGCACAGCAGCGGGGACCGTGCCCTCGGCGCGAACATCCTGACCTGTATGGCCCGGCAAGCCGAAGACCACGATCCCCGCGACGCGGTCCGGCTGACCGAGTCCGCGCTGGCCGGGGCGAGGGAGCTCACCCCGGCGCTGGCCGCCGCCGTCCATGCCCACCTGGCCGGGGCGGCCGCCCGCGCCGGGGAGCAGACCACCGCCGCGCGGGCACAGGGCCGGATGTTCGAGCTCACCGCGACGGTGGACCCCGCCGCCGAACCGCCCTACATCTACTGGTGGTCCGACGCTGAGGCCCAGCTCACCGCGGGAGGATCCGCGCTGTCTCTCGGCCGGCCGCGGGAGGCCGAAGCTCATTACCGGGACGCGTTGGCCCGCATCGACCCCTCGTTTCCGCGCGACCGGGTCCTCATCCTCACCCGGCTCGCGCAAGCGCGAGTGCGGCTCCGTGAGCTCGATGGCGCCTGCCGGGCAGCCACCGAAGCCGCGACGACTCTGCGCCGCCTCGACTCCCCGCACAAACTCACCCAGCTCGCCGAGTTCCGCAAAGCCGCCCAGCCCTACGCCAACACCACCCAGATCAAGAACTTCGACGCCAAGTTCGCCGACCTGCTCCGGCCCGCCTCCGTCTGATTCACCGGATGTGCCAAAGGTCCTCGACAACCACCGAAAGAACTTCCCATGACACGACCATCTGTTCCCTCCCCCGCGCCTGATCCACTCTTTCCGGGCGGCGCGACGCTGCCACTGAGCGAGGCGGGCGGCGTCCGGTATCCGCTCGACCATCGCCCCGGTCAACTTCGGCCGTTCGTGGCGACGTTGGCTGTCCCGGCGCCGCCGACAGCCAAGCATCACACCGCCGATACCAGGAACACCACCACAACGATAACCGGACCCAACCACGACGGTAACGAAGAAAGTGACACGATCACAGATACCACCACCGACACATGAACTCCCGGCGCGTCGCCGGAACAGTGCTCGTCCTCAGCGCGCATGAAGATCGCACTGCAGACGCCGTAATCGACGAGCTGAGCCTACGGGCAGCGACCGTGGTGCGAATGGACACCGGAGACTTCCCTGTCCGGTCTCAGCTCGACGCGACATTCTCCGCAGAGGGGTTGCGCGGACGGCTGCGGGCCGAGGGTACTGAGGTAGACCTGGCCGCTGTGGACTCGATCTACTACCGACGACCCACACGGTTCACGTTCCCTGATGCGCTGTCCGACGCCGACACGGTGCTTGCGACTACCGAGGCCCGATTCGGCTTTGGTGGAGTTCTCGGTGCGCTCGACACGTTGTGGGTCAACCATCCGGCGCGCGTCGCCACTGCTGAGTACAAGCCGATTCAGCTTCACACCGCCACTCGATGCGGGTTAGATATTCCCCGGACGCTTGTCACCAATGACAAGGCTTCCGTGATCGAGTTTGCTGAAGCGGTGGGCGGCGCGGTGGTATGCAAGATGTTGTCCTCTCTTGTGCTGAGCGAACAAGGCACACCCTATATGACCTACACAAGTCGCGTGGATCCTTATGCGATCGACCCGGACGCGTTCACCGTTACTGCTCACCTTGTTCAGGAGTGGGTGCCCAAGAAATACGACGTCCGGCTCACGATGGTCGGTCCGCAGGCATTCGCCGTGGCCATACATTCGAGTTCGGATCGAGGTCATGTCGACTGGCGCTCAGACTACGGATCGTTGAAGTACCAAACGGTGGACCCGCCCAGTGGAGTCGTGGCCGCCGCAGCGCGATTCTTGCAGCATCTCGGTCTTGCGTTCGGGGCATTCGACTTCGTCGTCACCCCGAATGACGAATGGGTCCTGCTGGAATGCAATCCTGCTGGCCAGTGGTTGTGGTTACAGGACGAGGCGGGCGTCCAGATCGCCGCAGGAATCGCCGACCTTCTGGTTTCCGGTGGGCAGCGATGACGGGCTGGAAGACCAAGGCGATCGCCTTGGCCGATGAGCTCGAAGCCCGCGGTAATCTGACCGATCCGCGGTGGCGGTCTGCTGTCGAAGCCGTGCCCCGGCACGTGTTCGTGCCCCGTTTCTACGATGGGCAGCGGAACCTGGTCGACAGTGCTGATCCGGACCAGCAAGACCGATGGCTCAGCGTGGTCTACTCGGACATCTCCTTGGTAACCCAGCGCACCCGAGTCCCCGACACCGACGTTGACTGGCCCACCAGCTCGTCGAGCATGCCCAGCCTCATGATTGACATGCTGGAGGCGTTGTCGGTCGCCGACGGGCACCGCGTGCTGGAGATCGGCACCGGCACTGGCTACAACGCCGCCTTGTTAAGCCATCGGCTGGGCGCGGCCAACGTCACGAGCATCGACCTCGACCCCCACCTGGTTACCGATGCCTGGCAGCGGCTGGCAAGCGTCGGCTATCGGCCGCATCTCGTCGTCGGCGACGGGGCCGCGGGTGTGCCGGAACGAGCGCCGTACGACAGCATCATCGCCACCTGCGCGGTCTCCGCCATCCCACCGGCCTGGATAGACCAGATCATCGAGGGGGGAACCATCCTGACCGACGTTCGGGGCGAGGTGTCCGGCACGTTGATACTGCTGCGCAAGACCTCCCCCGAAGCGGTGACCGGACGTGTCCTGACCCGTCCGGGGTCCTTTATGTGGCTGCGAGCACAGGCGGACAACCCCCTGCGTGACGGTGGCCGCTATACCACCGTGTTCAACCTGGACGGCGCGCAGTTCCGCCTGACCGACGTCGACCCCAAGCTCCTCGAGGACGTGGACTTTCGCTTCGTGGTGCAGCGCTACGTGCCGACACTGCAGTCGATGACGTGGATACGCCGTGACGATGTCGCGGTGCTGGTGCTTCATGGCAGCGATGCATCATGGGCCGAGGTCACCGCGATCGAGACCGAAGCAGGCCGGTACGCGCTCACCCAGGGTGGCCCACGCCCGATCTGGGACGACGTGGAACGAGCCGCCGCAGCCTGGAACACGCTCGGGCGACCGGCTCGGCATCGCTTCGGCTTGACAGCCACGGTTGACGGTGCCCACCACTACTGGCTCGATAATCCGGAGGGCCAGCATCTGGACCCGCCCTAGAAGGCTTGGGCAAGCCCGTTACGGCTCTGGGTTACGGAACGGGGGATCTCGGTACTGCGCAGGAAGACCCAGAAGAGGATGACCAGCAGGGCGGCGCGGCCCCAGACGCCGATCACGACGGCCTGCGCCGCGAGGCCGTCGGCGATCCCGGACGGCAGCCCGTGGTTGATCTGGTAGTACCAGCGGAAGATCCCGAGCCCCATCGCGAGGTCCGCAGTGAGGTAGCCGGCGACCCAGCCCCAGGGCACTCGCAGCAGCACCAAGAACGGCAGCAGCCACAAGGTGTACTGCGGCGAGTGCACCTTGTGCAGCAGCAGGAACCCACACAGCATCGCCGCCGAGACGGCGACCCACGGGTAGCTGCCGTCCCTGCGGTACCGTCGCCAGCCCACCGCCAGCGCCAGCGCGAACGAGGCCAGCACGGCGACCGGAGACAGCCAGTCCATCAACGCCTGGAAGCTGTCGGTATCCGAACCGGGCCGCAGCGCCCAGTACCAGATCGAGTTCGTGGTGAAATCCACCTCGCGCCGTTGCTGGAAGGTAAACGCGGCGCGCCAGCCGGAGTATCCGAGCAGGGCCACTGGCAGGTTCACCAGCAGCGCCGTGCCGGCGGCCGCGGCGCATACCCGCACCGCACCCGCGACGTCCCACCGGCTACCCGGCCGCCCGGTCAGGACGTACAGCGCCAGCGGCGCCACGAACGCCGCCGGGTAGAGCTTGAACGCAAAACCGACCCCGAGCAGCACGCCCGCGAGCACCCCCCGTTCGGCCAGCGGACGGTCCAGGCGCCAGCCGTGCACCATCCACACCGCAGCCACCGTGCACGCCACCGCGGGCAGATCCCAGTTGTGGAAGGCGTAGAGCACCAGCGGAGGGCCCAGCGCCCACAGCAGGGCTCGCCAGCCCGCCATTTGGCCCAGTAGGGCCGCGGTGAGCAGGCCGAACGGTGCCATCAGCAGCGCCGAAGAGAGCAGGAAGTCGGCATCGGTGTCCGCAGGCAGCCCGGAGAGCCAGATCTGCAGACCGGTCAGTACCGGGTACTCCACGGTGCCGCCGAACATCTGCCCCTGCTCGGTGATCCCGCCGGACAGGTACGGGACGGCGTGCTCATCGAGGTCCCGGGTCACCCAGAGGTGCTGGATGTCGGAGTAGCACAGGTCGCGGTCCTTACGGACGTCGTAGCCAGGACTGCTGCGCCCGTCGGCGGTGAACTCCGGGCCGGTGCAGCGGGCCTTGTTCGCGTAACCGAGCAGCAAGGTGAGTCCAGCCAACAGCACCAGCGCGGCCAGACCTACTCGAGTCAACCGGCCGGCGCGAGTCAACCGCTGCACAGCGGTCCGACCGGGCGGCCGCACCGGGCCGGTCCGGGTGGTGATCACGAGTCCAATTGCTCCCGCAGCCAGGCGATGTCCTTGGCCTGGGAATCGGCCCGGGTCTCCAGCACGACCGGTGCGCCCGCCGCGGCGCAGACCTCGACCAACTGCTGCGCCGCGATGGTGCCCTCGTGCACCGGGGCGTGCCGGTCGCGCGCCGAACCGAACTCGTCGCGTGAGTTGTTGCAGTGCAGCAAGTCGATCCGCCCGGTGATCGCGGTAATCCGGTCGACCGCGTCGGCGAGGTCCTCTGCCGCGGCGAAGGCATGGCAGGTGTCCAGGCAGAAGCCGACGTCGTACGCACCGATCGCGTCCCACAGCCGGGCCAGTGCGTCGAACCGCCGCGCGAGGGCGTTGTCCCCGGCTGCGGTGTTCTCCACCAGGATCCGGGTACCGAAACCGCCGTCCGCGGCCTGCCGGGCGAACATCTTGCGCCAGTTCTCGACGCCCTCGGCCGGATCCGCACCCTTGGTCACGTGGCCGCCATGCACCACCAGCCCCTGGGCGCCGACGGTGGCCGCTGCGGCAGCGTGCTGGGCGACCAGCTTGCGGGACGGGATGCGGATGCGATTGTTCAGCGATGCCACGTTGATCACGTATGGCGCGTGCAGGTAGACCTCCAGGTCGCCGCTGCGCAACTGCTCGGCCTGGGGGTGCGGGCGGGGTGCGGTCCAGCCCTGCGGATCGGCCAGGAAGAACTGCACAACCGCTGCATCGCATTCGGCGGCGGCGCCGACCGGGTCGTCGTCGCGGACGTGGGCCCCGATGCGCATGGGGGCAGCTTAGACCGGCCCGTTGAGGCATCCAGGCGCCCCCGCACAGCGTAGCTCAGGTGCACAGTGTCATGCCCATCAGTGAAAATGCTGGTCAACATCACGGAGAGGAAGTATGGTCCTTACCCTCACCACACAACCGGGCGCTGAGCGACGCGGAGGTACCTATGGGGACACGGGCAAGGGTGACCACGGTTGCAGGCGCAGCCACGTTACTGTGCGCCGCGAGCATCTTCGGGGCGGGATCTTCGATGGCCTCTTCCACGCCTGCGCAGGCGGCCGCCGCGCAGTCCTTGGTGGGTGGCTGCGGAGACACTGTGCGGGGAACTCCCGGACAGTCCGTTGGGGTGCTGGTGGCAGGCCTGTCTGTGATCAATCTAGGGCAGGTACCCCAAAGCGGGTCGACCACCTTTGACGCCACCTCGATCCTCCGGGACCTGTTGGGGCCGGTGGCTCCGCTCTGCCAGCTCACCGCCGAGGCGCTTCCGCTTCCTGAGCTCCTCGGCCCCGTCGAAGCAGCGGCCGCACCGGTGCTCGGCGCAGTCCAGGGTGCAGTCGGCTCGCTTCCGGTGGTCCCCCAGCAGCCCGCACCCGGGGTACCGGCGGCCCCCGCGCCGGCCCCCGCTAACCCGCCGCAGGTGGCCGCTGTGCCGCAAGCACCCGCGGCCCCGGTGTTCGGGCCCGTGCTGCCCCCGTTCTCCCCGTTCTCCCTCGGGCGCTACCACAGCTCGCTGCCGCTCTACGACTACGCCGCGCTGCTGGTGGGTCGGCCTGCCACGATCGGTCGGCTCCAGACGGGCATGCTGAACTCGAACCTGTTCGGTACCACCACCAGCCCCGGAAGCGCAGCAGCGCAGGACCCCGCGGCCAACGACGTCGCTGCGGCGGGGCGGGCGTCCGCGCTGCCTGCCAGCGGTGCCGACCGGGTAGCCCTGCCGGTGTTGGTGGCGGTGCTGATGCTCGCCATCGTCACCGCCGCGCTGATCCGCAGCTGGCTGGTCGTGACCCGGCGCTGATCAGTTCGGGTCCTGTCGCCCACGCGTGAACACCACGCCGCCGCCCCGCGATTACCGTCGCGGGGCGGCGGCTTGCTATCCTCCTCGCCGTTGCCGCGTCCGGGTTCTCCGCGTGGTGACAAAGGCCCCTCCTGCCGCAGAGAGTCTGTGGCCGACCAGTCCACAGGAGGTCAGTGGTCTTCATGCGTCACTACGAGATGATGGTCATCCTCGACCCACAGCTCGAGGAGCGCACCGTGGCCCCCTCGCTCAACAAGTTCCTCGGCGTCGTGAAGACGCAGGGCGGCAACGTCGAGAAGGTCGACATCTGGGGCAAGCGCCGGCTCTCCTACGAGATCGACAAACGCACCGAGGGCATCTATGCGGTGGTGGACGTTTCCTGTGAGCCGGCCACCGTGGCCGAGCTCGACCGGCAGCTCTCGCTCAACGAATCGGTGCTGCGCACGAAGGTGCTGCGGCGCGACCCGACTGCGGTCACCCGCCGGGGGAAGAGCTGAGATGGCCGGCGAGACAGTCATCACCGTGGTCGGCAACCTCACCGCCGACCCTGAGCTGCGCTTCACCCCGTCCGGTGCGGCGGTAGCCAACTTCACGGTGGCCTCGACACCGCGCATCTTTGACCGGCAGACCAACGACTGGAAGGACGGCGAGGCGCTGTTCCTGCGGTGCAACATCTGGCGGCAGGCTGCGGAGAACACCGCCGAGTCGCTCACCCGGGGTATGCGAGTGATCGTCAGCGGACGGCTGCGGCAGCGTTCCTACGAGACCCGGGAGGGCGAGAAGCGCACCGTCGTCGAGCTGGAGGTCGACGAGGTCGGCCCCTCGTTGCGCTACGCCACGGCCAAGGTCAACAAGGTCAGCCGTCAGGGTGGTGCCTCGGGGGGTGGGGGTTACGGTTCCGCCGGCTCCTCCGACGACCCGTGGAGTTCCGCGCCGCAAGCCGGCGCGCCCGCCGGAGCCGCCGCCGGATCTGGCAGCGGCAACACCGGTTACGACGACGAACCCCCGTTCTAGGAGTACCCCAGCCATGGCTAAGCCACCGGTGCGCAAGCCGAAGAAGAAGATCTGCATCTTCTGCAAGGACAAGGACACCCACATCGACTACAAGGACACGGCGCTGCTCCGGAAGTACATCTCCGACCGCGGCAAGATTCGGGCCCGCCGGGTCACCGGCAACTGCAGCCAGCACCAGCGAGACGTCGCCGTCGCGGTGAAGAATGCCCGCGAGGTCGCGCTGCTGCCCTACACCTCCACCGCACGCTGACCCGGGGGAAGGAGTCATTCGTGAAGATTATTCTCACCACTGATGTCCCCAACCTCGGGGGGCCTGGTGATCTGGTGGAGGTCAAGGACGGCTACGCCCGCAACTACCTGCTGCCGCGCGGCCTGGCCATTGTGGCCACTCAGGGCGCAGAGAAGCAGGTGGCCACCATTCGCCGCGCCCAGCAGACCCGTCAGATCCGCGATCTCGACCATGCCCGTGAGGTGGCGGGCACCCTGTCCGGGCTGGGCGCCATCCCGGTGCAGGCCAAGGCGGGCAAGTCCAGCGGGAAACTGTTCGGTTCGGTGACCGTGGCCGATGTGGTCGATGCGGTGCGCTCGGCAGGTGGCCCGGTGCTGGACAAGCGGGCGGTCGACCTCGGCGGGCAGATCAAGTCCACTGGCTCC
The DNA here is from genome assembly GCA_050699435.1 of Pseudonocardiaceae bacterium. Classification (GTDB taxonomy): domain Bacteria; phylum Actinomycetota; class Actinomycetes; order Mycobacteriales; family Pseudonocardiaceae. Next base: position 10,042 of record JBOHGM010000093.1, on the reverse strand, counting down.
TACGTCGTGACCGTGCGGCTGCATCCCGACGTCACGGTGACCGTCCCGGTCGAGGTCACCGCCGCAAGCTGAGCCGCGATCACCTGCGGGCTCGCTCCGTCACCGGCTCGCGGACTTCACGGCCAGGACGTACTCATCATCGTGCTCAGCACGGGCCAGCGCCGCTGTGCCGACACGCCGTTGCGGTCGGCCGAGTGGGGACACGCCGGGCGGTGGTCCGAAAGTTTTATCCACAACGGTGAACAGGGTTCTGACCAGGCAAAATGATCTATTTTCTGGTTAGGTATCCACAGGTTTTCCGCAGTTGTCCACAGCTGTGCCAGCAGGGTTCGACCGCTGTGTCCGGAGGGTATCCCCAGGCTGTCCCCAGGGTTGCTTGCTCCTCCATTCGTGCCACCCCTAGCCTCGCCCGGCGCTCGCGGAACCTCATCCGAACACACAATGTCGGTGCTGTCCGATAGAACGCGTGTTCGACCAAGGTCCGGGTAGCCGGGGGAAGGGAGGTACCAGGGGTGGCGCTGGTGGACGACCGCGGTGCGCGGGCCGAGGACACCGGGCGGTCCTTCGATCGGCAGCCGCCGCAGGACATCGCTGCCGAGCAGTCCGTGCTCGGCGGGATGCTGTTGTCCAAGGACGCCATCGCGGACGTGGTGGAGGTGCTGCGGGCAGGGGATTTCTACCGGCCGGTCCACCAGACCGTCTTCGACTGCGTGCTCGACCTGTACGGGCGCGGCGAGCCGGCCGACCCGGTCACCGTCTCGTCCGAGCTGGAACGTCGTGGCGACCTACTCCGGGTGGGCGGGGCGCCGTATCTCCACACGCTGATCTCCACCGTCCCCACCGCGGCCAACGCCGGGTACTACGCCGAGATCGTGGCGGAGAAGGCCGTATTACGCCGGCTGGTGGAAGCCGGCACCCGGATCGTTCAGCTGGGTTACCACGGGGCCGACGGCGCCGAGGTGGACGAGGTGGTGGACCGCGCCCAGGCCGCGGTCTACGAAGTCACCGAGCGTCGGATGAGCGAGGACTACGTCGCGCTGGAGGAACTGCTGCAGCCCACCATGGACGAGATCGACGCGATCGCGTCCCGCGGTGGTGCCTCGGCGGGCGTCCCCACCGGTTTCGTCGATCTCGATGCGGTGACCAACGGCCTGCATGCGGGTCAGATGGTGATCATCGCGGCTCGTCCGGGGATCGGAAAGTCGACCCTTGGGCTGGATTTCGCGCGGTCCTGTTCTGTCACGCACGGCATGGCCAGCGTGGTTTTCTCGCTGGAGATGAGCCGCACCGAGATCGTGATGCGGCTGCTGTCCGCCGAAGCCAGGATCCGGCTGTCCGATATGCGCTCCGGCCGGATGAGCGACGACGACTGGACCCGGCTGGCCCGGCGGATGGGTGAGATCAGTGCGGCGCCACTGTTCATCGACGACTCGCCGAACATGACGATGATGGAGATCCGCGCCAAGGCGCGGCGGCTCAAGCAGCGCAACGAGCTGCGGCTGATCGTCGTGGACTACATGCAGCTGATGACCTCGGGCAAGAAGGTCGAGTCCCGTCAGCAGGAGGTCAGCGAGTTCTCCCGGCACCTCAAGCTGCTGGCCAAGGAGCTGGAGGTGCCGGTCGTGGCGATCTCGCAACTCAACCGCGGTCCCGAGCAGCGCACCGACAAGAAACCGATGCTGGCCGACCTCCGCGAATCCGGCAGTCTAGAACAGGACGCCGATATGGTGATGTTGATCCATCGGCCGGATGCCTGGGAGCGCGACGACCCGCGTGCCGGCGAGGCGGATCTGATCCTGGCCAAGCACCGCAACGGGCCTACGACGACGGTCACGGTGGCGCATCAGCTGCACTACAGCCGGTTCTTCGATATGGCTCAGGGCTGAGACCGAACCCCGTCGCACACCCAGGGTTAGGCGGGCGGGAGATCCACCAGGGCGGCGAGCGCGGCGCGGTGCCGATCGGGGGTGCCCAGCGCGATCTGCGAGGTCTTCGCCCGCGCCAGGTACAGGTGCACGGGGTGCTCCCAGGTCATGCCGATCCCGCCGTGCAGTTGCAGGCACTCCTCGGCGGCGTGCACGGCGACGTCGGAGCAGTGTGCCCCCGCGACGGCGACCAGCAGCGCGGTGTCCTCGGCGCCGGTGGCCAGGGCGTCGGCGGCGGCGCGGGCCACCGCCCGGGCGCTGATGATCTCCGTCCATACGTCGGCCATCCGATGCTTGAGCGCCTGAAACGATCCGATCGGGCGGCCGAACTGGTAGCGGGTACGGGTGAAGTCCACCGCAGCCTCTAGGCACCACTCGGCCAGCCCGAACTGTTCGGAGGCGAGCAGTACGGCCCCGGTGGTCAGTCCCGCGCGCAGCGCCCCCACCGCCTCGGCTCCGGTCGCCACCCGCCTGGCCGGCGTGCCGTCCAGGGTCAGGTCGGCGATGCGTCTGGTCAGATCGAGCGGGATCACCGGGTCGAGCCGCGCGCCGGATGCCGGTAGGTCCACCGCGTAGATCGCCGGACCGTCCCCGTCGTGCGCGGGGACCAGCACCGCGTCGGCCACGTCGAGATCGACCACGCTGGTCACCCGGCCGTGCAGCGACCCCGCCTCCGCCCGCACCCCCTCGGGGAATGCCGCGTCCGGCGCGGTGGAGAGCGCGACAGCGAGCGTCGCGATGCGCTCGCCGGCGGCCAGCGTGCGCAGCAGCGGGTCCGGCTGTGCTCGATGCGCCGACTCGACCGGCTGGGTCCGATGCGCCGGCTCGGCCGGCTGGGTCCGATGCGCCGGCTCGGCCGGCACAAGGCAGGCCAGCAGCGTGGAGGTGGCGAGCACTGCACTGCCCAGGAACGGCACAGGCGCCACCGAGCGGCCCAGCTCCTCGGCCACCACGGCCGCCTCGCGGGCGCTAGCACCGGCCCCGCCGAACTCCTCAGGAACCAGCAGCCCGGCCAACCCCAGCTCAGCGGTCATCGTCTGCCACAGCCGCAGGTCGTAGGGTTCGGCGGACTCGCAGCGGGCCAGCACCGCGGCCGACCCGCTGCGGTTGTTGAGCAGCTTGCGGACGCTGGCACGCAAGTCGTCCTCGACATTGCTGTAGAGCAGGTCGCGCTGAGTCGTCGGCTCGCTCACTTGGGTAGTTCCGTCCACGGCAGGTCCTTGTCGGTCCGGGGTTCGGGGGGCAGCCCGAGCACCCGCTCGGCGATGATGTTGCGGAGTACCTCTGAGGTGCCGCCCTCGATGGAGTTGCCCTTGGCGCGCAGGTAGCGGTAGCCGGGACCGCGGCCGAGGAAGTCGACCTCGGCTGGCTGGCGCGCCGTCCAGTCGTCATAGCGCAGGGCTTCGTCGCCGAGCAGTTCCATCTCCAGCCCGGAGGCGGCCTGGTTGAGTGTGGCGAAGGCCAGCTTCGACGCCGAGCCTTCCGGTCCAGGGTTGCCGACCGCGAGTTGCTGGCGGGACCGCTCCGCGGTGAGCCGGGCCGCTTCGGCGGCCACCCACAACCGCAGCAGCCGGTCGTGCAGACTCGGGATGCGCAGCTCAGCGCGTTCCCGCCAGGTCTGGGCGACGAGCCCGACCAGGCCTGATTCCAATGGGTCTGCGGCACCGCCGATGGCCACCCGCTCGTTCATCAGCGTGGTGAGCGCGACCCGCCAGCCGTCCCCTACCTCGCCCAGCCGGTCAGCGTCGGGGATGCGGGCGCCGGTCAGGAAGACCTCGTTGAACTCGGCCTCACCGGTGATCTGCCGCAGCGGACGGACCTGCACGCCGGGCTGATGCATGTCGAGGACGAAGTAGGTCAGACCGCTGTGTTTGGGCACGTTCGGGTCGGTGCGCGCGACCAGCAGCGCCCAGCGGGCCCGATGCGCCAGCGACGTCCACACCTTCTGCCCGTCCACCACCCAGTCGTCGCCGTCGCGTACCCCGCGGGTGGACAGCGCCGCGAGATCGGAGCCCGCGCCGGGTTCGCTGAACAGCTGGCACCAGAGGTCCTCCCCCGTCCACAGCGGGCGCAGGAAGCGCTGCTGCTGCGCGGGTGTCCCGACCCGCAGGATCGTCGGTCCCGCCATCCCGAGGCCGATGAGGTTGTGTCGAGGGTTGTTGTCCGGGGCTCCCGCGGCGGCCAGTTCGGCGTCCACCACCTGCTGCAGTGCGCGGGGGGCGGCCAGCCCGCCCAGCCCCACCGGGTAGTGCACCCACGCCAGACCGGCGTCGAAGCGGGCCCGGAGGAACTCCAGCCGGGGGGTCTTAGCCGGGTCGTGCGCGGCCAGCAGGTCAGCGACCCGGGCGCGCAACTCGTCGATGGTCACGGTGATCGACTCCTCCTCGCACCTTCACCTCAGCCGCTCGCCAGCCTAAGCACGTGCTCCCCGTGCCCGTGGGTTTTCCGGCAGGCGCGTGGCGGTCAGCGGAAATGTCGGGGTGCGGGTCGATACTGGCGGCCGACGTGGGTCGGGCGGATGAAGGGACGGGAGCGATGGCGAAGAAAAATCGGGAGCGGCCGCGCCAATCCCCCGAGATGATCTCGACAGTGTTGCACAGCGCCGCGCACGAGCAATGGGCAGGCGATCGCGACGCCGGGGTGCGCACGGGTAGCCGGCTCGCCGACCGGTTTGCCGGCCGGCCGGCCGTGGTCGAGGCAGCGGTCCGAGGTGCCGTGGCGCCGTTGATCGGGGCGCTGTGGACCAACGGCTGGTCGCCCGACGACCTGCACCAGGTGGCCCGGCGGCGGCTGGACGCCTCGGGAGTTGGCTACCTGGTCGACGCGATCGCCGACGAGTCGCAGCAGCACGCCCCGGCGGGGGTGCATGAGCGGTGGCGCGACCAGCTGCGGCAGATCGGGGCGGTGGTCTGGTGGGAGCCGGGTGCGGGGCATCTGGTGCAGTGGACCCGGCGGCACCGCCGCAGCATGGCGCAGGCGCTCACGACGGTGATCGAGGTGCTGGCGCTGCTGCTGTCGCTGCCGAGGTTGCCGACGATCGTGCCGCCACCGGGTTCGCCGGCTACCCGCTCGTCGCGCCGCGGCGTCGACCAGAAGGTGCTGGCCCGGGTGCGGGGGCTGCTGGCGAAGGCGGAGTCGACCACGTTCCCCGAGGAGGCCGAGGCGCTGTCGGCCAAGGCACAGGAACTGATGAGCCGCTACTCGCTGGAGCGGATCGTCGTGGAGACCGACGCCGGGTCGGATCCCCAGCCCGGGGCCGCCCGCAGGCTGTGGCTGGACAGCCCCTACGTGGCGGCGAAGGGGCTGCTGGTCGACGCGGTGGCCGAAGCGAACCGGTGCCGTGCGGTGCTCTCGGAGAAGCTCGGATTCACCACCGTGCTCGGTGACGAGGTCGATCTGGAGATCGTCGAGATGCTCACCACGTCGTTGCTGGTCCAGGCGACTCGGGCGATGGTCTCCGCGGGCAGCCAGACCAGCCTCACCGGGCAGTCCCGCACCCGTTCGTTCCGGCACTCGTTCCTGATCGCCTATGCGACCCGCATCCGGGAACGGCTGACCGCCGCCCGGGATGCGAGCACTGCTGCGGTGTCCGATCCGGGACGGCTGCTGCCGGTGCTGGCGGCCCGGGAGCGGGTGGTGGACGAACTGCTCGAGTCACTGTTCCCGGGATCGACGTCGCGTTCGTTCAGTATCGGCAATGCTGCCGGGTGGCATGCCGGGCGCGCGGCTGCGGAGCTGGCGGTCCTGGAGACCGGCCGCGCAGTGCGATCGGGGGAGAACATGCTTTGATGAATCGCGGGCACGGGAGTTCCAGGGCTGGTCCGCACGGGGCTTAAACCCACATAAAAGCCGATCACAAAGCCAAGAAGTAACGCAAACAACGCCAACTTCAAAGCAAATGAGAGTCTGCAGAAGGTCTTCACAAGCACCGCCTTTGCAAGGATCTCGAAGGGCCGGCCTGACGACCTCTTCAAGGCGCAGACTCGGCATCCGTCCTGCTGTACCCGGTCACCGTATCTCCGCGCACTGACCGGTTCTGCGTCTCATGACGCGTACCGCGCATTCGGCCGGAGAGGGCGGTGTCACCACGGCTGGGAGGACGACAACGCCTGTAGCAGGTCGACATCGACGAGGATCCGGCCTCGACCGGTGGACAGTGCGCCGAGCCGGCGCAGTTCCTCGAGAGCCCGGGTAACCGAGACCAGCGACGCCGACACCATGTCTGCGAGGTCCTGTTGGGTGAGCCGTAGGGAGATCGTCTGTCCGATGTGACTGCCCTGGGCGTCTGATTCGGCCAGTTCGAGCAGGCACATGATCGTCCGTTGACGGACGTCGGCCCGGTACTGGCTACGGTGGGCATCGCTGTCCCGCAGCCGCGCTACTGTGTTCTTCAGCAGCAGCCAGGCAATCCGTGGCCTGGTCTGGCAGAGGGTGGCGAACCGTGACGCGGCAATCACCAGCGAAGTGGTCGGATCGATGGCGTTGACCGTGGCGGACATGGAGCCCCGGTCGATGGCGGACAGCTCCCCGATGATGTCGCCCGGACCGCGCCGCGCGAGCACGATCCGATGTCCCGTCGGGTCGTCGCGGAAGACCTCAACGCGGCCGCTGTAGATCAGGAAGACCTGGCCAGGTTCGTGCCCCTGCCGACACAGCACCGTACCCCGGACCAAACGCCGAACCTCACCGGCGGCGTCCAAGGCACGCCGGTCCTCGGTACCGAGAGATCCCCAGAACGTCGTGGCCGCCGCATTGGGCAGCGGATCACGCCACTGGATCTGCTGGCTCATCGGCATCCCTTCGCCGACCAGGCGGAGCCCACCACCCTCGTGGAGACACGGTACGACGGCGAGCCAGCGCGTCGAAACCACGCGCGAGTGACGTCCCCGTCGAGTTCGTGCCAGCCCTTCCTGAACTCCATGAGGATAGGGCATCATGGGATTGACGTGGTCTGACCGCTGCTGTGTGCAAAGGGGAAGCTGCACCATGGACTTATTCTCAGCCGCCACGGAGTCGGGCGTCGAATCCGCGTTGATCGACCTCGGCCCGGTTCCGCTGAAGGTATTGCGGGTACTGGATGACGCCGTGCTACACCGCGCGTTGCGGCACGTGGTGGAACAAATTGGCTATGTACGGGTCACCGAAGATCACAGCGGTGCGCGAATCGACTAACCGGCACCGCTACCACGGTTTGCCTGGGCGGTTTCCGATCGCTGCGGCTAAGTTTCGCGGTGGGAAAGGGTTGCTGTGCCTGTCGAGGACCACAGTGCGCCCCCCAGCTTCGCGCACCATCACTTGTCCTGGGTCGACTTCGACGATGTGGCTCGTGGCGGCGGGGGAGCCGACGTGGTACGGAGGCTCCGGGACGCGGAGAGAAGCAGGCGTCTGCTCCTGTTGAGAGCATTGGTGGACGAGGTCACGAAGACTCCCGACCTGCCTGGTCCGCTGCCGTCACCGGAAGTGGCGTGGGAATTGCTGGTCCGCGCCCAGGAGAAGGCGCCCGCCGTTCTTAACATAATGCTTGCCCACCCATATACCGGGGCCTGGGTCGGCTATACTATGCGCCTTTTCCGTAACCGGATCACTGGAGTGTGTCCGCTATGGATGCACATCGGCCACATGCACGCTCTTGCCGCAGCGGCGGCGATCCGCGCCGGGCTCGACTTTCACGCTTACGTACCGCTGTGGAATGGCGGGGTGATGCTGCCCACCCTTGGACTGGCTCGCCTGACGGAGGCCTCGCCGTGGTCAGTGGCTGAGGTGCGCGGCGAACATGGACAAGTGAAGGTGAGCAACGATGCCGGGTATGTGTGTCTGCCGCGCACTCTCGCCGCGGACACTCCAGGGTGGTGGAGCATACGGCGGCTCGCGATGCGCGCGGGCGAGCACGTGCTCTCGGTGCGACTTGACGACCTTGACCCGTATCGGGGCCTCTATGAGCCGGTGCCTCCACAACGGCTTGATACCGCCGAGGTGGATGCCTGGCGCGCCCTGCTCGAGGAAGCATGGCGCCTGCTCGTCCATCACCTTCCGCGCATCGCCCACGCCCTCCCAGCAGGACTCGACTCGCTGGTGCCCCGTCCGGCGATTCCGTTCCGAATGCCGAGCGCCTCGACCGGTGAAGCCTTCGGTAGCGCGATCATCGCCCGGCCACCAGACGCCGCATCGTTGGCCGCCACGCTCGTCCACGAGTTCCAACACATCCGCCTAGGCGGCGTGCTGCACCTGACACGGCTACACGAAGAGGACCCGCGCGAGCGGTTCTACACACCGTGGCGGGACGATCCGCGCCCGATCGGCGGTGTGTTACAGGGCGTGTACGCGTTCTTCGGCGTTACCGCGTTCTGGAGAGCACTCACCCGCGCTGACACAGCGGCACCAGATCGCAGGGCGGCATTCGAGTTCGCGTACTGGCGGGACCAAACCTGGCGGACCCTCTGTGTGCTGCGGGATGATCCGGGCCTCACGCAGGCCGGACGCCGATTCGTGGAGGGCATCGCTGAGCGGCTTGGTCCATGGCAGGACGAGCCGGTGGCCGCGGACCTAGCCGATGCAGTCGCGGCAGTTGCCGCTGATCACTACGCCGGATGGCGGATCCGTTACCTACGGCCGAACCCCGAAACAGTGGCGAATCTAGCGGATGTCTGGCTGGCGGGGCGCGCGCCTCCGGCGACGACGCAACTGGCCACCGATCGAGCCCCCACGCCCGTGCCGGACGGTTCTTGGTCTCGTGCGCGAGTTGATCTGGTCCGGCTCAGCATTGGCGAGGCGGGTATCGCCCACCAGTCTTGCCGTCCGCACAGTCGACGGGTGTTGGCCGAAACGTGGCCGACGGTACCGGGCGCCACGGGCGCCGACTTCGCGTACGTGGACGGACGGTTTACCGACGCTGTTCGCGCTTATCGCGCCGAACTGGCCGCAGACGCGGACCGCCCGACTTCCTGGGTCGGCCTCGGTCTCGCCCTCGCTGCGTTGGGGCCCAGTCCGGCTGCGGGCACCCTGCTGCGCTATCCAGAACTAGTCCGTGCGGTGTACCGGAAGATCCAGACCAGCATGCAAAGCACACCAACACCGGATGACCTCGCCGCCTGGATCGGCCGGTTCACGCACTGACCAGTCGTGCGTAGCAAGGACGTCACATCACAACGGCCCACATCACAACGGCCCACATCACAACGGCCCACATCACAACGGCAGGGTGTCGATATCGCAGTCGGCGCGTACCCCGCGGGCCGCCAGCATGGTGCCCTGGTGCGCCTCGCCCAGTACGTGGCGGTACCGCGTCAGCACCTTAGCGTACTTCGTCTCGGCTTCCTGCTGGCGGCCAAGGGCACGCAGGTCGAGGGCGAGGTTCAGGGCCGCCGCCAGTGTGGTGGGGTGATCGACACCGAGTACGCGGTCGGCGCGGCCCAATACCTCGGTGCCGAGGGCTAGCGCCGTCTCGGACTCACTCAGTGCGGCGAGGTCGCTCGCCAGGTTGATCGCGCAGACGATGGCATGCGGATGGTCTGGACCGAGTGCCGCACGGAATTGCTCTAGTGACCGCTCGTCGAGTTGCCGCGCACCGGCGACATCGCCGAGCAGGCGCAACGTCACTGCGAGGTCGACTGTCGCGCACAGCGTGTGTGGATGATGCTCACCCATGGTGCGACGGTATCGGTCGAACGTCTGCTCTCCGAGGCTACGTGCTGCGGGCAGGTCCTTGGAGTGCCGCAGGTCGATCGAGTGGCCAAGGGCACACGCCATCGCGTTGGGATGGTCGTCGCCGTAGCGGAGCCGGAAACGTTCCAGTACCCACCCTGACAGTTCCTTCGCCCTTTGATGATCACCGGCCTTTCGCCTAGCCACACACAGATAGGAAAACCGTCGCAAGGTGGCCGCGCTGTCCTCGCCGAAGAGTGTCTGGGCCCGTTCGGTGACCTTTTCCAGCTCGGTGTGTGCCCAGACGTAGTCGCCCGCTTCACGCCGATCCAAGATTAGTCCATTGAGCGTGCTGAAGGTATCCACATTATCGTAACCCAACACCTCAACCCGACGCCTATAGGTGTCCTCGTCCAAATCGCGCGCCGCTCGATAGTCTCCGGTGAATCGCAGGCTGATGGCGTGAATATGGGCGG
>JBOHGM010000092.1:0-19201 GCA_050699435.1 Pseudonocardiaceae bacterium | reverse complement strand
CTGCAATGCTTTGCTGACAGCTGAACCGAGCCGGGACAGACCCTCGGTAAATTGGGGATCCGGAAATATCTTATCACTCTTAACCGATTGAGGTACATGCCGAAGCATGACAGGACGCACCCTGTCCCATTCTTCGGGATGGACGACGAAAAGGTCGACATCAAAATCGTTGAGATTGAATGCCGTCCGGCCCTTGTGCGGCCCACGCATTCCGGCGACCAGGCTACCAACATAACCAAGCGGACGCCCCTTGTAGGTGAAGCCCTTCACCACACTGTCGATTTCAATTTTAATCTTCTTGTACTGCTCATTCCAGATCTTCTTTCCCTTCTCCCCGAAGACCTCGTCGATCTCGCGTCTACTAAGATCCGATATCTCGGTCTGGTCAGCCCAGACACGTATGTCTTCCAGCATTTTTTCGATTTTATCAACGAGAGGCTGAACCTTTTCTCTAGCCCTGGCCTCGGCCGCCGGGGAGAGCGCTGACCGTTCTCTCTCACGATGCGGGAACGCATCATGGTAGGCTTCTTTGTACTCCGCCACGCTCTCGGCTTGGAGTTTTTCTATCTTCCCCAGCAACTCACTCTCAAACTTCTCCTTGACTTCTTTGTTGTCAATCGAGTTCACGTAGGACTTGAAATACTCGATGGCATTGTAGGCTTTCCCGAATTTGTCATGCAAAGGCATGTAGTCCGATGCCATGCCGACCTGCACGTCTCTGCCCTTGGGCTTGAGCGTGAGCCGGTGCGACTCGCCGCTCATGGTGAAGGGAACAGTTACGGTCGGCCGTTGTGCCGGCGCGCGGGAATCCGGACGATCCGGAGTACTGGTTCCATCCTTTTTCTTCTGGCCACTCTTACGATTGGCCCAGAGTTTTTTGGCGAGGGCGGCGATTTTGCCGACGATCCAGTCGACGGCCTTCATCACTGGCTTGGACAGGGACTGGAAGAGTTTCTTGACCTTGTCGGCGAGGCCGCCGATGCCGAGCAGGGCGGCAAGGAATCCGATGAGGACCGGGATGGACAGAGCCAGCGCCTTTTCGATAAGGCCGGGGACGCCGCCAGCGCCGCCGCCGGCGATGGCGATGACGGCGTCGAGGACGGCGTTGACGAAGGCGATGATCTGGGCGCCGCGTTCGATGATGAACATGACGATGTCGATGATCGCCTTACACGCCTTGATGAACGCGGAAGCAGGGTTGAGCAGCGACACGATCCAGGTGATCCCGGCGATGATCACGGTGGGGATCAGATACTGGGCGATCTTGGCCAGCAGAGTCCCTTTCAGGTCGCCGACCTTTTCCTTGAGCTGTTCCCAGATCCCGCCGATGCCCTCGGACTGGATCTTCTTCGCCATCGGCACCGACGACTCGACCGCACCCATCGCCTGCTCCGGCACGCCACGCTGAACCACCCGGCCCCGGATCGCGCCCCACGTCAACCCGAGCAGCGACCCGATCAGCAGCAGGATGCCCTTGATGTCGAAGCGCTCGGGCAGTTGCAGCCCGGCCTTGGCCGCGGCACCCAGCAGCCAGGAGACCAGGCCCTTCTGCAGGTGCGCGGCGATATTGGCCATGAACGCCTTCAGCCCGGCGCCCACGGCGGAGACGAGCTTGCCGAGGAACCCGATCGGGTCCTTGATGATCGCCATCACGGCCTGGGCGGCCTTGGCGAGCACGCCCAGGAGCAGGTCCTTGAGCTTGAGGATCGTGTCGATGGCGCCCTTGACGGCGTCGACGGCCTTGGAGACCAGGCCCTTGTTCTTCTCCTTCTCCGCCGCGATCTCCTCATCGACGGCTTTGAGTGCCGCGGTGTACTTCGACGCCAGGGTGTCCACCAACTGGGTGCCCTTGTCGTTGACCGACTGGGTCAGCTCGTCGAACTTGCCCTCGAACTCCCCCGCGGCTTCCTTGCCGATGGCCTGCAGATCCGCGGGCAGCTTCTTGACCTCGGCCTGCAGGTCATCCCGGCCCTTGGCGATCCGCTGCTTCGCCCGGGTCAGCTCACCGCCGATCACATCGGCCACGTCCGAGATCACGCCCTGCATCCGGTTCACATAGTTCTCACGGGCCTGCTCGTAGAAGACATTGACCTCACTGGGCAGGTCGGCGAACAGGTCCTTGACCCAGCGGCCTTTACCCATCAGTCCCGAGTACCGCTTGTCCTTATAGGCATCCATCTTCCGCGTGTACTCGGCGGTGAATGCGTCGCGGGCCGCTTTCTCCCCCGAGTCGAACTTGTCGTCGACCTTCTTGTCCAGGCCGTTCAGAATGTCCTCGACGTCCTTCTTCGTGACGTCGAACACCTTCTGCAGCTTCGCGGTGACCTGCTCGCGTTTCTTCTCGTCCTCGCTCTTGGCGCCCTCCTTGCCCGCGCCCACGTCCTTCCCGGCTTTGGCGCGGTCGCCAGCCATGGTCGTCATCGCGGTCGCCCCGGCCTGCGCGGCCTGTTCCTTCGCCCCGGCCAGGGTCTTCGCCTCGGCGCCCCGCACCTGACCGGGCGCGGTCGCGGCGTGCGCCTCCCCCGCCTTCTTCTCCTTCAACGCCCCGGTGAACTCCGGCTCATTGGACTTCGCCAACTGCTCCTCGGTCACCTGCGCATCGGCCATCTGCTGATCGACCTGCTTGGGACCCGCCGAGAAATCCGTCGCCGCCGGGGGCGCCTTGTCGGGCACGGCCTGGCTGGGGTCCGGCGCGCCCGGCTTCGGCGGCGGCTGATCCGGCCGCAGCGGGGTGACCTGCTTGTCCTTGGCAGCGGCCGTGTCCGGGGGCGCCTTCGTAGTCGTCTCGATGGCCTTCGCCGAGGACTCTTTCCCCGCCCCGACCTTGCCCTGCACCTCACCCTTGACCGCATCGGCCTTACCCGAGTCACCGAACTTGTCCGCCTCATCCAGGTTCTTCGGCGCCTGGTTCTTGATCGCCTCATTGACCGCCTTGACGAACGCAGCCTTGTCGAACTCCCCCGGCTTCGCGGCGTTCATCTTCTCCGCGTTCGCCGTCTTCCCCTGGGCTTCCTTGTCATCCTGGGGCGGCTTCGCGGCACCCTGGGCGGCGTTCGCCTCGGTCTTTGCGGGCGGATGCTTTCCCAGGGTCTGCTGCTTGGAGCGGACCTCCCGCTTCAGAGCGGTGAACTTCGGATCCGACCCGGGACCCGACCGCATCCCCGCCTTACCGTCCGCCAACCGCTGTACGGGAGCCGCCACCGGTGGCGCCTCAGCCCGGTCGGCCCCACCCGTAGCCGGCGCAGCCGTGCCGCTCCCACCGCCACCCGTTGCAGGCGACGTCACCCCGGCCGTCGCGGACTTCGAGACCGGCGACGCAGCCGGCTTCGCGGCTGCCGCCGACCGCCGCTGCGCCACCAGCCGCGACACCGCCCGGTTCCCCGCATGACGTTGCAGCGCGACGGCCATGCCGGTGCTCAGCCGCGACACGGATCGTGCGGTCGGCGATTCGGCGGGTGTGTGCTCATGGCCAGGGTGCTCGGGCCCGGCATCCACGGCAGCGGGTCGGGGGCGCGGCGCCCGGCGTTCGCGGCCGGGTTCAGCGACGAAGTCCACCCCGCCTCCCTCGACGCTGGTCTACGCACGACATCACACGTGGCCGGTCCCTTCCGGACAGCAGCAGGCGAACCAGCCCGCTCGCGGCCGAGTTTCCCGCGCTGCGCTGCAGGTGCAGCAACGACCCCACCGCCGTGGCACCGGGCAGGGCGAACAGCCGCACCAGCTCGGCACCACTTCGCGCCTGGGGTCCGCTTCGCACCGGGGGCTTGGCACTCAGCCACTGGTCGCCGGACTTCCCGCCCACCAGCGGTGCCACGCGGGGACGCACCCGAGATTTCACCCTGGGCCATCGCATCGCCGCCACCACCCGCCGGGACCGGCCCGACCGTCAGGCCGGGGCTGCTTCTTCCTGCTCTTCTTCTCCTTCTTCGGCGCGCTGGACGAACGCGCCCTGGACCGCGTTCTCCTCCGGCTCCTCCTCCTCGTCCGCCTGGCGCTGCACAGCCGGCCCCGATGGGGAAGCCGCGACTGGCTCAGGCGCCGACATGGCACGCTCAGCGTTGTTGACGGCTTCGCGCTCGAAGCGGTCGGAGGGGTCACTGACCTGGATACCGCCGCCGGTCGGGGTGCCGTCCACCGGCCCGCTGCGCTGCTGCACCACATGGGTGAGCTCATGCGCCAGCATCGTACGGCCGTCGGTTGAGGACGGGTCGTACTTGTCGCGCTGGAACACGATGTTCGAGCCGACGGCGTAGGCGTGCGCGTTCACCGCCCGCGCCGAATCGTGCGCCTTCGAGTCGGTGTGCACCCGCACATCACCGAAGTCATGCCCCAGCCGCGACTCCATATCGGTGCGGGTGTCTTTGTCGAGTGGCGCGCCGCCGCCGGAGCCCACCACGTCAAGCACGGGTGAGCGCTCCTCCTCAGCTACTCCAGCAACCGCGGAGTTCCCGACGGCCCGTTGCAGACCGAGCAGCCCCGCCGGGCCGAGCACATCGGTCCGCCCGGCAGCTGCCGCCCGGTACATCAAACTGGTGTCCTCGGACTCGATCCGGTCCGCCTTGGGCCGCAGCTCGCGGCCGTCCTCTATGTCTACATCATGGCTATGAGCTCGCATCGCATCTCCTTGGCAGGCCGCTCCAACCCAACCTTCGCACCGACGCTCCGGATTGACCAAACGCCGTCGCTCCACCCACCGGGCAACGACCCTGCCCCATCGGGCAGACCGCTTGGTGATGCTCCGCGGCCTTCGGTGTATTCGCCGCTGACGAGAGCGGCAATGCACGTCCATGTAGTCGTCAGGCAGCTACGGCTCCGAGAAAAGACCGTGTGCCTGTAGGACCCTCCACCTTATGTTCTTCGAGCAACGCCAACACCCGCCCGCTGAACAGGAGCGGACGTCTCCAGTGCAGCACCCTTCCCTCAACCGAGCACTCGGGCGCAAGCGCTGCCCCCGTCTCCTTCACCAACCGGCGACTGGCAGAAGTGAGTAGTTCTCGGCCGTCACTTTGCACGGCCCACAGCCCGCTCGTGCCCTCGGAAAGAAAGATCGCATGCGGAACAACCACCGGATCCGGCAAAGCCGGCGCCTGCACAAGTCGAAGTAGGCCCTTGTGCTCATCGACCGGCTGCCAGTGTAAGCGCTGAGTAGCCGACTTCAGCAGTTCCACCAGACTTTCGCTCGCCACGGTCGAGCTCGTCATCTCGTCCCGGAGCAGAATCAATTGCATCGGATCGATCTTTTCTACTGAATCCAGGGGAGCAAGCGCTAGATACGCCACGAGGTCTTCGACATCATCATCCGGTGTTGCCGCGAACTCATAGAAAAGGTCGAACTCGACCTCTTCTTCTCTGAGCCTCCTTTCGATGATCTCCCAGTCGGCCGCCGACCGGATCGCCCATCCGGTGAGCGCGGACTCCAGACGTGCACCACGGCTGAGGAGCAGCTGGCGCAGCTCCGAACCTGGTGGATCGGCCAGTTCGAGGAAGTAGCTGGTCTCCATGTCACTCACACTAGCTCCTGATAGGGTCCGAGGCCCAGGTCGGCCATCCGGACGGACAAGCCATGTTTTCTGATGCAATCGAGTCCCCACGTCTTATGTACGCTCGCATCTTGATCCCGCAAGAACTCTCGCACAGAGAGCTGACCAGTACCACGCTGCACACGACTGAACCAGACATTGAAGTCTTGATTCTGCCCGGCCGTCGCCAACACTAGATTCGCCACTGAGTGCGCTCCTCCTGCGCTGTTCTCGTGGATATGATGCCAATTCTTCCCTGGCGGGACCGTAAACTTCCCGTGAGCCCGGTAGCTGAGCACTTGCCGGGCATCGTTGAAGTTAGTCCATGTGCTAAGCGTCCGTATGGCCTCAAAGGCGGCACCAACCTTGTATCCTGCCTCAGGGCGGTACTTCCGCCAAGATTTGTTCACGCCGGTAAGCAACAGAAGACCGCTAATTTTGCCGACCTCGTCATGGCCAAGGTATTGGAGATGCGTGTCAGTTACCTCGGTTACCTGACAGATCACCCACTTGCTGCCGCTCCTGGCCTGAATATCGTCGCCAGCTTTGATGTTCGGGTCTCCAGGAATAGTGCGCTTGGAGGTAGATCCACTCGGGTTCGCTTCTCCCACAAAGTGTATAACTGACGCTTCGGATGTCTTTTTATCTACGATGAGGTCCAGCCGTGTCAAGCGATACTTACTACGAATTCTGGGAAGCTTGTCCTGTAGTTTCTCCAGCGTTATTTTCTTTGTGGCGAGCTTGTCTGCGGCCGCAAGGCCAGCCCGCAGATCCCGCTCCTTGCGTTCCGGAGTTCGATCCTTCCCCTTTCTCTTGAGTTTGGCCCAGAGTTTTTTGGCGAGGGCGGCGATTTTGCCGACGATCCAGTCGACGGCCTTCATCACTGGCTTGGACAGGGACTGGAAGAGTTTCTTGACCTTGTCGGCGAGGCCGCCGATGCCGAGCAGGGCGGCAAGGAATCCGATGAGGACCGGGATGGACAGAGCCAGCGCCTTTTCGATAAGGCCGGGGACGCCGCCAGCGCCGCCGCCGGCGATGGCGATGACGGCGTCGAGGACGGCGTTGACGAAGGCGATGATCTGGGCGCCGCGTTCGATGATGAACATGACGATGTCGATGATCGCCTTACACGCCTTGATGAACGCGGAAGCAGGGTTGAGCAGCGACACGATCCAGGTGATCCCGGCGATGATCACGGTGGGGATCAGATACTGGGCGATCTTGGCCAGCAGAGTCCCTTTCAGGTCGCCGACCTTTTCCTTGAGCTGTTCCCAGATCCCGCCGATGCCCTCGGACTGGATCTTCTTCGCCATCGGCACCGACGACTCGACCGCACCCATCGCCTGCTCCGGCACGCCACGCTGAACCACCCGGCCCCGGATCGCGCCCCACGTCAACCCGAGCAGCGACCCGATCAGCAGCAGGATGCCCTTGATGTCGAAGCGCTCGGGCAGTTGCAGCCCGGCCTTGGCCGCGGCACCCAGCAGCCAGGAGACCAGGCCCTTCTGCAGGTGCGCGGCGATATTGGCCATGAACGCCTTCAGCCCGGCGCCCACGGCGGAGACGAGCTTGCCGAGGAACCCGATCGGGTCCTTGATGATCGCCATCACGGCCTGGGCGGCCTTGGCGAGCACGCCCAGGAGCAGGTCCTTGAGCTTGAGGATCGTGTCGATGGCGCCCTTGACGGCGTCGACGGCCTTGGAGACCAGGCCCTTGTTCTTCTCCTTCTCCGCCGCGATCTCCTCATCGACGGCTTTGAGTGCCGCGGTGTACTTCGACGCCAGGGTGTCCACCAACTGGGTGCCCTTGTCGTTGACCGACTGGGTCAGCTCGTCGAACTTGCCCTCGAACTCCCCCGCGGCTTCCTTGCCGATGGCCTGCAGATCCGCGGGCAGCTTCTTGACCTCGGCCTGCAGGTCATCCCGGCCCTTGGCGATCCGCTGCTTCGCCCGGGTCAGCTCACCGCCGATCACATCGGCCACGTCCGAGATCACGCCCTGCATCCGGTTCACATAGTTCTCACGGGCCTGCTCGTAGAAGACATTGACCTCACTGGGCAGGTCGGCGAACAGGTCCTTGACCCAGCGGCCTTTACCCATCAGTCCCGAGTACCGCTTGTCCTTATAGGCATCCATCTTCCGCGTGTACTCGGCGGTGAATGCGTCGCGGGCCGCTTTCTCCCCCGAGTCGAACTTGTCGTCGACCTTCTTGTCCAGGCCGTTCAGAATGTCCTCGACGTCCTTCTTCGTGACGTCGAACACCTTCTGCAGCTTCGCGGTGACCTGCTCGCGTTTCTTCTCGTCCTCGCTCTTGGCGCCCTCCTTGCCCGCGCCCACGTCCTTCCCGGCTTTGGCGCGGTCGCCAGCCATGGTCGTCATCGCGGTCGCCCCGGCCTGCGCGGCCTGTTCCTTCGCCCCGGCCAGGGTCTTCGCCTCGGCGCCCCGCACCTGACCGGGCGCGGTCGCGGCGTGCGCCTCCCCCGCCTTCTTCTCCTTCAACGCCCCGGTGAACTCCGGCTCATTGGACTTCGCCAACTGCTCCTCGGTCACCTGCGCATCGGCCATCTGCTGATCGACCTGCTTGGGACCCGCCGAGAAATCCGTCGCCGCCGGGGGCGCCTTGTCGGGCACGGCCTGGCTGGGGTCCGGCGCGCCCGGCTTCGGCGGCGGCTGATCCGGCCGCAGCGGGGTGACCTGCTTGTCCTTGGCAGCGGCCGTGTCCGGGGGCGCCTTCGTAGTCGTCTCGATGGCCTTCGCCGAGGACTCTTTCCCCGCCCCGACCTTGCCCTGCACCTCACCCTTGACCGCATCGGCCTTACCCGAGTCACCGAACTTGTCCGCCTCATCCAGGTTCTTCGGCGCCTGGTTCTTGATCGCCTCATTGACCGCCTTGACGAACGCAGCCTTGTCGAACTCCCCCGGCTTCGCGGCGTTCATCTTCTCCGCGTTCGCCGTCTTCCCCTGGGCTTCCTTGTCATCCTGGGGCGGCTTCGCGGCACCCTGGGCGGCGTTCGCCTCGGTCTTTGCGGGCGGATGCTTTCCCAGGGTCTGCTGCTTGGAGCGGACCTCCCGCTTCAGAGCGGTGAACTTCGGATCCGACCCGGGACCCGACCGCATCCCCGCCTTACCGTCCGCCAACCGCTGTACGGGAGCCGCCACCGGTGGCGCCTCAGCCCGGTCGGCCCCACCCGTAGCCGGCGCAGCCGTGCCGCTCCCACCGCCACCCGTTGCAGGCGACGTCACCCCGGCCGTCGCGGACTTCGAGACCGGCGACGCAGCCGGCTTCGCGGCTGCCGCCGACCGCCGCTGCGCCACCAGCCGCGACACCGCCCGGTTCCCCGCATGACGTTGCAGCGCGACGGCCATGCCGGTGCTCAGCCGCGACACGGATCGTGCGGTCGGCGATTCGGCGGGTGTGTGCTCATGGCCAGGGTGCTCGGGCCCGGCATCCACGGCAGCGGGTCGGGGGCGCGGCGCCCGGCGTTCGCGGCCGGGTTCAGCGACGAAGTCCACCCCGCCTCCCTCGACGCTGGTCTACGCACGACATCATCGGACCAGCTCATGGTAGGGCCCGAACTCGCGGTCCAGGCAGAGGCGGCCGAGCTTGCGGTATTCGACGACCACGGCGGTGACCAGGTCAGCCATCGAGACCGGGCGGGCGGCCGCGGCGGCCAGGTAGGCGGCGCTGACCGCGACCGAGCGGATGTTGCCGCCGGAGAGCTCGAATGCGGCGGCGCAGAAGTCCAGGTCCACATCGGACGACCGGGGCAGCGCGCTGCCGAGGCAACGGTCCCACAGCGCGCGGCGCAACTCCACGTCCGGCACCGGGAAGTCCACCACGACGTCGAGCCGGCGAGTGAACGCATCGTCGAGGTTGGCGCGCAGGTTGGTGGCCAGGATCGCCAGCCCGTCGAAGGACTCCATCCGCTGCAGTAGATAGGCGCTCTCGATGTTGGCGTAGCGGTCGTGCGCGTCGCGGACCTCGGAGCGCTTACCGAAGATCGCGTCGGCCTCGTCGAAAAGCAGCACCCCGTTCACCCCGGCGGCTTCGGTGAAGATGCGCTCCAGGTTCTTCTCGGTCTCTCCGACGTACTTGTCGACCACGGTGGCCAGGTTCACCGTGTAGAGATCGAGCCCCAGGTCGGCGGCGATCACCTCGGCGGACATCGTCTTCCCGGTGCCGGAGTCGCCGGCGAACAGCCCGGTGATGCCCCGGCCGCGCCCGCCACCCGGGCGCATCCGCCACTGGTCGAGCACCTGGTCGCGGTGCCGGGCCCGGGCGGTGAGCTCGTGCAGCGCGCGCCGGGTCGGCTCGGGCAGCACCAGATCGTCCCATCCGACGACGGGCTCGATCCGGCGGGCGAGGCGCTCCAGCCCAGCGGCGTTCTGCTCCCGCGCACCCTGCCGCAGGTGCCCGGCGTCGACCACGGTCCCGGCGAGCTCGGCGTGCAGCGCCGCGGCCCGGGCGGCCCGCTCGATGTGCTGCGGGCCGAGCAGGAACTGCGCGGTCACCGACGTCGGGTCCGTACCCGGGCCCAACCGCCCGTCCAGCGCGGCTCGCCACGCCGTGCCACGCTCGGCCGCCGTGGCGGGGGCCGCGTCCAGCTGCAGCGGCGGCTCCTGCGCCCACCGCGGGTCCCACGACGCCGCCCCGACGAACAGCACCGGGACCAGCGCGGCGGCGAGCAGCCGCAGCACGGCCGGGGCCTCCGCGACCAGCGTCTCGACCGGCTCGACGATCACGCCGGCGCCGGTCAGCCGAGCCTCCCTGATCAGTGCGCGGGCCACCCCGGCCGACGATGGCTCCCCCACCAGCCGGCCCGCATCGGTCATCAACGCGGGCTGCCCGGTCCTGGCCAGCGCCGCCGCGGCGAGCGACTGCCCCGAGCCACCGGGACGTTCCCGCAGGTAGACTAAGCGCACACCGCGGTCCAGCGCCCCGCCCAGCTCAGCGGCCCCAGCAACAGCCGACCACCCCGGTGGCGATACCAGCACGGCGGCCAGCGCCGGGTCCGGCCGGTCGTCGCCGAGCAGGTGCGCGGTGACCCGGTCCGGCACCCGCAGCACCCGGGACAGCAACGGCCGGTCCCGATCCTCGATCTCGAGCAATCCGCCAGTCAGCAGCGGGGCCGGCCCGGTGAGCCGGGCCCGGCCGGCCGCCGCGGCCTCGGGCAGTCCGCACAGCCGCAGCGCCATCCCCACCGCGGCCCGCCGCCGGGTGACGTCATCGTTGAGGTAGCCGTAGAGCTGCTCGAAGCGGCTGTCCAGATCGGGGGCCAACGCGACCAGCAGCAGTTCGACGTCCAGTGCTTCGAGCCCCATCGAGCGGGTCAGCGCGCGCAGCCGCACCGGCGTGCCCGCCTGCTCGGCGGTGTCCGCGACAGCCTCCGCGGCAGCGAGGTGGGCCTCGGCGATCGGATCCGGCTCAGCCGCGGCCAGGCGACCAGACAGCACCCGCTCGACCGCCTCGTCGGACAGGTACAGGCCCCGGAACGGGTCGTCGGGCTGCGGGTCGAGCTCGCGCCGCGCGGTCACCGCGCGGCGCACCCGCTCCTCGACGACGGCCAGCCGGCCAAGCAGGTGCACCAGGCTGGGATCTTGGGCCGTGCTGGGATCGCGGCTCATCGGGACCGGCGGCGGGTCCGCGTCATGGTGGGCCGGGCCGCAGCCGGCTCGGGACGGTGCTTGCCGACCCGGCCGTCCGTCTGCTCCCCGCCCAGATCGCCGAAGTCCACCTGCATTCCCTCGCGCACCGGCGGTCCGGCCGGGTACCGCTTCCCGGCGTCGACCGGAGCGCTGACCACGACATCCAGCGAGGGCTTGAGCTCGCCGCCCAGCGCGGTCCAGACGTCGGCGAACGCGCGGTCCTCCGGCGGCGGTAGCGCCACCGTGAGGGGCACCGGCAATTCCAGCTCGGCGAGTGACCCTTCGAGCATCGCGGGCGGGATCGACTCGTAGCCCAGCAGGCAGGTCAGCAGCGAGGAGAGCAGCCGGTGCTCGTCCTCCGGCCGTTGCGTCCACGCGGTGAGCAGATAGGAGAGCTTGACGTGCCGCGGCGGCATATGCCGCGCGGTAATCATCCCGTCCCCGTCATATTCATTGATCAGCCCGCGCTCCCGGCGGCGCAGGTCTTCGCGAATGTCGTACAGGTAGAGGTTGACGGTCGGGGCGTTGCGCCGGGCCGCCCAATCCTTGGTCGGCGCGTCGAACACCACCTCGACGTCCGACCCGGCCAGCGCCTCACCCCGGACCAGCTGGCGCAGTGCCTCGTCCACCTCGTGGATCACGTGATTCCCCCATCGTCACTGGCGCTCGAACAGCTCGATCTCGCTCAGCGCGAGGCCAGGGCTCTGCTCGGCGGGGTGGGTGGACATGACCTGGATCTCGACCCGGGTCGCACCGTCACCACCGGTGAACGTGACCTGCTGCTCCTCGGGCGTGTCTTCGAGGGTCACGTCGGAGACACCGACGACGATCGTGTCGGTGAAGTACTCCACGTGCAGCTCCCTCGGCCGACCCAGCGCCTGGAAGTCCTCGCCCCCACCGTTGTGGACGATGGCGCGCACCAGACGCGTGGGGTGGTCGAACGTGAGTACGAGCTTGGGCTGGGCCGCCGCATCCGGTGCCGCCCAGAAGGTGTCTTTGACCAGGTCGGTGGCCTGGTCCGCGGGATGATCGGGGAGTTGTGCAGTGGCACTGACCGAAATCGGCCGAACCGCGACATCCTCCGGGACGAACCACGACGCCACCCAGTCCTTGGCCCCCAGCACCTGCTCCTTCACCACGCCCCGCATCGAGGGGGAAATGGCGTAGAGCAACCCGGCCAGCAACACTGCGACGAGAAGGGTGCGGCGGACAAGTGCCAGGACGCCACGCAGGGTCAGCAGCCGTGAGCGTCGCTTCGGCCGGGCTCCCGCTGGATGCACTTTCCGTTCGAAGAGCTTGAGGATCTGGCGCCACCACGGTGTGGGCACCACGGTGGCGGTCTGCAACGACTCCCCGCACCGGCTGCAGAACCGTCGGGTCGGCGGGTTGCCCTCACCACACATCCCACAGATCAGGTCGTCGGGCTGGGGTTGCCGGGTGGGTGGCGAGGGCACCGTCGGCGCCGTTGGCCGCCTCCGCACCGGCGCCTGGGGGCGCATCTCCTGCGGCTGGGGCTTGCGCGCGACCGGGACCGAATCCGGCTGGCTCGGCGGCTTCGTCGATGCCGGATCAGGGCTGGGCGGGGGCGGGGCGACCAATGCCGCAGCCCGCTGCGCAGTCTCCGAGACGGTCGGATTCGATTCTGGCACGGCAGGCCTCGGCACCGGCACGGTCTGCTTGAACCCCGTGACGGGGGGCGTCGGCCCCGGGACGGCCGGCTTGAACCCCGTGGCGGCGGGCGTGGATGCTGTGACCGCTCGCTCCGTCTCCACTGTGGGCTCCGGGTCCAGTGCGGGCTCCGGCTCTCGTGCGGGCTCGACCTGCTCAGGCGCAGCGTCGAGCTTCTCCCCCGTCCATTCGAGAAACTCCCCACAAGAGCCGCAGAACGTGTCCCCATCCGCGTTGTGGCCGCCGCAGGTGCGACAAACGATCACCTGGTCACCACCTCTACTCAGCCTCGTCCTCGCTCTTCTCGGCGCCTCCACCGGGCATGCCGCCGCTAGCAAGCGTCGCTTCGGTGACGCCAGCGTGGCAGCTGCCGTCGGGCGAGAACAGGGGCGATCGGCGTTGCCCTTTCGGGACACCAGACGAACCCCTTCAGGCGTCTCACATAGTGGGCGCGCAGGCCGATGGACCGCTGCAATGGGTCCAGCGGTACCGGGTCCCAGCGGTACCGGGTCCCAGCGGCGGGCGGGTTAGAAGGGGCGGCCCGCTCCGGCGTAGTCGCTGAAGCTGTAGGAGGCGACCTGGACCGGCATGCCGAACGTCGGGGCGTTGATCATCTGGCCGTTCCCGATATAGATCCCGACGTGATGGATCTTGGTCGAGGGGTGCCCGTAGAAGACCAGGTCGCCGGGTTGCAAGGGCTCGTCTCTGTCCACGTGCCTGGTGGCGAAGAACTGGGTGTGCGCCGTGCGGGGCAGTTCGACGCCCGCGGTGGCGTACGCGGCCTTGGTGAGGCCGGAGCAGTCGAACCCGGCATGGCCCTGCTGCGGGCCGTTGCCGCCCCAGACATAGGGCAGGCCGATCTGGGCGATGGCGAAGTCGATCGCGGCTCGGGCGGGTGGGCTGATCGGGACCTGGGTCTGCATGACCGTCGCGTAGGCTGTTGCGGCCGCCAGCACCCGGTGCAGGTGGGCGTTGCCGTCCCCGACCGCGAGCACCGCGGACTCCCAGCCCGTATCGGTCGTGGTGTCGCGACCATCGGCACACATCGTCTCGGCGGCGGCCACTGCGTCCGGGATGCTGGTCTGCGGGTGAACCTGGTCAGAGCCGACCTGCCCGAGCGCGGCCAGCGTGATCCAGGACAGACCGCAGTTCGGCACCCGATCCTGCATGGCCAGGTCGGCCACGCCGTAACCGAGCAGCGCCGGTTCCGGAATGCCGAGTAGCGGCGCGGTCTCGGCGGCCCAGAGGGCCAACGGATCCGGCTGCGGCGCGGCTGCCGGCTGCCCTGGCTGCGCAGGAGCGAGCAGGGCTTGCGCGGCCGTCGGGTCGAGTCGCAGCTGCGCCACCGGCGGGAGCGGAGCGTCGAGCTGGGCCGCCGATCCCGGCGCACGCAGGGCCGCCTCGCCGGGTCCGGCCGCGCGGGAGACCCCCCACAAGCTCCCCGCCGTCGTCAGGCACAGCGTCAGGGCAAGCAGGCTGCGCCCGACTATTCCGGTCATGGCAAAGATTTACCATGGCGACACAACTCTGTGTAGGCATGCGGTGCCCCTTGGTGCACCGCGCGGTGGTCCGTCCGTGATCCGGCATGCCGAGGACAGAGCCGTTACCATCTCCTGCAGGTGCGCCGGGAAGCCTGGTCGGCAACGTCGAAGTCCTCGACGATCGGAGCGGCGTGCGCATGGCCTGGTTCGGCAAGACCGTGGACCGGGCGTGCGGAAACCAGGCGCCAGCGTCACGGGCACCACGGGTCGAGGAGTTCGCGCGTTTCCTGCGCACCGAGACCGTTGGCGGCACGCTGCTCCTCATTGCCACCGCGGTGGCCCTGGTCTGGGCGAACTCGCCGGTCACCGAGCTCTACGTCGCAGTGCGGGACTACCGGATCGGACCTGCCGCGCTGCACCTCGACCTCACCGTCGGAACCTGGGCCAAGGACGGTCTGCTGGCCATTTTCTTCTTCGTGGCCGGGCTCGAACTCAAACGCGAACTGGTGGTCGGGGAACTCGCAAATCGCAGATCAGCGACGTTGCCGCTGGTCGCAGCGCTGGGCGGCATGCTGGTCCCGGCCGGTCTCATGCTGGCGGTCAGCGCCGGTACGCCGGGCTGGGAGAAGGCGTGGGCGATCCCGGTCGCCACCGACATCGCGTTCGCGCTCGGTGTGCTCGCGCTGACCGGATCGAGCCTGCCCGGCTCGGCCCGGATCTTCCTGCTCAGCCTGGCCGTGGTGGACGATCTCGGGGCAATCCTGGTGATCGCGATCCTGTTCACCAGCGGGGTGACCCTGCTCGCGCTCGGTGCGGCGGTGGCGCTGTGCACGCTGTTCTGGTGGTTGCAGCACCGCCGGATCCGGTCCTGCTGGATCTACCTCCCGCTGGCGGCGCTGACCTGGTATGCGGTGCACGAAACCGGCGTGCACGCCACCGTCGCCGGAATCGTGCTCGGCCTGCTCACCCGGGTGCGGCCCGACCCCGGCGAAGCCGAAGCGCCTGGGATACGCCTCGAGCACCGGCTGCAGCCGTTCTCCGCGGCAGTGGCGGTGCCGGTCTTCGCGCTGTTCGCGGCCGGCGTCCCGATCGGGGCGGACGCACTGGCCGGCGTCGCAGGCGACCGGATCGCGCTGGGGATCATCGCAGGCCTGCTGGTCGGCAAGCTGCTCGGCATCTTCGGGGCCTCCTGGCTGGCGATCCGAACCGGGCTCGCCACCAAACCCCGCGGACTGGCCTGGCGGGACCTCGCCGCCGTGTCGATGCTGGGCGGTGTCGGATTCACCATCAGCCTGCTGATCGCCGAACTCTCGCTGGCCGGGGAAGCCGCTGAGCGGGCCAAGACCGCGGTCCTGCTGGCCTCTGCGATCGCCGCTCTGGTGGGCGCCGTGGCTCTGTTGCACCGCAGCCGGGTGCATAGCAATGGGTGATCGAGCCGATCACCCAGGCCCATGGCACCATGTCGCCGTGACCAGCACGCAGCATCAGCGCAACGGTCGGCACGCAAAGCCGGACCTGCCCCCCGCGGTGCCGTCTCTCCCCTTGTCGCCGGAGCATCCGCCTGAACCCAGTCAGGCGTCCCTGGGCGAGCTGGTCCGGGAGGCCACGACGCACGTGTCCACGCTGCTCCGCTCAGAGGTGGAGCTGGCCAAGGCGGAGCTGAGTGCCGAGGTCCGCAAGGGCGTCAAGGGCAGCATCATGTTCATCGTCGCCCTGTCGATCGTGCTCTTCAGCCTGTTCTTCCTCTTCATCGCGATCGGCGAGATGATCGCCGTCTGGCTGCCCCGGTGGGCCGCCTTCAGCATCGTCTTCGTCCTGATGGTGCTGACCGCTGCAGGATGCGCGCTGTTCGGCTGGCGCCGGGTGCGCAGCGTCCGCAAGCCGGAACGAACCATCACCACGGTCAAGGAAAGCGGGGCGGTGCTGACCCACCTGCGCCCCGGCCACCAGCACGACGATCAGCCGCGGGACGATCACCAACCCGATCGTCGTCGCCGCGCCGATCAGCGCTGGGAGTGACCCGCCCGCCGGACCCCGGCTCGGTCCGGATTCCCGGGCCCTGGACCCACCACCAGGTGTCCGCCAACGGGATCCGGCTCCACGTAGCGGAGATCGGTACCGGTCCGCTGGTGCTGCTGCTGCACGGCTTCCCGGAGTTCTGGTGGTCCTGGCGGCACCAGTTGCCCGCACTCGCCGCTGCGGGGCGCCGTGCCGTCGCGGTGGACCTGCGCGGCTACGGTGACTCGGACAAGACCCCCCGGGGCTACGACCTGTGGACGCTGTCGGGTGACGTGGCCGGTCTGGTCCGGGCGCTCGGGGAACGGCAGACTGACCTGGTCGGACATGACTGGGGTGGGATCCTCGGCTGGTGCACGGCCGCGCTGCACCCCAGGGTGGTGCGCTCGGTGACGGCGGTGGCCGCGGCGCATCCGCTCGCCATGCTTCAGGCGCTGCTGCGCGATCCCGCACAGCGCTCGGCGTCGCGCCAGCTGGTCGCCTTCCAGGCCCCGTGGCTGCCCGAGCGCAACCTCACCCGGGACGGTGGCGCGCAGGTGGAGTGCATCCTGCGGAACTGGGCGGGACCGCAGTGGCGCGCGTCGGACGAGTTCGCCACGGTGGCCCGGCGCAACCGCGCAGCCATGCTGATCCCCGGCGCAGCACACTGCGCTCTGGAGTACTACCGGTGGCTCGGCCGTTCGCGGTTCCGGCTCGACGGACACCGCTTCTCCCAAGCGGTGGACCACCCGATCCGGGTGCCGGTGCTGCAGATCCACGGCGCCGACGACCCGTGCCTGTTGGAACGCACCGCGCAGCGCTCGATCCGGTGGGCCGGCAACGGTTATCGCTACGAGGTGTTGCCGCGCGTCGGGCACTTCGTGCATCAGGAGGCGCCGGAGCACACCACGGAGCTGCTGCTCGAGTTCCTCCGGAACCCGTGAGCGGATTGGCGGGCGACTCCTCGCTGCGGGCTGCCAGCCGGGGCGACCGGCCAGCCCTCGGCGGCTACCGGTCCCCACCATCGTTCTCGCTATTTGCGGACCAATCAGATCAGTATCGTCGCAACTACTGATCAAGAGTCCTTGACGGACCGCATCTGAGGAGATCAGTATATGGCTCATCGTCGCCGCAAGGTGGCCGCACTGGCGGTACGGGACGGGGGTTCTGCCCATGGTGAGCCTGCTGGCCGACCGGCTACCAGGACCACGAACGCAACCAGGCCGGCCGCAGCCGACGGTAAGCCCACCGCGGGGGTCGCCGGCGGGGGTCGCGGTGATCGACGGCCGGATGGCCCACCGAGCCGCACCGACCGTGGTCGAGCTTCCGAGATTCCGATTGGAAAGGATGAGAGATGAATCTCATCGTCTTGTCGGTAATCGTCATCGCGCTGTTGATTGCCGTTCTGGCGATCTATCTATTTATGACGGGAGCGATACTCAACCGTACCGCCGACAATCTCGATGACTGCTTGCAGAACGTGAAGACGATTGCCATGCAGGCCGCGGCGGTTGGGCCTGGTGTCGTGCGCCTCAACCGAATCGGTGGAGAATTGGTGGGTGCGCTGCCGCTGCTGTATGAAGGTGCTGAGCGTCTCGCCGCCAAGTCGGCTCCTCCTGCGGATGCTCCGCCGGGTTTAGGTTACATGGATGTTGATGTTCGTGAGGCTGTCGCAGCCGCTGCAGCTGCTCCGCCTCCTGCAGGCGCTCCGCTGGGTTTAGGTTACATGGACAAGTGACGATTGTGCCGGTCCGTTAGTATTCGCAGTTTGAGGATTAGCGGATGTTTGGGTAGCGTCCGACGAGGTGGGGTGGCAGCGGGTGATTCGGGTAGCGTTCCACTCCGAGCTGAGCGAGCTGATCGGCGACCTCGCCAGAATGGGTCGGCTGGCCGGCCAGCTCATGATCAATGCGTCTGCGGCGCTGCTCCAGGCCGATCTGGCGCTCGCCGACCTGGTGATCGCTCGTAGTGATGAGATGGACGCCCAGCACCACGAGGTGGAGCAACGCTGCCTCACCCGGCTCACGCCACAAGTTCCGGCCGCCGCAGATCTGCAGACTGTGGTCGCGGCGTTGCACGCAGCGCATGACTTACAGCGAATGGGTAACCTGGCCCAGCACACCGCCAAGCTTGCCCAGCTCACAGATCTGGAGCTGGCCATCCTTCCGGACGACGTCCGTACGGTGATCGCCCAGATGAGCCTGCTCGCCAGCGGACTTGCCCACCAAGCCGCCACCGCGATCGAGAAGGCGGATCCGCTGTCCGGCGACCGGCTGGCCCGAGGTGGGGACGAGGTGGACGCGCTGCGCCGCCAACTGTTCCGCATCGTGTTCGCCGAGAACTGGTCGTATGGGGCGGGACCGGCGGTGCACGCCGCGCTCATCGGTCGCTATTACGAGTGCTTCGCCGATCACGCGGTGGCGATCGCGAGGCAGGTCCGCCAGCTGGCCACCGAGCGGATGCCGAAGCCGCTCCGCCGCTAGGACATCCCCGCACGTGGCAGGTGCGGCTGTAGTAGTACTCGCGACGTAGGCCATCGGCCACACTGCAGTGACGGGCCGATCCGCGCTCGCGTGCAGCGCCATGGACAACGCTCTCCCCCAGGAGCGCAGAAAAAGTATCACTGTCGGTAACCACCGGCGAAGCAGTGTCACAGCATGCGGGGGTGCCGCAGAGCGCAACTTGGCGTCGACGTTGCGCTCTGCGGCACGTTCTGAGCGAATCCATGCAGCTGCCTGGGGGCTGGTGAGACCCAGGGCAACGTCAAAGATCACTGATTGTGTTGAACTCGTGACGCCAGGTAGCAAGCCGTGGAACGGGGCGGCGCCTGAACGCCCCCGCTCAGCGCAGGCTAGCGCCGAGCGTCATTCGGAGCCGAATGGCAGTCTGGGGC
>JBOHGM010000091.1:2738-19380 GCA_050699435.1 Pseudonocardiaceae bacterium | reverse complement strand
CGAAAGGTATGGCTGTGGCCGACCGGCACACCCCGCGGATGCGCGCAACCCCACCCGCCTCATCCCAAGGCGAGACCAGCCAACGGCCCGACACAGGCCGGCACACCTTCACCCGTCCACGGGCGTACGGCGACGCTAAACCCGGCACTGGGATCACCACGCCGCCGCAAGAGCACCACAAGGAAGGAACAGGAGACATGGCGACGCGTACCCGACGCGACCGACGACAGCTCGACCGCGCAGGCATCGCCACCCTGACCGGCGTAAGCACCGCCACCGTCGACCACTGGCACTGAGGATCGCGCCAGGAGCATCAGCCACGCGAAGATGCGGGTGGCGAGCAGGTAGAGCATCCGTACAAGCACGGGTCGTGATCATGCCGCAGCCAGTGATGAGCGCTTCGTACCAGGTCAGGACCGGTGAAGCCATCCTGAAGCGCTACGGGCTCGAAGTAAGGATGAATCACAGGGAATCTCGGCGACGAGTCCGCACCCATTCATCCAGTTCGCTCGCTTGGTCGTCCTGAGCCAGGGCCCGCAGGGCGGCCGCAAGGATGGTTGCCGAGTCCAGGGTGTCGGGGTGGTCGTCGCCCAGGATCCGGCGGCGGCGGGTGAGGGTGTCCTCACTGAGCTGGCGAGCCTGCTCGTACTGCCCCAGCTCCCACAGCGCGGCGGCCAGGTTGTGGGCCGAGTGCAGGGTGTAGAGGTGGTCGTCGCCCAAGATTCCACGGTAGCGGGTGAGGGTGTCCTCACCGAGATGGCGGGCCGCCTCGTACTGGCCCAACTCCAGCAGGGCGACGGCGAGGCTGGTGGCCGAGACCAGGGTATTGGGGTGGTCGTCGCCCAGGATCCGGCGGCCGCGGGTGAGGGTGTCCTCACCGAGATGGCGGGCCGCCTCGTACTGCCCCAGCTCCCGCAAGTAGACGGCGAGGCTGTGGGCCGAGCGCAGGGTGTCGGGGTGGTCGTCGCCCATGACCCGGCGGCATCGGACGAGGGTGTCCTCGGCAAGCTGACGGGCCTGCTCGTACTGCCCCAGCGCCCCCAGGACCGTGGCGAGGCTGTGGGCCGAGCGCAGGGTGTCGGGGTGGTCGTCGCCCATGACCCGGCGGCGGGTGAGGGTATCCTCGGCGAGCTGACGGGCCTGCGCATGCTGCCCCAGTATCAATAGTCCGCCGGCAAGGCTCTGGGCCGAATTCAGGGTGTTGGGGTGGTCGTCGCCCAGGATCTGGCGGCGGCGGGTGAGGGTGTCCTCACTGAGCTGGCGAGCCTGCTCGTACTGCCCCAGCTCCCACAGGGTGACGGCGAGATTGTTAGCCGAGTCCAGGGTGTCGGGGTGGTCGTCGCCCAGCCGCAGGCGGCGTAGGTCCCAGGCACGCTCGAGTAGTGGGCGGGCGGGTGCGGGTTCTCCCCGGGTGTGCAGAAACGCGGCGGCGCGGTCGAGCAGCCAGGCAACCTCCTGCTCGACCCCAGTGAGGGTGCGGTGGGGGTCGGTGGCGACCAGAACGTGCGGCAGGAGCTGGCGCCAAGCTGGCCAGGCCAGCGGATTGGTCTCCGGGTCGTCCGGGACCGCGACGCGCAGCAGCACGACCGCGAGGGTGGGCAGGTGGGGCTGCTGGTGGGGCTGGGTGCGCAGGATCGCGGCGAGCAGCCGGTGCAGCGCCAAGCTGTCGGGCTCGGCGCGGGCCAGCCCGCGCTGGCGCAGCAACCGGGTCAGCTCGGTGAACGCCAGTGGGTCTGCGGCCGCGGTCGCGAGGGGATCGGGCAGGTAGGTGGGGTAAGTGGTGAACAGGGTCAGCGGGATCGGTTCCGGTGCCAGATAGGCGGCAAAGGTGAGCAGCGCCAGTGCGGCCGGGGACTGGGCAGCCAGCCGGTCGAGGGCGATCTGAGCGCTGGCGGCCAGCGACACCGGGTAAGTCGAGGGGACGTCCTGGGCCAGCAGTTCCGTAGTCCGCTCATCCAGCAGGGTGAGATAGTCGTCCACGCTGGTGGCGGTGTCGGCCAGGTGTGCGGCGGCCTGGGCCAAGGCCAGCGGCAGATCCCCCAGGGCTTCCGCGATCCGCCCCGCCTCATCCTGGGTGAGCTGGGGGGCGCGGCGGCGCAGCAGTGTGATCGACTCGCCCCGGTCTAACACGTCCACTTCTACCGGGATGGCCAACTCGTGCCAGCCCGGGTTGCGAGAGGTGATCACCACGTGTCCACTACCCCCGGGCAGATACTGAGCCAGCGCCGCAGGCTCCTCGGCGTTGTCGAAGATCAGCAGCCACCGATCCTGCTCCCGCAACGCCCCCAGCAGCCGGGCCACCGCCGCCGTCACGGGGTCGGTGGGCTCGACTAGGTCGAGGATATGGGCGAGCTCAGCCAGCCGGTCCGGGACCAGGGTGGGTACTTCGGCGGCGACCCACCACACCGTGTCGTACTCGTCGTCGTAGCGGTGGGCGTACTCGACCGCCAGCGCGGTCTTGCCGATCCCACCCATCCCGTGCAGGGCATGCACCACAGTCGCCCGGCCAGTCTGCAACGACGCGCGCAACCTGGCGAGCAACCCATTGCGCCCAGTGAAGATGCGGTTACGGGCGGGCACATTCCACGCCCGCTCGGCCCGGGGCAGCTGAGCCAATGCCTGAAACAGAGCCTCGCTGAGCCCCTCCGGGGTGCTGACTCTCGCGGTGGTCAATCCGCTCTCGTCCAGCCGATCACGAAACGCGGCCTGCCGGGCATCGTGTTGTGCGTCCCCGATTAGATCCGCCCGAGCCTCTGTGTCGTCGCCGAGCAGGAACACCAGCCGAGGCAGACCAGCTTCGGTGGCGGTCTGGAACTCCAGCTCGGTGTAGGACAGCTCCGGCTGGTCCCGGACCGGGGATCCGTACCGGAACCCGATGATGGCCACATAGACATCGGCGGCCTGCACCGCCTCCCGGCACACCCACGCCGGTTGACGATCCCCAGCGGTGAAGTACGCCATATCCCTGATGGCGTCCCCCACCCGGGACACGGCACTCTCCGCCGCCGCCACGAACGAGCGGCGGGCCGGGAACCGCCGCAGCTCTGAGGTATGACTCAAGAACACTCGTCGCGGTCGAGGGGACACAGCCCGCAGCATCCCACCCTCCAAGGACGCGCGGGCACCACTCCATCGACTGACCCGCTGCCGGCGATGTCAGCCGGTGGAAGCAATGTCAGTGGTCAGGAGGTCGGTGAAGACTTCTGCTGGGGTTCGGTAGCCGAGGATACGCCGGGGGCGGTTGTTGAGTTCGGCGGCGACGAGGTCGAGGTAGGTCTGGTCGTCGGGGATATCGGTGCTTTTGGGGAAGTACTCGCGCAGCAGCCGGTTGGTGTTCTCGTTGGTGCCGCGTTCCCAGGGTGAGTGGGGGTGGGCGAAGTACACCGCCACGTTGGTGGCCAGGCTGAAGGCGGCGTGCGCGGCCATCTCGCTGCCTTGGTCCCAGGTCAGGGTCTTGACCAGCTGGGCGGGCATGTCGGTGACGGTGGTGATCAGGGCGTCGCAGGTGGTCTGGGCATCGCGGCGCCCGGCGGCGAGGGCCACGGGCACGGGGTAGCGGGAGGTGCGCTCGACCAGGGTGGCCATCGCGGTCCGCCCGGCCCGGCCGATGACCAGATCCCCTTCCCAGTGCCCGGGGACGGCGCGGCCGCTGACCTCGGCGGGACGCTCGGTGATGCTGGTCATGCCCACGATCCGGGTCCCGGGGCTGGTGGTGCGGCCGCGGGGGCGGCGCTGGGTGCGCCCGGCCCGCAGCAGGATCCCCAGCCGGCCCAGCTCGCCTTTGGGCAGGGCATAAAGCCAGGTGTAGATGGCCTCCTGCGACACCCACCGAGCGTGCTGGCCGGGGTGCTCATCGCGCAACCGGCCCGCGACCTGGTCCGGGGAGCACCCGGCCCGCAGCCGACCCACCACGTCGTCGCGCAGCGGCGGGTCAGCGTCAAACTTGCGCATTGTGGGTCGCTGACGCTGCTGGGCGGCCACCTGCCCCGCGCCGGTGGCCCGGTAGCGGTCCCGTCCGCCGTGGCGGGTGATCTCTCGGCTGATCACGCTCGGGTCGCGGCCGATCCGGGCCGCGATCACCACACCGGCCAGGCCCTGGGCGATCCCCCGGGAGATCTCTTCCCGATCCGCCTCGGTCAATGCCCGCCGCCGCACCAGCACAGTAGGTGCCCGGGTCCGGGTGGGTGCGACCCGCAGCGTACGGGGCTGCCCTGCCCGGTCCAGGGCGCCTGCGGCGTCGCACGCGAGGGCGCCTACGGCGCCCCCCTGGACCGGCGAGCCTCCGCAGCCCCTGGCCGGCACCACCACGGGCAGGCCCACCGCCTGCCCGCACTCTCGCGCGCCGCACCCACCCGGCCCCTCCGTTAGCGCGGCACCACATCCACATCCAGACACCTGGCACTCCTCATCGGTAGATCGCTCCACCCACGATCATGCCAAGATCGATTGCTTCGACCGGTTGGGATCAAGCCCAGCTGCGGCTGTTCCGCCTGACCTCCTACTCGCCAGAACTCAACCCCGACGAATGGGTGTGGAAAACGTCAAGCACGACACCGTCGGCCGCCACCTCACCACCGGACCCGACGACTTCACCAGCACAGTCGTCACAGCACTCGAATGGCTCACCCGGCTACCTCACCTGATCCGAGCGTTCTTCGGCGACCCCAACCTTCGCTACATCACCGCGTGAGCCGCTCCGGCACGTCTACATACTTACGTTCTCGTTAGTAAGAGTTGCTGAACAGTGGGCCCGCTACATCCCGGACTGCCAGGAAACCTGCCCCGGCTGACGTCAGGCGGCGACGAGGGTGCGAATGCGGTCGCGAAGGTCGGCGACGGCGGGGAGGCTCGCGTGGGGCTCGGCGAGGCGGCGCAGGTCGCGCAGGCCGTGGGTGACACGGCCGGAACGCAGGGGCACTGCCCAGTCCAGGGCCTGGGCGCCGAGGGCGGCCGCCTCGAGCGGATCGCCAGTGACCATGATCAAGCGGGTGAGCTTGAGCTGGTGGCCCGTGCGGCCGCGGCCGTCGGCGCGGGTGGCGACGGCGGTGGCCAGCCGGTTGCGGGTCTCGTCGACGAACTGGCCCTGCATGCCCAGCTCGAACAGCACGCTGCCGGCGAAGCCGGTGTGGCGGGCCTCGGTGTAGGAGGCCATCCACGGCGGGTCCTCGGCGGGGTGGGCGTGGCTGAACGCCTCGTCAGCGGCGCCGACGGCACGCAGGGCGTCCTGCACGTCGCCGAGCTTGGCCAGGTCCCGGGCGCGGCTGTTGTGCAGCAGGGCGCGCTCGGTAGCGGTCAGCCGGTTGGCGCGTACCAGTGCTGACTCGGTGCAGGCCAGTGCGGTGTCCGGGTCGCCGCACCAGGAGGTTTGCTCGGCCATCGAGCACAGCACCTGGGCGCGCAGGTGCCAGTCCCCGGCTTCCTCGGCGCAGGCCAGCGCGAAGCGGTAGATCCGCCGGGCGTCGTCGTGGGCGAAGTCATCGTAGGCCATATATCCGGCCGTTTCGGCGAACGAGCCCACCGCGGTGAGCAACTCGCCACGTATCGCTTCGGGGCAGTGGGCGTTGAGCAGTTCTGCGCAGTAGCGCAGTTGCGCGGTCACGGCCTCGCGCATCAGCCCGCCCCCGTAGCGGGCATCCCAGCTCGTGAACGCGTCGTCGGCGGCGCGCACCTCGGCGACCTGGGTCATGCTCACCACGGAGGGAATCCGGGCAGGCTGGGCGGGCGCGAGAAGCTCCAGGAGCGCCGCCGGGCCGGCTACCGTCGCGGCACCGACCCCGAGGCCAGCGCAAATGAACTGATGGCGATCCACACCAGCCACCATAATGCGGCTGCGCCGGGGACGCCGGAAACCCAGCTCCGCATCCGTCTTGACGCCGAGCACCGCCCGAAACCCCGCCCGCCGCTCCGGCTCCTGCGGCCACCGGATCTTGCCCTGCTCCAACTTCCCGATGTAGTTGGCGTCCAGCTCGATCACCCGGTGGTCCTCGGTGTGCTCGAACACCCACGTGTTGACCAACTCGGCCAGCTCCTGACGCGACAGGCCATCCCCACTGGCATACGGCGACTCGATGCGCTCCCGCGCCCGGCGGAGCTGGTCGTTGGGCTCGGCCACAGCTTTTCCTCCCCGTTCGACGTGATCAGCGCAGCCTGACACGCGCGATCACCACCCGGCCACTCACCTCGCCCGCCTCCCGCAATCCTCCCCCTTGTCCTCCCCTTGACACCCGTTTCTTGCGCGCCGCATGCGGACCTGGCGGACAGGCTCAGCCATGTCGCACAAGTACCGGCCGCAGGTCGGAACTGTGATCGGCTCTGGCGCGGTGGGCTAGGCTGCCCGAGTGGACGCCACCGACACCAGAGAACCCCAGCCCGGGGTGCCCCTGCCCCCGGTGCAGGGAGCCAAGGCTGACGCCATTCTGGCCGAGCTGGTCTCCGAACGTGGCGCACCTACCCTGGAGCACTATCGCCGGGTCTACCGCAGCATCGGCGTGGACTGGCCCGGAGACGACGAAATCCGGCGCCTCTACCCGGTGGCCGATGCCGCGTTCGCCGGGTGATCGGCGGGAAAGTCGTCGACCCCAGCGCCCTGGTTGCCTATGTCCGGGGCAGTGTGGCGATGGACTCATGGCTGGCCGTGGCCAAAGAACTCGGCATCGTGCTCTACGTCCCCGCGCTGGTGGTAATCGAGGTCCGCACCGTGTGCGCAGTGTATCCAAACACCGACACCCTGCTGTCGCGACTACTCGACCACCCCTCCGTGGTCCATTCGGAGCTTTCTTTAGCTGAAGCGCTTAAGGTGATCCGACTATTGGACGAGTCCCGAGCCTGGGACGGCATCGCCGGACAGGTGATCCTGGTGGCCCGCCAACGTCGCTGGCCCGTGCTGACCACCGACCCAGGCCAACTGCAGCGCATCGCACCAGACCTGGACGTCAACATGCTGTAAACCCGCAGGTACTAAAAGCCGATCATGTGCTCTGACCTGGCCGCCGCGGAAAGGCCGTTTCGTACGGTTCACGTTGCCTCACGCAAACTGCAGGAAATGTTGGCCTGGTGTTCAGGCGGCGGCGAGCACGGTGCGGATGCGGTCGCGAAGATCGGCTACCTCGGGGAGGCTCGCGTGGGGTTCGGCCAGGCAGCGCAACTCGCGCAAATCATCGTTGGCACGCCGGGAGCGCAGAGTGGTTGCCCAGTCCAGGGCCTGACTGCCGAGGGCGGCGGCTTCGCGCGGGTCGCCGGTCACCATGACCAGGCTGCCGAGCCTGATCTGGTCGCGGGTGCGGGCGCGGGCGAAGCCTTCGGCGCGGGTAGCGATAGCGGTGGCCAGCCGGTTGCGGGTCTCGGCGACGAACTGACCCTGCATGCCCAGCTCCCGTAGCACGTCCCCAGCGAAGCCGTTATGCCGGGCCGCGGTGTAGGAGGCCATCCACGGCGGGTCCTCGGCGGGGCGGGCGTGGCTGAACGCCTCGTCGGCGGCACCCACCGCGCGCAGCGCGTCCTGCACCTCGCCGAGCTTGGCCAGGTCCCGGGCGCGACTGTTGTGCAGCAGGGCGCGCTCGGTGGCGGTCAGCCGCCCGGCGCGCACCAGCGCCGACTCGGTGTGAGCCAGCGCGGTGTCCGGATCACCGCACCAGGAGGTTTGCTCGGCGATCGAGCACAGCACCTGGGCGCGCAAGTGCCAATCCCCGGCCTCCTCGGCACAGGACAGCGCGAACCGATAGAACCGCCGGGCGTCGTCATGGGCGAAGTCGTCATAGGCCATAAATCCGGCTGTTTCGGCGAACGAGCCCACCGCGGTGAGCAACTCGCCGCGTACCGCCTCGGGGCAGTGGGCGTTGAGCAGTTCGGCGTAGTAATGCAGCTGCGCGGTCACCGCCTCACGCATCAGTCCGCCCCCGTAGCGGCGATCCCAGCCCTTGAACGCTGCTGCCGCGGTGCGCACCTCGACGACGTGGGTCATGCTCACCACGGAGGGGATCCGCCGGGGCTGGGTGGGCGCGAGCAACTCCAGCAGCGCTACCGGGCCGGCCACCG
Source organism: Pseudonocardiaceae bacterium (assembly GCA_050699435.1). Classification (GTDB taxonomy): domain Bacteria; phylum Actinomycetota; class Actinomycetes; order Mycobacteriales; family Pseudonocardiaceae. Next base: position 11,346 of record JBOHGM010000091.1, on the reverse strand, counting down.
CCGCGGCACCGACCCCCAGGCCAGTGCGAATGAACTGATGGCGATCCACCCCCGTCACCATAATGCGACTACGCCGCGGGCGGCGGAAACCCAGCTCCGCATCCGTGGCCACGCCCAGTACCGCCCGAAACGCTGCCCGCCGCGCCGGCTCCCGAGGCCAGCGGATCACCCCCTGCTCCAACTTCCCGATGTAGTTGGCGTCCAGCTCGATCACCTGGTGGTCCTCGGTGTGCTCGAACACCCAGGCGTTGACCAACTCGGCCAACTCCTGCCGCGACAGGCAGTCCCCACTGGCATACGGCGACTCGACACGCTCCCGCGCCCCACGCAGCAGATCATTCGGCTCGGCCACAGCCCTTGTCCCTCCCCGGTTCGACATTGATCAGCGCAGCCTCACACAACCCGCCACCACCCGACCACTCACCTCACCCGGCTCCCGCAATCCTCCCCCTTGTCCTCCCCTTGACACCCGCCGGAGTGCTTCCGTGTGATGGCCGAGGAGGTCGACCTGGCTGACCTGGTGCGGGATCGACCGCCCTCGCTCGGCGAGCTACGCAGCCGACGAGACGTCATCCTGGAGATCGCTTGACGTCACGGCGTTCTCGATATTCACGTATTCGGGCTGGTCGCGACCGCTTCACTGGCTCGACCGGCACGGCTCAGCGGGCGGCCGGTCGGTGATCACAGCAGTGGAGATCCGGTCACGGGGTCGGCGGTGTCGAACACGTGCAGGAAGGCGACCCGCTCGTCGGGGGTAGGCGGGCGGCGTGCTCCTGCGCCGCCCGCCGACGTCTATCCACTCGGGTGTGGGGTCGATGGGCTTCTGGTTCCCCTGCCTCCGGCTCCGGCTCGTCTGGCGCCGCTGCTGGTCGTGGCGTCGCTTCCGTGGCTTGCTCACCACACCTCCCAGCTCCCACGGGCCAGGATTGCCGCACCCGATGCCTACCCACCCGCCACCCCCGCCGCGACCCTGGGGCCGACCTCACGCAGCTGCCCGAATCGCGGTCCGCGAGCCGACCAGAGTGCCATTCGGCTCCGAATCGCGGTGTGGGGCACCCTGTAGACCGCTATTCGGAGCCGAATCGCACTTCTGTGCCGCTCTTGGAGCGCTATTCGGAGCCGAATTGCGGTCGCCCGCGCGGTGTGGGAGCTGGTCGGCGCGCGGCAGCGCATGAGGCGGGGTGGGAAGCGGCAAGTTCGCGGACGCCGGCCTCCCCATTCCGAGGTTCACCCCATCAGGGGAACTCGCGTTCAGCGCGGGAGCGCCGGGTTTTGTCAGACCCGCCCGCAAGAATCGGGGTATGACCGTTGTAGTCCGTGAGCGCGTGCAGGAGATGTCGAGCTGTCTCGACAGCTTGCGCGCGAGGTTGGGCGGGCTGGACGACAAAGGAGACCATGGCCACCATCCCTGCCTCGATGCCGGAGCCGGTCCGCGAGCGCGTCGAGGCGGATCTGGCCGGTTACGCCCGCGACTTCGACCCCCGCCGGCTGCGCACCCTCGCCCATCGCGTCCTGGCCAACCTGGACCCGGACGGCCCCGAGCCCGCCGACGAGCCCGAGCCGGCGGCACCGGTCCGGGGGGAGCTGTGGCTGCGTGACCGCCGGGACGGGCGCCTCGGGCTGGAGGGCTGGCTGGACCCCGAGCACGGCACCATGCTCCGCTCGCTGATCGAGCAACTGGCCAAGCCCTGCCCTGCCGCTGACGGCGTGCCCGACACCCGCACTGTCCCCGAGCGCCAGGCCGACGCACTCATCGAGCTGTGCGAGCGGGCCCGGGGCGCCGACAACTTCCCCACCACCGGTGGCGAGCCGCCGCACCTGACGGTGACCGTCCACCTCGACGCGCTGCGTACAGCCCTCGGCACCGCCGCGATGGACTACGGGCACCAGCTCAGCGCCGCTGACGCCCGCCGACTCGCCTGCGACGCCAAGCTGATCCCCGCGGTGCTCGGCGCCGACTCCGAGCCCCTGGATGTCGGCCGCGCCACCCGCACCGTGCCCCTCGGAATCCGCCGCGCCCTCGTCGCCCGAGACGGGGGCTGCTGTTTCCCGGGCTGTCACCGGCCACCCGGCCTCTGCGCGGCACATCACGTGCGGCATTGGGTCGATGGCGGCGAAACCAGCGTGCGCAACTGCTGCCTGCTCTGCCCGATGCACCACCAACAAGTGCACCTGCAAGGCTGGGATCTCACCATCCAGGGTGGACGGGTTGCATTCCGGCCCCCCGCCGTCATCGACCCCGACCGGCGACCCCTGTTCACTCCGCTGCGCTGCTAATACGCTGTGCGTGATCAGATTGCGGAGCTTTGCAGTCGTTACGGCATTGCTGAACTCAGGGTGTTCGGCTCGGTCACACGAGCAGTAGGGCGACAGCTGGGTGCGGGCCGGCCTAGCCGGGCACCACGTCGGCGAGCCGGGCGGCGACGTGCCGTGCGATCTCCAGGGCGCTGGTCGCTGCCGGGGACGGCGCGTTGAGCACATGCACCTGCCGGGGTGCAGTCTGCACCACGAAGTCGTCCAGCAGGGCACCGTCGACACCCACCGCCTGGGCTCGCACCCCGGCCGGGGCCCGCACCAGGTCTGCGGCGGTGATGCCCGGCACCAGGCGGGACAGTGCCGCGGCGAAGGCCCGCCGAGACACCGACCGGGTCAGTTCGGCGACCCCGGTGCGCGCATGCCGCCGGGCCAGCCGCCAGAAGCCCCGGTAGCAGAGCACCTCCCCGATGTCATGGGCCGAGACGTCCCGCCACCGGTAGCCCTCCCGGTGCAGTGCGAGTACCGCGTTCGGTCCGGCGTGCACGCCCCCGTCGATCCCTCTGGTGAGGTGGACCCCGAGAAACGGGAACGCCGGGTCGGGCACCGGGTAGATCAGCCCACGGACCCGATCCGCGGCGGCAGGAGCCAGTGAGAAGTACTCCCCGCGGAACGGGACGATCCGGGCCGCCGGCGTCAGCCCGGCCAGCCGGGCGATCCGGTCGCTGTGCAGTCCGGCGCAGTTGACCAGCGCATCGGCGCGGATGTCCCCGGCGTCGGTGACCACCCGCACCCCGACACCGTCCGCGCGCACGCCGAGCACCGACACCCCGAGCCGCAGCTGCGCCCCATCCGATGCCAGCTCCGCGGCCAGCGCGCGAGACACCGCGGCGTAGTCGACGATGCCGGTGGCCGGCACCCGCAGGGCGGCCACGCAGCGCACCTCGGGCTCGTACTCCCGGGCCTGTGCGGCATCCAGCCGACGCACCGGCACGCCGTTGGCCGTTCCCCGGCGCTGCAGCTCCGCCAGCGCAGGAAGCTCACGCTCATCCACCGCGACCACGAGCTTGCCACCGATCTCGCACGGCACGCCGCGCGCCTGCGCATAGGCCGCCATCGAGGCCGCTCCGGCCACGCACAGCCGCGCCTTGAGCCCACCGGGCCGGTAGTACAGTCCGGAGTGGATCACCCCGCTGTTCCGCCCGGTCTGATGCATCGCCCAGCTCGGCTCCTTCTCGCAGACCGTGACGCCGTGACCACCACTGCGCAGCGCGCGCGCCACCGCCAGCCCGACGATCCCGCCGCCGATCACCACGACATGCACTGGCACATCCTGCCCGCTCAGAACCATCGTTCGAGGGCCAGCGCGACACCGTCCTCGAAGTTCGGTGCAGTGATCTCGTCGGCCACCCCGAGCACGGCCGGGTGCGCGTTGGCCATCGCGACCCCCCAGCCCGCCCAGTGCAACATCGTCAGGTCATTGGGCATATCACCGAAAGCGACCACCTGGGCAGGCGGGACGTCCAGCTCCGCGGCTAGCAGGGCAAGCCCGGTGCCCTTGGTGACGCCGGGCGGCGAGAGCTCGATCAGGCCGTGCCCGGTGGAGAAGGTGACGTCCAGCGTGGCGCCGAGGATCTCGCGGATCGCCACCGCCATCACATCGCTGCTCGCACTCGACAGGCGGACCAGCATCTTCGTCGCCGGGCGGCTCAGCAGCAGCTCCCGCGGCGCGGTCTCCGAATCGGCGCCGGGCCAGGGGTGGGTGTAATCCGCCTCGGCGAGGAACTGGCCGAACCCGTTCGTCCTGGCCCGTCCGGCGGGCAGCTCGACGGCGAGCTTCGCGCCGGGCAGCGCAGCGGCCACCGCGTCGGCTGCGGAGCGCAGTTGCATCGGGTCCAGGGTCGCGGCGCGGCGCACCCGGTCGGTGGCCGCGTCGTAGAGCACCGCACCGTTGGCGCAGACCGCCAGCCCCGCGTGCCCGAGCTGCTCGACAACCGGCGGGATCCACCGCGGCGGCCGTCCGGTGACCAGCACGAAGGGAACCCCAGCAGCGATCACCCGGTGCACCGCGGCCCGGGTACGGTCCGAGATACGCTCGGCCGGGTCCAGCAACGTGCCATCCACATCCGACGCGACCAAGCCCGGCCTCTGCATAGCTTGACCTTACGTATCGCTGCGGCAAGTTACCCGTTGGTAATCTGCTTTGGGTGACCGACTTCGACGCCATCGCGCAGGGGCTGCGCCAGGCCGTCCCGTTCGTCCGCACCCTCGGCCTGGAGTTCGTCGAACTCTCCGCCGAACGTGCTGTGCTGCGACTGCCCGACGACCCCGCAACGCACAACCATGTCGGGGGGCCGCACGCCGGGGCTATGTTCACCCTCGGTGAATCGGCCACCGGAGCCATTGTGCTGGGCTCGTTCCCTGACCTGCTCGTTACCCACACGCCGCTGGCGCAGGGGGCCCAGATTCGCTATCGCGCGCTGGCGCTCGGGCCGGTCAGCGCCGAGGCGACCCTCGCCACGCCCGCAGACCAGGTACGTGCGACCCTCACCGCCGAGGGCAAGGCCCGCTTCGACGTCGACGTCGTGCTCCGCGACGCCAGCGGCACCCGCACCGCCGAGATGACGGTGACCTGGTCCCTGCGCCCGAACCACTGATCCGCGAGGCTGCAATCCGGCTCCGAATGGCGCTCAGCGCAGGGCCCTGGACTGCGATTCGGAGCCGAATGGCACCTGACGCGGTCTCGCTCAGCGAGCGGTGATCAGTGCCCGGCCGGCTAGGGCCGGGCGCAGTGCTGCGGGGACGTGCACTGTGCCGTCGGGCTGCTGGTGGTTCTCCAGGATGGCGACGATCCAGCGGGTGGTGGCCAGCGTGCCGTTGAGGGTGGCGGCGACCTGGGTGCGGCCCTCCGCGTCGCGATACCGGATACCCAGCCTGCGGGCCTGGAACGTGGTGCAGTTCGAGGTGGAGGTCAGCTCGCGGTACGCCTGCTGGGACGGCAGCCAGGCCTCGCAGTCGACCTTGCGCGCCGCCGAGGAACCCAGATCACCGGCCGCCACGTCGATCACCCGGTAGGGCACCTCGATCGCGGCGAGCATCTGCTCCTCCCAGTCCAGCAGGCGCTGGTGCTCGTCCTCGGCATCCTCGGGCCGGGTGTAGACGAACATCTCGACCTTGTCGAACTGGTGCACCCGGATGATGCCGCGGGTGTCCTTGCCGTAGGAGCCGGCTTCGCGGCGGAAGCAGGACGACCACCCGGCGTAGCGCAGCGGCCCGGCCGACAGGTCGAGGATCTCCTCGGCGTGGTATCCGGCCAGCGGCACCTCGGAGGTGCCCACCAGGTAGAGATCGTCGTCGCGCAGCCGGTACACCTCGGCCGCGTGCGCACCGAGGAACCCGGTGCCCTCCATGATCTCGGGACGGACCAGCACCGGCGGGATCATCAGCTGGAAGCCGGACGCGACGGCCTGGGACGCGGCCAGGTGCAGCAGCCCGAGTTGCAGTTGCGCGCCGAGCCCGGTGAGGAAGTAGAACCGGGCCCCGGAGACCTTCGCGCCGCGCTCGGTGTCCATCAGGCCGAGGCTGGTGCCCAGCTCAAGGTGGTCGCGTGGCCCGAAGCCCAGCTCGGGGGGCGGCCCGACGTGCTTGAGTACGACGTAGTCGTCCGCACCACCCGCGGGCACCCCGTCGATGACCAGGTTGGGCAGCGCCCGGTGCGCGGTCGCCATCGCCTCCTCGGCGCCGGCCTGCTCGGCTTCGGCGAGCTTGACGTCGGTGGCGAGCTGCTTGGCGTGGGCGAGCAGCTCATCCCGCTGCTCGCCGCGGGCCCGCCCGACCCGCTTGCCCAGCGCCTTCTGCTCGGCGCGCAGCGAGTCGGCAGTGGTGACGGCCGTGCGGCGGCGCTCATCGGCGGCGATCAGCGCATCGACGGCGGCGACGTCCTCGCCCCGGGCCCGCTGCGAGGCACGGACCCGGTCCGGGGCCTCCCGCAGCACTTTGAGGTCGATCACGGCCGCCGAGCCTAGCCCGCGGTTAGCTCGGCGCCTGCGCCCGCTCCAGCGACGCGGCGGCCTCCAGCAGCATCCAGCCCGACAGCTGCACCGATAGGTCGCGCTCAGCCCGGCCCGGCTGAGGCGGCAACGCTGGGCCGGTCCACTGCGGACCGAAAACCGGGCCACCTTCGGCGACGCCCCGGTTGCGCCAGGCCGCCTCGGCGCAGTCCTGCACCAGACGCGCCGCGGCAGGCCCCGAGGATCCCGCAGGCAGCATGGTGGCGGCCAGCGCGAGGTAACGGGCCAGAATGCCGGTGAACAGCCCACCGTCGCCGCCGCCGTGCCCGCGCACCACACCCCCGTCGGTGAGGTGCTTGGCGACCGCGTGCACCGTCCGGTCGGCGTGCTCGACCCAGCGCGACTGGCCCGTCGCGACGGCCAGTTCGACGCAGGCCCCGAGCAGCACGCCCTGACAGTAGCTGTAGACGTTCCGCTCGACGGTGCGGATCGAGCCGTCCGGGTTCACCCGCGCCCCGTCGAAGACCAGCCCGGTGTCGGGGTCGATCAGGTGCTCGAGGATCCAGTCCACCAGGGACGTCGCGAGCCCCAGATCCCCCTGGCGGGCGAAGAAGATCGCGGCCGGACCGGTGGCCGGGACGTTGACGAAGTCGTCACCGACCCGCCAGCGCATCCCCCCGCTCGGACCCTGCCCAAGCCGCAGCCGATGTGCGATGGCCTGCTCGGCGCTCGCCTTGCGCACCCCGGCCAGCGTCGCGCTGCGTTGCAGCGCCAGGCCCAACCAAGCGATGTCGTCGTGGTAGTTGTTGACCCAGCTGGTGAGGTTGCGCAGCCGAATGCCACGGGCCAGCCCCGCGACGGCGGCCCGCCGCCACTGGGCCGGCTCCCGAACCTGGGCGTCGACCAGACAGTCCAGCAGGTGCGCCTGCCACCAGTACATCCAGCGCACCGACAGGATGTCTGCCCGGTCGGCGGGCCAGTGGATCCGGCCCAGCCGGGTGCCTGGCAACCCCCACAACCGGCACAGGTGACGGGTGTCCACCGCGCGCTCAGCGGCACCTGCCCTGGCCGCCCATAACTGCGTGCTCATCGTACTCACCAGGCCCTTTCCAGGTCGGCGTGCTGGCGGATCCAGGCGTGCATGGCGATCCCGGCGGCGACCCCGGCGTTGATCGACCGGGTGGAACCGAACTGCGCGATCGAGACCATCATCGCCGCCCCGGCGCGGGCTGCCGCGGTGAGACCGGGGCCCTCCTGCCCGTACAACAGCAGGCAGCGCTGCGGCAGCCGAGCGGTCTCCAGCCGCAACGCGCCGGGGGCATTGTCGACGGCCACCACGGTGAGACCTTCAGCGGCGGCGTGCGAGAGCAACCCGGCGACGTCGTCATGGTGACGAATGTGCTGGTAGCGGTCAGTGACCATGGCACCGCGGCGGTTCCACCGACGGCGCCCGACGATATGCACCTCGGCCACGGCGAACGCGTTCGCGGTGCGTACCACGGTACCGATGTTGTGGTCGTGGCCGAAGTTCTCGATCGCCACGTGCAGCGGATGGCGGCGGCCGTCGAGATGGGCCACCACCGCGTCGCGGCGCCAGTAGCGGTAGGCGTCGACGACGTTGCGGCGGTCACCCCCGCGCAGCAGGTCAGGGTCGTAGCGGGGATCGTCCGGCCAGGGTCCCTCCCAGGGCCCGACACCGACCGACTGGCCCCACTCCGTGGGGCCCTGTGAATGGCGATGCGCAGCTGCGGCTCGCCGCCAATCAGCAGAGCCACTCACAGGAGCTCGCTCATCTGCAGCACCGCCCGGTAGGGCAGGCCGGCCGCCTCGATGGCCTCGCGAGCCCCGGTGTCCCGGTCCACCACGGCGGCCACCCCGACCACCTCGGCGCCCGCCTCGCGCAGCGCCGCCACGGCGGTGAGCACCGAGCCGCCGGTGGTCGAGGTGTCCTCGACGGCGAGCACCCGGCGGCCCGCCACCTCCGGGCCCTCGATGCGCCGCTGCAAGCCGTGTTCCTTGACCGATTTGCGCACCACGAAGGCGTCGACGGGACGGCCTGGCGCGTGCAGCACCGCGGCGGCCACCGGGTCGGCGCCCAGGGTCAGGCCACCGACCGCCTGGTAGTCCCAATCGGCAGTCAGCTCCCGGATCAGCCGACCGATCAACGGCGCAGCTTGGTGGTGCAGCGTCACGCGGCGCAGGTCCACGTAGTAGTCGGCCTGCGCTCCGGAGGACAGCGTGACCCGGCCGGGCACGACGGCCAGCTCCCGCACGAGCGTGGCGAGCCGGGTCCGCGCATCGGTCATGATTGCCGCCTCCGCGGGACCACGTGCGTCGGCGGTCAT
>JBOHGM010000091.1:0-2638 GCA_050699435.1 Pseudonocardiaceae bacterium | reverse complement strand
CGCGGGACCACGTGCGTCGGCGGTCATCACGTGCGGCCCCGCCCGGTGCGCCCGGCGAGGCGCCGGACCAGGCCGCGGGGCAGCACGTCGGCCAACCCGACCAGGGTCCGGTACTGCAGTCCGGGCACGGATACGGTGCGCCCGCGCCGCAGATCGGCCAGACAGTCCCGGACCACCCGGTCGGCGTCCAGCCAGAGCGCCGAGGGGGTGCCCGCCATGTCGATCCCGGCCCTGGCGTGGAACTCAGTGCGCACGAAGCCCGGGCACAGCGCGAGCACCTGGACCCCGGTGCCCTGCAGCGACGCGGCCAGGCCCTCGGAGAACATCGTCACGTAAGCCTTGCCCGCGCCGTAGGTGGAACCGCGGCCGGGCATGAAGCCGGCCACACTGGACACGTTGATCACCGCTCCCTGCCCCCGCGCCACCATGCCCCCCACGGCGGCGTGGGTCAACCGCAGCACGCTGGTCACCATGACGTCCAGCTGGGCTTGCAGATCCGCGACGTCGGCGTCGACGAACTCGGCGGCGACCGCGAAGCCGGCGTTGTTCACCAGCAGGTCCACCGGCTCACCTTCGCGCAGCCGCTGCTCGACGCGCTCCCGCTCGGCCGCGTCGGCCAGATCGGCAGGCAGCACCTGGGTGCCGATGCCGTGCCGGGCGGACAGTCCGGCGGCTAGCTGGTGCAGGCGGTCCTTGTCCCGGGCGACAAGCACGAGGTCGTAGCCCTCGGCGGCGAGCCTGCGGGCGAAGGCGGCTCCGATGCCCGCGGTGGGTCCGGTGATCAGCGCGGTGGGCATGGACTGAGGCTAGCCCCTCGACCGCGCGCTCACCCTGACCTGGCACGCCGCCGAGCACCGAGGTGAGCGGCATCGCGCCTGCCGTGCCCGGCATGCCCAACGACAGCACGGCCGCTCCGAGCAAACCGACGAAGGCGGCTTTCCTGGTTCGCATGGTTGATCCCTCTCCAAATCCGTGGAATCGACTAACAGGTCCCCTGCTTCGCTCCGGAACACGGCGAATAACGAGCACTCGGAATCCGCCCGGTCAAGCTTTCGTTCCGGACGAGTCCGACGCTAGCAGCACGTCTCCTACCAACCCACAGTTCATTATCCGAGTAATGTCCACCGCCCATTGGACAACTAAATCACCTGGTCAGCGCCCTGGGTGGCCCGCGTTCTGGATGCAGAACACAGTTATCCGACCCGTCATTACCGCAGTCTGCATCCAGACTGCGACTAACGGGATCCGTAGGTGAGGCGGCGAAGGAGGAGCTCGGCTGGGCCTCGGTAGTTGCGGCGGCGCATGAGGTCGGCCAGCAGCACGGTCAGTGCCCAGGTTGCCGTTGCCAGAATCGCGGTGGCCGCGAGCCCCAACCGGTCGCCGAGGCCACCGCCGTAGGCGGCGAGTACGGCCACGAACATCACGGACTGCAGCAGGTAGCAGGTCATCGAGCGCTGCCCGCAGGCCGCCAGCGCGGTGACCACCGGGCCGCGACGGTCCCGGACGCGGATCGCGACGAGCCCGGCGATCGCGGCGTAACCCACCCCGCCCAGGTAGCCGGTCAGGGCGTGCAGCATCCCCGCGATCGCGACCGCGTTCGCCGACGGTTCCGGCCACCACTGGGCCGCCATCAACGCCATCGGCAGACCACCGGCGGCGGCCAGCCCCACGCCGAGCAGAGCGACCCGCACCAGCAGCGGCCGGCACCGCTCGGGCTCGTCGAGCAGCCGCCGCCGAGCCGCCCAGACCCCGAGTAGCAGGGCGGGGACCAGGCCGAACGCCGCGACGGTGATGGTCAGCCACACCCACTCCATCACCCGGAACCCCGCTGCGACCAGCGGGGCGGTGAGCGACATCGACGGCAGGAGCGCCTCCGCGCCGTCGGGTGGCGGTAAGCCTTGCAGCGCACCGAATGCCGCAACCGGCACCGTCCACACCGCAACCATGATCAGCAGCTTCCGGTCACTAACCCGGATCAACGTCCCGGCCAGCACGACCGCAAACAGCCCGTAAGCACCGAGGATGTCCCCGGAGAACAGCAGCAGCGCATGCAGGAACCCGAAGAGGAGCATCCACCAGCCCCGCCTGCGGACGAGCGCGCGGATCGCCGACTCGTGGACACCGCTGCTGGTGTGCCTGCGTAGCAACTGGACGATGCCGTAGCCGAACAGCAGCGCGAACATCGGATACGCGCGACCGTCCACAAGGGTCATCTGCAGCAGCACGATCACCCGGTCGAGGAACGGCCCCGGGATCGGGTAGCCGCGCACGCCGAGGGGGTGCCCGTAGAGGTAGAGATGAGCGTTCGCCAGCGCGATGAGCAGCAACATCGCGCCGCGCGCCAGGTCGGGCGCGAGCGACCGCTCCGACACTGCCGTGGCGCCGAGCGGCCCGACACCGCTGGTGGATCCCACCCGTCCCCAGCCCTGCACCGCGCCCACCGCGATGACGCTAGCGCTCCCACCCTGCGTCGGTGCGTGAATTAATGATTCGCCCGGTCCGAGGAATCAGCGGCCTGAACAGACTGAGCGCGGTCGGCGGACTGAGCGCGATCGGCGGCTGCGGCGGGCGCGGCCTCGTCGGCGGCTGCGGCCTCGTCGGCGGGCGCGGCCTCGTCGGCGGCTGCGGCCTCCTCGGC
>JBOHGM010000090.1:0-19771 GCA_050699435.1 Pseudonocardiaceae bacterium | reverse complement strand
CAGGGTCAGTGCGTCACCAGCGTCAGTGCGTCACTGTGATCGGCCGCGACGCAGAATTGTTGTCGTAACGCGCCTCCTGGAAGGAGTGTTCAGGGTTCGTCTCGACCTCGAGGATGTAGTCGCCACCAGGCACGTCCGTCACGTCGATCCACTGCCCCGGTAGCCTGCGAATGTATGTGTCTGCCCATCCGACGCCAATTCCCTGATTCCCGTGAATCGTCGTCCCGTAGCCACACTCCGTGTACGTTCTCTTGTCGGCCTGTCCCTCGAACTCGTCAGCGCGAGTGTAGTCGATAACGCAGAATCCCCGCTTGGTGCCGACGACCGGATGGAGATTGTTGTTCGCGATGATCTCCCCAGAGAGCAGGTCCGGGTTCTGTGCCTTGAGCTGCTTGAACCTGGTGAAGTCAGCCGGCTTCCAGAGACGATAGGCGGCGTATTTCTTGAAATGGTAGTGACCGTGGCACTCACCCCATTCGAACAGGTTGCTGTTCGAGGGGTCCAGTGGGTCGCCGATAATCAATGAGCCCGGCCCATATTCGGAGTCGAGTACGGGAACTTCAAGAGCCTGCGTTCTCCGGTACCGCCCACCTGGCCCTCTTGAACGGAGCAGTCACTGGCGGGGAACGTCTCCGATGTCAGGCGCGCCCTCTCGAGCTTGGCCGCATTGATGACCAAGTCTGGGCAACCGCGCGGATCTTTGCACGGGATGTCGGGTGTCGTCTGCGAGTAGGCCGGAACTGCTAAAAGATAACCAGCGATGAGCGCTGCTGGGGCGGCTAAGCCTACGGCTTCGGGTTGGGATTCTGCATGCAGACGCTCATCATGGCGGTGCAGAACGCGGTGCCGGCGCGGGATATGGGGGTGGCTACCGCCTCGGCCACGTTCTTCCGGCAGATGGGCGGGACACTGGGTGTCGCGGTATTCCTGTCGATCTTGTTCTCCTTCGTCGGGACCAAGATCGTCGAAGCGTTCCGGGCGGTCGCCGGCACGCCCGAGTTCCACGCCGCGCTCGCCGACCCGGCGGTCCGCGCCGATCCCGCCAACCGCAGCGTGCTCGAGGCCATCGGCAACGGTGCGATCAGCGGCAACGCAGGCGGCGTGCTGCAGGACTCCTCGTTCCTGCAGCAGATCGACCCTCGACTAGCCCGGCCGTTTTTGATTGGCTTCTCAGAGGCGATGGATCTGGTGTTCCTCATCGCCGCCGGGGTGATGTTCCTGGCGTTTGTGCTGATGCTCTTCCTGGAGGAGGTTCCCCTGCGCACCCAGTCCGGTATCGAAGCCCGCGCTGCTGAACTCGCCGCCGAAACCGGCGCCGCGCCCACCGCGACGGTGGCGGTGCCGCGCACTCGGCCGCCCCTCGAGCCTGCTGCCGCACCACCGCTCACCAGGGACGGTACGGCCCCGGCGAGCTCGGCGACGTGGTGGCGGCGCCGCTGGGGGAGCAGGCCGGAGCCCGGATCGACGCCCGCCGACGGCGCTACTGTGCCTACCGCAGCGCCTGCTGCCGCGGTCGTTGCTGCTGCACCCGCGCCCGAGCCGGTGCCGCCGGCCACGGCCGGATCGGACGACCAGCCTCGCCCGTGGATCTTCGGGCAGGTCAGCGAGAGCGGGAAGAGCCCGTTGGCAGGGGCCACCCTGACGCTGACGGATCTGTCCGGCAAGCAGTTGGATCGGGACTCGTCTGACACCGGGGGGCACTATCGGCTCGGTCCGCCCGCCGGGGGCAGCTATTTGGTGATCTGCGCGTCAAGTGCACACCAGCCCACTGCCGCGCTGGTGGCCGTCGCCACTGTGCCGGTGCGCCACGACGTGGTGCTCTCTACTGGTGGGGCGAGCCTGTCGGGGTCTGTCTCCACGGCGGAGGACGGGCAGCCCCTCGGGGGCGCGGTGGTCACCCTCGTTGACATTCACGGCGACGTGGTGGGGGCGGCGGCTACCGAGGCGGATGGCCGGTTCAGCTTCTTCGAACTCGCGCAGGGTCATTACACGCTGACCGTGGCGGCGCCCTCGTTGCAGCCGGTGGCGCAGAGTGTCGAGGTGCCCGGCAGCGGGCACGTCACCCACGACGTGGCGGTAGCGGCGCGGGTCCAGTTGGTGGGGATCGTGCGTACCGCGACTGCCGGGGTGCCGGTGGCGGAGGCGTTGGCCACGTTGATCGCCGCGGATGGCCAGGTGATCGGTTCGGTGATCACTGATGCCGAGGGTGGGTTCATTTTCGATGATCTGACGGCGGGGGTGTACACCGTCATTGCCACGGGTTATCCACCGGTGGCGGCGGAGGTGAGTCTAGGATCTGGGGCACCCACCGAGACGGTGATCACGTTGCGCCCGCCCACCTTGCCCGACACCGCGGCTGGCAACGGCGCCGTCCGCCGCAGCGCAGCGGGGGAGGGCGACGAGTATGGCGCGTAGCGAAGCCGGTCGCAGTGTGCTGATCGGCACGGTGGTCACCCCCGACGGATGGCCGGTGCCGCACGCCGTGGTCACGGTCGTCGACGAGACCGGCAGCCAGACCGGCCGCTGCACGGCCGGACCCGACGGCAGCTTCGCTGTGGAGGGGCTGCCTGCTGGCACCTACACAGTGATCACTGCAGCGGCCGGACACGCCCCCCAGGCCCGCACCCGTCTGGTCAACGGCGCAGGCCCGGTCGACCTGGGCCGGCTGGTGCTCTCCCGGGTCGGCGGCACCGTGGCGCCCATCCCCGGAATCTGGCACATCGACCCCATCCATTCCACCGTGTCGGCCACTGCCATGCACATCGGCTTCGCCAAGATCCATGGCCGATTCCACGACTTCGCCGGGACCCTGACGATCGCCGAACCCCTGGAAGACAGCTCGGTCGAAGTGCTCATCGACGCGGCGAGCATCGACACTGACAACGCCGATCGCGATGGCCACCTGCGCTCACCGGACTTCCTCGACGTGGCGGCCTTCCCGCAGATCCGCTACACCGGCCGGGGGCCGACCGTGCTGCGCCCGGACACCTGGCAGCTGGGCGGCGAGCTCACCATGAAGAACGTCAGCCGGCCCGTACCGCTGCACGTCACCTACCTGGGCACCGGGGACGGCCCCTTCGGTGACACCCGCGCCGGGTTTCACGTGACCACCCAACTCGACCGCGACCAGTTCGGCATCATCTGGAACCAGTCGTTGCTTGCCGGCGTGTTCGCCGTCGGCCGCACCCTGCGCGTCACCATCGACATCGAAGCCGTGTACCAGCAACCTTGATCGAAGCTCGTCGAGCACGCCGACATTTCCGTTGCCTAGCCGAGCCTGCGCTACCGCGACCTGCCGGTTAAGGGGGCGGCACCGCACTGGTACAGCGTGAGAGCAGACCGCATCAGGCAGCCCGGCAAAGGATTCGGAGTGCTTACCGCTGGGGCAGCAGCTCGAATGCGCCACCCTGCAACGGGCGTACCGCGCGGAAGTGGCGCTCGTCGAAGGTCAGTACTCGCCGGGTGCGCAGCCGCGCCGCGAGAAGGACAGTGGCACAGTCAGCCAGCCCGAGGTCGAGATCGGCGTAACTGCGTTCCAGCCGCGTCACCTCGGCGTACTCATCGGGTTCCAGGCACTCCACAGCGAATCGTCCCGCCGCCAGATCCTCCAGAAAGGCCAGCCGGGCTGGGCCTCCGATCCGCCGGCCGAGCAGATAATCGGCCTCGGCGGTGACCGGCGCAGCGATGACGAGCGCACCGCGCTCGGCCTCGAGTACCGCGCGGACCGCGTGTCGCAGCGGATCTCGACGGTCAGCCAGAGCCACCAGGGGGGCCGCGTCGACCAGCAGGGTCACCCGCCGAAGCCCTCGAGCAGGGCGTCGTCGTCCACGTCGGCCACCGAGCCACCGGGACCCTCTCCCGCACCGTCGAGCGCGAAGGTGCGGCTGTCCCGTGGCTCCGGTACGTATGCCCGGATGGCCTTGCGAAGCAAGGATGCCTGGGAGACACCTTCGCGCTCCGCGAGCATCGCGAGCCGGCGAGCGTCGGCGTCGTCGAGGTAGACGCTGGTCTTACGCACCAACGTAGGGTAGCACATAGGGTAGGAAGCGGACCGTCAAGCTGCGGCGACAGACAGGTGTCAGTGTGATGGCTCGGTACCGGCTCCGCTATGTCACATACCCCGCCGAGCAGTTGCGTCACCTACCTCGCTCATTGCGCGCCGCGTATGACGCCAGAATCGAAGACCTGGAACGCGACCCCTACGTCGCCGGTGACTACGACGAGAGGACGGCGGTTACTCGACCACCTTCAGCGGTGGCGAGGTGAGCGGCATCATCCTCTACGTGGTATCCAACAAGAACATGACCGTGACTATCATCCGCGCTAACTGGGTTAAATGGTGAAGCCGGTGTGCCGATAAGCAGGTGCACCGCAAGGTCAATGCCGAGTTTGGCGCAGCCCCCGTGCCCGCGGCCGTTTCAAGATCGATTTGTCGTGCTGGAACCTGCATAAGCATCCATGAGACGGCTCCCGCGCCTTCGAAAATCTGCACAAGCATCCATAAGACGCGCAGGAGCCCGGCACGCCATCCGGGCAGGCGTGGCTGGGGGCGACGACCCGCCGGTGTTCCCACCCACCGGCCTTGGCCAGCAACGCCGCCCCGATCACCGTCCGCCCCCTGATGTCCTGAGCGTGTCTCGCGGTGCCGCGCAGCCGCTGCTGAGGCGGACCTGCGGTCGAGGGCACCCGCAGCGGCCCGGGAGTCCGCCTGGGAGCAGGACGCTCAGGGACGGGCCGAGGCAACGTGGATCCGATCGTCGGACCCACGGACGACGAGGACGACCGTTCCCCCGATGGTGGTAGCGCTGACCGGTGAGTCCATCGTCGCGCCCCCAGGAAGCCTGGACTCGTACCAGCGGGTGAGGGAGGGCCGCCAGTAGATGCCCGGATCTCGGTACTTGTAGAGCAGGGAGCCATCCACCGAGCGGCAGAAGACCCCCAGAAGACCCCCAGACGATCCCTCGACCACGCCACGGCTGCGAGGGAGTCCCCAAGAACTCCGCGCATGTCCTCCCAGGCCGCTTGAGGCGACCAACCGGACTCCGGGTTCCACCAGATGTGATGGAGATGACCATCCGTTCCGCGGCTGAAGACGTCGAGGTGGTACTTACCCCACGTCACCACGGTCGGCGGAATCGTGAGTGAGCCACCGAGGTGTTCCCACTCGCTAAGGGGGGCCGGTAGCCACCCGGTGCCCGGGTCCCAGTATTTATGGGACAGTGGCGTGCTGTCCCTTATGGTGAACGCGTCCAGCCTGTCCGCCGCGTCGTCCCACCACTTGTGAACCAGTTCCCCGGACGCCGTTCTGGTGAAGAGGTCCAGACGCTCGGGCCCCCAAGACACGGCCGCAGGTGGCTCGACCAATCCCTCGGCGACGTCGACCCACCTCAGTTTCGGTTCCCATCCGGCGCCTCGATGCTCAAGCCAAGTCTGTCGCAGGACGCCCCGCCCGTCCCGGGCGAAGAGGTCGAGCCGATTGACGTCCCAGGACGTGGTAGCCGGTCTGCCGACGCAGGCACCTTCAAGTTCTGTCCATCCTCCAGGGGCATGTCCGGGGTTCGGGAGATGCGCCGACAGGACCCGGCCGGCGGCGTCCACGCCGAAGACGAAGGCTTCGGACCCGACCTCCTGGACGATGGGGCCGTGCACGACGGGTCCGTCCAACGCTGCCCAAACGGGCTCGTTCCAGCGGTCGTCCTGGGCGTTGAACCACCCGAAATGGATCCGGTGGTCCTCCCCCAAGGCAACGACCGCAGCCATCGGCCACTGCACCGTGATTAGGCCGAGGCTTCCGGGAGCCGGCCGGGCCTCAGGCCCACGGAAAGAACGCCAGACGGTGATCTCACCAGGTGACGTCACCACTGCTCCCACACCCCTTCGTGGATCTGCTCGAGGCGTG
Organism: Pseudonocardiaceae bacterium; assembly: GCA_050699435.1. Taxonomy (GTDB): domain Bacteria; phylum Actinomycetota; class Actinomycetes; order Mycobacteriales; family Pseudonocardiaceae. Next base: position 13,872 of record JBOHGM010000090.1, on the reverse strand, counting down.
CGTGCACCCAGCCCTCGGTGGCGGACAGCAGATCCTCGAAGACCCTTCTGTCGGCGGCCGAGAAGTGGTGGCCGACCTCCACGAGGGCGACGCATACCGAGGCGCGCAACCAGAGTGGGAGAACACCGTCCCCGAATAGGGTCGTGAGTTCCCGGTCGCGCCGCCCGGCGCACAGAGACAGCACCGCGTCCTCCCTGACCCAACTGGGAGTCTGTCCCACGCGGGCAAGGTCGAGAAGGACGGCTGTCCCCTCCGTCACCTGCCCCAGTCGGATCAGAACCTCGGCCGCTTCGTGTCGCACGGTCGGTGCCTCCGACTGATCGGTAGCCATCGTACGGGCGACCTCGAGAAGTCGTGCCGGGTTGCCGCGCCTGGGAGCACCGGAAACCGCAGCCAGACGCACCAGCCCGTCCGCCTCGTCCACCAGGCGCATGAGTCCTTCACCGTCATTATGGTCGCAGAGGGCATGAACGGCGCGCATCCGGACGCGCAGATCGATCCCGAAGTGAGCGGCGAGTTCCCGGAGCAAGAGCAGCGCCCCCTGACGATCTCCGGCGCGCCAGAGTTGACGTGCTGCGAGCTCCCGGACCCAGTTGTCCACGATGCCGTTGTGCGCAATCCCACGCAGCGCTCCGACCTCGCCTCCGTTCCCGAGGTCCGCGACCGCTGTCGCCCTGACGTCCGCGTCCACACGGGGATCCTCCGCAAGAGCACGGAGGATTTCCGATGCCTGCGCCGAGTGGCCTTGGGCCTCAAGGATGCTTGCGGCCTGCTCGCGTAGGCTGGGGTCGATTTCAGAAAGTGCAGCCGTTCGTAGCAGCGCCTGTGTCGCCGACTGCTCTCCCAGTGCATCGAGGGCCCGGGCCCGCAGGAGAACACTGGCCGAGGAGTCGATGATCACCAGCTCAAAAATCGGTACGGACAAGTCTGCCCGACCGAGGCGAGTCAAGGCGAGGGCTGCTCCGTGGCGCACGACGATGTCCTGCACGTCGAGCGCCAGGGAGTTGAGGACCTCCAGTGTCTCCGGAGTAGGGGGAAGCTGCCCCAGCATCTCGGCCGCATAGGCCCGAACAGTCGACTCGGTCCCGGAGTTCGTCGCCGTCCGCAGCAGTTCCTGGGTGCAAAGTGCGTCCGCCAGGGACACGAGGATGGCTAACGGGTTGGGGTCGGAGAACAGGACCTGACCCCAGGACAGCGACCTGGTGTACCGGCCCAGAGTACGGATAACGTCAGTCAGGACGGGATGACTGACACGCACGCCGTCGGCAACCGCGCTGGCCGCGAACACAGCTCCCTCTGCCGACTCTGTCCGGATGGAGTCAAGAACCTCGTCGACCGACTCTCCTCGACTGCTCCAGATTCCGAGCAGGAACAGAACGACCTGACGCCAGGACGTGTCCCGCCATCGCTGCACGAGTCTGCTGGCCTCCGTCTGGCCCGCCCGAAGTCCCGCGCGAGACGCTCGGGTCGCGACGAGGTACTCCCGGACCGTCTCGTGCAGGAACTCGTAGTCCTTTCCGCGGGGGACGACGAGAGAGCTGCGCACGAGCAGGACGCCGACCTGTTGAGTAAGCCAGGAGGGGTCGAGGGACATCCCTTGCCGTGGTTGCCAGTTCTGCCGCGCGTACCGGGATGCCTCGTCCAGTAAGCTTCCTTCGAAACCTTCCTGACGCCAGGCGGCCAGATGCTCGACGATCTCCCTGAGTGAGCTGAAAAGGTCGTCGGCCATTACCTCGCCGCGACGTCCGTGCCGTCGGTCCCAGACGCGCCGAAAGGCCAGCCGGGTCCCTCGCTCGCCCTCCTCGTCCTCCAGAGTGGTCAGGAAGCGCTCATAGAGCTCGGCACGGTTGTCTGGGAGCGTTCCCTCGGCGCTCATGTCGAAGACGATGGCCGCCATGGTGAGGATAAGCGGTGTGCGCACTAGCTCCCGAAGGCGGCGCCGCCCGATTTCCTGCAGGAACTTATGGGCGGAAGCCGATCCCTCGTCACGTTCCTCCGGGAACCAGGAGTTCGCGAAGCTCCCGATCTGTTCATCGTTCAACGGCAAGAGCCGGAACCTGGCGAAGCTGGACCAGTCCTGCTCGATCTCCCGTGACAGCGGCCGGCTCGTGATGACGAACCTCAGGGGTGAGTCGACCACGGAGGCCAAGTGCAGTAGGTCCTCGACGAGGCGGGTCCTGCTCCTTGCCTCGACTATCTCGTCGAGGGCGTCGACGAGGACCAACCAGCGGGAGCCGTCGGGAACGGGTAGGAAGAAGTCCTCTGGAAGAGTTTGCACCAACTTGCCGCCGAGATCCGCAGTGATGGTGTCACGGAGCCGGCGCGAGAAGCTGCCGGTTGCCTCGCTCAACGTGCGAGCCCGGACGACCGCGGGGATCGGACCGTCCTGCCCTGCCTTAAGCGCGAGGGTGGCCAGACGGCTCAGGAGACTCGACTTGCCTGCACCCGGACCACCCTCCAGAAGGACGTGCACGTCGTCCTGGAGAATCGTCAGGGCAGACGGCCACCGCTGCCGCAGGAGCGGCGAGTCGGAGCCGGCACCTTCGGTCGGCGCCAGGTTCTCCAGGGTCTGAGTGACATAGAGCTGGGAGAGGGGCCGACCGCTGCGCAGTGAGAGATACGGGGGATCCTCGTACTGCCTGCTTACTGCACTCCGGTAGCTGCTCATGACGCCGTCGAGACCGGGGCGGTCAGAGGGCTTCACGTCCGGGCGACCGCCTGGAAACGGAGGTGTTGGCCCTGAGCGGTCCCTCGACGCCGCCCCGTGACGGTCCGCCTGACGCACTCCCTCCACCAGCGTACGGCGGGCATCGTCCTCCGGGAGCGAGCCGAGGTCGATGAGGATCCTGGTGGCGAGAAGGCCGCGGGGTTGGACGTCGTCCACGCGGACCGGCACGAGTGTTCCGAGCTCCCCCGAAGGGTCCGCCTCGTAGGCGACCCGCCATTCCGCTTCGCCGTGGAGCGACTTCACATAGCTTCTTGACAGAACGGCAATGGTCCGGCGCGCGGAGGACAGAGCTCTGTTCATTTCGTGCACCCAGTCAGCACCTGGTCGGAAATCCCAGTTCTGCAGGGTCACCGAGTAACCTGCCGCTTCGAGGGTCCCCGCGATCCACACGGCCCAATTTCGGTCTGCCCCCGTGTAGCTCACGAAGAAGTCGATGAGTCGGCGTCGGTCGTTCACCTGCCGAACCTCCCCGTCTGCAAGTTCCAGCCCACTCTTGTGACGCGTCGACCGCGGCCGCTGGCGCACGACCTCGACGGGCGCGGCGTCCACAATAGTTGCACGGCAAGGACTTCGGAGCTGTTGTCGTCCTGCTGCACCGGTTCCAGAACCCCGTATCGTGAATCCTGCCCGAGGCCGCAGAGTCGGCGGGGGCCTCCCGCGCCCACGGGGAGCGAGGACGGTCGCCGCCCTGGCCAACGCCGTCGCCTGGCGCGAGCGTCCTTCACGAGAGCAATTGCCAGACCTGTGGATGAAGATCTTTAGGAGGCGGGTTGGGGGCGTTCGTCGGGTCGTTCGACGAGCTGGCCGGCGTCGAAGACGCGGACGAGGGCGACCAGATGCGGTGCGTGCACCGCCCGCCAGCGGGCTTGGGCGGCCTCGATGAGCTTGAACACCATCGCTAGGCCGGCCGCGCGCGGGCCGGGTCCGCGGGTGACCTTGGTGCGGTGCCGGACGGTGGTGCAGGTCGACTCGATTGTTATCTGGAGTCGCTCTCAACCAGGGAGCCCGGACGCTGATGTCCGGGCGTGCTGAGCAGACACCTGGAAGAGGACAGCCGTCAACAGTTCTCAATGATGGGGACGATGGTTAGCGGCTACGCGTCGGCAAAGCAAGGATCAGGCCCTCGTCGGCCGAGAGCTGGATGTTGTTCAGATTAACCGGCACCGGCAGTCGGCGGGCGTCGGTCGACAGCACAAGGTCTCCCCTGACCTCGCCGACCTGGCCCTCCAGGGCGACACTGGCCGTGGCTGATGTCATATTGAGGACCACCAGGACACGCTCCCGTAGCGTCTGCCGGAGGTAAGCGATCGTTCCGTCCGGCCCCAACAGCGACTGGTACTCGCCCTCCCGAAGGGCAGAGGTCTCGGCGCGGTAACGGAGCAGCCTGCGGTATAGCGAAAGCATAGACGTCTCGTCCGTGAGCTGGGCGGCGACGTTCAGGCTCTCGGCCCGGTCGTGCAATGGCAGCCATGGTGACCCCGTGGTGAAACCGCCTCCGACAGTGCTTGATGGCGGCCGCCAGGGCATGGGCACTCGTTGCGGTTCTCGGCCGTCGACGTCCATCAGGAACTGGGCCGGAACGGCAGAGTCTGTCAGCCCGAGTTCTTCTCCCTGGTAAATGAAGGGCGCCCCGCGCGCGGTAAGCAGCAACACGGCGGCGATACGGGCACGGGCGGCTCCCTGCGGGCCCCCGCCGAGTCTCGTCACCACCCGGCTGTTGTCGTGGTTGCCCAGATACCACGACGGCAGGACGGGAGCAGCGAGTGCGTGTTCGACCCGGTCAATAAAGGCCTGCACCGCCGCTGCCGTCCACTCTTCTTGAAGAAACAGGAAGTTGTGCGCCAGATGAAGCTCGTCGCCACTAGCGAGGTACCGGGAGAGTCGTTCCATATCGAGCACGTTGACCTCCCCCACCAGAATGCGGTCGCCGTAGGATTGGCAGACTTTTCGGAGTCCCCGCAGGCGCTCGTGCACTGAGGGCCAGTCGATGTTATACGGACCCCACGCCTTCTCAGGGTCAGGATTCGGCCGAAGCCCGGCATCCTTGCCGATCAGCGGCAAGGCGTCGACCCGGAACCCGTCGACGCCTCGGCGGAGCCAAAACCGCAGGGTGTCCTGCATGGCCGCTTCGACCGCGGGGTTGTCCCAGTTCAGGTCGGGTTGGTTTTGGAGGAACGAGTGGAGATACCACTGGGAGGTAGCAGGATCGAGGGTCCACGCGGAACCGTTTCGGGGGAAGAAGGAGCGCCAGTTGTTGGGCGGACCTCCGTCCGGGGCGGAGTCCCGCCAGACATACCAGTCCCGTCGCGGGTCGCCGCGGGACCGGCGAGCCTCCTGGAACCAGCGGTGTCGGTCCGACGTGTGGTTGGGAATCCAGTCCATCAGTATGTGGAGACCCCGAGCGTGCACCTGCTCGACGAGCAGGTCGAAATCCTGAAGCGAGCCGAACAGCGGGTCGACGCCGTAGTAGTCGCTCACGTCATACCCGTTGTCCACCATGGGCGACGGATAGACCGGCGACAGCCAGATAGCGTTCACGCCGAGCATGTCGCTCAGGTAATCGAGATGGGAAACGATCCCTTGGAGATCGCCGGTCCCGTCGCCGTTGCCGTCGACGAAGCTTCTGGGATAGATCTGGTAGAAAACAGCCTTCTGCCACCACTTCATTCCTTCGTCCCTTCACGCTTGGGAATCGCAGACAGCTGCTGGGTGCGAGACCGGTTCATGGGCATCGGCTGTGAATGGCCTGACCGGGGCCTAGGTCGGTGCTAGCGTACCGCTCAAGCCCGAGGATGAACGGCACGGACACGACCGAGTCGGGCTGCCCGGCAACCCTAGGTTCGTCCCCCGCAGTCGACCCGGAAGGAGCACCGCGGCGGTCATGGAGACTAGCGAGTTCCTGGCCGCCCTGCGGGAGGAGGACGACCGTGTACTTCTCGAGACCAGCACGCAGAGAAGGGGCTGGCCTTCCGCTGGCCCCTGTGGACACCAGCCGGGCAGAGTCGACCGCGTCTGGCCTAGGGGTCTGCTCCCTATTCTGGTCGGCGCCGACGGCAATGAGCTCCTTGGCCTGCAGTACTGCACTGAGCGATACTACTCGGAGAGAATTATGTCCTGCGACGAACCTTCGTCGCAGGACATCCTGCTGGCACTGGCCTATCTCCGGGTGGTCGACCTCCAGTTCCTCCGGGGGGAACCCGACATGGGCTTCTCGGCCAGGGAACTGGCGTTCGTGCTCGCGGCCGTGCGTCGGCTACCACATGAGCGCCGCAGCGACCCGCACATCCTTGAGATCGGGTGCGGGGCTGGGAATCTGCTCGGGTCCCTCGCGGAGCACGGGATCCTCAGCCTGCGGGGAATTGACTTGGCGCCGGAGGCGGTCCAGCGAGCGCGAGAGCGCCTTCGACCATGGGGGCTTCAGGATCGGGTGACCCGGTCCACCCCTGAAAACCTGGGGAGCAACGGCGACGCCGGGACCTTTGACCTGGTCCTGCTCTGCGACGTCATAGAGCACGTGCCGCCGAACAGGATGGGCGCCTTCCTCGCGGCGGTCCGTAGACTCTTGCGGGAGGACGGTCTGCTCGTGGTCGTGACGCCGAGCGCACTGACGGGACCGCACGACGTGACCCGACACTTCCGCCCCCCGGGCACGACCCCTCAGGGTCTTCACCTCCGCGAGTACACCCTTCGCGGCCTCACTGCCATGCTGCGGGAGGCCGGGTTCGGCGGTCTTATGGGTACCGACATCATTTCTTCGATACTCGGGTTGCGACCTCGGCTCAGTTCCCTGTCGATCTCAGTCAAGATGCGCCTCGAGGGTGTTCTGAACGCGACACCGCGTGCGGTACGTGAACAGGTTGTGAACCGCCTATATTACGCTGGCGTGACTGCCCGACCTGTGTCGAATAGCGTCGCTCTCCCGTAGGGGATTGGTGCGGACCCGTTGTAATTCTATAGCGAGGCACTCTCTGAGGAAGGCACCAACTGTAGGTGAAGTTGGCAAAACCCCAATCGTCAACCCAGGGCTGTTGCTGTTTGTAATTCGGGGCTCCGCTTCTCGTCGCGACGCATGTAGGAGTCGATCAGCAACGCAGCAACACGCGAAACCCCCTCGCGAGTCACCACCCGCGATCAGGATAGTCGTCGGACGACAGTCATGGGCTCCGCAATCGCACGACTCGGGTGCCACCGAGGGTATCGACGACGAGGTGGCCGGTGTACTCGCTGCCCTGGTCGGTGTGGGAGATCACCCCGGCTACCGATCCCCCGCGCACCGCGATCGCCACGCACAACGCTGCACGGGCCAGCTCGGCGTCGTGGTGAGTGTCTAGGGCGAACCCCACACACCGCCGCGAGTGCAGATCCACGATCGCCGCCAAATAGAATCTGCCCTCGTCATTGGATCTCGGTCAAATCCCCGCACCAGCGCATATCCGGCCGTGGCGGCGGGACAAAGTCTCGTTTCAGCTCGTCCGCCGCCTTGCGGGCAGACTCGTCGGCCTCGGTCCACCCTCGCCGGCGACGCTTGGCCCTGGCCACCAGGTGCTGTTCGGCCATCAGCCGCGCAACGGGTGTTCTTGCTGACCGCCCATCCCAGATCACGCAGGTCCGCGGTGATCCGGGCGAGCCGTAGGTGCCATGGTGCTTACCGAACAGGCAGACACTCGGGCCTGATTTCGGTCCCCGGGCCGGACTCCATTGAGGCCGAGAGTCCGTTGCTGTATGAGTCGGCCGTGTCGATCCTGATTCCGTCCCGTGGCCCGGCCCCATTGAGGCGATCATGCTGGATCGTCGTGCGGAGCTGGGATGCCGCCTGATTCCGGTCCTCGTTGCTGGACCCCATTGACGTCCACGCAGGGTGATGACCAGATCCTGATTCGGCACAAGTCTGGTTCCGGTCTCGGTGGCCGGACCCATTGTGGATCGGGTTGTTGACCAGGGCCGACCGGTCGGGGCGGAAGCGGTAACGGACATCACGGGTGCGCTTTCGGCTCGACCAGCCGGCCGGGGATCAGGGTGTCGAGCGTCGGGTACGGCGGTGGTGCCAGACCGCCGCCGCGAGGGGGCCGACGAGCCCGCCGATGAGCACGGGGCCACTGACGCCGGTCCGGGCGAGGATCATCATGACGCCGATCAGGATGGGTAGGCAGCCGATTGCCAGCACGAGCCGGAGCCAGCCGGGAACTCTTCTGCGGGGTGCGCTCGTCACGTGATGTCCTCCTTGGGTGTGGGTGGGGTGCGCTGGGGACGGCACCCGTTGTGGAGTCGGGCAGCTCGCGCGCCCGCCTGGCCGGGTGAGGGCGGCCGGATCGTCATGGGGCGCTGCTCGTGGCGGGCAACACGCAGGGCCGGAGGAGCAGGGAAGGCGCTGGTGGGCGCATCAGGGTGGTCCGGATGCACCAGGTCGAGCACGGCTCGCAGGGTGGGCTCGGCGGGGCCTTCGTAGGCCCAGACGACCAGGTCGGGTGCGAAGACGTCGACCTCGCCGCATTGTTTCGGGACCCTCGCCGCCACCACCCGCCGGTCGAAATCCCGGATCGTCACCACGTCGACGTAGTGCTCCCACTCATACGACGCCACCAGCGCGGCCGGATCGGTTCTCGGCCCGCAGCAGTACACGATGAAACCATCGGCGACGATGTCCAGCAGCAATCGCTGCACGCTCGCTGACAGCTCGACACCACGATGTCGCCGAGCTGCGGCAGCGCAGCCGTGAGCAGCGATGGCATCACGGTCCACGGTCACTCCCTTGCTGGTCTGTGTGCCGGGGCGCTGGTGGGGGCCGTCGCCGGATGGCGGGCGTGGCCGTCGCCGTCGTCGGCGCCAGCCACCCCAGCGCCGGCACCGGGGGCAATGCCTGCTGGCATCAGAGGTGGGCACGTGCTGGGAGAGCAGGCGGCGCCACATCGCGACCGTCCGGCGCATCTCGTCGCGGATCCGGGCCACGTCGGTCGCCGAGCGGCCACGCTCTCCGGCCGCGACCAGATCCAGCTGGTGCCGACGGTCGAGGACCTCCATCGCGAGTACTTCGCTGTACTCGGCACCCGCGCCGCTCACCGCGAGCCACCGACCTTGTCGGCGTGGTCCACCCAGCACTTCCACTGCTGCCTCATCGACCCGCTCCCCTCGCGTCGCCTGGACACCGGCCGGGCCGCGCGGAAGGGAACGACCGCGCGGCCCGGGCCGGCCACGCCCGGATGCCATGCCTGGTGAGGGCACGTCGGGGAGTGACCTCGACAGCACATCCGGTCGTGTGTGGTGTACTTTGGCGACGAACGGAGATAATCGAGTCAGCAGAAGAGTTGTAACCTGTCGCAGGGAGTCACAGCGGACGTGCAAACCGTCGCGGACGCGGCGCCACGGGGCGTGGGCTGTCGCACACTGTCTCTATGAGTGCACAGAGCCCTACGCCCGTGGAACACGAGAGCGCGCCGCCGGGGGCGGTCGGGCACCGGCTCGCCCAGCAACGCAGCCTCAGCGGATTGAGCCAGCAACACCTCGCCGCTCGCGCCGAGGTCAACCCCAGCGTGATCGGCCGGGTCGAACGCGGCGACGTCCCGGCATCCCCGGCCTTCACCGCGGCCGTGGCAGGTGCCCTCGGGGTCGACGTCGCGACGCTGTACGGCCAGCCCTACGGATCAGCGGTCACCGTCCCGAGCGCCGAGCACGCCGGGATTCCGGCCTTGCGCGCCGCGCTGGACTGCGACGACGACCCGGAACCCGCCGGCCCGCCGAGGACAATGGCCGAGCTGCGCGCCGCGCTGGACGACTGCGACCAGAACCGGGCCGGGGCCTGCTACGCGCAGCTGGCCGCCATGCTCCCGGAGCTGCTGCGGCATGCCTGCGCCCTGGTGGCCACGACCCCGTCCGAGACGGCATCGGCACTGCTCGCCGACGCCTGCCTGCTCGCGCAGACCGTCGCCTACCGGTTCGGTTACCTGGATCTGGCGATGCTCGCCAACCTGCGAGCCCGCGACGCCGCCGGACGCTGCGGTGATCCGCTGCGGGTGGCCCTCGTCGCGGGCGAGCGCGCCCTGCTGCGACTGCACCGCGGTGACTACTTCGGGATCCTGCTGATCGGCGAGCGAGCGCACGCCGGGATCGCCGACCAGACCAGCCCGGCCGCCGACGCGGTCCGCGCGCACCTGCACCTACGCGAGGCTCTCGCCCACGCCCGCATCGGCAGCGCCGACCGAGCCGACGAGCACATCGACGCCGCCCACGAGCTGATCGCAGGCGGCATTCCCGCGAGTCCCTACTACCCGGTGCTCGCCAGCGCGGCCAACGTCGACATCCACTGGGTCGGGGTAGCCGTCGAGCTCACCGACGCCTCCACCGCCCTCGACCGGGCCAGCCGGGTGAAGATCCCCACTGGGGAGGCGCCTTCCCGGGTCGGCCGTTACTGGATCGACCTCGCCCGCGCTTGGGCCCTGCACGGCGACCACGACAAGGCCCTCGATGCACTCAACCAGGCCCGTGCCATCGCGCCCCAGCTGACCCGCTACCACCCCCAGGCCCACGAAACCCTGCACTTCCTCGCCGAGACCGAGCGGCGCGCCGCCGATTCCCTGGCCGGGTTCGCCCGCTGGGTGGGCATCACTTCTCTGCCAACTAACACCGGAGGTCACCGTCGTGCACGCCGTCGAAGAGAAAGCACCTGACGGGGCCGTGGGTCACCGGGTGGCCGTGCAGCGCAAACTCGCCGGGCTGACCCAGCAGCAACTCGCCACCCGCGCGCACGTGAGCAAGAGCCTGGTCTCCCACGTCGAACGCGGCCTGCTCCCCGCCTCCCCCGCGTTCACCGCCGCCGCCGCCCACGCTCTCGGCGTCGACGTGGCCACGCTGACCGGGGAGCCCTACGGCCCCCCGATCACCGACCCCCGAGCTGAGCACGCCGGGATCCCCGCCCTGCGCGCGGCGCTGGACTGCGACGAAGACCCCGACCTCGACAGCTTCCCCCTGCCACCCGCCGAGCTGCGCGCCAAACTCGACGAATGCGACCGGAACCGATCACGGTCTCATTACGCGCAGATGCTCGCCGTGCTGCCCGAGCTGCTCAATCACGCTTACCTCATCGTCGACGCCGCTCAGCCCGGCCACGAAGCCGAAACCGCATGGGCGTTACTCGACGACGCCTACGAACTCGCACACGTCGTCAGCCTCCGGTTCGGCTACTACGACCTGGCGGCGCTGGCTGCCCGGTGCGGCCGCGACACCGCCGCCAAAGCGGGAGATCCGCTCCGCGCTGCGGTGGCCACATTCCGCTACACCGGTGTGCGCCTCCGCCGGAGCGATTACGCGGCCGTGCTCCGAGTTGTGGACCGCGGCCATGCCCTCCTCGAGGGTGAGCACTCACAGACCGCGAACGCGGTACGGACGGTGCTGCACCTGCGCCAGGCGAGGGTGCATGCACGGCTGGGTGTGCGCGACCGGGCCGATGAGCACATCGACGAGGCGCGTCGGCTCGTAGCCGGGGGAGTGCCCGCTCATCCCTACTACAGCGTGAACGCCATCCCGGCCAACGTCGACATGCATCACGTCGAAGTGCCCGTCGAGCTCTCCGACGGCACAACTGCGGTCAGCCGGGCCGAGCAGGTGCAGCTCCCCCAGGATGCGCAGCCCTCCCTGGCCGGTCATCACTCGGTCTGCGTGGCCCGCGCGTGGACCCTGCACGGCGACCGCGCGAAGGCCCTCAGTGCGCTCCACTCGGCACGCAAGATCGCCCCGCAGCAGACCCGCTACCACCCCAGCGTCCACGAGACCGTGCACATGCTCGCCGAGACCGACCGCCGCGCCACCGACACCCTGGCCGGTTTCGCCCGCTGGCTCGGCGTACACCTCTGATGTCCCGAATCCACTGGGTGGGGGTAGCCGTCGAGCTCACCGACGCCTCCACCGCTCTCCAGCGCGCCAGCCGGGTGAAGATCCCCACTGGGGAGGCACCTTCCCGGGTCGGCCGCTACTGGATCGACCTCGTTGGGTGGGGATCACCGCGCGGCGCGCCCGGTCCGGGGTGCCCGGTCCGGGGTGCCCGGCGCAATCACTGGTGAGGTCGGTGGTGTACGTCGGGGTGGATCCAGCTGGGGCAGCGAGCGACCGGGCCCCCGACCAGTGATCATGACGGTGCCCGCCCCAGGGGGGTGGACGTGACAGCCCGGGTGGGCACGGCGGCTCCCGCAGTGAGGATGCGCCAGAGACAGCTCCCAGGCCCAGCCGAGTGCATCCCGAAGACCGCCAGCGACCGGTGCCGCCGGGTAAGAGCGAACCTCGCTCACCTGACCGCCTCGCACCGGCATCGGCTCACGAACCCAGCTGCCCCAACAGCCGACCAAACCATCCCCCAGCCCCCTGACCAACCCCCGACGGACTTCCGGCGCCGACCACTAAGAGCGTCCGGCAATAGGGACGGTTCCGAACGGCTCGTTGTCCACCCGCTCACGCTGGGTGCGCCGAACTCAACAGTAGAGCTGCCTGGCCGGACCCGGACGGCTCTACTGTTGAGCTCGGCGCACCCAGAGCCGTATCGCCCTGTTCGAAGGCAGCATGAAGGCACCGGGCAGGTGCAGGAAGGTCCCCTCGACCACGTCGCTGTCGATTGCCGTCACCCGCAGGAGCGAGCCGTCGAGGCTGCCACGCAGGTCAACGACGATACGCCCGCCGGGGGCGAGCTGGGAGATCCACGAAAGCGGGGTATGGTCGGTGGCTGCGGTGGCGATGATCCGGTCGAACGGCGCCGCAGCGGCGAGCCCGGCCGCGCCATCACCGGTGTGCACAGCCGGGTGCAACCCGAGCCGGGCGAGTGCCTGACGAGCCGCGTCGGCCAAATTAGACTCGAGTTCCACGCTCACCACGTGTTCCGGGCCGACCCGGTGGCAGAGCAGTGCGGCGTTGTAGCCTGTGCCGGTGCCGATCTCCAGGACCCGGTGGCCGCGCTGGACGTCGAGGGCTTCCAGCATTCCGGCCATGACGGTCGGCATGGTGCTGGAACTGGTCGGGGCACCCGCCGCCCCTTCGGCCAGGTCGGGTGCCGTGGTGAGTTGGACCGTGAGCACGTCGTCGGTGTAGACGCCACGCAGCCACTCGTCGTGCTGCCGGGGATCAGCCCCGTCCACCAGCACTTCGCGGCCTGACTCGGATCTGTAGAAGCGGGGAACGAACACCTCCCTGGGCGTCTCCTCGAAGGCCCGCCGTAGCCAGAGGCTGCGCACGGCCCGCCGGCGACCAGCTCGCCTGCCAGCTCCTGACGGAGCGCCACGGCGGCGGTCACACGGCACGCACCAGCTCGTCGGCGATCGGCCGCGCTCACCGAGCCTCTGCCCGCCGCTCAGCCACATCTGTGAACTGCGCAGCCGAGGTAGCATGGTCCGGCCATACGGTCGAGCAATGTTCCCAGTTAGCTTGCTCGGTCACACCGTGGAGCAGGAGGCCCCGACTTGCGAGCAGGTGTAACAATTGTGCAGGAGCGTCGGCAAAACCGAGCTGGGCGGTCTTGATGCGGGCATGAAAGTAGGTCTGGAGCGCACCCGGACCATCGACGCCGTAGGTAGTGATCACCATCGGTTTCGGATTCGTGATCGGCGCCCCCGCATGGATGAGACGTGGGTCGAAGACCAGCGCATCGCCGGAACGTAGCACCACCCACCGCCACGCGTCGGATGCCGCCTCAGCGACGTCGCGCGGACGCCTGGCCTGCCGGTGCGAGCCTGGTAGGCATCCGAAGCGTTCTCCAGGGCTGTTCGGGTAGAGGATCATTCGAGTCACCGGGTGCCCAGGCTCGAACGGCGTCTGAGCCAGTGCGGGTAGCTCACTGGGTGATACGTCCCGATGCGCATCAATCTCCGATGCGTGCATGCCGATGGTGTCGATGCCAGGAAGGCATTTCGGTGGCCCATCAAGCGTTTCGGCGACCGCTGCGATGACACGTGGATGCAGGAGCAGCGGCCACAGGCTGGGGTTCGCTGCTATCCCACCGTGCCGATAGAAGGCCGAGCGCCGCCCTGCACGTACTGCTGAGTGATCGTTCGCTTGCAGGCCCGAGATGCGGCTCAACTCGCCAGCGAGGTGTGCCGCTTCCGTCGGACTTATCAGCTCGCGGAAGACCTGAAACCCGTCAGCCCGGTACACCTCGCCGGCCAAGGCACTAC
>JBOHGM010000089.1:13239-20148 GCA_050699435.1 Pseudonocardiaceae bacterium | reverse complement strand
GTCGGCCTGCTCGGCTGGCGGGGACGGCTGCCACGCAACCGATTCGCCGGCATCCGCACCCCCGCGACGCTGCGCTCGGACACCGCCTTCGCGGCAGCGAACCGGGTAGCCGCCCCGCCGGTACTGGCGGCCGGCGCGATCTGCGCCACCGCGGGTGCGCTGGCCCTCGGCGCGGATGGCGCACTGCTCACAGTGATCGTCGCGGTGGCCGGGGCGGGTACGGTCGCGTTGCTGATCGCCGGTGGGCTGCTGGGTCACCGGGTGGCCGCCGCCGTGCAATCGCCACCGGCGCCCGGCTGTAGCGGGTGCTCCTGCGGCGGCGGAGGCTGCGCCGCGACCTGACGCGGGAGTTATTGCTCGCGGTCGACCACGAAATCAGCACCCAATTGGGGAGGCTGATGTGACCACCTATGCCGGTGCCGCCGACGTCATCCCTGGCGACCTCGACGGCCTGGACCGCGCCGCGAACATCACCTCGACAGCTGCAGACGGCGCGGCGAGCCTGTCCTCGGACCTGGGCGCGGCGGTCAACTCGACCGAGGACTTCTGGGTCTCACCGAGCGGCACAGCGTACCGCGTCTCAGCGCGACTAGCCGAGGTGAATCATGCGCACGTCGATTGTCATCGTCGTTGCCGGGGCGGTGGCGGTTGTGCTGGCCGGGTGCGCGGCGCTGTTCGGCGGCGACCGCAGCGCCGACGAGCGATTCACCCGGCCCGAGAATCCGCGCACCTCGCCCTCGGGCCAGTTCGTCACCCGCGTCGAGCTCGGGCCGGAGCAGAACAGGGTGCCCACCTGGATCGTGGTGATCACCGACCGCGCGGGACGGGAGGTGTTCCGGGACAGAGATGCCTACAGCAGCAGGCACGGGGTGGGCATCACGTGGCTCAGCGGCAAGGATGAGCTCTGGTTGCTCTCCAGCGACGTCGGCACCTCGTATATGGCGCAAGACGCGGAAGGCACGTGGCACAAGGAGCACCCGCGTCCTGGCCACTTCGACCAGGACGTGCCTGCCGAGATCCGGGAACTCGCCGGGCGATGAACTCCGGCTACCAGCCCCTACTGCCCGGCTCGCCCTTGAACGGTCCGACGACGTCGGCGGTGATCCAGCCGCCGTAGAACTCGCCCGGCTGCGGCGTCACCGGCTCGCCGTCCAGGGTCACCTCGTCGAACCGACCGGCGTAGACCGCGGCCCGGTCGGTGAGTTGCGGATAGCGCAGCTCGGGCTGCGGGTACCACCAGCCGACCTCGCGCAGCGGCTCGACGCCCGGCACCTCGATGTCGATGTAGGACGCCTCACCCTTCCACTCGCACATCGTCGTCCGCGCCGCGGCGAGCAGCGGCACCCGGAACTCCGCGCGCGGCAGGTAGTACGTCGGCGGGTGCGACGTCTCCAGCACCCGCACCACATCGTCAGTATCCAAAACCAGCGTGCCGCCGTGCACGATCCTGGCCCGGCGCCGGACCCGCTCGGCACGCGGCGGGCGCGGGTACTCCCACACCGACTCTGACCCCTTCTCGACCACCCGATCAGGCTACCTGCCGTAACGACACTCACCACAGCCGCGCGCTGTTGTGGTGAGAACCTAGGAACCACACCGAACGATGACAGCGGACAGCCCAATCCCTCGGCTCCGACAACCCGACTGAGGAGGAAATGTCCACATCAGACCGTGACCGACGCCGTGGTGTCATGCCGCGCTGGATGCCCGCTTTCAACAGGCGATTCGTCAACCCGGTGCAACGGGTATGGGCGCCGTGGCTCCCGCCGTTCGCTCTGGTCGAGCACACCGGCCGCCGCTCAGGGCGCGCCTACCGGACCCCCGTGCTGGCGTTTCGTTCCCCGGCGGCCCTCGCGATCCCGTTGTTCTACGGCCGAACCGACTGGGTCCGCAACGTCCTGGCCGCAGGCGGCGCCGACCTGCGCCGGGCCGGTCGGCGGACACAGGTGATCAACCCCCGGATCGTCGGCGAGCGCGGCCGAGCCCAGATCCCGAGGGCCCTGCGCAGCATCACCAAGAAGATCGACGTGCTGCTCGTGGACATCGCTGAACGAGAAACGTGAACCCAAGCACCGCCCGACCTGCGGGATCTGTTTCAGTGCGCGAAAGGGTCTGCGTTGTCCCGCGGTTCCCGCGCCGCGACTATTCGCCGACGAATACTAACGAGTTCGGATCGAGCAACATAGTGACGGCCACTCTTTTCACCGCGCGGTTCCAGCAGTCCTGAACTGACCAGCTTGCGGAGGTCCCTCGTCGCGGTGGCCTCGGTGATCTCATCAGGTGAATCCGCGTAGTACGACCGATATGTTGAATTGCGTACTCGCAATCCGAGGGCCGCGTCGAAAAGTGCCATGATACTTCGCTCGGGAAGCTTGTTGACCCGCACTACCTCCTCAAGATCCGTCCACATTCGTTCACTTTCTCGAACCCGCTGCAGTATGGTCCGGGCCTGCCTGAGGTGCGCGGTCAGGTTGAACCGCAGCCAAGGGCGCGTATCCCGCTGAGGTTGCCACGACCCACCCCCCACTTCGGCCAGCACATCGTAATACGCCTGGGTGTTGTGGCCGAGGTACTCCTCGACACTCATAAAGACCGGGCTCACGACCTTGACTCTCGCCAGCACCAGACTCTGCAGGCATCTCGCCATGCGACCGTTACCGTCCCGGAAGGGGTGAATCATGGCAAGATTGAGGTGAGCCATACATGCTGGCACGATGGCCGGCAGCTCGTGATCTTTGTTGAGATCGTCGACAAATTCCCTCATCAGTTCGGGGACTCGATCAACGTCCGGCCCCTCGTGTACGATCTCACCGGTCTCATCGTTCCGAACGTATATACTCCCCGCGCGCCACCGCCCGGGGCGGTTCTTCAGCGAGTAGTTGGTCATCATGAAGTGAAGACTCTTGAGGAGCTGCTCACTATACTCGAACTCGGATTCTTCGGCCAGTTGGAGAACGTAGGTCATGGCGTCCCGGTAGCCACGCAGCGCAAGTCGCGTCTCGTCGCTGACATCAAGAGGCTCTTCGCCAGCGGCGACGTCCATCGCATCGTCCAGACCAGCCTCATAGCCCTCGATACTGTTCGAGCCCTGGATCGCCCGCGCGAACGAGACACGACGGAGGGACCCGTACCACCGTCGCGGCTCGGTGAGCTGCCACCGAAGACGCCCCTTCAAGCCCTCGATCTCGTCGAGCACGCGCAGCTCTGCCTCGTCCAGCTCAGCCGCTTGGAACAACATGTCTGTAACTCGGTTGTCAACCGTCTTTCTGACGGAAGAGCTACCGCCTCCATGATGGATAGCTTACCGACATGACGATGGTTAACAACCTTGTATCCGACATCTATCCCGGATGCCGGGAGGTGCACCGTGCAAGGCTCGGCCAGCCAGCCGACCCCGGTCGGCTGATCGGCTCTGGACCGCTGGGTCGAGCTCATCCTGCGCTTCCGCTTCGACCGCGTGCCAGCAACGGACCCAGCCGCACCGTGTGATCTCCAGCGGAGTGACGTGGAACGGACCTGCGCAGAGTGACAGGAGCCCCTGCGAGACTGACCGCGACGTGAGGAGCCACCCGTGACCGCTGTGCCCCAGCCGTGGGGTCACCTGCTGACGGTGGGCGAGTATGCCGAACTCGGCGAGACCGAAGCGGGCTACACCGAGCTGCTGGAAGGGCGCCTGCTGATGTCCCCGAGCCCGGTTCCCGACCACAACGTCGCCGCGGCCGAGCTGCTCGTCCAGCTGCGTCCCCAGCTGCCTGACCACCTGGAAGTGATCCCGGACGTCGATATCGACCTCCAGCTTGCCGACCCTGATCAGCCAGGATTCTCTCGCCGACCCGATCTCGTGATCTTCCAGCGGTCCGCCCGAACCCGGGTGCGTGCGGAGGGGGGATTGATCTGGGCCGGTGAGGTGCTGATCGTCGTCGAAGTAGTCTCGCCCGGCTCACACCGGACCGACTACGTCACCAAGCGCAGCGAGTACGCCGACGCCGCCATCCCGCACTACTGGATCGTGGACCTCGACAAGCCGGTGTCGCTGGTGGACTGCCACCTCGCGGAGGGTTTCGGCTACCAGGACCGCGGCAGTATCACCGGGGTCTTCACCACCACCGAACTGTTCCCGCTCCGCCTGCAACTGGACCGACTGCTCTGATCAGCCCCCTCGCCACCCATAGGCGCTCACCGAACCAGGACGCGGGCAAGGCAGGCACCACCACCCAGTCACCGCGATCGATCTCGCCGTCGAGTTGGCCGTGGTCCCAGCCGGAGTATCCGGCGAACACCCGAAGCCCACGCAGCCGCGGCGCCATCGCGGCCGGGTCGCCGTCGAGGTCGACCAGGGCGTTGGCCGACAGCAGCGTCAAGGATCTGCCGGAGCATGAGGTCCGGCAGATCGGCTCTACGCTTGCCCGTCATGGACCGGAGGGATCAGCGGCGCGGCGGCCTGGACGCCGAGTGGCGCGGGCCTGACTTCCTCAGCCAGGTCCGCGAGGTCTGCCGACTGCGGATAGACCAGGATCGCTCGACGTCCGGCGCGGAGATCGTCGAGCGGAGCCGAGGGCCGGGCGGGGCCGAGTTCGATCATCTAGTGGTGCGCTACACCCGAGGCAGCCCGTGGACCAAGGAGCTGGTGGTCGGGGTGTGGGACGGGCCGATCAACGCCGAGGCCGTCGCGCGCTTCCGCGACGCGGTGTGCGCTCACGTCACCACCGAGCCGGAACCGGAGCTGGTGTACCGCGGCGGGCCGGCGAGCCCCGACGCTAGCCGCGCCGCCGAGGAACACCGGATCTGGTTACGCGGCTTCGCCGAGTACCAGCACGTGTGGGAGCACCACAACTACGTGACCGGGCAGACCCAGCGGCTGCGCGACGATCCCGACTATCCGCTGGCCCGGCATGTGGACAAGCGGTGGTCGGAGCTGGGTGAGAGCACCGCCCGCCCCACCACGGCCGCCGAGCAGATCATGGCCTGGCTGAAGACCGACGGGCCGCGGTTCATCCTGGTGCTGGGTGACTTCGGCACCGGCAAGACGTTCCTGCTGCGCGCTCTGGCCGAGCGGCTGGCCCGGGAGGGCTCCGAGCTGGTCCCGGTGCTGGTCACCATGCGGGAGCTGACCAAGGGCCGCACCCTCGACGAGCTGCTGGCTCAGCACATGATCGGGGAGGACAGCTACCACCGGGCGTCGTTTCGCTACCTGCTGCGGCACGGGAAGATCGCGCTGCTGTTCGACGGCTTCGACGAGCTGGCCCAGCGCACCGACTACAACCGGGTGGTCGACCACTTCACCACCCTGCGGGAGGCGGCCGACGGCGCGGCCAAGGTGATCGTCACCAGCCGGCACCAGTACTTCGTCACCGACCGCGACGTGCGCACCGCGCTGGGCGGCCAGGCCCAGGCGCTGCCCGGGTCGCGGATCATGCGGTTGCTCCCGCTGGACCTCGGCCAGCGGCGAACCCTGGTGCGGGACGACTTCGACGACGAGGCGGCCGCGGAACACTTCCTCGGGCTGCTGGCCGGCGTCCGCGACTTGCTCAGCCTGGCCGAGAACCCGCGGATGCTCAGCTTCATGATCCACTGATACCGGACCGGGCTGCTCACCGACGCCAAGCTCACCGAAAGCGGTGACCAGCCGATCACCGCCGGGCGGCTCTACGAGCGGCTGCTCACCACCTGGCTGGAGCACGAGTACCAGCGGCAGGACGAGCCCGGCGGGGCGGGCGCGCTGTGGGTGACCGAGCGGTTCGACGCGCTCAGCGAGGTCGCGCTGACGCTGTGGCGCAGCGGGGCGGCCACGGTCCGGGCGGCGGAGCTGGGCAGCGCCGCGGCGAAGGTCGCTGACCTGGCCCGGCTGCACATGGGGCCGGCCGAAGCAGCGCACGCGGTCGGGTCCAGCACGGTGCTGGTGCGCGTCGGCGAGGACGCGTTCGGCTTCATCCACCAGTCAGTGCTGGAATGGCTGATCGCCCGCTGGGCCGCGCGGGCGTTCAGGGAGGGCCACGCGAGCAGTGGCGAGGAGCGGTTGGCCAGTGGGCCGTTGAGCCCGCTGATGGTGGACTTTGTGTGCGACCTTGCGGGCGATAAGGCAGTGGTGGACTGGGCACGCCGGGTCGTCCTCGGCGCTACGGGTGCCGCGACGACCGCCAAGGCGAACGCGACACTGATCCTGCAGCGACGAGGGGTCGTCGTGCGGGCGGTGAACTACGCGGCTGCCGATCTGCGCGGCCAGGACCTGTCCACCCAGGATCTCACCGGGGCGGACCTGACCGCAGCCGACCTGACCGGCGCGGTCCTTCCTCGTGCGCTGTGCGGCGCCACCCTGCGGGGTGCGAAGCTGGTCTCGGCCCGGCTGGACGGCGCCGACCTCACCGGCGCCGACCTGCGCGAGGCGGACCTGAGCCGGGCGCGGCTGATCGGCGCGGATCTTCGGGAGACTCGCTTGGCTGGGGCTCGGCTGGACCGCGCTGTGCTGGTCGGGGCCACCCTCGATCCCGGGGCGCTCGCGCAGACGGCCAGCACGTTCGGCACCGCGTATCCCGGCGTGCCGGCGCTAGCGCACATGGAAGTCGCCTCGCCGGTCACGGCCGTCGCCGCCGTACCCGGGGGCATCCTCGCCACCGGCCATGATGACGGCACCGTGCGACTGTGGGACCCGGCCACCGGAACACCCCTGCGCACCCTCCAAGGCCACACCAGCACGGTCCTCGCGCTGACCACCGACCCCCACGGCAGCTGGCTGGCCTCCGCCGGCGAGGACACCACCGTGCGACTGTGGGACCCGGCCACCGGAACACCCCTGCGCACCCTCCAAGGCCACACCCGCCCGGTCCTCGCGCTGACCACCGACCCCCACGGCAGCTGGCTGGCCTCCGCCGGCACCGACACCACCGTGCGACTGTGGGACCCGGCCACCGG
>JBOHGM010000089.1:0-13139 GCA_050699435.1 Pseudonocardiaceae bacterium | reverse complement strand
GAACACCCCTGCGCACCCTCCAAGGCCACACCCGCCCGGTCCTCGCGCTGACCACCGACCCCCACGGCAGCTGGCTGGCCTCCGCCGGCACCGACACCACCGTGCGACTGTGGGACCCGGCCACCGGGACGCTGCTGGCGACGCTGGTCGGCTCTGAGGAGGGGTGGGCTGTGTTGCTCCCGGACGGCGGCGTCAAGCTGCACGGCCAGCCCGCCGGCCTGTGGTGGGCGATCGGGCTGTGCCGGTTCGATCCCGCGGACCTGCCCGACATCGCGCCGTACCAGCCGCAGCTGCGTCCCCTGCGCCACGACATCCCGATCCGCCATGTCGTCGGCCGCTGACCAGCGGTGGGACCAGCTCACGCTGTCCGCCAAGGCCGCCTGGCGCTGGGCCTGGGCCACCACCACCGCCCGCACCGGGGCGGCCGAACCGTCGGGCGTGCTGGTGGACACCGTCGATCTACTGGCCGGCCTGGCCCTGGCCCACCTGCGGGACAATCCGGTCAGCCAGTTATTCGCGCATTTCCGTATCCCGCTCGGCGCCGTGCTCAGCGACGCCGGGGCGCGCCGCTACCGCCCGGAGACGTTGCTCGCCGCCTACCGCCGTATCCCGGAGGCGGCGCTGCCCCCGCTGGGCGAACAGGCCATCCAGGTTCTGGAGCACGCCCGCACCGCGATGCCACCCAGCACCGACGGGCTGGTCACGCTGTCCATGCTGTTCGGCGCACTGCTGGAGAACACCAACATCGCCTCGACGGCATTGCGCGCTGAACTGGCCAACCGGGGTGTCGACGTCGAGCGGGTCATCCAGTCCTGCCGCGAGCACCTCGGTACCCGCAGCTCCTACGCGGAGTACCTCCGCACGAACCACCCCTACCAGCCGCCCGAGCGGCAGCTGCCGCCCTACGCGCCGGACGAGCCACCGACCCGGTACCCGCCCAGGCAACCGGATGCCGAGCCGCCCTACCTGGTCGACATCACCGCTGAGGTGGACGCGTTCGCCTATCTGATCGCCGCCAGGAGACTCACCCCGCCGCTGGCCATCGGCCTGTTCGGTGACTGGGGATCGGGCAAGAGCTACTTCCTGCGCAGCGTGCAGCGCCGGATCGACCAGCTGGTCAGCACCGAGGTGGACCAGCCGCCGTTCCACCGGGCCATCGCGCAGATCGAGTTCAACGCCTGGCAGTACGTCGAAGGCAACCTGTGGGCCAGCCTGCTGGAGCACCTGTTCCGCAACCTGCGCAAGGCCGGGGAGCAGGACGCGGACGATCTGCTGGAAGCCCGCCGCAGCGAGTACCTGGACCAGATCACCGCGCGCACCGCCGAGCACCGCAGGGCCGTCGAGAAACGCGACGAGCTGGCCGGGCAGCAGCAGCGCGCCCACCAGCTGGTTCAGGACAAGCGCGACGAGCGAGACCAGAAACTGGCGGACCTGGAGAACACGCGGCGGCGCAACCCGTTCCTGACCTGGCGGCCGTCACCTAAGCTGTCCGGCACGCTCGCCGAGATCGGGAAACGCACCGGGCTCGGCGAACTGGGCACCCAGGCCGACGAGCTAGCGCAGACCCTGGCGAGCACCGGGGAGACGCTGCGCCGCGCCGGTCCGGTGCTCGGTGCGTTGCGCACCGGGGGGTGGCGCTACACCGTCGCGTTGCTCGTGGTGATCGGACTCGGGCCGCTGGTCAGCGTCATCCTGAGCCAGCTCGACGCCTCGGCGGTGTCCACCGTGATCGGCAGCGTGTCCGCCGTGCTGGCCGGGGTCAGCGCCTACGCGGCCCGAGGCAGCACGGTGCTCGCCGGCACGCTCGGGAAGATCTCCCAGGCGCAGGCCGAGCTGAACAAGGAGCTGGATGCCCAGCGCGACCAGTTCAACCAGGAGATCCGCGACGCCCAGAGCAAGCTCGCGGACACCCAGCGGGAGCTGGACTCCGCGATCGCCGAGGAGCAGCAGTACGCCGCGTCGGTCGCCGAGCTGGAGGCCGAGCTGGCCCGGATCACCCCGAGCAGGGTGCTCGCGGAGTTCGTCGGCAAACGAATCGCCAGCGACGACTACCGCCGTCACCTCGGCGTGCCCGCCCTGGTGCGCCAGGACCTGGAGCGGCTGTCCCGGCTGATCCAGCAGCGGCACGAGGCCGGACCCGCCGGGGGCATCGACGACCAGCACGCGATCGACCGGGTGGTGCTCTACATCGACGATCTGGACCGCTGCCCCACCGACCTGGTGATCAAGGTGCTGGAGGCGGTGCACCTGCTGCTGGCGTTCCCGCTGTTCGTGGTGGTGGTCGCGGTGGACGCGCGGTGGCTGGAGTCCTCGCTGCGCGAGCACTACACCCAGCTGAAGGCCGATGCGGCGGTCCCGTCGGACTACCTCGAGAAGATCTTCCAGGTACCGTTCTGGGTGCGGCCGCTCGGCGCGGACACCCGCCGTCAGATGGTGCGCGGTCTGCTGACACCCCACCTGGCCAGCCCCGACCCGGTTGCCGCGCACGGCGACGGCCCGGCCGGCGGGACCGAGCTGTCCGACGCCGATCTGCCGGAGTTCACCAGGCTGGTGGAGTCCTTCACCGGGACCGATCAGGCGGAGCAGCCGTGGCTGGAGGCAGCCAAGTTGACCGTCACCGGCCCCGAGCTGCGCCTGATCGAGGACATCTCGCCGCTGATCGGTGCCACGCCTCGGGCGGTCAAACGCTTCATCAACGTCTACCTGCTGCTCAAGTCGGTGGGTCGCGGCCGGGGCTGGCCACTGCCGGAGCACGGTCAGGTGGCGGTGCTGCTCGCCATCGCCACCGGGCTACCCGAGCTGGCCGACGAGCTGCTCCCGAACCTGGCCGCAGCCGAGCCACTCACCCTGGGGACCGTGCTTCCCGCAACTGCCAGCGGGAAGGCCGCCGGTACGCAACTGGCCCGGCTGAACACCTGGCTGGACGCACACCCCACCTGGCGCGATGTCGCAGTGGGTGGGATGGACCGCTGGGTCGAGCTCATCCTGCGCTTCCGCTTCGACCGCGGACCCGGCCGCACTCCGTGATCTCTGACTGGGTAAGCGGCTCGCGCCGCGCACGCCGCAGGCGACCGGGCACTCGGCGGGCCCTCGACTCCGCATTCGACCGGCTCAGTGACACCCCCTCGTCCTCAGGCGAGCCAGGCTGGTGCTACTGGGTCGACGAGGCAACTATTCTCCGGTCGCGGTGACCTCAGCCGAGGGGTCGAGGCCGTCGAGTTTGACACGGACCGCGTCGGCGTCGGGGTGGCCGAGTTCGTCGAGGATGCCCAGGGCGCGCTGCCAAGCGGTGCGGGCGGAGTCGTAGTCGCCGGTGGCGTGGTGGGTGTCACCGAGGCGGGTGAGCGTTTCGGCCTCGTAGTGGCGGACGCCGAGGTCCTGGTATAAGGCGAGGGCGTGCTGGTAGCAGGCGACGGCCTGCCTGTGGTCGCCGAGGTGATGCTGGGCATAGCCGAGGCTGTCCCACGTGGTGGCCTCCCCGCCGCGGTCGCCGATCTCCTGAAGCAGAGTGAGGGCCCGCTGGCAGCAGGTAAGAGCCTGCCGATGGTCCCCGAGCTGGGCGTGATACCAGCCGACCCCGTTGAGGGCATTGGCCTGCCCGGCCCGGTTGCCAGTGGCCTGATACAGGTCGAGCGCCTGCCGAGTGTGGTGCAGCGCCTGCCCGTAGCAAGCCTGCCGCCCAAACATGTCGCTGAGGTTGAGGTGGGCATGGGCCTGGCCGATGTGGTCGTCGAGCTCACCGAACAGGCCCAGGGCATGCTGGTAGTGGGTGTGGGCATCATCGTCGCGGCCCAGCCGGGTGTAGGCCCGAGCGAGGATGTGGTGGGCACGCGCCTGCGCGGGCCGGTCGGCCAGCCGCCGCGCGGCGCACAAGGCGGCGTTCTCGGTGGTGGCCCAGTCGCGCCAGTGCCCTCGTCGGTCGAAAAAAGTGTGGAGAGTCCGGGCCAGCTGCCAGGTGTGGGTATCGAACCTGGTGCTGGCGGCCTGGTCCACGGCGGCGAGCAGCACCGGGTATTCGATAGTGAACCAGGTCAGTGCCTGCCCGTAATCGCCGAGGTCGTCGGGCGTGACTCCGGGGTGGGCTGGGACCACAATGATCGGATCCCGGTGCGGGTTAAGCAGCCGAGCGGTGGCATGCGCGGTGTGCAGGTAGTGGTCCAGCGTCCGGCGCAGCGCCGCGTGTCGCTCGTCGTCGCCGTCGACGGTATGGGCCAATTCAGTGGCGTAGGCGCGCAGCAGATCGTGGGACGCGAACCTGCCAGGGACGTGTTCGGTGACCAGGTGTGCGCGGGCCAGTTCGTCCAGCAGCAGGCGCACCCGTTCCGGCGGGAGGCCGGCCAGGCTCGCCGCAGCCGGGATGCCGATGTCCGGGCCTGGATGTAGCCCGAGCAGCCGGAACAACCGGGCCGCTTCGGCGCCCAGGGTGTGATATGACCAAGAGAACACGGCCCGCACATCAGTGATCGCGTCCTCACTGGCCAACCCGTCGAGTCCGCTCTGGCCGGCGCTCTGGCCGGCGCGCAATCGGCTAGCCAGCATCTCCAGCGGGACCGTGGGGTGGCAGGCGGCCCGGGCGGCCACAACGGCCAGGGCCAGCGGCAGCCGCGCACACCTCGTGATGATCTCATCCACCGCCTCCGGTTCGGCCGCTACCCGCCCGGTACCGAGGCGGCGAACCAGCAGCTGTCGCGCTTCGCCGACGGTCAGCAGGTCCACCGTGAGCGGGTGGGCGCCCTCGGCGGCGACCAAGCCGGACATCTGATTGCGGCTGGTCACCACCACTACGCACCCGAATGAGCCGGGCAGCAAAGGGCGAACCTGCTCGGCGTCGCGAGCGTTGTCCAGCACCACCAAAACCCGTCGGCCGGCCAGCAGACTGCGGTACAGCGCGCTCTGCGCTTCCAGGCTGACCGGGATGCGTTACGGGGGCGCCCGTCATGTGTCGGTATCGCCGCTACGCTCGGCCCCAGCGATCGGGCCAAACGCTCAAAGATGGACAGCGTGCCACCGCCGTGTATAGACCACCCACTGTGGGCCTGGGTCTGCCATCGTTCAGTTCTGGGTGGGGTCGGCGGGGTAGGTCGCCAGCAGTGCCAGCGGCATGCCCTGGCGGCGCAGCGTGCGGCTCCATAGATCGATGCCTGACGGGGCGAGCACGTCATCGGGCAAGGCAGGCACCACCACCCAGTCACCGCGATCGATCTCGCCGTCGAGTTGGCCGTGGTCCCAGCCGGAGTATCCGGCGAACACCCGAAGCCCACGCAGCCGCGGCGCCATCGCGGCCGGGTCGCCGTCGAGGTCGACCAGGGCCAGCGGTCCACGCACGCTGATCAAGCCCTCGGTGCTCTCGGCGTCGACCCCGGCGGGCAACGCCGCCACGCACAGCGCTGCGCGCTGCTCGATCGGGCCGCCGACGTAGAGCGCCCGCGGCACCGTGGCGTGCCGGCCCCAGGACGGCAGCACGTCACGCACCGGCACATCGCTGGGGCGGTTGAGCACCACGCCGAGCGTTCCGGAGGAGCGGTGCTCGATGATCAGAACGACGGTGCGGCGGAAGGTCGGGTCCCGCATCCCCGGGGCCGCGACCAGCGCGGCGCCCGCCGCCACCTCATCCGCGACGTACACCTCGCCATGATCCCGCACGTCGCGGGGGGACAACAGCCCCAGAAACAAGCTGGTCGCCGGACCCGGCCGGCGATGGTGCCCGCACGGCACCGTTTAGCCTGACCTGCGATGAGCGCAGTGCTTGCCCCGCTTGCCACGGCCCCCACCGGCCCGGCCGATCGGCTCGGCGTGCGCCGACTGCTGGGCACCCCCGGTTTCCGTCGGCTGCTGACGTCCCGCTTCGCCGCGCAGTGGGGCGACGGGGTGTTCCAGGCCGGGCTGGGCGGCGCCGTGCTGTTCAATCCGGAACGCCAGGCCGATCCGGCGGCGATCGCGGCCGGGCTCGCCGTCCTGCTGCTGCCGTACTCGCTGGTGGGCCCGTTCGCCGGCGCGCTGCTGGACCGCTGGGACCGCAGCCGGGTGCTGGTGGTGGCCAACCTGCTGCGGGGCGCCCTGATCGTGCTGGTGGCACTCGCGGTCGGCTCCGGGGTGGCCGGGGCGCCGCTCTACATCGGCGCGCTGCTGGTGACCGGGGTGAGCCGATTCGTGCTGGCCGGACTGTCGGCGGGACTGCCGCACGTGGTGGCGAGCAGGCATCTGGTGGAGGCCAACGCGCTGGCCGCCACCGTCGGTGCCGCATTCGCCGTCGGCGGCGGGATGTGCGCGATCGGGCTGCGCGGTGTGATCGGGCCGGGAGACACCGGGTCGGCGTGGGTGACAGCGGGCGCGGTACTGGGATCCGTGGTCGCGGCAGTGGTGGCGGCCGGTTTCCGCCGCGGGCAGCTCGGCCCGGACGCCATCGACGAACCCGCCGCGCCCACCCGCGCGATAGCCAGCGGGCTACGCGACGGCCTGGCCGCCGCGGCCAAGGCGCCCAGCGTCGCCGCCGGTCTGGTCGCGCTGGCCGCGCACCGACTCTGCTTCGGTATCGCGACCCTGGTGACGCTGCTGCTCTACCGCTACTCCTTCAGCTCCCACGGGCTGCTGCTCGCCGGGCTCGCTGGCATCGGCCAGGTCATCGCCGCAGGAGCGGCCGGGCTCCTGCTGGCGGCGCTGGTCACTCCGCTGCTGGTGGCCAGATTCGGGCGGGGGCGCACCGTGCGCGGCGCGCTGCTGGTCGCCGGAGTGATGATCCTGGTACTCGGCCTGCCCATGATGATGCCCACCATGCTGGCCGCCGCGTTCGCGCTGGCCGCGGCCGGGCAGGTGGTGAAGCTGAGCCTGGACGCCGCAGTGCAGTGTGACATCGGCGACGAGGCGCGCGGCCGGGTCTTCGCGCTCTACGACACGGTGTTCAACGTCGGTTTCGTGCTGGCCGTCGGGCTGGCCGCGACCGTGGTGCCTGCCGACGGGCGCTCTCCCGGATTGCTGATCCTCGCCGCTGCGGGCTACCTGGTCGCGACCGTGGCGCACGGCCTGATCGACCGCCCGGAGCACGTCCAGCGGGATCGCCGCCGGGCCGGCGATACACCGGTGGATCAGGGGCGAAGACCCGCCTAGGGACGGCACCTCGTAGTTCTTCGCGCCGTCTCGGCCGACCCAGACGCGGCCGATTCGGGCTCACTGCCACCACGGACGGCATCCACCACTTCTGGCTCGATGCACCCGACTACCCCGTCCTCATCGCAGTGCATCCATGAGCCGACAGCGGCGGCTTTCGTCCGACGCCGCAGAACTCATCCACCGCCATCGGGGTGCCGACATGGCTGGGATCGGGCCGCCACAATGGACAGGAGACCACGCCGGGTTCCAGTAATTCCAGCCGGTCGAAGAAACGTGTGAGTTCCTGGCGGCTGCGGGTCGTGATCGGGGGTGCGGCACCTTCATTCCAGAGTTGTCTGTACTCGAGCATCGCTTCGCGGTTTACTTCAGAGGCGGGATGGGATAGGAGCAGATAGCTGCCTGTGGGCAGAGCGTCCAGCAGCCGGTTCACGATCGCGTGCGCCTGGTCGGTGTCGGTGATGAAGTTCAGGATCCCCAGCAGCATCAGCGCGACCGGTCGGGTGAGGTCCAGTGTCCGGGCGGCGTCCCGCAGGATTGTCTCGGGGTCGCGCAGGTCGGCGTGGATGAAGTCGGTGACACCCGGCGGGCTGCTGGTCAGTAGGGCGCGGGCGTGTGCCATGACGAGGGGGTCGTTGTCGACGTAGACGACGCGACACTCCGGTATGAACGCCTGGGCGACCTCATGGGTGTTGTTCACAGCGGGCAGGCCGACGCCGATGTCGAGAAACTGGCGGATCCCCACCTCGGCGGCCAGGTAGCGGACGACGCGGACCAGGAACCCCCGGCTGGCATGGGCGATGTCGATGATGCCTGGCAGGAGGGCACGAACCTGGTCCCCGACCTCTTGGTCGGCCGGGTAGTTGTCCTTGCCACCCAGCCAGTAGTTCCAGACTCGCGCCGAGTGGGCCACTCTGGAATCAATCACAGGATGCTGATCCCAGTGCGGTGCTGGTGAACTCGACATCGCTCGGAGATCGGGAGCGTTTAGCACGTTTCTATCCTGACGATCAGCGGCTCGATCATCGGCCCGCCTTCCTTCCCTCGTTGTGGGTAGCCAGCCATCGCTGGCCATGCGCCTGGATGTGTGCCAAATCGACCCACCCGCGCGGTGGGACATCCACCCTCGTGACCACGTCGACGACTGCATGGCTGGACAACTGCCGACCGGGCAGCACGTAGGCGACCGACTCGCCGCGCCGCCAGCGGATCGTGTACCCCTCCGGAGCATGCGCACCGCCACGCAGGTGCACCCACCCAATCGGAGCCGCATGCGCAGACGCTCCGGTCGCTTTGTTCGTGTTCACCGGACTGTTCCCGGAATAGCTCGCATGGCCGTAGCGTCCGAGCTGGGTGGATCGCTGCCAACCTCGCCGGGGTATAGCGAGGCGGTATGCACCTGGGTGACTCACCACATTCACCGTGTCGCAGTAGGCTCACCCCAAAACTGGCGTCACTACCTCAGGAGCATGGCTCATGGTGTCGAGTGCGTGTGATCCGCTCCGCGTGCCAGCGGAGTTCTGGCTGCGCGAGGACGTCGGCGACGCCCTGGATCACCGCGACATCGGTGCCCTGTTCCGGCTCCTGAGCAGGCACACCGGTGCCAGCCAGACCCGGATCGGGACCGCGACGGGCATGTCTCAGGGCACCGTCTGCCTTATCATGAACGACAGCCGTGTGGTCAGCGCCCTCGACGTGCTCGAACGCGTCGCGGACGGACTGGGCATGCCTGATGAGGCGCGGCTGCGGCTTGGCCTCGCACCACGCGGCGGACTACTGGACGTCAACGGGTCCGGGACGGAGGACGCTACGAAGCGTCGCACTGCCCTCAACCTGGGTCTCGCCGCCACGATCAGCCCGCAGACCCTGACCAGGGTGCTGCGGGACTCGGCCGGCGAGGCGATGGAGTTCACTCGCGGCACGGCCGGGTCCTCCGTGGGCGCGGGCACGCTCGACCATCTCGAGGCGGTGGTGACCGACCTGGACCGGTCGTATTGGGCGAAGCCGCCTGGTGAGCTGTTCGGCGTGGCCCGTGCCTATCGGCGGCGCGTGGATCAGCTCATCCAGGGCCGCCACACGCTCAAGGAAGAGCGCGAACTCTACTTTTATGCCGCCTGGCTGTCCGAGCTGCTGGCCTGGCTGGCGCATGATTTCGGCTTCCCGCTAACAGCTGAGGCGTACGCCATCGACTGCTACGAGCATGCCGACCAGGCCGGGCACGGCGTGCTGTGCGCCTGGGCGGCTGAGACGATGGCCACGTTTGCACACTATGCGGCTCGGCCTGACAAGGCGGTTATGGCCGCCATGAAGGGTTTCGGCGAAATACCCGACCATCACCCTTTGGCGGTACGACTTCGCGCCCAAGCTGCCCGTGCCCATGCCCGTCAAGGCCAGCGCGTCAAGTGTGTCGAGTTGCTGACTGAGGCCCAAGAACTGCACGATCGACTGCCCGCCAGACCACTGAGCCGGCTCTCGGCTGATGCCAGCATATTCGCCTCGCATTCCATCGTTGCCCTCGCTGCCTCGTCCTACATCTGGCTAGCGGATTACACGCAGGCCGAGACACATGCCCGAACAGCGCTCGCGGTGCAGGAGTCGGCCGCGCCGGCGGACCATACGCCCAAAGCAGAGGCGATCGCCCGCATCGATCTGAGTATCGCGCTGGCTCATCTCGGATCGCTCGACGAGGCCGCCGCACACGCCAGCCAGGCATTGTCCTCGGCACGAGTGGTCGATTCGGTGCTGTCGCGGGCGGGTGAACTCGACCGGGCGCTCATGACCTGCTTTCCCCAGGAGACGATCGCCCAGAGTTTCCATGAACAATACGTGCAGACCACCAGACAGGCGAATGGCGAACACATCTGACGAATGATTCCGCCGACGTCCAACCCAGGCACGAACTAGCCATCGCGCGGTGGCGGTTTGGTGGTTTCAAGCAGCCAGGGATGAGCACAACATAGCCACGGACCAAGCCGAGTCAGACGGTGGATTAACCGTGGCAAGATCCCAGGGCCACGTCAAGGTCGCATAACGTTCAATGGCAGTGACACCGCGTAGTTCGCGGCCCCTTCCTTCATCGGCGGCCGCAGTCCCGTTCGTGCGGTGGCCTGCCGGAACCGCCAAAAGGTTCCATTTGACCGTCCGCGAGCCCTCTGAGTAGCCAAAAGGTTCCATTTGGCTGCGTGCGTGCCACGGGGTCGAGTTCGGCGGGGGGAGCTGGGAGACCACAGTCCGCTCCGGCCCATGAGCGGCCACCCGGGTAGCAATCGCTCAACACTGAGTAAACATGACGTTGCCCTGGGTAAGATCCGTCAGCCGGATCCTACGCGCAGACCACACATTCACTTGCCCGCATCGGCTCGCTCGCCGCCGCGGCCAAGCGCAACGGGGCGGAACTGCTGCGGGTGCTAGGGCGAGCGATGAGCTGAGCCGCGCAGAGCCTCAATGGGCCAGGGCTGCCTCGGCGGGGTGTGGCCAGCCCTGAAGGCCGAAGGGCTCGCGTCGGCGGTACAGCTCCACACCGGCACGGCTGTAGGGGACGGTGTTGTCGGGGAGCTGCTCCATCGGGAACCAGCCGATCCTCGCGCACTTGTGCGGCTCGGCGTTGTGTGGTTCACCTTCCCAGGCGAGCGCTTCGAAGAAGAAGCCGATACGGGCGTGGCCTTCGGGGTTGAGGTAGTGGACGGAGGTGACCATACGCACGGAGTCGCGACGCAGGCGCAGGTCGATCTCCTCGCGACTCTCGCGGATGAGGGCGGCTTCCAGGTCTTCGCCCTCGTTGAGCTTGCCGCTGGGCAGGTTCCATTGGCCGTCGGCGTAGCCGGTGTTGTAGCGCTCGGCCAGCAGGACGTGGTCTTCGCGCACCAGCAGGAGTAGAACGTCAACGAAGCTGGTGTAGTGCACGTCGCGATCTTCTCAGGCTGGTCGGCAGGTGTGGTGGGCCACAGGCTATCCGGGGACGACCAGGCCGACCGCGGCGACCCGTTGGGCGATCCACTCGACGCGTTTGGGCGGTCTCGTACTCGAGGGGGATGTCGACCACGGTGACGTCGAGCTGCTGGTAGAGGCCCCGCAGGGCCGTGGCGGCGGTGTCTTGCAGGCAGGCGACCTTGGCGCGGAAGCCGTCGCTGGGTTGGCTGTCATGGTCGTGGGTGAAGAACACGAGGTCGTAGGTGGGTGCCCAGGCCCGGCAGAAGGTCTCCATTGCGTCGAGCACGGCCGCGTCGATGCTGTCGGGCACGATGTCGAGCAGCATCCGTGCGCGGTGTGCACCGCGTCGTTGGCGGTGGCCAGCAGCGCGTCGGTCTCTTCGGGGTCTTCGAGGTAGACGCTGGTGTAGGAGAAGGGGAGTTCGGCGAGGTCGACGGGGCTGCTGGTGTCGGGTAATGCGGCGTAGACCACGGAGTAGCAGAAGGGCCGGTTGCCGTTCTTGATCCGGTAGTTCTTGGTCCACTCGACGTCGATCGAGGCCCACAGCAGGGTCCCGGCGGGGCGGCAAGGTGCCCGGCCGGGTTTGCCCGTGATGTTAGTGGTGACGATCATGTCCGCTCCTGTCCAAAGAGGCATGGGGTGGTGGCCCGGTCATCTTGCTGCCGGGTCACCACCGGTGCGGGTCAGGGGGCGGTGTGTTTCGGGTGGGCTGTCACCGAGGTCGGCCAGGTGGGTCCCAGGCCGCGTCGGTGACGAGCTGGTCGAGGTCCAGTGGCGTGGTCCAGTCGTACTTGCCGGTCGAGCGGGCCGCGACCAGGGCGACGGCCAGGGTGCGGATGATCGCCTGCCGGACCGTCTCGGCGGTCGTGGAGCTGGCCGGTTCGGCGACGGTGGCGGCCTTGAGAGCGGCGTGTTCGCAGGCTGCGGCCAGGTCACTGAGTCCAGGTAGGCCGAGGTCGTGGGCGGTGTCGAACATCTTGGCCAAGCCACGACCCTTGGTCGCGCGGTCGGTCCACTGCTGGCGGACCGCGTCGACGCCCGGCAGCCTACGTTCGACGGCGAATGCGCCGAGCCGGGCCAGGGCCGGGGCGAGATCGTGGCCGACGAGGATCTTGGCTTGGCGGCGGGAGGCCACGAGGATGTCGTCAAGCCGTTCCGCCAGCGCGGCGGGCTGCTCCGACTCGCTGCTGGTCAGCACCTCGAACCCGAAGTTGAGGTGCTGACCCTCCAGGGACAGGGTGCGGGTGCTGTCAGTGTTGAGGTAGACCGTGCAGGCCCGTACGGGTCTGGGTATGTAGCCGATCCAGCCGACGGTGATCGTCGCTATCATCGGGCGGGCCTTGCCGAACGGGCGCTGTCCGGTGCCGAACGGCGTGATCGGCCAGGCGAGGTTGGTGGTGCTACGCATGCCCGCCGCCACGCTGGGTGGTGTGGATGCTCGCGCCCAGGTACTTGGCGATGTGGTTGCGCTTGAACCGGTAGCGGTTCCAGATCTGGGTGATCGGCTCCTCCAGCACGTTACCCAGGGGTTCGAACAGGTCGGTCGCGTCGTAGACGGGCCAGGCGTTGGCCTTGCCGGTGGGCTCGATGCAGATCATGTGGCCCTCGGTTTCGGGGGTCCACGCGGTCAGCCGTAGGGCAGGGCGCCAGGCGTAGGTGGAGGCGAGTCCGGTCAGGTTGCGGAACGTCGACTCGGCCTCGGCGTTGCTGATGAACTCGTGCTCGTCGAGGTCGCGGCAGGTCGTGGGTATGCGAAACCGCGTGGTGCATAGCTACTTCGAGGTGGACCTCGACGTGCTGTGGGCCGTGGTGACCCTGGACGTCCCTGAGCTACGCGCTCAACTGGCCGCCATCCCTGACGAAAAGTAGGCGACGAGATTGGCCGTGCGGCGATGATTGCGTTGGCAATCCGCCGGATCACGATGCCTCGCGTTGCTCTCCTGGAAACTGGATGTCCACTCATGCTATCGGGCCGTCGCGAGCCGATTCCTCCTGGTCGACTGGGCCAGAGGCTGATCACGTGATGAGCCACATCCCGTCCGGGGACTACCGGTTGTCCTCGTCGTCGAGAGCATGATCGATGTCGTCGTCGGTGACGTCGGTGA
>JBOHGM010000088.1:0-20361 GCA_050699435.1 Pseudonocardiaceae bacterium | reverse complement strand
ACGGCGCCGGGGCCGTGTCTCGGTGCGCGCCCCTCCGGACGAGGTACGGCGAGTCCGAAGCCGGCGACCACGCTCGCCCCGTCCCGGTCCTCTGCTGATCACGATGGTTGGCGCAGGCTCAATGCGCCCGTTTGTTCACGGCCATGACCGGGGCCTACGCTCGGTTGCGGTTTGTATTGTCCACTGGGGGACGCCGGGGGAACTTTTGCGTGGAATCAGTGTGTTCGTCGGGTTCGTGGCGATCATCGTGGCCGTCGTGCCCGCCACGGTGATCATTCGTGGCGATGGGGAACGGCCGAACGACGTCAGCAGGGAACCGGTGCTCATCGCCGCGGCCGTCGCCGTTGTCGGGTTCGTCGTGTGCCGTATGTTGCGTTCGGCGGCGTCGCGGCGCTTTGTCGATGTCTCGCTGCAGCGGGGGCAGTACGAGCCATATCGGTCGCCTGCCTTTCCCTTCACGCTCGTTGCCTGGGTCTTGATCGTAGTCGCGGGGTCGATGGCGTTCGCCACCTTCAATGTCTCCGAGCGGGCCAAGGGGCCCAGCGCCGAGGATCCCTTTCGGAGTCACACGTTCACCGACTGGCTGCCAGCGCTGGTGATCCTTGCGGCAGTCGTGACGGTTGGGGCGGCCTCCTACTACTCCTGGGACTTCCGGCGCCGCCACGAGATACCGGTGCTCGAAGCCCACGGTGTGGTGACGTTCGTGGCGCCGCCGCGGCAGCTGTCGAAGACCGAGGCGGTGAGGCTGCGCACGTGGATGTGGTTGCGCGGCACGACGATCGAGGGCATGTTCCTGGCCGGTGCGCTGCTGCCACGCCTGCTGCCGGGTGCCGAGCGGCCCTCGGAGTATGAGACCGCGCTCGGTGTGGCCATGCTGTTCGGCGGACCCGGCATGATCAGCTTCACGCTGCTGCTGTTCATGTTTGTGTTCGTGCCGACCCGCCGCTCCGCGTGGGACGCGCTGCGCCGGCCGTCGTCACTGCTGGCCATCGGAGTCTGCGCGGTCGGCGTCATCCTGGCGTCGAACGGCCAGGAGGTCGCCGGCCAGCTGATCACCAACGCCGCGCTCTTGCTCGCCTCGGTGACCTGCCTGAACATCATGGACCGCGGCGCCCAGCCCTGGCTCGGGCTGGCGTTCCTCACGTTCAGCTACTTCCTCGGTTACCTCACCGCACCGGGCGGCCCTCCCTCGCTGCCCAGCGGGATCGCCGGCTGGACCGTCGCCGTGCTCGCCCTCGGATACACCGCCCACCAGGCACGC
Source organism: Pseudonocardiaceae bacterium (assembly GCA_050699435.1). Taxonomy (GTDB): domain Bacteria; phylum Actinomycetota; class Actinomycetes; order Mycobacteriales; family Pseudonocardiaceae. The sequence continues at coordinate 19,100 of JBOHGM010000088.1, read as the reverse complement.
AGCCACTGGCGCACCTGGTATGCCCTCGTACCGCCGATCTCTATGTCCAGGTGAAGCGATCAGGCGGGACATCCATGGCTCCGATCGGCTGAGGTCAGCGGGGCATTGGGCAGGCCGACGATGCGAACCTCCGACACGCTCCACGAGGACGAGGAGCTATCGGCTCACTGCGCCAGCCAGCCGCTCCGGGCAACACCTTCGCGTGGCACATTGCGCGTATGGATCGGGCCAGCCCAGGCCGTCTAAAGGTCGTCAGACGTCCGAGAACGACCACCAACAACGACGGGCGACCACCAAGAACCACCAGTTCAAACGGGGTTCAGTCATGCCGAGCGCAGGTCAGCGCCCGACGATGTGTCCGGCGAGGCCGTGCAAGCCGAGCTGGCAGGCTTCGTCGCGTCGCTGGGCATTGAAGCCGAGCGAACTGAGGAGACGTACGACTCGTTGGTGCGTGCCGCGTTGGCGTCAGCCTGAACGCTCGCTGAGCCGTTGGAGGATCGCATCCAGCAGGCCAGCGACGACGACCTCGGTCGGCTCGCCGGCAACGTCGTGGTGCATGACCGCCCATCCGGCTGCGGCCAGTTCTCGCGCGACGGCGCGGTACAGGACGGCCTCGGTACTGGGGTTGTCGCGGTGGAAGCGGCTGTAGGTGCCCCGCTGGTGGGCTCGTGCTCGTGACTGTGCCGGGTCACCGGTCAGGATGATGGTCAGGTCGGGTATGTCGGCGTACTGGTTGAGCTGCCACAGGAAGGCCGGTTCGACACCGTCGATGCGTTGTAGTACGAGCGATGTCGGCACGTAGCGGTCGCAGAGGACGATCCTGCCGGCCTGGAGTGCTGGTCGTATGTCGTGGCCGAGGTGGTGGTAGCGGTCGGCCGTCACCAGGCAGGCCAGGACCAGGTCGCGATAGTCATCCGTGCCGTGTCGCGCCAGGTTCCCTAGCGGTGAGCCGGAGGGCTCCTTCGTCGCCAGCACGGACAGGCCATGCCCAGCGAGCTGCTGGTGCAGCCGCGCCGTGACCGTGGTCTTGCCGACGCCGCTGGGGCCGTCGATGACGACGAAGAAGCCTCGACGCTCGCTCACGCCGCCCGGACTCCGCTGCGTTGGTGCTGCTCGCGCGACAGCTCGGTCAGCCGCTTGCGTACCTCGTCCACGGTTGCCTCCCCGAACTGGATGTTGACCGAGAAGTTGAACTCATCCCGCCCGCGCATGGCCTCGTCCACACCGCCCTCGGTCAGGTCGACGGCGGTGTAGTCGAGGAGCTGTTGCGGCTGGTACTGGCCGGTGGCGATGAGCCGGTGCCATTCCGGCGTGCCGGGGTAGGGCCGGAACTCGAAGACGCTGGCCCGGAAGCGGCCAGGCTGGGTATCGGCGATGTTCCACAGGTCGTAGACCTGGCGCACCGTGGCGTCCAGCTCCTCGCGCGTCTCGGTGGGGAAGCCGAGGATGAAATAGCCCTTGACGCTGATGCCACGTTCGGTTAGCCGCCGCACCACCGAGCGGGTCATCTCTGGTGTGATCCGCTTGCCCATGTACTTCAGGAGTCGTTCGCTGCCGGACTCGATGCCGAGGGCGACTTCGCGGCAACCGTTGCGCTGCAACACGTCCAGCAGCTCGTCGCTCATGCGGTGCAGGATGTTGATTCGGCCGGTGGCGTCCCACACGTAGCGATCACCAACGCTGGCCTCGGTGAAGGCGCTCATGCATTTCTTGATGAAGCGCTCGTAGCCGAGGAACAGATCGTCCACGAAGCGGAAGGCCGTCACGCCGTAGGGCGCGTCCAGCTCGTGCATCTCGGTGATGATATTCTCGGGAGTGCGGGTGCGGATCGTGATCTCCGGGTTGGCGGACACAGCCGCACCGCAGAACGAGCAGTCATACGGGCAGCCCCGCGCCCCGACCATGTTGGCCTCGATCCGACCGTCGCTCGCCCGATAGGGGTCATCGGTCAGGAAGCGCCGGTCGATGAACGGCAGGCCGTCGATGTCCGGTGCCAGGTGTTGTCCGGCGCCCCTGCTGCCGCCGGTGACCGGCGTCTTGAGGATGGGGTCACGCCACATCACGCCGGGCAGCTCGGTGCGCGTGCGTTTGTCGGTGAGCAGCTCGACCACCCGCGTCTCACCCTCGCCCAGGACGAGTGCCTCGATACGGGCGAAGCGCGGGTCATTCAGCGTTTCGGTGGGCATGGCCTTGGCCTGGTGGCCGCCGACCATGACGTTGATGTCCTGGTCCAGGCCAGCCGCGATGCGGGCGCTGATCTCGTAGGTCGGTGCGAGCAGGTTGAAGCCGACCCACCGTGGCGACAGGTTGTTGATGAGCCCCGTGGTCTCCTCAACGCCCAGCCCCAGCCCTTCGGCGTCGATGACGCCGACGTTGAAGCCGTGGTGGGCGGCGTAGGTGGCGATGTAGCCCATGCCGAGGACGGGCAGCGTGAAGTCATTCACCCGAGGGCGAATGCTGTAATCACGAAGTGGCGCGTTAATAAAGAGCGCGTCGAGCGGGCGCGAAAGATCCGCGCCCGCAACAGCAGGCTTAGCCGATATCTCCATGTTGACTCCCCCAAGCGAGGGTAAGCAGGGTTAGCGAAGAAAGATGGTCGCCAGCAAGCACTCGCCAGATCCGACCGAAAGACGGTTCGTCAGTCGGCCAGTCATAGGACGGAGCTGCTCGCGTGGCCCAGGTCCGTACCGCGAGATCGGCATACGGGTAGAGCGCCCAATCGTTGCTCCAGTCGGCAACGGCTGCCCGCGCCGTCCACGGTCCGATGCGAGGCACTATCTGGAGTTCGTCAATCAAGGAACGTGGCGAAAGTTCACGCCACGTTGCGCCATGCTCCAGGTATGCCTCAGCCGCAGCAAGTAGCGGACGACGCTTGAAAGCCAGGCCGATCGAAGTGAAGTACTCACTCGTCAAACCCAGCACGATCTCGGGTGAGGGAAACAGTGCATACGTTCCGCCGTTGGGTAGCTCGACTCGTTCGCCGTATGCCTCGCAAAATGCCCGGTACAACTTCTTGGATTGTCCGGCGCGAATGACCTGTCGAATAATCGCAGTGCCGATGGCGTCCCACAGATCAGCATTACGGAAGCGGACGACAGTGCCAAGACCTACCAGAGCGGTCGCCAACTCGGGAACCTCGCTGAGCGTGCCGTCCGAGAGCGTGAAGACGTCGAGCGTTGGTTCGCTGATACCGCTGACCAGCGAGTGTCGCACCAACACACTACCGCTGACCGTGACCAGATGTCGCTCACCGTCCGGGAGCGCAAACACGCGTTGATGGCCATTAGCCGTCAGCCAAGCGGGGTGCTCAGTCATCACGAAATCGAAAGTAGTGCTCATGCTGGGAAGGCTCCGAAGTAGTGGCGTTGCGTGAAAGTGGGGGTCAGTATCTCATGTCGTCACCTCCAGGCGGGTCATCGAGTTTCATGAGGCCGTCGATAATTCGCCGCAATAGCTCCGGATCTCTCTCGGTCGCTATCGGGCGTGTGGGGCCAGGCGAAGGCCGACGCTTTCGTCGCGGTAAGGGCAGCGGTGGTTCCTGCGTCCGGTCGATCGCTCTGGAACGCCGAGGGAACTTCAGCTCACACCACACGACTCTCCCGCCTGAGCGCGGGTCAAAGTAGTTCCACCGATGGCTTATCGATTCGGCCAGTTCTGGATCGCTGTCCCACACCTCGATAACAATGCTGGCGTCCATGCCAAGCAGCCGCACTCTGATGAGGTTGAGGTGATCCAGTTCCCACCAGCGCGGATGCTCGTCCATGACGCCAGTTGCCCCCACGGCATTAATGACCAGTTCAGTCACTGCCAGGAGCGCAAAGGCGATCTGGTCTTCCTTGCTGATGTCGTTTGACAGGAGGCCCGCGGCGAACGTTCCGGCGTCCTGGTTGATGCCCTTGAGCTGGTCCAGGATCGACATGGCGCTGTCGTGCTGGTCCACTACCGATCACTCAGTTCGACAACCTCGGCCTTGGCGTCTTCCTCAAGCCGGTCGAGCATGCTCGACCGCAGAAGCGGATGGCGAGATACATGACTGAGCGACGGCACGATCACGTGATGCGCATCGGAACGTTGGAGCTCGGTTGTCAGCTCGTCCCATGCCTCACTGGTGCCGGACTGGAACTCGTGGAATATGGTCGCGAACTCGAAGCCGTGTTCCTCGGCGTACTTTCTGAGGTTCCGCTCCCACGCGTAAATAACGTGATCACCGACTTCACATGGTGCACACATGTATCCGTAGGCCAGTGGCTTCATCTCTGTCATCCTCGTTTCTTCATCACGATCCATTGCTTGCCTTCCCTGCGGCTATTTCGGAGCAGGCGTGACGGCGAGGTTGCCTGGCTGAGCGAGGTAGAACGCGAACTCCGCATAAACCAAGCAGCGCGATGCCGACGACGTGGCCCGTCCGACCAGCTCAAGGACGGTCACAGGACCGCCAGGTTGTGCTCGGCGAGCCGCACGCGCTCGCACGGCCAGGCAGAGCCACAGACGGCACACAGGTCGGCGTCGTTGACGTGCTCGTTCAGCACCAGCGCGGCCGTGCTGCACAGCCGCTCGAGCTCAGGCGGGAAGTAGTCCATACCGGATACGGTTTCGAGGGCTGACGAGCGCTCCATCGGATCGTTCTCCCTGGTCGGCGGGCACGTGCCGGGTCTACCTTTGACCCTGTTACCGCCTGGCGGCCGCGCCCATGACGACCGGCGTTTACTGGCTATACATGGGGCGTATACGGGCGTACCCGTAGGGCGGGCTGGGCCGGTAAACTGCCTGGCTAGAGCCAGTGCCCCTATGTCAACCAGTCAGGTCAGCTCGATGAACCGGAGCACGCCGCGCTATTGCCGCTGTGGTACCCGACTCGGTCGTGACCACTCCGGCGGTCTGTGTGGTCCGTGCGAGAAGCGTCTTGTCGCGCTGTGCGTCGAGGCCCCGAACGTGCCAGCCGACTTCTGGGAAACCGAACAGCTTCGTGACGCTCTCGCGGCGCAGCACATCGGGTGGGTGTCACGGGCATATCGGAAGCACCCGCACCATGTGGCGCTGTATGGCAAGGACGGCATACCACAAGCGATCGTCGGTGACTGGCTTGGTCTGACGCAGGCGCAAATCAGTCGGATCGAGAACGGGGCGCCCGTTCTCCACCTCGATAGTCTGGCGCATTGGGCGCGAACCTTGCGTATTCCAGGTTATTTGTTGTGGTTTAAGCTCCCCGACCGACCGGAGCACGAACCGGCTGAAATTGGCTCTCGGCTCACGCAGAGAGACCAGCTTCCGTTCGACGCGTCAGCACAGCCCGGTGTGGTCATTATCGGGGCAGATGGACAGGAGCAGACTGACTCGATGCGACGCCGCACGATCTTGCTAGGTGGCGTGGCCACCCTCAGCATGTCCACCAGTAATAAAGTAGGTGCAGCATCTTCACGAGCGCTTGCCATTCGATGTGATGACGAGTTTGGCTTCGCTGCGGCGCTCACCGATCGGTGGTCGGAAACCATATTGAGTCGTCCGATCCCAGCCGAGGGCATTGATTGGCGGATACGCCTTCCGGCTGGCCGAATTTTTGATGGTGCCGAGGTGATAACGCAGGTCCATCCGAACGTTGCGCAGCCCGGCAGCGTTGCACTCGTCCGGCCCGAACGTCGAAGACTGGCGCAGTTCACTCGCCCCCGCCAGCGTGGGCTGCTGGTTGCCGCCGACAATGCTGTCGACGGCGGCGCGTACTACGCCCTGGACGCCCGTGAGTCCGCCCGGCAGGCGATAGCGCAGCCAGACAGCCCGGCCATCGCCATTCCGCGGGCATATCTGCTCGATGACATCACCTATGGCGCGGTGTGGGCCATGACCAATCTGGACGACGCCGTTCTGGCCGACGACGGGCCATTGCACAGTCATCGCCAAGACCTCGCGCACTACGAAGGTCTAGCCGGCTCGACTGTCAGTCGCGAGGAGGCAGGTGGCCTCGCAACCATCTCGCAGATGTGGCTCGGCTCCGACTTCTGCGCCCGGCACGTCGTTCGTAACCTCGGTCGCCTCCAGGCATCACCGCTGTTTTGGACCCGCGAGCAGCGCGGCGAGGAAGCTTCGACCTGGCTGCTGTGGCGACACAAGGTTGCCTATCTGCAACGCACCAGTTCACTCGGGACACCAGTTGCCCGTGGTTTCTGCCTGCCCGAACATCTGGTTGACGAGTCACCGAGACATGAGCGCGTTCTGTTGCTCCTGTCGGCTGCCCTGATGGAGTCGTTCGGCATTCGTGTTTGCGTGACGCCTGAGCCGGACTACGGTGACGTCGAGGGGTTTGTGCTCGGCGGGGCCGTCATTGTCGCCAATTGGATCCGCACACCGGGGCTGTGGCACGTCGACACTCGCAGTCCAGGGAGCAAATCACGGTTTAGTGAGACTGCCGGAGAGGTCAAAACTCACTCCGTTATTGACGGGCCGACGCCACGTCGCCGCCTGATGGCACTCGCGGCGTATCTGCATATCCCTTGGCTGTGGTTTCACTCCCGATGTGCTGCGCTCGGTGCTGAGGGCTTCGCCAGACTGGCAGCGCCTCGCAGCAGGTTGCTCACTGTTGACGGACTGAACCTCGCAGCTCGCTACGTCGGACAACTCAGCAACTCGTAGCGTCAATCGTTCTACCTAGAGAGGTATTTGCCTGTGCGATCCAGCGAACTCATCATCGGCCGGACCTTCGGCGTCAACTTCGATCATGGCGAGAACTTCTACACCGCCTTGACCGCCTTCTGTCGCACCCATGATGTCCGGCAAGGCTACATTCCGATGTTCATCGCAGGCATGCGCGACGTCGAACTGGTCGGTAGCTGCGAGAAGCTCGACAACCCCGATGCGCCGGTATGGACGAAGGTCCACCTCGAGAACGCAGAGGCATTCGGGGGCGGCACGCTGGCCTACGACTCGGAAAGCGATACGGTGCTTCCGCATATCCACGTTTCAGTCGGACTCAAAACTCACTCGGCGAACGCCTACACCAGTCACCTGCTCGACGCCACGATCCAGTTTCTCACTGAGATGTACATCGTAGAGGTGACCGGTCCGAGTATGAGCCGGCCACGTCAACCGCAGCTTTACGACGTACCACTGCTGACCTTCGACTGAGGAGAATCACGCGGAACAGGACGCACATCCTCGCCAGCATGAGCCACCTGGCGCACCACGTCGATCGGCCCGAGGAAGCAATCCGGCTCGCCCAGCGTGGTCGACAAGCTCTCCAAGGCGGCCCACGGCTACCTGAACTGGGAGCACGAGGCAGTGGACCGCGCTGAGTTTGCGCTGGTCCGCGACAGTGTGGAAATCACCGGCTCCACGCTGTCCAAACAGGTCGCCATCCTCGAGGCCGCCGGCTACGTCGGTGTCGACAAAGGCCGGGTCGGGCGCCGGCCCCGCACCTGGCTCTACCTCACCGATCTCGGCCGCGACGCCCTCCTCCGACGCCTCACCGCGCTGCAGGACATCGCCAGCCTGTCCGCGACCATCCCAGCACGAACCCGCCGAGGCTAAACCTGCATCGCGCCCTGGGCTGGGCAGCGTTTGGTCATCCCTCACGGCACGCCCCGTTCTCGACGAATCATCGCGGTCTGGGACGGCCCACGTGGTGTCGTCCGCGCGGCAGCGCGGGGTACCCGTGCAGATCATCTGGCCGCCCGGTGCCGCTCGGGGTGAGCGACGGGACTTACTGCGGGACGCGCAGCACTTGGCCAACGAAGATCTTGTTAGGGTCGGTGAGCTGGTCCCGATTCGCCTCGAAGATCCGCGGGTACAAGCTCGCGCCGCCGTAGAACTGCTGGGCGATACCGGAGAGCGTGTCGCCCGCGACGACGGTGTGCTGCGCGTAACCGTGATAGGGATCGATCAGGGCACGACCGAAGACGATCCGAATCACCCGCTTGTTGATCTCGTTGCCGTCCTTCTCGGAATACTCGAATACTTCGAGTGTCCCCCGGGGCGTCTGCGGCTTGGCGTTCAGCGGCAACTGCTTGTGGAAATTGCCCCAGATGCCGGTCCCGCCGGCATCGATCCCGTCCTCGGCCAGCACTGCATCATTGTCGTCACGAACTCGGGCCGCGATCCGTCCTTCGAATCCGGTGGCGACCCCGGAAACCTCGACCGGGGTCGTCGACCAAATCGTTGGCTACCGGGTGCCGAACAGTAATGGGTGGAAAGCCGGCCATTGCTTACCTCTGACGCGTCGATGAATGCGGATCTTCACTCTGCCACAGGAACCGCCTGAAGACCAGGCAAATGACGCAGCCGGTCGGCAACGGTAAGGAACCCGCCGGTCGTCCCCGCGATCTGCCGGCAACGCGTGCTGCAACCCTGATGATGTGTGGTGCGGCTGCCCCGCAGGCTGATGTATCAGGCCAAACGCCGGAGGATCTGCTCGGAGCAGGCCCCGCGGCCGGCACCTGCCGACCGCAGCGGTCACCCAGCGAGGAGTAGCGGCATGGCGTCCATCAGGGATGTCCTCCAGGAGCGCGACTGCTGACCCGGGTGGTGCTGGCTCCGGCGATCGAGGCGCTGCTCACCGCGGTGCAGGCCGACCAGTCGATGTGAGGGCTTGTGCATGGGTGGGCGCTTGAGGCGTCGGGCCGTACGCCGTGGACGTGGTGAGCGTGGCCACGAGGGTTCGGCCTGCTCACCCCTCGGTCCCCGCGCAGCCTCCGGTCAGAGTGATCTGGTCACTGGGCCTACGAGAAAGCGCCCCCCTGGGACATGTCGAGTGGGGGGACACCCAGGACCGGCAGGCACGCAGCTATGACGACAACATCGTCGCCTTCGCCGACCTCGTCGGGTCCGCACCGCATGATCCGCAGACGACACCGGCACAGGGCCGGTCGTCGCGCGGGCAGGCCCGGTGCCGGAGCGTCGTCGTGCTCGTCGCGCCAGCGCGGAAGTTCCGTCTTGCAAGTCGGACTCAGGGTCAGCCGCCGACATGGATACCGGGGCGGCGAGCCGTATCGTTCTCGACCTGACGCAGGATTTCGCGGACGACAGGCGGGGTGTCGCCTCGGCCGAGCATGAGGTAGCGCAGCAGGTGTCCGATGGGGTTGCCCTCGGCCCATTCGAAGTAGCAGTGCGGGCGGACGCCGGTGGCGTCGCGCAGTGCGAGCAAGATTGCGGCGATCGCGTTCGGGGCGGCGGGGCTGTGGGTCCGCAGGATGCGGTACCCGTCGACCTCGACGCCGTGGACCCGCAGGACGTCGCTGAAGTCGGAGGGGTCGACGATGTCGATCTCCAGGAACAACACGTCGGCCGCCCCGGGTACCGGGTTCATGCCGCGCTGGGCCGCCTCCTTCTCGGCGTACTCGGCGCGGTTCCCGGCCTGCCTGCGGTTGGCGACCAGGTCCAGCCTGCCGTCGAAGGCCAGCGAGTCGGTGATGAACCTGCGGGCGGCCTCGTCGAACTCGATCCTGTCGGCGCGCAGCTCGGTGGTGCGGGCCACGCGGGACACCAGAGAGATCCCGATGATCCCAGCGATGAACGCGGCAGAGATGGCGATGCCGTCGGGCTTCTCGATCACGTTGGCGCCGAGCGCGTACAGCAGCACGAGCGTCAGGACTGCGAACGCCGCCGCCGCGCCTCGTTGCCGGCGCCGGGCCGCGGAGATCGTGACCGCGACCGCGCCGGAGACCATCATCGCGAGGATTCCGGTGGCGTACGCCCCGGCCTGGGCGTTCACATCGGCGCTGAAGCCGATCGTGATGACGATGCTGACCCCGGTGTAGACCAGCACGACCGGCCGGACGGCCCGACCCCACTCAGGCGCCATCCCGTAGCTCGGCAAGTAACTCGGCACGATGTTGATCAACCCGGCCATGGCGGATGCGCCGGCGAACCACAAGATGAGGATGGTGCTGATGTCGTAGACGGTGCCGAAGCCGTCGCCGAGTCGGACGTGCGCCAGGTACGCCAGCGCCCGCCCGTTAGCCTTGCCGCCGTCCGTGAACTCCTCGGCGGGGATCAGCAGGGTCGTGACGAAGCTCGTCGCGACCAGGTAGACACACTCATGATCAGCGCGGCGACCGTCAAGAGCTTGCGGGTGTTGCGGACCCGCGCCCGCAAGCGCTGCTCGGCGGTCTGGCCGTCGCCCGCGATGAGCGGCATCATGCTGACGCCGGTCTCGAAGCCCGACAGTCCAAGCACAAGCAGCGGGAACGCGACCACGGCCGGGCCGAGAATGTCCCCGAACCCGCCGGCGCTGGAAGTGAGAGCATTCGTCCAGCCGCTCAGCGTGCCCGGCTCGGTGACCACGTCGTACAGGCCGACGACCACCACCACCGCGTTGAGCAGGAGGAACACCACCACAAGCGGGATTGCGACGGTGACTGCCTCGCGGAACCCGAGCAGGAACACTCCACCCAGGATCAGCAGCAGCACGACGGTGATGGCGACGGCCTGCCCGTCCAGCAAGTCCGGCAGGTAGGGATTTTCCAGCAGGTGCACGGTGGCGTCCGCAGACGACAGCGTGATCGTGATGATCCACGACGTGGCGACGAACCCCAGCAGGACCAGAACGAAGATCTTCCCCTTCCAGAACGGCAGCAGGTTCTCCAGCATGGCACCGACCCCTGGCCGTGCGGGCTCTCCCGCGCGACCCGCCGGTACATCGGTAGCACCCCCAGCAGCGTCAGCGCCACGATCAGCAGCGTCGCCAGGGGCGACAGCGCGCCTGCGGCGAGCACCGCGATCGCCGGCAGGTAGGACAGTGTGGAGAAGTAGTCCACCCCGGTCAGGCACATCACCTTCCACCACGCCTGCGGCGTGCCGTGTCCCTCCCCGGCCTCCGGCCCGAGCGGCTGCACCCGGTTCTGCAACAACCACCGGGCCACACCGTTCGTCAGCGCATTCGGTCGCACCGGACTGTCCACACACGCAGGTACAACGAGCTCCGACGCGGTGCTCATCTGACCTCTCCCTGTCAGACCCGCAGCCCCAACGCCAGGCTCGCCCAGCGGAATGCCCGCTCGTCCACAACCCGGCTGCAAGCACAGCGATGCGGGGTGGCGGTGACGAGGAACCCTACCCGGCGCCCGCGACATATCAAGGAGCTCACCATCGCCAGGTCGAGATAATCCCAAATTGAACGGTGATCGGCCACCTCCTTGGACTGGTCAGCGAGCAAGCCGCCGGGTACGTGATTCGGAGACTGGGACGCCAAGTTCACATCGACAAAGACCTCATCCAATGCCGGTGTGTAAGACCCGACAGTTGGAAGGTCGTTCAAATCAATGACACGTAAACTTAAATCACCTAGCACAAAATCCCGATAGTGTCTGTCGAAGTGGGAAAAGTGCTCCCAAACCCTCCGAACGACGTAATCAACGACTAGCTTCCGCACGTGTCCCTGCAAATCCCTGACGATCTCACTGGCGAATCCTATCATGGCAAGCGCGACCTCATAGGTGACGAGAATAACCATTGCGATGGCCGGGTCGTCCACCACGAAGTCCGGCCATATTCCTATCGCGATGCCCGGTAGGCCGATCGCCACCACCACCCATCCGATGAGTGCGATCGGCCTGCCCTTGCCCGATCCTACGTCCACTGTTGGCACACCAAAGCTATCGCCGGCTCGAATCGGGCCGTTACAGGTCCGCGGCGATCTCTTGCCGGATAGGTGGGGGAGCTGCGGCGAAACCGACGCGGTGCCGACCGTACCGATGACCTCGTCACCATAGATTCCCGGGTACGGATGCGTTCAACCCGTAAGGCCTACCCAGTTAAGCTGGGGAGGCCCCGAACCACAGCCGTGCATGATTCGGTTGACGCGACCGCCCCCAGCGCCAGCCACAGTCGTCTCAAGAGCCAGCTGAGGTCATACCGACGTAACCGTCTCCGACCCTAAGTTGGGAGACGGCCGCAGGTCACCTTGAGCGACGCCGGATCGTATTGCGCCGCCAACGCCCGCTCATCGGCAGATGAGTGCCTATGACTCTCGTTGACGGGACGCGGAGTCGACGTGAGGGCGTATCGATAGGAGCGGCCGCCGATCGACGGTGCGCGGCTGTCGCGCACCGTCGTGGCACCTCTCGCGACCTCGACGACCTCCGCTGCACCGCCGGCTCAGTGGTCGCCCCGGAAGTCCGTGGGAATGCCTCGACGACGGGGTCAACGCCCGCCCGGGATGCGATCGGCCATCACCTGCCGCAAACGCCTACCGCTGGACTCAGCCGCCCGGGAGAACCCGTCGACTCAGGGCATCCACGATGCGCCCGGCGGCGTCCACCGCCGATGCTGCTGTCTCGGGGCCGGGATCGCCGAGGTCGGCCGGGTAGCGGCCGGCGATGTTCCACGGCACGAGAGCGTCGATGTCGTCGGACGAGACGGTCGCTGCGTCGTCCGAAATGAGCGAGGACTGCAGCTCGACCAGGTCATGAATCTTGCGGGTCGCGATGCCGCGCGCGATGAGCGCACCTTTCAGCGCCTTCTCGGCGGCGAGGTGCGCGAGAAAGGCCACCAGCCGAGGTGGTGACTCACCGTCATCGACCAGGCGCCGCGCGGTGGCGAGGTCCTCGGCCGCCTGCACCAGCCACGGCCGCGCCGCAGCCGAGACGTCACGAGGCGCGTTCATACACGACTTCACCCTCGCGGGCTGGCCAGTAGGCCATCGATCCGATGACGTCCTTGCGGCGCTCGTACTCGGTCAGATCGGTCACGAAGACATCGATCGGCGCCCGTGCGCTGATGGCACGCCGGATCGAGCTGATCAGCCGCGTTCGGTCCGCCGGGTCGATCCGGTCGAAGACCACGAGCAGGTCGAGGTCGCTGTCTGGACCCTCATCGCCGCGAGCCACCGAACCGAAGAGTACGATCCGTCGCGGCGCCGCCGCCCGAACCACGTCCTCGACGGCAACCGGCAGCCATTCCCGCAATGTCCTGCCCTCCCACAGCGACCGCTCGTCCACGGGCTCAGGGTACGGCCCCGACCGGGTCACCAGCCGCAGCCTCGCCGGCTCAGGACTGATCGGTGGGGATCGGTTCGAGGAGTCGTCAACGGCCCGGTGGACGTGAGTTCGCGTCACACGTGATGTCGCCCCGGTCGCGCTGGCTTGCGATCTTCAGGATCGATCCGCTCGGCCATCACAGCACGGCTTGCGTCGACACCGCGCACGGATAGCGGCAGAAGAGGACGTGCCTGCAGGCGTCAGCCGCTGTTGCCTCACGGTCGCTTCTGCTCGTGTGCGGCGAGGATGTCGTTGGGGTAGCGGTCGAGGTTTCTGCGGCCCGGTCGTAGCGCATCGTGGTGCGTGGATAGGCGTGCCGGGCGGCGATCTCCACATCCGCAGGTCAACCGCAGTGTCGAGCTTGGTGGTGAAGAAGGTGCCGCAGCATGTGCGGATGTATCCGCGGCAGCCGGACTACCGCCACCTCGGCCAGGCGCAGCCCGCAGGGACGCTCGGACCACGTTGGGTTGTCGGCGTCGAGCCTTACCACGATGCTGGCAGGAACCTGCTCTGCATGCTATACTCAGCCTGCGGGATGGTCCTCGGATCTCCTGCACAGCCAAAGAGCCCGCCTTGCGGGCTCTTTGTGCATCTACCGGAAGTCCCGTGCCCACAGATGCTGCTGCCCCTGGCTCTCCGTTGACGGAACCAGCAGAGTTCGTGATGCACTCGTGGTCGTAATCGGTTCCACATGGCGATCTTCGCCTTGCGTGACCGCTCGTCGGTCTCTCGGTGGGGGTGAACACTCGCAGGCCGCAGCGGGACATCTCTGAAGTTGTGGGACATGCGTGCCCGTCAGCGACGGGTGGGGGTTCCGATCGCAGCCAGTGACCCTGTCGAGTTGACGGACGAATTCACGATTTCCTTCAACGCCGACGGTAGCCGTTTCGGGGTTGTGGACAACGAGCGCATCAGGGTGTGGGACAGTGAGTCGCTCGCCGAGTTGGCGGTGGAGCGAACTCCAGTAGACGAGATTGCCGCTGAAAGACTCCTGGTCAGACTGCTCGGTAGCGGCACTCGTCTCGTTGCGCAGGAATCTGGGGAATATGGCGGAAGGCTGATTCTGCAAGCAATCTGGCCGGAGGATCAAAAGCAGCTTGCCACCGGCCTATATGATCGGGTCCATGCAGCACAGCGCGGTTCTCACCTCGTCGTCATCACGAATCCTCCGGTGGGCGATGACAGCCAAGTCGCCAGCGGAACGCGCATCGACGTCTGGCGGATGGCGCAGAACGGACAGCCCGAGCAGGTGGGCCACGCCGAGACGAGGACCCGCACCGCGACGACCTCTGCGGTGAGCAGCGACGGTCAATCCGTCGTAGTGTCCGATGTCAATGGTCTCGGCGAGATTTTCGATCTCGAATCGTCCCGCACCGTCACTCTGGGAGTCGGCGACGCCCGTCGTATCGATGGTGAGTTCTTGTTCGCTGACCAGGCGCATGTGCTGGCCGAGCACGTGGCGCCTTACGACTATGGTGAATCGGCCGACGGTTTGTTCCACGGTCTCGACCGCTACGCCAATTCCTTAACAAGGAATATGGCGGTGATCCCGAGAGGCGATTCCCTACGACGTGATCCGGGTCGGGGCAGCGACGTCGGGCGGGGTGTGGGCCAGCAGCCGGGCGAGTTCGGTGCGGGAGCGGACGCCGAGTTTGCGGTAGACGCGGGTGAGGTGGGCCTCGACGGTCTTGCGGGAGACGTACAGCGCCGCAGCCGTCTCGGTGTTGTTGTGGCCCTCGGCGACGGTGCGGGCGATCTGAAATTCCTGCGGGGTGAGGACGTCCAGGCCGGGGCGCTCATGGTCCCGGCCGGGGAGGGGGCGGGCGCCGGTGGCGGCGAGCTCGGTCTCGGCGCGGGCCGCCCAGGGCCGGGCCCCGAGGTCGGTGAAGACGGTGAGCGCCTGGCGTAGCAAGGGCCGGGCCGCGGCGGGGCGCCGCAGCCGGCGCAGGGTCTCCGCTTGGCACAGCAGAGTGCGGGCGCGCTCGAAGGGCATCGGGCACCGCCGGTGCAGCGCGGTCGCCTCGGCGAAGTGGCGGGTGGCGAGGTCGAGGTTGCCTGCGAGCAGACCGCGACAGCGGGCCGCAGCTGCCGCGGGGTAGACCAGCCCGGTGGCGGTGGCCCGCTCCTGCAGCCAGGCCAGCGCCTCACCGGTGCGGCCGGTGTTGCCCGCCCGAAGATGTGCCTCCACGAGGTCACCGGCGAAGGGGACGACGTTGGTGGCGCCCAGCCCGGTGTCCTGGGCTGCGTTCCAGGCCTGGTCGAGGTGGTGTACTGCGGTATCGAGGTCGCCCGCGCCGAGCGCGGCGAACCCGAGGACGCTGGGGATGTAGACGCGCATGGCGTCGATCCCGTAGGAGCCGACGTGCTGGCGTGCCAGGTCCTGCCGTTGTCGGCACAGGGCTACCTCGCCGCGGGCGGCGTCGAGGCGGCCGAGCGCGGACAGTGCGTAGGAGACCGCGCTCACCTGGCCCAGCTCCTCGGCCCAGTGCAGGGCCTCGGTGGCGTCGGCATAGGCGGCCGCCCAGTGCCCGGTCCACCCGGCGAGTTCACAGCGCCCGCCCAACGCCAGGGCAAGGCCCGTGGGTGTGCCTGCCCGGCGGGCCGCCTCGATCACACCGCTGAACAACGTGCGTGCCAGGTCGTGTTCCTCCAGCCAGACCCGGCTCTGCCCGAGCGCCGTGATGCTCTGCAGGTCCATCAACGGGTCGGCTGTCTTGGTCAACTGCTCGGCGAGGACGAGATGGTGACGAGCGTCCGTGGTGCGGCCGGCGAGGACAAGATTCACCGCCATGGTGGCCACACTGTGCAGTGATCGCACACCACCCGAGGTCTCTGCTGCCTCGCTGCGCCGGGCCAGGGCGAGCGCCTGAGGTACCCGGCCCGCCATGGTGCACGGCATTGCGGCCTCGGCATACAACCGTGCCGCGCGTCGCGGGTCGTGTTCGAGCACCGCGTCACCAGCCCGGACGAAGTCGTCGACCGCACGCAGCGGATGCCCGAGCCAGGTGTTCGCCCGGCCCCGGATAAGCTCCACGTCAGCGGCGAAACAGGGGTCGGCCCGAAGCGCCAGGGCGTCTTCACACCAGGCGCGCGCCAGATCGGACTCACCAGCCAGCTCGGCGTCGTGGGCTGCGGCCAGCAGCCGCTCGGCGCGCTGGTGGGGTTCGACGGTGAGCTCAGCGGCTCTGCCCCAGGTGCGAGCAGAGGTGTGGTACCCGCTGCGTTCCCGAGCCCCCACGGCCGCCGCGACCAGGCCGTCGGCGACGGTGTCGTCCGGCCCGGTGACCGACGCGGCGAGGTACCAGGCCCGCAGGTGATCGTCCGCGTGCTGGGCAAGCGCCTGGTAGGCCAGCAGCCGGGTAGCCAGCGGTGTGCACTCCAGGATGACCGGCCGCAGCAGCGGATGTCGCAGCTTGACCGCACGCGGTGAGACCCGGAGCAGGCCATTGCGCTCGGCGGGCACGAGGTCGGCCAGCGACGCGCCGAGCCCCTCCAGTACTGGCGCGAGACCGCCCGGAGCCGAGGAATTGCTCGCTGCGAGGACGAACAGGGCGACCCGGGTGGGCTCGGGCAGGTCGTCGACCAGACGAGACCAGATGCGATGCAGTGACGGTCCCAGTGACGGGCCCGCGAAGCCTGCACCGCTGCCCCGCAGGAGCTCGGGCGCAGCGGTGCGCACGGTCTCGATCACGGCCAGCGGGTTGCCCCCGGTCTGCTCGACGATCTTTCCCAGGACCGCAGGGGACACCTCCACGTGCAGCGTGGCGACCAGCGCGCGGCACTCCTGCACGGACAGTCCGGCCAGGTGGATCGTGGGCAGGGTGAGCGCGGCCGTCTCGTCGCCGGAGGGGTCCCGCACGGCCAGCAGCATGACCACCCGCTCAGCCGACAGGCGACGCGCCACGAACAGCAGGACCTGCTGTGACGACGGGTCCACCCACTGAAAGTCGTCAACCAGGACGAGCAGCGGCTCCTGCTCACCAGCGGCAGCCAGCACACCCAGCGCCGCCGCACACACGCCCAGCGGGCTCGCCGCAATGCCGGACTTGAGTGCCAGGCTCACCTCCAACGCATCACGCTGTACCTCAGGGAGATGATCGAACAATCCGCGCAGCGGCACCAGCAGATCCGACACCGCAGCGAACGGCAGCACCGCCTCTGACTCCACCCCGCGAACCCACAACACGCGGGTCGGCACCGTCGCCGCGATCTGCTCCAGCAGCGCGGTCTTCCCGACCCCCGCCTCCCCGCGGATCACCGCCGCCGCACCCCCGGTCGAGGTGCCGTCGGCCATGCCGCCGAGTAACCGGCACTCACGCTCACGACCCACGAGCGTGCGCTTCGACGCACTGAAATCGGCGAGCATGACCACCCACCCCTAGCCCGACGCCGGTGCCAACCACACATCGTGGCCCACCGACGTTGAGTGTTAACCCACTAAGGCTACGGGATTAGGGCATTCCCGGAAGCGCTCCGCTTTTCTGCAGCCGTCGGACGCAGGGTCAGGCAAGGTCGAATGGCAGGGGAGGACGTGGCCGGGGGTCGGGGTCGGGCTGGCAGTCGGTGCCGTCGGGGGTGCAGCGGTACGACCAGCGTGGGCCTGCGGTGGCGATGGTGTCCAGAGCGTCGATGAGATGGGCGATGTCGGCGCTGGTGGTGCCGAGCCCGATGCTGGCGCGGACTGCTCCGGGCACTTCAGCGGGTTGCCCCCGGCTGAGATCGTGGTAGAGGTGAGCGCGGTGCGCAGGGCTGATGCGCAGCAGTGCCATCATGAGCGGGTGGGCGCAGAAGCAGCCGTGGCGCACCCCGATGCCGTACTCGGCGCTGAGCACCGCGGCGAGCTGCGCATAGGTAACGGTGCGGAGGGTGAACGGCAGGACGGGGACGCGGGGGTGGTCCGGCGCCCACAGCCGGTACTGCTGAATGCCAGGGATGGCGGCCAGACCGGTGCGGGCGAGGTCGAGCAGGTCGGCCTCGGCAGCGGCCCGCTGGTGCATGCCGGTGGCCTGCAGGGTTCGGCAGGCCACGCCGAGGGCGACCGCGCCGAGCACGTTGGGTGAGCCGGCCTCCTGCCGGTCGGGCAGGTCGGCCCAGAGCACCCCGTCGACAGCGACGTAGCGCACCGCGCCACCGCCGGCCAGGAACGGCTCGCGGGCCGTGAGCCAGTCGGGCCGGCCGACCAGCGCCCCGGCGCCGAGCGGGGCGTAGAGCTTGTGCCCCGAGATCGCCAGGTAGTCGATGTCCTCGCTGGTCATGTCGATCGGATGGTGCGGGGCCAGCTGAGCGGCATCGAGCAGTACCCGCGCGTCGTGCTCGTGGGCCAGCCGGGTGATCTGTGGGTAGGGCCAGATCTCGCCGGTGACGTTGGACGCCCCGGTCACCGCCACCAGCCGAGGCTCGCCGGACGCCGCTGCCAGTGCGCGATCGAGACGCTCCAGTGCCTCGGCCGGACTGGCAGGCACCGGCAGGTAGGTGACCCGATGCCGGCGCCACGGCAGCAGGTTGGCGTGATGCTCGGAGGCGAACGTGAGTACCTCGGCCTCCGGTGGCAGCGCGGCGGCCAGCAGGTTGATCGCGTCGGTGGTGTTGCGGGTGAACACGACCGTGTCGCTGGGGCGGGCGCCGACGAACGATCGTACCGCTGCCCGGGCTCCCTCGTATGCCTCGGTGGCCAGCTGGGACTTGTACCCGGCGCCGCGGTGCACGCTGGAGTACCACGGCAGCAGCGCGTCGACCGCCCGCTGCACTGACACCAGGCAGGGGGCACTGGCGGCGTAGTCGAGATTGACGTAACGGCGCCAACCGCCGGTCACCAACGGCACCTCGAGTTCCGCGCCCACCAGGGCCAGATCAGCGGTCGCCTGGCCGGGCCGCCCGGTGGCCGTGACGAGTTCGGCCTGGGCTGCTTGGCAGCGCTCCGTTGCGATGCTCATCGTGGCCTCCCCACGCCGTGCCGTCTGAGGGCAGGACGCGCCTAGGGGAACCGAACGCGATGGGCCGCCTTATCCGCATCGGGGAATTCCCTACGATCGTTGCCGCTGGACGCCCCCCCGGCGCGGACCAGGCCGGTTTCGTATCCGACGATCACGAGCTGGGCGCGATCCCTGGCGTCGAGCTTGGCGAGCAGCCGACCGATAT
>JBOHGM010000087.1:0-21288 GCA_050699435.1 Pseudonocardiaceae bacterium | reverse complement strand
CCAGCCTCTCAGCGATCCAGCCTCTCAGCGATCCAGCCTCTCAGCCGGCGAGCACGAACACAAAGGTCGCCATGAAGGCGAGATTGATGAAGTACATCGCCTCGCACAGGCCGACGGTGAGCAGGAAGGTGGTGTACAACCGGCCCTGTGCCTCGGGCTGCCGCGCGACGCCGTTAATTGTCGCGCCGCCGGCGAGGCCGTCACCGATCGCCGCGCCCATGGCGCCGCCGGCGAGTGCCAGGCCACCACCGATGAACGCACCGGCAAGCTCGATGGAGCCGGTGGTACCGCCCTGCTGAGCGAGGATCAGTTCAGTAAGCGCCATATCTTTCCTCTTGTCTCGAAACCGGGCTTCATCGCCGTCGTGTGGAATGTCGTCGGGTGGAATGTCTCGGATGGTGAAGGGGCTGCAGCTGTGGTGGCCGTTAGTGCGCCTCCTCCTGCTCGGGTCCCGCCGCTGAGCCGAAGTAGATGATCGTCAGAATGACGAAGATCACGGCCTGGAGCAGGCCGATGAACAAATCGAACAGCTTCCAGGCCGCGGTCGGGGCCCATTCGATGTATCCGGGCAGCAGCGCGAGCACAGCCACCATGACCGTGCCGGCCAAGATATTGCCGAAGAGCCGCAGGGCGAGGCTGAACGGTTTGACGATCTCCTGCATGATTTCGATCGGCAGCAGCGCGGGAAAGGGCTTGGCGAAGTGCGCGAAGTAGTGTCCCGCGCCTTTCTTCCGGACCCCCGTGATGTGCACGAGGAGGATGACGAGGAACGCGAGTGGCAAGGTGAAGTTGATGTCGGCCGAAGGGGGGCGCAGGTACTCATCGAAGGCGTGCGGCAGCAGCGTTAGCCAGTTCGAGATGAGGATGAAGAAGAAAAGGCTGATCGCCAGCGGCGCGACGAACGGCGCGGTACGCAGCCCCAGGTTCTGCTCGACCTGCTTTTCAATCTGCACAGTCACGGTTTCGAAGGCCAGCTGCGCGCCGGTGGGGACCTTGGACTCCGATTGAGCCTTGGCCCGAAGGTGCCACGCGAACCCGAGCACGATGGCGGCGGACAGCAACGTCGAGATGAGGGTATCCACGTTGACGGTGAGCCCGAAAACCGACCACTGAAGGTGCTGTCCGACAGAAATCTCGCCCTCAGCGGCCATCACCAGCTCGCTCATGCCTGGGCTCCGGTCCGGCGCATCTCCTTGACGAGGGGCACCAGCGTGGTCACGATCATGAGGAGCTGGAACACCACGAGACCTCCGAATACAGCGAAGCCGTCGGGCCGGAAAAGCAGCGCGATCGCCACGGCGAGGACGGTGATGACGGCGAGCCGACCAAGAACGTTCACCGTGCCCTTGCGTGTGCGATGGGGATCAGCACTGTTCGCGAATCGTGCTGCCGATCGTTGGATGAGGGCCATGTTCAGCAGACCGAGGCCGAGCCCCAGGCAGCCGAACAAGGCGGTCGCCAGATGCCCGAACGGGGCCAGGATCGCCACGGCGGTCACCGCAAGGCACACCGCCACGGTGGCCAGTCGTCTGAGGTGTCCGGCCCCGAGGTGTCCGGCCCTGGCTTCTTGGGTGGAGCGCGCCGGACCCAGATCAGGGATCACGGGTGTCCTTCTACTCTGATCATGATCATTTGGTTGGCCCGACTACTCCTTCAGGAAGCTCTTGATCTGGTAGTAGATGTAGAGGCACGTTGCCACGATTCCGAGGCCCAGTCCCACCAGGAGGAACACCGGCAGGGTATCCAGAGCCAGATCGACTAGCCACCCGAGACCCAGCCCGACCACCAGGCAGGCGGCCGTCGCAAGTCCGAAGCTCAAGAGAGTCGAGAGGTCCGGATCGCTCCGTCGCTTCACAACACCTACCTCAGCGGGCGCATGGCGTCACCCGTCGCCATCGCTCAAAGGCACTCCTCGCAGTCCAGGGACAACATGCAGAGGCGAACAAATCGTGAACGCTGTCGATGGGCCGGCCTGACCGATCCCAGGCTGGATCAGCACCCGCGTGGGACGAGCCAGACGTTATCACACGGCCGGGATCCCCTCTGCACGCCCTCACCAGCCCTTAATTGCGGTTCTGTCGCTGTGATCGGGGTCTCATCAGCGCGTCCGCAACCGTGGGATCACAGAGCTGAGGACGGCGATGAGCAGTCCGAGCGCGATCCCCCACACCACCACGAGAACGTCGAACACGGTCAGCGCAACAGCACCGAAGGCGAGCAGCGCAGCCCAGAGGTAGATCAGTAGCACGGCGCGGCGGTGCGAGTGCCCGATCTCGAGCAGCCGGTGGTGCAGGTGCAGCTTATCGGCGGCGAACGGGCTGCGGCCTGCGCGGGTGCGGCGGACCACGGCGAGCAGCAGGTCAAGCAGCGGCACGAACAGCACCGCAGCCACCACCAGCAGCGGGGAGAGCAACGCCAACGCGTCGGCGGGGCTGTACTGGCTCGGGTCGATCTTGCCGGATGCGCTGGTCGTCGCCCCGGCGAGCATGAGCCCGATCAGCATGGCGCCCGAGTCGCCCATGAAGATCCGCGCCGGCTGGAAGTTGTGCGGCAGGAACCCCAGGCAGGCGCCAGCAACCAGGGCCGCGATGAGCGTGGGCGGGTAGGCGGACACGCTGCCACCCGACGTCGCCAGCAGCTGCAGCGCGAACGCTCCGATGGCAACCGCCGCGATGAGCCCGACGCCCGCAGCGAGCCCGTCGAGCCCGTCGACGAAGTTCATCGCGTTCGCCATCACCACGGCGAGCCCGACGGTGAGCAGCACCGCCTGGTCCTGCCCGAGGATGAGCACCGAACCTACCGAGTCCGCGCCGCCGTTCCACGGCACCCAGAAGATGAACCACTGCACACCGAAGAGCACCAGCATCCCGGCCGCCGTCACCTGACCGGCGAACTTGGTGAGCGAGTCCAGTTCGAAACGGTCGTCCAGCGCGCCGACCAGCACGATGATCCCGCCCGCGACCAGCACCGCCACGACGTCCCAGGAGAACTCGAAGGACCGGCGTAGTACCGGCAGCTGGTGCGACAGCAGCACGCCGCCGAGGATCCCGCCGTACATCGCCAACCCACCGAGGCGCGGAATCGGCGTCAGATGCACATCGCGGTCGCGGGGCTTGGCCACCGCATTGGCGCGCAGCGCGAAGCGCCGCACCAGCCCGGTGAGCAGGTAGGTCACCACCGCGGTGATGAGACCGACCAGCAGGTACTCCCGCAGCGGCAATCCGGCGGGTGCGGGTATGGGTCCCACGGGCGCCAGGCTAATGCCGGGGGCGATCAGCCTCGCCGGTAGGCCGGTGTGGCGGGGCGAGCCTCAGTCAGCCGGCGACCTGGACGCTCAGACCAAGCACGGCACCGATCTCGCCGGCGGTGATCGCGCCCTCGCGCAGCACCACCGGATCGTCAGCGGTGAGGTCGACGATGGTGGAGGCCACCGGCTCCCCGGAGGGGCCGCCGTCGAGGTAGACCGGCACCCGGTCGCCGAGTTGCTCGCGGGCCTGTTCGACGCTGGCGGCCGGCGGGTGGCCGGAGCGGTTCGCGCTCGACACGGCCATCGGGCCCACCTCGCGGAGCAGTTCGAGGGCGACCGGGTGCAGCGGCATTCGCAGCATCACGGTGCCCCGGGTGTCACCGAGATCCCAGGCCAGCGAGGGCGCATGCGGCAGCACCAGCGACACCCCGCCGGGCCAGAACGCCTCGATCAGCTGGCGCGCCTGCGCCGGTACGCCGAGCACCAGACCGTCCACGGTGGACCAGGAACCCACCAGCACGGGCACCGGCAGGTCCCGCCCGCGCCCCTTGGCATCCAGCAGTCCCTGCACCGCCATCGAGGAGAATGCATCGCAGCCCAGCCCGTAGACGGTGTCGGTGGGCAGCACCACGAGCTGGCCCGCCCGGACCGCCCCGGCGGCCGCGGCTAGCCCGGCGATGCGGGTGTCGGGTTGCCTGCAGTCATGGACCGTGCTCACAGATTCGCAGACTACGACCACCCACGATCCCTCGATAGGCGGGCACCCAGACGGCGTTTGACAGCCCGTGACCGGCCGGGCACGATCCGACCTCGCGAGCATCCTTCGGCTTTTGGGGGTTCGAGTGCCTGGGCATCGCCGCGTCGCCGCCGCTCTTGCCGCCCTGGTGGCGCTGCTCGGACTCGTCGCCACCGGAACGGCCGGAGCTACCGGGGCTCCCACGATTGCCGAGGCCCTCGACGGGACGGGGCACTACGTCGCGCTCGGGGACTCCTTCGCCGCGGGTCCGTTCATCCCCGTGCAGCGCACCGACCCGATCGGGTGTGCCCGGTCCACCCGCAACTATCCGGCGCTGGTCGCTGCGGGCCTCGGCGTCGAGGAGTTCACCGACGTCAGTTGCAGCGGCGCGGTGACCGAGGACATGACCGCTGCTCAGCGGGTTCCGCTGGGCAGCAACCCAGCACAGTTCACCGCGCTGCGCGAGGACACCGATCTGGTCACGGTGAGCATCGGCGGCAATGACATCGGGTACTCAAACATGGTCCTGACCTGCGGCCGGCTCAGTTTCTCCGACCCGCTGGGCGACCCGTGCCGCCGCCTGGCCACCGCTGGCGGCTCCGACGTCTTCGCCGAGCGCATCATCGCGGCGGCCCCGCAGGTCGCCGGCGTGTTGGACGGGATCAGGAAACGCTCCCCGGATGCAACCGTGCTGCTGGTGGGCTATCTGCGGATCCTGCCGCCCGCGGTCGGCTGCTGGCCGATCGTGCCGATCTCCCGCGGCGACGTGCCCTATCTGGACGGTATCCAGCAGCAGCTCACCAAGATGCTCGCCGAGCAGGCCGAAGCCCATGGTGCGCTGTTCGTCGATGCATACGCGGCCGCACTGGGGCACGACACCTGCCAGCCGCCGCCGGTGAAGTGGGTGGAGGGGATCGTCCCCACCAGTCCGGCCTATCCGGTACACCCGAACGCCAGCGGTATGCGGGCGGTCGCCGACCTCACCCTGGGTGTGCTCACCAGCACGCCGGACTAACCGGTGCAGCCCCCGCTAGGAGGGCACCGCACGGCGTCGCGCGGTGGCGAACCGGGGTCGGCCGGCGAGATCGAGGTGGTCGGTCACCTCGATGAGCACCCGGCGTGCGGCCAGCAGCCCGGGAACGGCCGCAGCGTGCGAATCGTCGTGTTCGATGGCGATGCCCCCGCCCTCCCGGAGCAACCGAGTGCCGGTGCGCACCACGGCACCGATCACAGCGAGACCGTCCTGGCCCGCGAAGACGGCAGCAGGTGGATCATGCAGGGCGACTTCCGGCGGGGTGGGCGCCCCGGTGGGCACATAGGGCGGATTGCACAGCACCAGATCAACCATGCCATCCAAGCTGCCGAGCAGATCCGGGTCGGCGACGTCACCGCACTGCAGCACGACCGGGTTATCGCCGGCCACCGCCCGGGCTTCGGCGTTGTGCCGCGCCCAGCTCAGCGCCACCGGGTCCTTGTCCACGGCATGCACCTGCGCGTCCGGCCGCGCATGCGCCACCGCGAGCGCAAGTGCACCGCAGCCCGTGCACAGATCGACCACCAGCGGCCGCGGCACGTCCGCCAGCACGGCCAGGCCCCAGACCAGCAGCAGTTCGGTCTCCGGGCGCGGGATGAACACCCCAGGTCCCACCGCCAGGTCCACCCCACCCAGCGCGGCCAGCCCCGTGAGATGCTGCAACGGCACCCGCGCTGCGCGCTGCAACACCAGCTCACGCAGGCTCTCGACTACCGGTGGATCAACGAGCGGGACCATCGGCAACCGGCCGCGCGGCACGCCAAGAACGTGCGCCGCGAGGAGTTCGGCATCCACCCGAGGCGAGGCGATGCCCGCCTCGGTAAGAATCCGTTCCGCCTCAAGCACCGCCCTGCGCAGCGGTTGTCTGCTCACGGGCCGCAGACTAGCGCGTGCCCGTGGGTGGTAGTTGCAGACAACTAGCCTGAGAGGGGGACAGCTTCGACAAGGCTGGCGGGTCCACGGCTCGGGATTACTCTGTTGAGGCGTAAGTTTGCCTGCTCGAACAGCGACGCATACTCAGCACCGTTGCGCTGCCGACCACCGGGGCTCATGACGAGCATCTGCAGGTCGAACAGCTTCGTCGCCGACGGCTCGGTGCCGTCCGGAATTATCGTTTCGATCACGAGGAGGCGGGCCTGCTCAGCCATGGCCGCCCGGCAGGTGCGCAGTATGCGAAGCACGGCTTCGTCGTCCCAATCGAGCAAGACGTTGCTTATCAGGTAGGCATCGGCGCCGGGGGGCACGGACTCAAAGAAGCTGCCGGATTGCACCCGGCAGCGGTCGGCCACACCGGCGGCGTCCAGTATCGGACCAGCATCAACCACAACGTTAGGCCGGTCGAACAGCACCCCGCGCACTTCACGGTGCGTAGACAGAATCGCGGCCAGCAGTGTGCCGTTGCCACCTCCCACGTCGACGACTGTGTCGAATTGCCCGAAATCATAGGCCGTGGGGATGGCCGCCCGCATTACACTCGTAAACGAGGCTAGCCCGGCGTTGTAGACGGCTGCGTCGTCGGGATGCTCGGCAAGGTAGTCGAACACGGCCTTCCCATGCACCCGGCCGAAGGCGGATTCCCCGGTGAGCAAGGTTTGGTAGAGGTCGGTCCAGGCGTCGCGGACGAAGGGCATCCCCATCATCGTCGTCCACGCCCGCAGGGACCCGGGAACGTCGCTGCGCAGCAGCTCACCAAGTTGGGTGAGGGTGAAGCGGGGACCAGTTAACTCGGTAACGACGCCGACGTCTCCGAGCGCTCGCAGCAACCGGTAAAGCGTTGGCGGGTGCGCCCCGACGGCCTCGGCGATGTCTTCAACACCCCGGGGCCCATCGACCAGTGCGTCCGCCACACCGAGTCGGGCGGCCACGCTGATCGCCTGGGAAACCCAGCTTCCGGCGACGAGATCCCTCAGGACGATTGGTAGCGGGGTGTGGGGCGGCTGGCTCACGACGGGAGCAACATCTTCCAAGAGAGTAACCACCTTACAATAGACACTCAACCTGTGTACCACGCGCCTTGCTGAGCCCGCAAGAGCACCCGATGCAGCATGACGAACAATGGCTAGTCGTGTATTATCTGTCGACCATCGGCCGCATTGCCCTCGCGAAATCCGGCGTCGAAGTACTCCAGCGTCGAAGTACTCCAGCGCAGACAACATCACTCACAGGTGGCGAAGCCGCATCGCACGGTCGGCGGCAGCCAGCGCGTCGAGCACCCCGTCGAGATCTCCTTCGAGCACCGCATCGAGGTTGTGCGCCTTGTAGTTGACCCGGTGATCGGAGATCCGGTTCTCCGGGAAGTTGTAGGTGCGTACCCGCTCGGAGCGATCCACCGTGCGGACCTGGGAGCGCCGCTGCTCGGATGCCTCCTGCTGCGCCCTCTCCTCGGCCAGCGCCTGCAGCCGGGCGCGCAGCACGACGAGGGCCCGGGCCCGGTTCTGGATCTGGGACTTCTCGTTCTGACAGGACACCACGATGCCGGTGGGCAGGTGGGTGATGCGCACCGCGGAGTCGGTGGTGTTCACGCTCTGCCCGCCCGGACCCGAGGACCGGTACACGTCGATGCGCAGGTCTTTCTCGTCGATGTCGATCTCGATCTCGTCCGGTTCGGGGTAGACCAGCACCCCGGCCGCGGAGGTGTGAATCCGGCCTTGGGACTCGGTGACCGGGACGCGCTGCACGCGATGTACCCCACCCTCGAACTTCAGCCGCTCCCATACGCCGGTCTCCGGCGAGGCAGGGTTGCCCTTCACCGCGACCGTGACGTCCTTGTACCCGCCCAGCTCGACCTCGGTAGCGTCGAGCACCTCGGCCCGCCAGCCGTGCCGCTCGGCGTAGCGCAGGTACATCCGCAGCAGATCCGCGGCGAACAGCGCGGACTCCACGCCGCCCTCCCCCGACTTGATCTCCATCAGCACATCGGAGCCGTCGTGCGGGTCGCGGGGCGCCAGCAGGTCGGCCAGCTCGGTCTCCAGCTGTGGAACCCGGTCGGCGATGGTCTCGGCCTCCGCGGCGAAGGCGGGGTCCTCGGCGGCGAGTTCGCGAGCCGCCTGGAGGTCATCGCGGGCCTGGTCCAGGTCGCGGGCGACCCGGACGATGCGGGACAGCTCCCCATAGCGCCGCCCGGCCTTGCGGGCGGCGCCGGGATCGGCGTGCAGCGCGGGATCGGCGAGCAGGCGCTCCAGCTCGGCGTGCTGGTTGAGCAGCTCCTGCACTGCGGCAGTGTCCACTGCCCTCACTGCTCCCTACTCACGTCCGGCGCGCCCGTGCGGCCAGGACGGACGCGCCGCGCTTGAGGGTCCTACTTCTTCCGGCGGCCATAGCGCTTCTCGAAGCGCGCGACCCGGCCGCCGGTGTCCAGGATCTTCTGCTTGCCCGTGTAGAACGGATGGCAGTTGGAGCACACCTCGACGTGGATCTGGCCGGTGCGCTTGGTGCTGCGGGTGGTGAAGGTGTTGCCACAGCCGCAGGTGACCTGCGTCTCGACATACTCCGGGTGGATGCCCTGCTTCATGGATGTCCTCTCCTCGTGGCCGCCGGGTCCCCGTGGCAGTTAGATGGGGTGAACCGGAGCCGGACTGCCGTGGGCCGCAGTCAACCGCAACAGTCTGCCAGACGACCCAACCCCAACCTGAAACCGTCCGCGGTGCCGCGATGTTCCCCCGCCACCGGCCGCTGAATATCGTCGATAGCACTGATGGCGCGGATACCGACCACGGCATTGGTGGCGAACACGGCGTTCAAGTCGGTCAGCTGGCCGAAGGTGAGTCACATCCCCATCACATGGCCACCCGCGGCTGCGGCCGTCGCTGGCGCTAGGACGCCGATACCGTGCGCGCGTGAGTGCCGAACGGGTCAGTGTGAGCCTGCCACCTGACGTGCTGGCAGGGGCGCGGACAGACTTTCAGCGCCGGTGCCGCTGAAAGTCTGTCCGCCGCGGCACGTCTGTTTATGCCGCCGCTACGGTCTGGGCGGCGTCTCACAGTCGCAGCACGCGGCCTCGATCCGGACGCGCACCACTGTCACCGGAGGAGGGGCTTGGTCAGCTGGCCGTAGCTGCGGACCGAGGCGCGAGGTGGCAAATCCCAGCTATGACGCGATCAACACGAGATGTTCATCGGTGGCTCCAGGCACTGTGCTCACTGCTGGCTCACTGCTCACTGCTGGCTCACTGCTCACTGCTGGCTCACTGCCGATCAGCTGTGCGGCGACGCGGCGGGTGACGCCGATGACCACCGGCCACGGCGGCAAGGAGTGAGGTGGTTGCGGTTGCTTGATCCACCACAGGCCGCTGTCGCTGTCGATCTGGGTGGGAATGACCACATGGGTGCCCCTGGGTATGAGATGGACCTGCAGGTGGCACAGCTCGGCTGGCACCTCGCGACGCGGTCCTGTCACGGGCTGGGTGAAGAACATCCACGAGGCATCGTCTAGCCTGGCGATCACAGGACCTGCCAGCATCATGAGCTGCAAATCGGCCAGCACTTTCTCGCCCAGCGGAGCGGGCATGGTCACCGCGTCCAGCACGCCGCCCACTGGGGCGGCCAAAACCTGCTGCTCAACCTCTAGGGTAACGGGCCAGCCGAACATTTCCTCGTAGTGTGTTCGCGCGGCGGCGAGCTCACGCAGCCATTCGGGCGCGCCGCCACCCGTGAGCAGGGTATTCATGGTCATCCTCCGTATCAGATGTCAAGGCAGGGAGCCGGCTGGCAATCTCGGTGACCCGAAGGTCGCACAGGTGGCTGTAGCCAGACTTGTGGACGGGTAGAGCGGGCACATGCTGGTGGCGGTGCGACGCGTCCCGAGCGGCACAACGCAGCATGCGTGATCGACGCCCGTGCCGTTGCGGCAGCGCACGGTCCACAAGTTCGGATCGCGTTGCCAGACCAGCCGGGTAAGCAGGCGGGCAACGGTGTTGTGCGCTGATACCGGGCAGCGGGTACCCATGATCCCGGTGGCGTAAACGTTCACGGGGTCCCGATTCGCTTCGTCGGCGAGGGAGCCGGTTCCACGCGTGGCCATCCGCTACGACGAACGCGAGGGCACCTTCGGCGGCACCGTCGACATCGCGTGCTCGCCTGCGGTCGACCGCCTTCGCATCGTGCGGCACCGGCACCTCGACGGCGATCTCCTCACCGAGCGCGTAACCCCGCGTCACGTCGAGGTCATCACCGCTCCAGAACCGGCCGGCGTCATACCAACTCGCGCGACGCGCCGTGGGAAGCAATCCCATCTCCTGGTAAGTGAGCGCCACGACCTCCGCGCAATACGCAGTGTCAAGGCGCCGGTCGCGCACGGGGCCTCGCCGCTGGGGGACCCGACCGAGGACCCACCGGCCAACCAACCGCGCGGTGGACGGGAACGGCGTACCGTCGAGCCGGGCAACGCAGCTCAGGACCGCGTCCTCCATCTCTCGTCGCCGGTACGGGCCACGTTCAGGCTGATCGGGGTACCTGACATGGTCTCAGCCTAGGAGGGTGGAAGGCTGATCCGATGAGGACTGGCTCGCCGAGGTGTCCTCCGCATTGCTGGCCGTGGAACTCCTGCGACTGCTCCGTCTCGTCAACCCCGCCAGCGTCACGCCAGCGGAACGATTCTTGGCGGCCGCCCCCACCACCGGTCTCGCCGTAGCTTGCCCCGGCACGTCGTACTGACCGTTTCAAGATCGCTTTGTCGTGCTGTAACCTGCATGAGCATCCATGAGACGGCTCCCGCGCCCTCGAGAATCTGCACAAGCATCCATAAGACGCGCAGGAGCGCGGCACGCCATCGGGGCGGCCGCTTCGGCGTCAACGGAGTCTGCGTGGTCGGCGGTGCGCTTGATGTACAGGCATTTCCCGATCCCCACACCCAATCAGACGATCTTGAACGACCGTGTACTGACCCACACCAGACGCGCCCGAGTCCTACCCTTCTCGTGCCGGTAGCTCGTACGTGCAACCGTGCTGCCACACTGCGTCGCTGTGGCAGTCACCATGCGCGATGCAGCAGGCTGGCGGGGCTTGATAACGCGCCATTGGCGGGCGGTGCCAGTCGTCGCGCTCCCGACCGCGCTCATCGCCGCCCACGGCTCCTGGTACGGCAGGTGGCTGATCGATGACGCGGGGATCACGTTCGCCTACGCCCGCAGTATCGCGACCGCGGCGGGCCCTGTGCTGCAACCGGGTGCGCCGCCGGTCGAGGCGTTCTCCAACCCGGCGTGGCTCGCCGTGCATGTGCTCGGCCGGTGGCTGGGTGTGTTCGACCACGGTCTGGTGTTCGGCGTGCCCGACTACGTGGTGTTCCCCAAGGCTGTCGCCCTGCTGTGCTGTGCGGGCGTGTTCGCGGGCTATTACGCTGCTGCCCGCGCGGTGTGCGGCCATCCTGGTGTGGTCACCCTCGTAGCTGGCGCTATCACGGCTGCTGTGCCGTCGTTCGTGATCTGGTGCTTCTCTGGGTTGGAGAACGCGCTGCTTGCCCTGACTGTGGTCACGCTGGCCGTGGTCATGTTCCACACCGCGGTGAGCGGTCGGCTGCTGGCGACCAGGACAGCCGTGCTCACCGGCATGCTCACTGCCGTCGCCGCGCTGACCCGCCCGGACGGGGCGATCTACGCCATCGCTTACCCGCTCCTCGTGCTCCTGCTCACCCGCCGGGGGGACCTGCGGTCGGCTGGTCGGGCCGCTGCAGTCTCGCTGACCGCCTTCGCTCTGCCCTATCTCGCTTTCCTCGCCTGGCGGTGGACCACATTCGGGATGCTGGTGCCCAACACGGCGATCGCCAAGGTGCAGCGCATGCCCGTCCTGGCCGATGCCGGGAAGGCGGTCGAACTCGTCGGCTACGCCGGCTGGGTACTCGTTCTCGTCTGCTGCGGTTGCGTCGGTGCTGTACTGATGCAGCCATCTCAGCTACGCAAGGGAATTGCCGGGCTACTCATACCGCTCAGCCTGGGCGTGACTGCATACAGCATCCTTGTCGAGGACTGGATGGGCGAATACCGGTTCGCAACGCCGGTATGGCCGCTGGCGGCACTCGTGGGCACTCTCGTCGTCGCGTATCTCGTCCCACGACTTGCGATCACGGGTAAGACGGGTCTCGCCGCGGCGCTGGCCGCTGCCGTGGTCGTGTCCAGCGTGAACTGGTGGCAATCGGCGCAAGCGTTTCGCCACGACCCGACCACGCCGTTGTGCCATGTCACCGAGAACACCGGACGCAGCTTCAACGCCTACGCCGACATCCT
Organism: Pseudonocardiaceae bacterium; assembly: GCA_050699435.1. Taxonomy (GTDB): domain Bacteria; phylum Actinomycetota; class Actinomycetes; order Mycobacteriales; family Pseudonocardiaceae. The sequence goes on along the minus strand of JBOHGM010000087.1, from coordinate 9,056 downwards.
CGGCCTGCAACGCGGCACCGTCCTGGCTCCTGACCTCGGCGGCACTGCGCTGACCAGTCGGCTGGGCCTCATCGACCTTGCCGGACTTGCCGACCTACGCATCGCCCGTTACTGGGCCGACGACGACATGGCAGGGCTGCGGAACTACATATTCACCGAGGCGCGACCCACCTTCCTCCAGGCCCACGGCTTCTGGAACACGAAAACCGGCATCATCTCGGATCCGCGGCTGACCGCCGACTACGAGCTGATCGGGCCGCGACCGGGCCCCAGCTGGGAGCAGCGGCCGGGCGCCAGCTGGGTGCGAAAGGACGTCCTGCCCGCGGCCGAGGCGCTGATCGCCGTGCGGGACTATTGGGCTACCGTGATAGTGCCTGCCGGCGCGGCGCAGCGCGCCGCGCCGCTCTCGTCATGCGGGCCGCTCACCGTCGACGAACCACGGCGGTCCCCGGACGAGGCACGGTAGACCTCGCTGACCAGCCGCCGCTAGGCCCTTCCGGGTCTGAGTCGGCGATTGTGCGCGCTGCCCTTTTGGGCTGCCCTTTCGTACTCGGTATCTCCGGTGAGATTCCACACTCATCATCGATGCGGAGCCTTTAATCCGCCGCAGAACTGTGGGTAGGCACTGCACTGTGGGTAGGCACTGCATTGTGGGTAGGCACTGCGTGGCGGCTGCCGCGCTGGTGCGGCTTCTCTTATGGCTGGTGAGGCAGCGAGCACGGAAGGCTACTAGGGTGATGTCTGATCTGGCAGCTAAGGATCTTCGGGCCGTCATCGACGTCGTGTATGCGTTGAATGAGGACCACAGTGAGGTCGAGATACCCAGTCATGTGCTGGTTCAATTGGGCACCCTGGTGGGCTGCGAGTCAACCTTCTACAGCCGCCTTGAGCGCGCCACCGGGCGACTGCTGGGCGCCATCAGCGAGCCAGCCGATGCCGACCTCAGGCACCTTCCGGGCTATAACGCCGTTGCGGGTCAGCATCCAGGATTCGCCGCCTACCGCTCCGGGAGAGCGGCGCCGGGCACGCCGATTGCCCTCACTGATCTTGCTGATCTGCCTGGCTTGCGTCGCCTGGCGCTGTACACGGACTACTATCAGCCGCACGGGACCACTGACCAGTTGCTCTGCCTAGTGCAACGCGGCAGTCGCCAGTCGGCTGTGCTGGCCTTCAACCGCGCCCGCCGCGGCTTCTCCCACCGGGACCGGGCCGTCGTCGAGCTGGCCACCGCGCACCTGTCCCAAGCAGTAACTCGCCGGCAACGCGTAGCCTCCTTAACCGCCGCGGTACGCAGCATGGGCCGACAGAGCGAACAGGTCACAGCAGCCGGGGCCCGGCTGTCCGCGCTCACCGCGCGCGAACGCCAGGTCGTCGAGCACCTGGTGGGCGGCCTCACCGACCGCGAGATCGCCCGCCACCTGGGGATCAGCCCACGCACCGTCCACAAACACCTCGAAGCCATCTACCGAAAGCTGGGCCTAGGCAACCGAACCAGCCTGATCGCCCTCATCCATCAGAAGCGCTCATCACCCGCCGAGCGGCAGGGGTGATCCTGCCCGGTCACGGCGTCCTGCACGCCAGGGACGGCCGACGTCGTACCTACATCGACGTCGTACCTACATCGACGTCGTACGTACATCTACGTAGTCCGTCTGCCCCGGGCCCGGGCTTCTTCTTCTGTGTCGGACCTGCGTGGGCGGCGCGCCCCGAGTCCGAGGTCCCGGTGAATCGCCGGGAACAGTCCGTGACAAGAAAGGTTCCACCATGTCCCACAGCACCCGTGCCGGCGTCCTGCGTCGTCTCGCGACCGCTGCCGCCGTCGTCGCCGTGCCCGCGCTGGCGTTGGTACCGGCCGCGCACGCGAGCGCCGACGCCGCCGCCCCGCCGTCGTTCACGAAGATCCAAGGGGCCGCGGGCAGTGCCGCCGGCCTCCAGCCGACGGTCGACGCGTATCGAGCCCTGCTCGGCGAGCCGGACAACAGATCCACACCCGGCTCGCAGTCCGCCGGCCGCCGGGAGATCAACTGGGACGGCGTGCCGGATCAGATATCGGCGCCCGGGCTGATGCCGCCCGACCTGTTCAACACGACGGTCACGCGCGGCGCGGTGTTCTCCAGTTCTGCGGGCAACCGGTTCCAGGTCAGCGCGGACAGCGACAACCCGACCCACACGCCGGTCCGCTACGGCAACATCAACCCGCAGTACCCGTTGATCTTCAACACGTTCAGCCCGGAGAAGCTTTTCACTCCGCTGGGCACCACGACGACGCGGGTGCGCTTCTTCGTGCCCGGCACGAGCACACCGGCTTCGGTGCACGGCTTCGGGGCGGTCTTCACCGATGTTGACTCGCCGACGAGCACGAAGATCGAGCTATACGACCGCTCTGGTAACCGGCTGTGGTGGAACTACGTCCCCAAGGGGACCACTGCCAGCAAGAGCCTGTCGTTCCTCGGGGTGAAGACCGACGCCCAGATCTACGAGGTGCGCATGACGAGCGGTAACGCGGTGCTCAGCGCCGGAAACCGCGACGGCGGGGCCAAGGACATCGTCGTGATCGACGACCTCCTCTACGGCGAGCCCAAGCCGTAGTCCTGACCTCGCGTTCAGCGGCCGCCGCGGAGTGTTCTCTGCGGCGGCCACTGGCCTACCACGTATCAGGTGCCGCACCGTGATGATCCTCCTAGTGCGGTGGGTACGGGGCAGCCTGCCGAGGTGAGGGCGGTACTGCCGGTGTATCCGAACCTCGAGGTTCCCTCGCTGATTCATGACTCGACGGACGGCACCTGGCGGAGGGATGACATGGCACCGCCCGCACTGATCACGAGGCTGCCCCGGACCACGCTGGTCAGCCAGCTGGAGGTCCTTCCCGGCCGGGCCGGACGGCTCCTGGCCGACACCGGACCGCTGGCACAACTGGCTGCCTCCTGGAACCTGCCGTTCTACCGGCAGGCCCGGGTCCGCGCTGATGACCAGGCATTGCACCGGCACCCCATCTGGCGGAACCCCGCTGTCGAGCTCGCAGGCTTGCCTGTCCTCGTCGTCGGCGGACTGGCGACCAGCCCCCACGTCCTCAACCCGCTGCGGGACTGGCTACACCGGATCGGCGCCCGCACGCTGCTCGCGCCCACTCAGTACGGCGTTGCCTGCGGGCAGCGAGCCGCGATCGCGGTAGAAGACGCCCTTGCCCGGCATGTCGACGCGACAGGTGAGCAGGCCGTGATCATCGCACACAGCCGCGGCGGTCAGTTCGCCCGCCCTGTCGCCGTACGCCGACCTGAACTCGTCCGGGGCCTTATCACACTGGGTAGTCCACTCAGCCGGCTGCTCGGCGCCCACCCGATCGTCCTGCTCAAAGTCCTGGGGCTCGGTGTCGTCGGATCACTCGGCATCCCGGGCCTGTTCCGGGCCAGCTGCCTATGGGGTGACTGCTGCCGCCCGTTGCGCGACGACCTCATGGGCTCCTTTCCCGACGACGTGCCCTTCGTGAGCGTCTTCTCACGACAGGACGAGGTGGTGCTCTGGAAGGCCAGCCTCGACCCTGCAGCCCGGCATCGGGAGATCTGCACCACCCACCGTGGCCTCATCACCAGCCCAGTAGCGTTCCAGCTACTCGCCCAGGAACTCACTCTGCTAGCAAACCAGAATGCGCCGTAACCGGCGTCGCGGGGATGGGGTCACCGGTCAGCCGTCACTGCGGGTGAAGGGCCGGACCGGTCGCACGAGCCGACCGCGACGGCGTGCTCGCCTGCGGTCGACCGCCTTCGCATCGTGCGGCACCGGCACCTCGACGGCGATCTCCTCACCGAGCGCGTAACCCCGCGTCACGTCGAGGTCATCACCGCTCCAGAACCGGCCGGCGTCATACCAACTCGCGCGACGCGCCGTGGGAAGCAATCCCATCTCCTGGTAAGTGAGCGCCACGACCTCCGCGCAATACGCAGTGTCAAGGCGCCGGTCGCGCACGGGGCCTCGCCGCTGGGGGACCCGACCGAGGACCCACCGGCCAACCAACCGCGCGGTGGACGGGAACGGCGTACCGTCGAGCCGGGCAACGCAGCTCAGGACCGCGTCCTCCATCTCTGCCGTGATGGGTCGGGTGAGCTGCCGCAGCCAGGCACGCTGCCCGTACCTGTGGACCCAGGTGCGCACCGCGTCATCCATGTCGTGCAACTGGACACCTCGCTGGTGGGTACCCGTCCACTGATCGACCACCGAACGCCCGAGTTCCGCGTGCCACATCAGCGCAGGGAGGTCGTCGATCACGATGGACATACCGACGTGATTGACCGGACTGTTGGTCAACCCACGAATGGCGCGATCGGCCGCCGAGCAGCCGCGGAACAGCCAGATGTCGCCGGTACGGGTCAGCTCTAGCGCCACGTCCAGACTGATCGGGGTACCTGACATGGTCTCAGCCTAGGAGGGTGGGAGGCTGGGCCGATGAAGTGGTGGAAGATCGTCGGCCTGGCCGGGATCGCGGGCGTCGCGGGTACCGGCGTGCTGATCGCAAGGGCGGAACGTACCCGCCGGGCGTATACCCCCGACGAGGTCCGCTCCCGGCTGCATGCCCGCGCGGCGGAGGCCGAAGGCAGCCGGGAGCGCTCCGACCGCACTGGCGACAACTGACGAGGTGTGCCGCCCCAGCTCGGCATCCCCGACACCGATGACGTCATCTGCTGTAGGGGGCGCACGACGTGCCGGGCTCGGTCATCTACCGTGCTACACACACAGGAGTCGCCAGGGCCGGCTGGCGCGGGTGTCTGTGGTTCCGACCTGAGGGATGGCGATGACGGCGATCGATCACGATACGGTGCATCCGGCCAGTTATCCGGTTCAGTTCGACGTCGACTATCCGGATCAGGGACTGAGCCGGGTCACTACCTTGTTTCGCCTGATCCTGGTGATCCCGATCGGGATCGTGCTGGGCCTGGTGAGTGGCCCGGCAACTGGTGAAGTGGCTGCTCGCGATCCCGCACTACATCGTGTTGTTCTTCCTCGGCATCGCCGCTTTCGTCGTCCTCATCATCTCCTGGTTCGCCATTCTGTTCACAGGTCGTTATCCACGCTCACTGTTTGATTTCGTCGTGGGCGTCATGCGGTGGAGCAACCGGGTGACCGGATACGCATTACTGCTGGTCACGGACGCCTACCCGCCGTTCCGGCTGCGGCCATGAGCGTCGTCCAGCCGATGGGTCGCTGACCCAGGGCAACGTCATGATCGCTTAACGTTCACGGCAGTGACTTTGAGTAGTCGCTGGCATTCTCCAGGCCATCGGCCAGTTGTTCGGTTCGGCCCGCCGGGTGATCGTCGCTCTGCCCGTGCGGTGGCCACGCGGACCACGATTCGGCTCCGAATGGCTGTCCAGCGCCCCAGACTGCGATTCGGCTCCGAATGGCTGTCCAGCCTCGCCCCAGACTGCCATTCGGCTCCGAATGGTGCTCGGCGCTAGCCTGCGCTGAGCGGGGCGTTCCGGCGCCGCCTCGTTCCACGAGTGACTGAGTGCTGATCACGACCGCTGAGCGCACTCTCTGCCGATGAGCAGCCAGCCGAAGTCCACAGCAGAACCGGCCAAGGACGTACACACACGGCCCGGACGGAGACAATCCCCCGTCCGGGCCGTTGAGTGCACGGGCCGTTGGGTGCGCCTCAGCGTGTGTCGGGCGAGAGCCGGTAGGCCACTGACCGAACGAGTTGCCTGCGCGCCGGGCCCACGCCGGTCAGACTGGTTGGAGCTGGGTCGAGAAGACGAACTCGGCCAGCGACTCGCCGGCCGAGCGGCCGAACTCACCGTCGAATCGGAAATGCACGCCGAGGAAGACCCGGCTTTCTAAGTCTTCCGCAGCGACGGCGCTGAAGCTGGTGAACGTGCGTGTGACGCCGGGTGCCTGCGGATCGTCGGTGGTGGCGATAAAGGTCATGGCGTCGGTGTCGAAATACAGCTGCATCATCCGCGCCCAGACACCGCCGAATGTGGCGTGCCCGGACGTGTAGGCCGGGAAGCACGGGTTGACGCGGGCATCACCGGCCCTGTTCAGCAGGAAGGGCTCCCAGTCGGGGTCGGCTGTGGTGGCGTCGTTGCCGTCGGTGTCGGCCAGCTGGATGGCAGTCTCCGGGCGCCACAGATCGATCCCCGTCTGGTATTTTGAATCGAAGGCGCTGATACCCGCGTCGCCGAAAGCAAGACCCACGAGCCCGAACAGCCGAGCGTTCTGTTGCAGCGTGAGACCGCATTGCTGCGAGATGATCCTCGTGTGGTCGAGGTGGTGACCTGGTGGGTGGTAAGTGCCGTCGACATCGTTGGACCAGAACACCGCGATCTCACTTTGTTCCGGAGTCCGGTCTCCACGGTCTTCGGCGTCATACCGCCCGACCCGCTTCACCTCGTCGAACTGCCCGGCGTACAGGTCACTACCCAGCAGTTCCGCGTAGGAGGAGAAACCACCCGGCCGTTGCGGCCGGAACTGCGATCCAGAGGTCATGGCGAACGGCGTGACCCTCCCCCAGTTGGGCGTGGTAGCGGTGGTGCAGCCGCTGCCGGTCGGGCGCCAAGCACCTGGCAGCGATTCCGGGGTATAGGGTTCGTTGTTGTCCGACCCGTCGCCCTGGCGTGCCCGGAGCATCTGCGCTGCCGCGAGGCGGCCTACCCTGCGGCCAGCGCGGGTCCCTAGTCCCTGTCCGATCCGCCCCTCCTCGGCCAAATAGGCAGCGAGAACGTAGAGAATCACGTCCGGCCGCCGCAGGCTGCCCGCGAGCACAAAAGCCGCCGCGTCATTGACGGCCGCGGCCAGGCATTGCCGGCGATCCGACGAGCAGTTGCCGGGCACCGGCACCGTGCCGAGGTAGGGGGCCCCGATGGTATCGATCGAGTTGACCGCATCGTAGATCGCACCGTACATCATCGCTGCCGTCCGCGCCATCGGTGCCGGCGAACCGCCGGTGAGGCGGCGGAAAACCTCCTGCAGATAGTAGGTCCACCGCAGGATCTCGTCGTCCAGATCGTCCGGGGGGGCACCCGGAAGGGTCCGGATTTCCCCACGGTCGTCGATGTCAATCGTAGGTGTACTCACGCATCGTCCTCTCGTTCTAGAGCCCCCGAACAGGGCGGATCCACGTCACACATAACTTGACGCATCGACGCCGGTGGATGATACGACCGCTCGAAACCACATACGTTGGGGATTCCGCCATCTACCGGCCAACAGCGAGCACCCTCGCCCGCGAAAGACACCGGTCACCTGGCCTCGCGTCGTGCCGACCATGCGCTGATCGTCGGTGTCGCGAGCGATCTTAACGGGATGCCCGTGAACCGCAAGGGGTGATCCGCGCCGACCTAACCGGGTCGGCTGGTCAGGTAACCTCAGTCGCGTCGCTCGCTGCTCGACTCCGCACGCCGACGGGAGCGCACCCGTCCCGCGTGGGCCCGCGCGGTGGGATCGCGGCGGACCTTGATCAGGCTCGCCACCGTGGTGATGATCAGGACGATGACGATCACCACCAGGCTGAGGATGGTCGGGATCTCCGGTACGCGCGGGATGAGCTCGTGGCCCCAGTGCAGGATGAGCTTGACGCCGATGAACCCGAGGATCAGCGCCAGCCCGGTGGACAGGTACACCAGCCGGTCGAGCAGGTCCTTGACCAGGAAGAACAGTGCCCGTAAGCCAAGCAGGGCGAAGGCGTTCGCGACGAACACGATGTAGGGCTCCTGGGTGACGCCGAACACCGCGGGGATCGAGTCCAGGGCGAACAGCAGATCGGTACTGCCGATCGCGATGAGCACGATGACCAGCGGTGTCAGCGTCCGTCGCCCCTCGATCCGGGTCACGAGCCGACCACCGTCGTAGTCCGAGGTCACCGGCAGGACCCGGCGGGTGAGCCGGACCAGCCCGTTGTCCTCGATGTCGGGATCCTCGTTGCGGTGCCGGTAGAGCTGCACCGCAGTCCAGATCAGCAGCGCACCGAAGATCAGGAACATGAACGAGAACAGATTGATCAAGGCGGCGCCGAGCATGATGAAGATCACCCGCATGATCAAAGCGAGGGTGATGCCGAAGATCAGCACCTTGTGCTGATGCTTCTCAGGCACCGCGAACGTCGTCATGATGACGACGAAGACGAACAGGTTGTCGATCGAGAGGCTCTTCTCGACGAGATAACCGGCGAAGTACTCGGTGCCGTAGTGACCGCCTACCAGCATGGTGAACACCACGCCGAAGGCGAGGGCCACCCCGATGTAGAAGATCGACCACGCCACCGCCTCGGGGTACCCCACCCGGTGCGGCCGCAGCCATGCCAGCACCAGATCGAATGCGAGCAGGCCGACGATCAGAGCGACCGTGAGCACCCATCCGGTTGCACTGACCTCCAGCACGCCAACCTCCCACTCCCACACCCGTTGCGTTCCCGCACGGGCCTCAGCTGCCGTCCCGGCCCGCACACATCCTGACGGGTCCACCAAGCGACCCGCGCATCCTCAGCCAGCTCCCGCGCCCGGCTCAGGGAACCATGTCGGCATGGAGACAGCGGCCCTGAGCAGGTCCCGGGCCGGAGGGACCGTCACCCCGCGCGCAGAGTTCAGTTCGAGTCGTTCAGTTCGAGTCCTCGACGGGCACATCACGGGCACGGATTGCGGCGAAGAGCCGATCCGAGTCCCAATCCGGCTCCACCTCATCGAGCAACCCGCCTGCTTGGCCCAGGTCGAGGGTCGCCATCCGAGAGCCGTCATCGAGGTGGATGTAGTAACGGGTGAAGATAGGACGCCCTGCGCCGGCCGGAATCGACTTCGGGCTCATCTGCTCGGTCTTCACCGTGATCTTGACTGCCTGGCCGGCTGCCCCGGCATGGAGGCGTTCCCCCAGCGCGGCGGCGATCTTTCGAGCATCATCTGCCAGCATGAAGCCATCTCCTTCGCAAGATGTGGCGGTGCGCACGACATAGACACTTACCACCAGCCGGGACAAGAAGCATGACCCGAATTCTGTCGAGACCGCCACCGGTGCTGGCTCAGGCGGCCCGGCGGGTGGAGCGCCGGGCCGGGCCGCGCCGGGTTGGCCGACGC
>JBOHGM010000086.1:5072-21338 GCA_050699435.1 Pseudonocardiaceae bacterium | reverse complement strand
GCGGTGCCCAGCGCCTCGCTCGCCTCCACCTCGTAGCCCACGATCTCCAGGCCCGCCCCGCTCTGCAGCACGACATCGACCACCCGACCGAGGTCGCGGCCGTTGTCAGTGAGCACCCGGTCGTTGAGCACATCGCCCTTGCGGGCCTCCTTGCGGGGGGCGAGTTCCTCGGTGCGCAGCAGCACGGACTCGTCGGGCACCATCACGGCGTCCCGACCCACCCCATGCACGCCGTGCCAGGGCAGCGAGTCCTTGCGGGAGCGACTGAACAGTCCAGGGTTGCGCAGGGTGAAGCCGGCGATGCGACCGCCGGTGCGTTCGAAGACGATGTCCTTGATCTCGGCAACCAGTTCGCCGTCGAGGGTGACCACCGGGCGGCCGGTCAGTTCCCGAGCCCGCAGCAGCAGAGCGGAGGGCGAGCCGGTCATGGCTGGTCGTTCCCGCCGGTGTCGCCGAGCCCGATCACTCCGCCGCGGCGCCGTCTGCGCTGGACTACGGTAGCCAGTGTGGTCAGCACGACCAGCACGACCAGCACGAGGACCACCCAGACCCACCACTCCATCGCCGCCTCCTGCACCGTTTGGGCCCGAGTACCTCTTGCGCGCACAGTAACGCGCTTGCGGCAGGATCGTTGTTCGGGAATCACCGGGCCGGGGTAAAGTCCGTTTTGTCGGACCGGGAACCGGATCCATCGCAGGCGCGTTGAACCCGGTGACGGCGTCCTGCAACGCCCACCAGGAGGAACACGGTGCGCTCCACCAGCAATCCCGCCTTCCGCAACCTTCCCGTCGGGGGTGGCGGTTACGCGGGCTTCAACACGGCCCCCGCAGGTCTCGGAGGTGTTCAGCCGGGTTACGCCGGCGCGCCGACGACCGTCGGGCGGCCCATGACCATCGACGACGTGGTCACCAAGACTGGTCTCACGCTGGCCATCTTGATGGCCACTGGCGCGGTGACCTACTTCGTCGGCCGCGAAAACCCCGTCATCTGGGGGCTTGCCCTCCCGGCTGCGCTGGTCGGGTTCGTGCTCGCGTTGGTGATCATCTTTAAGAAGGTGGTCAGCCCGCCCCTGATCCTGACCTACGCCGCCGTCGAGGGCGTCTTCCTCGGTGGCATCAGCGGCTTCATCGGATCTTATGTGGGCAACCCGGGCATCATCTTCCAGGCGATCGCAGGCACCGGGCTGGTGTTCGCCGGGATGCTGGTGGTCTACCGGACCGGGGCGATCAGGGTCACGCCGCGGTTCACCAAGTGGCTGATCGGCGCCATGATCGGTGTCGTCGGTCTGATGATCATCAACCTCATCGCGGGCTTCTTCGTCGAAGGTGGCCTGGGCCTGCGCGACGGTGGCCCGCTGGCGATCATCTTCAGCCTGGTCTGCATCGGGGTCGCCGCGTTCAGCTTCCTGCTCGACTTCGACGCCGCCGACCACGCGATCCGGGCCGGCGCGCCGGAGAAGACCGCCTGGTACATCGCCTTCGGCCTCACCGTGACCCTGGTCTGGCTGTACCTGGAGATCCTGCGCCTGTTGTCCTACTTCCAGGGCGGCGAGTAGCTCGCACCATCGGACGCACGGCGGGGCCCGGTTCCAGCGCGGATCCGGGCCCCGCGCCCGCGTCGCGGCTTGTCAAGAGCGCCACACCAGGGCACGTCAGGTGGAGCGGACCAGCGAAGGGGCCATCGGCCCGCCGCCCCAGACACCGAGCACCGAGCACAGCGCGGGCAGCAGCACCGAGCAGGCCGCGTCGTATCCGGCGGCCGAGGGGTGGAACTGGTCCCGGCTGAACAAGGCGGGCTGGGTAGAGAACTCCGGGGTGAGCAGATCGGCGATCGGCACTGGCAGCCCACCTGCGCGCAGCACCGCGTCCCGTTGCAGGCGGGCCAGCGCTCGGCTCCAGGTGCAGGCGATGGCCCGCAGCGGCTGCGGGATCGCCCGGATCGCGCCGAGGTCCGGGCAGGTGCCGACGACCACAGCGGTGCCGGCGGCCCGCAACCTCACGACCCCCTCGCCGAGCAGCTTCGCCGACTGTCTCGGCGGCATCCGCAGCGTGACGTCGTTAGCGCCGATCATGATCAGGGCCGCCTGCGGCGGATCCACCAGGGCCGCGTCGACTTGGCCGCCTAACCGGCGGGTGGTACTGCCGCAGATCGCCAGAGTGTCCAGCCGGACCGGCTGCCCGGACTCCTCGGCCAGTCCCCGGGCCAGCACCACGCCGGGTAGGTCCTCGGGCCGATCCACGCCGAGGCCGGCTGCGGAGGAGTCGCCCAGTACCGCGAGGCTGAGCACCTTGTCGCTGTGCGCGAACGGCGGGACCGGGCCGGAGCCGTCCGGGAGGTACACCCCGTCGGCGCGAAAGGGGAACCAGCCCGGGATCGCCAAGGTGCGTCGGGCCCGCCGCCCCTGCTGGCTGAGCATCCCGTAGGCGGCGCCCGCCATCGCCCCTCCGGCACCGACCAGCACGGCCGTCGTTCGCCATAGACCGAGCACTGGTCCCACCTCCTCGACGCCGCACTGCGCAGAGCCCTCATATTCTGGTATACGCCAGCTGAACAGAGTCTGTACCCAGCCTGCTGTTCCGTGATCCACGTCCGGCTGACGGGGCTCGATTAGGCTGCGCGGGGCAATCCGCCCGATCGGTGAGGAGACCCCGGTGCACTACGCCGAGCACATCATGGACCTGGTCGGCGACACCCCGCTGGTGCGGCTGAACGCCGTGGCCGAGGGTGTCACCCCGCTGGTGCTGGCGAAGGTGGAGTACCTCAACCCGGGTGGCAGTGTGAAGGACCGGATCGCGCTTCGCATGGTCGAGGCCGCGGAGCGATCCGGTGCGCTGCGGCCGGGCGGCACCATCGTCGAACCGACGTCGGGAAACACCGGCGTCGGGTTGGCCCTGGTAGCCCAGCGCAAGGGATACCGCTGCCTGTTCGTCTGCCCGGACAAGGTCGGCGAGGACAAGCGCAGCGTGCTCGTGGCCTACGGCGCGGAGGTCGTGGTATGCCCCACGGCGGTCGCCCCGGACCACCCCGACTCCTACTACTCGGTGTCGGACCGGCTGGCCACCCAGATCGAGGGGGCGTGGAAGCCCGATCAGTACACCAACCCGGAGAACCCGGCCAGCCACTATCACAGCACCGGTCCGGAGCTGTGGGCGCAGACCGAGGGCCGGATCACCCACTTCGTGGCCGGCATCGGGACCGGAGGGACGATCAGCGGGACTGGGCGCTACCTCAAGCAGATCAGCAACGGCCGGGTGCGGGTCGTCGGCGTGGACCCCGAAGGGTCGGTGTACTCGGGCGGTACCGGCAGGCCCTACCTGGTCGAGGGGGTGGGGGAGGACTTCTGGCCCCGGACCTACGACCAGGAGGTCTGCGACGAGATCATCCCGGTCTCGGATCGCGATTCCTTCGCGATGACTCGGCGATTGGCTCGGGAAGAGGGGTTGCTGCTCGGCGGCTCCTGCGGGATGGCGGTGGTCGGCGCCCTGCATGTGGCGGGGCGGGCGAAACCCGACGCCGTGGTGGTGGTCCTGCTCCCTGATGGTGGTCGAGGGTATCTGGGCAAGGTGTTCAACGATTCGTGGATGGCCTCGCACGGCTTCCTGCCCCCGGACTCCTCCGGGGCGACGGTTGCTGACGTGCTGCTGCGCAAGGACGGCAGCATCCCGCCGTTGGTGCACACCCATCCGAATGAGACGGTCGCCGAGGCCGTCACGATCCTGCGCGAGTTCGGGGTCTCCCAGCTGCCCGTGGTGTCCGCCGAGCCACCGGTGATGGCTGCCGAGGTGATCGGCGCGGTCAGCGAGCGCACCCTGCTGCAGGCGCTGTTCGCCGGTGATGCTGAGTTGGCCGACCGGATCGAGGGGCTCATGTCTGCGCCGTTGCCGACCATCGGGGGTGGTGAGCCGATCGGGGCGGTGATGCGGGCGCTGGCTGACGCCGACGCTGCGCTGGTCCTCATCGACGGTAAGCCGAGCGGCGTCGTCACTCGCCAGGACGTGCTCGGGTTCCTGGCCGGACGGTGACCGTGCTCCCGGATGGGCCAATCCGCTAGCGTGGGCGGGGTGACAGGCTTTGCTACCCGTGCGATCCATGCTGGTCAGGCCCCAGATCCTGGTACCGGGTCGGTGGTCGTCCCGATTCACGCCGCCGCCACGTTCGTCCAGGACGGGGTGGGCGGCCTGCGCGAGGGGTATGAGTACGCCCGCACCGGCAATCCCACCCGCACCGCGCTGGAGACCTGCGTCGCCGCGTTGGAGGGCGGGCGCTACGGCCGGGCCTTCGCGTCGGGGATGGCGGCCACCGATGCGCTGCTGCGGGCGATCTGCCGGCCCGGCGACCACGTCGTCATCCCCGACGACGTGTACGGGGGCACGTTCCGCCTGATCGACAAGGTGTTCCGGCACTGGGGCGTTGAGCACACTCCCGTCCCGTTCTCGGATGTGGACGCGGTGCGGGCCGCGCTGCGTCCGGGCACCCGGCTGGTGTGGTGCGAGACGCCGAGCAACCCGCTGCTGAACCTGGCGGACATCGAGGCGCTGGCCGGGGTCGCGCACGAGTCCGGCGCCAGGCTGGTGGTGGACAACACGTTCGCGTCGCCCTACCTGCAGACCCCGCTCGGACTCGGCGCGGACGTGGTGCTGCACTCGACCACCAAGTACCTCGGCGGACACTCCGACGTCGTCGGGGGTGCGCTGGTCACCGACGATGGCGCGCTGGACGAGCAACTGGCGTTCCTGCAGAACGGCGCCGGTGCGGTGCCCGGGCCGTTCGACGCGTGGCTCACCTTGCGCGGGATCAAGACGCTGGCGGTGCGCATGGAGCGACACTGCGACAACGCCGAGCGGATCGTCGCGGCGCTGCAGGCGCACCCGCAGGTCACCAGCGTGCGCTACCCCGGTCTGGACAGCCATCCAGGGCACGAGGTGGCAGCCAAGCAGATGCGCCGATTCGGCGGGATGGTCTCGTTCGCCGTCCGCGGTGGGATCGAGGCGGCGCTCGCCGTGTGCGCCCGGACCCGGCTGTTCACCCTGGCCGAATCCCTGGGCGGGGTGGAGTCGCTGATCGAGCATCCGGGACGGATGACGCATGCCTCGACCGCAGGGTCGCAGCTGGAGGTGCCTGCGGAGCTGGTGCGGCTGTCGGTGGGCATCGAGGACGCCGCGGACCTCATCGACGACGTGCTGCAGGCGCTCGGCTAGTCAGCCGGGTCAGTCAGCCGGGTCAGTCACCCAGGGGATGGGCGGGCGGCGGCGGGAGCTGCTCATCCAGCGGCGGCGCCACGGGCAGGTCGTCGCTGTGCACGCACCCGCCGACCAGCGCCGCGCCACCCGGCGCGAACACGTAGCTGCCCGGTTCGTCGCAGGCCGCCTGGCCGGCGGTCACGATGGCCGCGCACGCCAGCAGTGCGGCCACCGCAGAGGTGACCGCGACCGGCATCCAGCGGGTACCGCGCCCCATCCCACCTCCCTGGCCCCCATCCCACCTCCCTGGCCCTGCCGGGACCGACCCTACTCCTCGCCCTGCGCCCCTCGCCGCGTGATCACTCATCCCCCGCTGGGCGACCTGACCTGGCAGGATCACCAGCTATGGAGTTGGTCGGCCTCGAGGAGATCAGGGCCGCGCGGGAGGTGCTGCAGGGGGTGGTCCGGCAAACGCCGTTGGCCGAGTTCCGGGTACTCGAGCAGCGCTGCGGTGTCCCAGTCTACCTCAAATGCGAGAACCTTCAGCGTACCGGCTCCTTCAAGATCCGAGGCGCCTACCTGCGAATCCACCGTCTCTCCTCAGCCGAGCGGGCCCGCGGCGTGGTGGCGGCCAGTGCGGGCAACCATGCACAGGGGGTGGCGCTGGCGGCGTCGATGCTGGGCATCACGTCGACGGTCTTCATGCCGGTGACCGCCGCGCTGCCCAAGCTCGCCGCCACCCGGAGCTACGGCGCGCAGGTGTACCAGGTTGGCGAGTCGGTCGAGGAGTCGCTCGCCGCAGCACGCGAGTTCGCGGAGAACACCGGGGCGGTGTTCATCCACCCGTTCGACCACCCCGACGTACTCGCCGGCCAGGGTACGGTCGGGCTGGAGGTGCTCGAGCAGCTGCCCGACGTTGGTGCCGTGGTGGTGCCCACCGGGGGCGGTGGGCTGGTCGGCGGAGTCGCCGCGGCCGTGAAGGGCGCCAAACCCGACGTGCGGGTGATCGGAGTGCAGGCCGAGGGGGCCGCCGCCTGGCCCGCCTCGCTCGCCGCGGGCAAGCCGGTCCGGCTGCGCAGGCCACACACCGCGGCCGATGGCATCGCAGTGGCCGAATTGGGTGAGGTGACCTTCGCCCACGTGGCCGATCTGGTCGACCAGGTGGTCACGGTGGGGGAGGAGGAGCTGTCCCAGGCTCTGCTGCTGTGCCTGGAGCGGGCCAAACTGGTGGTCGAGCCGGCCGGGGCGGCAGCCGTCGCCGCACTGCTGAAGGGCCCTGGGTTGCTGAAGGACGCTGGGTTGCGCAAGGACGCTGGGTTGCTGAAGGACGCTGGGCGCTTGCCTGGCCCGGTCTGCGCGGTGCTCTCCGGCGGCAACGTCGACCCGCTGCTGCTGATGCACCTCATCCGCCACGGCTTGAGTGCCGGTGGCCGGTTCCTGGCCTTGCGGGTCACGGTGCCGGATCGGCCGGGCGAACTGGCCGCGCTATTGGCGCGGATCGGTGAATCGGGCGCCAATGTGGTGGACGTGTCCCATTCGCGGATCTCCGGCCGGCTTGCGCTCGGCGATGTGGTGGTGGCGCTGAGCCTGGAGACGCGGGGGCCGGAGCACTGCGCGGAGCTCGTCGCCGACATTCACGCGGCCGGTTACCGGGTCGGCTAGCCGTGCCGGAGCTCGACGAGCTGGATGCGATGCTGTTGCTGCTGCTCTCCGATGAGCCCCGGCTGGGTGTGCTGGAGTGCTCACGGCGCCTGGGGGTGGCCAGGGGCACCGTGCAGTCCCGGCTCGACCGGATGGTCGCCCGCGGGGTGCTGCGCGGCTTCCCGCCGCAGGTGGACCTGGCGGCGATGGGGTACGGGCTCACCGCGTTCGCCGTGCTCGAGATCGCCCAAGGCCGCCGGGCCGCCGTGACGGATCGGCTGACCGCGATCGATGAGGTGTGCGAGGTGCATGCCACCACCGGGCAAGGCGACCTGCTGGTGCGAATGGTGGCCCGCTCCAACGACGACCTGCAGCGGGTGATCGACGCAGTGGTCGCCGTCCCCGGCGTGGTACGGACGTCCACCTCGATCGCGCTGTCCACCCCCGTGCCGCCCCGGTTCCGCCCGCTGCTCGAGCGTCTGACGGGTAAGGATGTCAGCCGCGGTAGGGATCGGCCTTGACGACCGTGACGCTCATCGAACCGCCGTTGGGCAGCTCGTACTTGCGGTCCTCGCCCTCCCGGGCACCGATGATCGCTTTGCCCAGCGGGGAATAGGGCGAGTAGACCTCGAGGTCGCCGTGCGCGCCCTCCTCGCGGGAGCCGAGCAGGAAGGTCTCGGTCTCCTCGTTGTCCTCATAGCGCACGGTGACGACCATCCCGGGCTGGGCGACGCCCGATTCGGCCGGTGCCTCGCCGACCTTGGCGACCCGGAGCAGCTCCTGCAGCTGGCGGATCCGCGCCTCGACCTGACCCTGCTCCTCGCGGGCCGCGTGGTAGCCGCCGTTCTCCTTGAGGTCGCCTTCTTCGCGGGCATCGTTGATCTTCGCGGCAATGACCGGGCGATTCGCGACCAGCTCGTCGAGTTCATGCTTGAGCCGGTCATGGGCTTCCTGGGTCAGCCAGGTTACCTGGGTTTCGCTCACGGTCACCACTTCCTCTTCTGATCCGACATCCGCAGTGTGCGGGGACGGAACCGCGCCAGACCACCGGCCGGGCATGCCGGCGTCCCGAACGGAAAAGCACGGCCCGCCGCGGGGCCGTGCGTGCCTCCCACCGTAACACGAGGTGTGCTTCCTGGCCTCAGGCTTATGGGTGAAGCGACCCGGATCATGCCTGCTCAGTAAGGCCCTTACGGATCAGGGCTGACCGTCAGGCACCAGATAGGGGGGCACCTGCAGCGAGCATCCGTACAGGTCTGCAGTGACCGGGGGCCGGGACGTTCGGACCACCGTAGTCAGCACGACAGGACCGGTGGCGGGCGGCACATAAACCTCCTTACGCCCGGTTTCTTCGCCATCCCGCGAGCGAGCCCGGACGATGCACACTGCAGGGCGGCCCGGGTCATCCCGGACGACTTCGAAACGCACCGAGACCGCGTTTGGTTCCGAGCTGCTCGACAGCAGTTCGAAGCCCAGCGCTTGACCCTGCACCGGCGTCTCGGCGAAGGTGCGGTAGCCGATCACGGCGACGGCCAGCCCGGCGAGCGCGGCGAGCACTGTCCCCAGCGGCCGGGCCCAGCGGGAGCGCCGACCGGAGCTCGGCGAGCGCGGGCCGTAGCGGCCCTCGGGAAGTTGCCCGGCGGTCACGGTGTTCACCTCCTAGACCCGTCTGTCGGCCCGCCGGGGACAATAGCTCTGGCGAGGGTCTGGAGCTCTGACGAGGGTCTGGCAGGGGTCCACCAGTTAGTGGCCAGGAGTATTCCACCGCAGGTGCGCCCGAGCCCTGCGTAGAGAAGGGATGGGCAGGCGCCCATGGCGGAGCAGCTGCGCATGATGACGGTGCACGCGCACCCCGACGACGAGTCCAGCAAGGGCGCCGCGACGATGGCTCGTTACGTCGCCGACGGTCACGACGTGATGGTCGTGACCTGCACCGGGGGCGAGCGTGGCAGCATCCTCAATCCATCGTTCGAACCAGCCGACCTGGCCGAGCACCCGCAGGAGATGGCCGAGGTCCGCAGGCAAGAGATGGCCCGCGCCGCGCAGCTCCTCGGCGTGGCGCACCGCTGGCTCGGCTATCTCGACTCCGGCCTGCCGGAGGGGGACCCGATGCCACCGCTACCGGAGGGGTGTTTTGCGGTGGTGCCGCTGGAGGAACCCACGCGGGATCTGGTCCGGCTGATCCGCGAGTTCCGCCCGCACGTGGTCGTCACCTATGACGAGAACGGCGGCTATCCGCACCCCGACCACATCCGCTGTCACGAGGTCTCGGTGGCTGCCTTCGACGCGGCGGGCGACCCAGATCGCTGGCCGGATGTCGCGGCACCGTGGCAGCCGCTGAAGCTCTATTACACGCACGGCTTTTCCCGCAAGCGGATGCAACTTTTCCACGACGCACTGCTCGCTGCGGGGGAGGAGTCGCCGTTCGGGGAGTGGCTGCAGAAGTGGGACGCCTCGCGGCCGGACGTGCTGGAGCGGGTTACCACCCGGGTGGAGTGCGCTGAGTACTTCGGCGTACGGGACGAGGCGCTGCGCGCCCACGCCACCCAGATCGACCCGGCCAGCCGGTGGTTCGCGGTGCCGCAGGCGCTACAACGGGAGCTGTGGCCCACCGAGGAATACGAACTGGCCCGGTCGCTGGTGGACACGACGGTGCCGGAGGACGATCTGTTCTCCGGCGTCCGGGAGCGGGTGCACGCATGACGTTGCTGCTGCCCGCTGGTTTCTCGGCCGTTGGTTCCTCCGCCGCCGGGTTCTCGGCACCCGCCGGGTTCTCGGCACCCGCCGGAGTCGTCGCGGTGGTCGCGCAACCCACTACGCCGCCGGAGGATCCCGGCGGGCAGGGCGAAGACTTCGGCAAGTCCTCGCCGGTGGGGCTGGTGGTCCTGCTGCTGTTCTTCCTGGCGGTGGCTTTGCTGGTGCGCTCGATGAACAAGCACCTGCGCCGGCTCCCGGAGTCCTTCGACAAGCCGGACGAGGACCCTCGTGGGTGAGTAACGGTGGCGGGTGCCGTTCGCGAGGGTGGTGCCGCGCGCGGGCTGGCCGGGCGCGGGAGGATAGCTGGTATGGCGAATCGGCTTGCGACCTCGACCAGCCCGTACCTGCTGCAGCACGCCAGTAACCCGGTCGATTGGTGGCCGTGGTGCGGCGAGGCATTCGACGAAGCGGCTCACCGCGATGTCCCGGTGCTGCTGTCCATCGGCTACGCCGCATGTCATTGGTGCCACGTGATGGCGCACGAGTCCTTCGAGGACGAGGCCACCGCCCGGGTGATGAACGCCAACTTCGTCAACATCAAGGTGGACCGCGAGGAGCGCCCCGATGTCGACGCCATCTATATGGAGGCCACCCAGGCGATGACCGGCCACGGGGGGTGGCCGATGACCTGTTTCCTCACCCCCAAGGGTGAGCCGTTCCACTGCGGCACGTACTACCCTCCGCAGCGCAGGCAGGGCCTGCCCGGATTCCCCGAACTGCTCATCGCGGTGCACCGGGCCTGGAAGGAGCGCGGCGATGAAGTCCGGCAGACCGCCGAGCGGGTGGTCGGGACCCTCACCGAGCGGGCCGCACCGCTGTCCGAAACAGCAGTGGACGAGCAGGTGCTGGCCGCTGCGGTGGACACGCTGGCCGGGGAGTTCGACCACGAGCACGCCGGTTACGGCGGTGCGCCGAAGTTCCCGCCGCCGATGCTGCTGGAGTTCCTGCTACGCCATCACGAGCGGACCGGCTCGGCGCCTGCCCTGTCGATGGCGCAGGACACCTGCGAGGCGATGGCCCGTGGCGGGATATTCGACCAGCTCGCCGGGGGGTTCGCCCGCTATACGGTGGACGCCGCGTGGGTGGTGCCACATTTCGAGAAGATGCTCTATGACAACGCGATGCTGCTGCGGGTCTACACCCACCTGGCCCGGCTGACCGGATCGGCGATCGCCCGGCGGGTGGCCGAGCAGACCGCCACCTTCCTGCTGGACGGCCTGGGCACTCCGGAGGGTGGCTTCGCCGCTTCACTGGACGCCGACACCGACGGCCGGGAGGGCGCCACCTACGTGTGGACGCCCGGGCAGCTGGTCGAGGCGCTCGGGCCGGAAGACGGCCGGTGGGCGGCGCGGTTGCTGGTGGTGAGCGCGGCCGGGACGTTCGAGCACGGCGCGTCGGTGCTGCAGCTGCCCGCCGATCCCGACGACGAACAGCGCTGGCAGCGGGTGCGCGCCGGGTTGCTGGCCGTGCGGTCCACCCGCCCGCAACCCGCCAGGGACGACAAGGTGGTCACCGAGTGGAACGGGATGGCGATCACGGCGCTGACCGAGGCCGGTGCCGTGCTGGACCGTCCGGAATGGGTTGCGGCTGCGGCGGCCGCGGCGGAGCTGCTGCTGGGCACGCACCTGGTCGAGGGCCGGTTGCGGCGCAGCTCGCGCGACGCGGTGGTGGGTGCCGCCGGCGGGGTGCTGGCCGATCACGCCTGGTTGGCCGACGGTCTGCTCGCGCTGCACCAGGCCACCGGCGCGGATCGCTGGTTGCAGTCGGCCACCGAGCTGCTGGAGCACACCGGCGAGCGCTTCGCCGACCCGGATCACCCAGGGGCCTGGTTCGATACCGCGGTGGATGCGGAGGCGCTCTTCCGCCGCCCTTCGGACCCGACCGACGGGGCGACCCCGGCGGGCGCGTCCGCGGTGGCCGGCGCGATGCTCACCGCCTCGGCCCTGACCGGCTCGGATTCCTACCGCCACGCCGCCGAGGCCGCGGTGGCACGGGCCGGGCTGCTGCCGGCCAGGGCACCGCGGGCTGCCGGGCACTGGCTCACCGCCGCCGAGGCCCTGGCGCACGGGCCGGTGCAGGTCGCGGTGATCGGTCCCAGTGGAGCTGCGGCGCGCGTGGCGCTGGAGGCGCAGGCCCGGTGGGCCGCCCCCGGTGGGGCGGTGGTGCTCAGTGGGGAGCCCGGCGCAGATGCGCCCATGCTCGCCGGGCGAGGCCTGATCGATCACGCCCCGGCGGCGTACGTCTGCCGTGGATTCGTCTGTGAGCGCCCGGTGACCTCCCCGGCGGATCTGCAGGCTCAGCTGCGGCACGGCTAGTACGCGGCATCGACCCCACGCTCGACCTGGTGCGGTGCTGACCAGGCCCCTCTCTCGCTCGACTCTGCAAGCAGGTAATGGTGTAATATCTGCAACAGAGTGAGAGGACGATGACATGGTCGGACGTGGACGCCCGCACGGGGCACGGGGCAGCGGCCGGTGGCAGGGGCGTGGTGGCTGGCAGCAGGCGGACCTTCCGCCCGCCGATGACGCCAAGGCCTGGTTCACCGGCCGCTTGCCGGATGACTGGTTCATGGGGGACGTCGAGGTCAGCGTGGACCGCGAGGAGATCATCGTGGTCGGTGAGCTGCCCGCGCTGAGCGAGGAGTTCACCGATGATGCTGAGCGGGTCGCAGCGCAAGCTGGCCGGATCAGCCGGTTCCGGGAGGACAGCCGCGACGAGCGGATCGAGATAGCCCGCCAGGCCGAGCACCGCTATCAGCGCAAGGTCGCCTGGGGCGCCCGAATCGGGAGTACCGCGGAGATGTTCACGACCCTGTCGGTGCCGGTGATGACCCGGCTGCGGCAGCCAGAGCGCTTGGTGCTCGACACCCTGGTCGACGCCGGAGTGGCACGATCCCGCTCCGAGGCGCTCGCCTGGGCGGTTCGCCTGGTCGGCGAGCACGCGCAGGAGTGGCTCGGTGAGCTGAAGCAGGCCATGGCCACCGTCGACGACCTGCGCGCCCGCGGCCCCGAACTCTAGCTTTCCACCGGATCGTCGCGCCACAACGCGCTGAGGGGAACTGCCCACAAGCGGTCCCCGAGTGGCAGGGTGTGCGCACCGGTGTGAACCACCAGCCCGACGGTGAAGCGTGGTCCGAAGCGGTCCCGGAACGCCGCGAGTGTTCTGGCGTGCCGCTCGGTCGGGGTGGAGGTGAGCTTGACTTCGACGGCGGCGAACTCGCTCGTGCGGCGGTCGGACACGATGAGGTCGATCTCTGCGCCGTACCGGTCCCGGAAGTGATAGAGGTCGACGGTGCGCTCGCTCCAGCCGGTCTGCTTGCACACCTCGGTCAACACGAACGTCTCGAAGAGCGCGCCCGCGATCCGGCCGTCCGCCCGTGGGCCGAAGTCGGCCTCGCCTGCTCCGCACAGGTCGGCCGCCAGCCCGCTGTCCACGAGCAGGACCTTGGGTCTGCGTTTGGCTCTTGTGGTGTGGCTCGTCGACCATCCGGGCAGCCTGACGACCAGGTACAGCGCCTCGAGCAGCCCGATGTAGTCGGCGGTGGTCTCCCGAGCAAGTTGAACATCCGAAGCCACGTCCGAGACGACGAGCTCGCCTGCGGTGCGAGCGGCGAGCAGGCGCAGGACACCGCGCAGTTCGTTCTCCAGCCTGATCTCGGCCAGCGGTCGCAGGGCTTCCCGGGACACCACATCCGACACGTAGGCGTCGAACCAACTTCGGCGTTGCCGGGCGGGCATCGCCTGGGTCACGACCTCCGGGAAGTTGCCTTGGAGAATCCAGGCGACCAGCTCCGATCGGCTCGGTACCGCCGCAGCCGGGGGCGGCCAGCTGCCGGGCTGGAACAGATGATCCAGGAAGGTCTCTCGGATGCCGTGGCGCTCGCCCGCCGACAGCGGCCACAGCACGAGTCGCCCAGCCCGTCCGGCCAGCGTCTCGGAGATCGTCCGGCCGGCGAGATAGTTCGCCGAGCCGGTGAGCAGAAGCTGGCCTCGGGCGGGGTCGAGGTCGGCTGCCTGTTTTACGGCGAGCAGGAAACCCCGGCCCGCCCGCTGGAACTCGTCGATGGCAGCCGGCCGCGGCAACGCCTCGACGAAGCCGACCGGATCGTCTGTTGCCCGCTGGAGCAGGCCCTCGTCGTCGAAGCTGTATCGGGCCTGGTCGGGCAGTCCGAGCAGCTCGCGGATGAGGGTGGTCTTGCCGGTCTGCCGGGCGCCGCTGAGGACGACGAGACGGAACGCCGTGAGCAACTCGCTGACGTGCTCCACAGCGTTCCGGTTCAGCACCACCACGACAGCCTAGTCGACAAAACGCCGAACATGTAGTCGGCAAAACGCCACACGCTGAGCCGCCTGGATTGGGGTGATGTTCGTCACGATTCGCAGCGGGTCGCCAAGTGCCATGCGGCGGCATACTCGTGACGTTTCAGGTCTCGCAAGGCCAAGGCGAAGCACCGCGGGGAAAGGACGTGTGCTTGTAGGCTCCTGAGTCAAGCGCACGAGTGTGTGCGCCGGTATGGATCACCAGCCCGACGCTGCCACCGATCGCGATGCCGAGGTGCGCGAGGCGTCCATCGGTAGGTCCCGCATCCGTCGCAGCGGGGAGGCAAGTACCCAGCCCACGGCAAGGGTGCAGGTAGCCGAGCACGAAAAGGATGAGCCACCATCCCGGCTGGGCCAGTGCCTGCAGGACGCCGAGTGGCGAGGCCACCAGCAGCACCAGCCAGATCGCCCCGGCCTGCCCGATGCGCCGGATCCACCAGGATGCGGTGAGCGCACCGAGCGTGCCACCGCCCCGCCCGCCGCGAGCAGCACCCCGATCACCCCGGCGGGCAGCCCCAGCTCGCGGGACAGGAACAGCACCGTCGTCGACGCCACCACGCCGCCGAACAGGTTCGACGTGCCGGTGCACGCGGTGATCGGGCGCAGCAGCGGGTGGCGCAGCACATAGCGCAGACCCGTGCTCTGGCCGCTCAACCCGGGTCGTCCTCCCTGCTGTGGCGTCCTCCCGGGAACGCCGGATGGAGTCGGTCAGGTCGCCGCGGTGATCGTCATTCCGGGTTCGGGTGGCTGCTGATCCCCCGAAGCCGCCCGGAGACTTGATCTTGTAGTAGCCGGATTCGCGCCCGATGGGATGCCGGGCTGTTCTTCGCGGAGACCACCGGCACCCGGCACCCAACGCTCTGGGCCTGATGCACGGACCGCCTACGCGGGGGACTGTGTACAGGCACTGCGAGCTGGCAGCGCCCATGAGCAGCGGCTGGCCGCAGAAGTCGCACCTGATGGCTGATGTTGGTGCCGAGCCTGGGATACATGTAAAGTGCATGCATGGTGGCTTTGCAGATTCGAGACGTTCCGGAAGGCGTGCGTGACCTGCTGGCCGAACGGGCCAGTGCCCGCGGGCAGTCGATGCAGGCGTTCCTGCTGGCGCTGGTCGAGGCCGAGGCTGCGCGAGCACGCAACGCCGTGGTGTTGGCCCGTCTCGAGAACCGAACTGATGGCACCCGCTCAGCGCCGGGCCAGACGGCGGCTGAGTTGGCTGAGTTGCGTGGTCAGAGTCACGGGTGATCGTCGTTGATGCATCCGTGCTGGCCGACGCGCTAGTGGACGACGGCGACGTCGGCAAGCGAGCGCGTGCCGCGCTATCGGAGGACACCCACTGGGTCGCGCCTGCCCATGTCCTCGTCGAGGTGCTCTCGGTGGTGCGCGGCAAGGTACTCGGCGGCAAGCTTGGCATTGAACGCGCCGACGAGGCGGTGCTTTCGATGATCGAGTTGGCCATCGAGCAGGTCGACCCGATCACCGTCGTCGCGCGAATGTGGGAACTCCGGGACAACGTCACCGCCTACGACGCGGCGTACCTCGCGGTCGCTGAGGCCGTCGACGCACCGTTTGTCACGGGCGACGCCCGACTCGCCCGCGCTACCGGTGTGCGATGCAAGGTTCGACTCGTGGGCTGTTAGACATCAGCCCGGAAGCCAGGTCGGGCCGGTTCTCAGGTGGCGGCGTACAGGGTCAGCCAGACGGCGGTGTAGTGGCAGATCGCGGCGAGCACGGTGGTGGTGTGGAAGATCTCGTGGAAGCCGAAGGTGCGCGGCCACGGGTCGGGCCAGCGCAGCGCGTAGGTCACCCCGCCGAGGGTGTAGAGCACCCCGCCGGCCAGGATCAGTGCCAGGGTGGCGGGGCCGGCCAAAGCCCGCAGGTCGGGCACCACGAACACGGCGACCCAGCCCAGTGCGAGGTAGAGCGGTGCGCTGAGCCAGCGGGGCGCGCCGATCCACAGCAGCTTCAGTGCCACCCCGGCCAGCGCGCCGCCCCACACCACGAGGAGCACGGTGGTGCCGGTGCGCGGGGGCACCGCGAGGGTGGCGAACGGGGTGTAGGACCCGGCGATGAACAGGAAGATCATCGAGTGGTCCAGCCGCTTGATCCAGTACTCGGTGCGGGGGCTGGCCCAGTTGCGCCGGTGGTAGAGCGCGCTGATCCCGAATAACCCGCAGAGGGTGGCCGCGTATACCGCCGTAGTCAGGGCCGCACCCCCCGACACGGTGGTAGCGGCCACCGTGACGAGCGCGGCACCCGCAGCCACCGAACCCCCGAACGACCAGAAGTGAATCCACCCGCGCAACCGCGGCTTGACCGGTAGCTGCGGCGCACGTGGTGCAGTGGTCATGAGGCCGCCTCCGCGGCAG
>JBOHGM010000086.1:0-4972 GCA_050699435.1 Pseudonocardiaceae bacterium | reverse complement strand
GACGAGCGCGGCACCCGCAGCCACCGAACCCCCGAACGACCAGAAGTGAATCCACCCGCGCAACCGCGGCTTGACCGGTAGCTGCGGCGCACGTGGTGCAGTGGTCATGAGGCCGCCTCCGCGGCAGTGGTCATGAGGCCGCCTCCGCGGCAGGGGTCATGACGCCGCCTCCGCGGCAGGGAGTGCGTCGGCGGTCACAGCAGCGAGGCTACCGGCACAGCCACTTCTCCAGCGGGCGTCGCTCCAGTGGTCGCCGGGAGCTCGCGAGGTCGGCGTAACCTTACCGGCTTGTGAGGCTGCAGCACCTCGTCTACGTCATCTACGAGCGCAGACTGCTTCGCCAGCTGGCCGCCGCGAACCGCCCACGGCACGTCGCCGTGATCATGGATGGGAACCGTCGCTGGGCGAAGGAGGCAGGGTTCTCCGATGTGAGTGACGGCCATCGGGTCGGTGCGGCCAAGCTGGTCGAACTGCTCGGCTGGTGCCGGGAGACCGGTGTTGAGATCGCCACCTTCTGGCTGCTCTCCCCGGACAACCTGCGCAACCGGCCGCCGGACCAGGTCACGCCGCTGCTGGAGATCATCGCCGATGTGGTCGACAAGCTGTGCGCGCCGGATACGTCCTGGCGGGTGCAGGTGGTCGGCGCGCTCGACCTGCTGCCCTCCGACATGGCGCAGCGGCTGACTACCGCAGCCGCCCGAACCCGAGACCGACCTGGGATGAGGGTGAACGTGGCGGTCGGGTACGGCGGCCGTCAGGAGATCGCCGACGCCTTGCGTAAGTTGCTGCTCAAGCACGCCGAGGCGGGCACGCCGATGGAGGAGCTCGCCGAGGTGCTCAGCGTCGAGCAGATCGCCGAGCACCTCTACACCTCCGGCCAGCCTGACCCCGATCTGGTCATCCGCACGTCGGGGGAGCAACGGCTGTCCGGTTTCCTGCTCTGGCAGTCGGCCCATTCGGAGTTCTGGTTCTGCGACGCCTACTGGCCCGAGTTCCGGAAGGTGGACTTCCTGCGGGCGCTGCGGGACTACGCCGCGCGCCACCGCCGGTACGGCTCGTGACCGGGCAGCGCATACCCTCCGACCATGAGTGGCAACCCCGACCCGGTTCGCGAGTACCTGCTGCTCGGGTTGCGCTTCGACCGCCTTATCGAGGGCTTCGTCGACGCGTACACCGGCGATCCGGCGCTGCGCCGCCAGGTGGACAACGAGCCGAAGCCGGATCCCGCCGCGCTGGCGCACCGCGCCCGGCAGGTGCGAACCGAGCTCCCGGCGGCCGGCCTGCCCGAGCCGCGGGCGCGTTTTCTGGACGCCCACCTCACCGCGTTGGAGTGCAGCGGGCGCGCACTGGCCGGGCAACCGGTCGGGTTCGTGGCCGAGGTGGCGGCCTACTTCGACGTGGTCATCGAACCGGGCGACCCCGACGTCTACCGCGCGGCGCATGCGGAGATGGGCCGGCTGCTGCCCGGTGAAGGCTCGCTGACCGACCGGTTCGTCGCGCACCGGGCTCGCGACGAGATCGCCCCGGACCGGCTGGAACCCGCTGTGCACGCGCTATCGAGCGCGCTGCGGGACCGGGTCCGCGGCAGCGTCGGGCTGCCCCCCGAGGAGACCGTGCAGTACGAGGTGGTCACCGACAAACCCTGGAGCGGGTTCAACTATTACCTCGGTGACTTCCGCTCCCGGGTGGCGATCAACGCCGACCTCGGGCACCGGATGGCCAACCTGCCGCACCTGGTCGCGCACGAGTCCTACCCGGGGCACCACACCGAGCACTGCCGCAAGGAGGCCGGTCTGGTACGGACCCAGCGCCAGGCTGAGCAGACGATCTTCCTGGTGAACACACCGCAGTGCTTGATGGCCGAGGGGCTGGCCGATCTCGGGCTGCACGCGACGGTGGGCGCCGAGTGGGGGGTGTGGGCCGAGGAGATCCTCGGCGATCTCGGCCTGCGGATGGACGGCGAGCTCGCCGAGCGGCTTGAGCAGGCGACGGCCGGCCTGCTCGGCGTGCGCCAGGATGCCGCGCTGATGCTGCACGACCGGGGTGCCGACCCGGAGGACGTGCTGGCCTACCTGCGGCGGTGGCTGCTGATCACCGAACCACGGGCCAGGCAGATGCTGCGGTTCCTCTCCGACCCGCTGTGGCGCGCGTATACCACCACCTACGTCGAGGGCTACCGGCTGCTGCGCGCCTGGCTGGACGCTCGCCCATCGGCCGAACCGCTCGGTCGGCGCTACCTGCGGCTGCTCGACGAGCCGCTCATCCCGTCGGTGGTGCGCGCCGAACTCGCTGGGTAAGGTCCCTCGTCCGGGGCAGGTCTGGGTCCTTATCAGGTGATATCCGTAACGGAAACGATACGGTCGATTCACCTGGGTGGATGCCTGCCGCCGACGGCGTTCACAGGTAGCGTTCAAGGACGGCGGGACGTGCCGGAGGCGTCACGCCACGGGAGGCCCTGAACGTGGCTAGTGTGGGTTGGGCGGATCCACCGTCCACGACGAGCGCGGGAGGGTCGGCACCCGGCCCTCGTGGTCGGTTCGCTAGCCCCCGATGGGGCGCTGCGGAAGCGATCAACCAGGGCCAGCCGGCCCACCGAGGAGCGGGCGTGGGTGCCGCGCTCGCCAGGGAGCTGCCTTGAACGCCTCTCGCTCACCCCGCCGCACCGTCCCCGGTATTCGCACCTATGTGCTGGACACGTCGGTGCTCCTGTCCGATCCGTGGGCGCTGTTCCGGTTCGAGGAACACCACGTGGTGCTCCCGTTGGTCGTGATCGGGGAGTTGGAGGGCAAGCGGCACCACCCGGAGCTCGGCTGGTTCGCGCGGGAGGCGCTGCGTCTGCTGGATGATCTGCGGCTGGCCAACGGCCAGCTGGATGCCCCGGTCACGATCGGTGAGCTCGGCGGCTGTCTGCATGTCGAGCTGAACCACTCCGACCCCGAGGTGCTTCCCGCCGGTTTCCGCACCGAGACCAACGATTCCCGGATCCTGGTCTGCGCGCTGAACCTGGCCGCCGACGGCCGTGACGTGACCCTGGTCACCAAGGACATGCCGCTGCGGGTGAAGGCCGGCGCGGTCGGACTGCCCGCCGAGGAGTACCGCGCGCAGAATGTGGTGTCGTCGGGCTGGACCGGGATGACCGACGTGGAGGTCGGCCCCGCGGTGCTGGATGCGCTGTACAAGGACGGGATCGCCGACCTCACCGAGCACCCGGAGGTCGCTGACCTGCCCTGCAACACCGGGTTGCGCCTGCTGGCCGGAACCGCTACCGCGCTGGGCCGGATCACCGCGGACAAGCGCGCTCGGTTGGTCCGCGGGGACCGGGAGGCGTTCGGGCTGCACGGACGTTCCGCCGAGCAGCGGGTGGCGCTGGACCTGCTGCTCGACCCCGGGGTGGGCATCGTGTCGCTCGGCGGGCGGGCCGGCACCGGCAAGTCAGCGCTCGCGCTGTGCGCCGGGCTGGAGGCGGTGATGGAGCGCGAGGCGCACCGCCGGGTCGTCGTCTTCCGCCCGCTCTACGCTGTCGGCGGACAGGAGCTGGGCTACCTCCCCGGTAGCGAGAACGAGAAGATGCAGCCCTGGGCGCAGGCCGTGTTCGACACCCTCGGCGCGATCGCCTCGCAGGACGTCATCGACGAGGTGATCGACCGCGGCATGCTCGAGGTGCTGCCGTTGACCCATATCCGCGGCCGGTCCCTGCACGACAGCTTCGTGATCGTCGACGAGGCCCAGTCACTGGAGCGCAACGTGCTGCTCACGGTGCTGTCCCGATTGGGTAGTGGCTCCCGGGTGGTGCTCACTCACGATGTCGCGCAGCGGGACAACCTGCGGGTCGGCAGACACGACGGGGTGGCCGCGGTGATCGAGAAGCTGAAGGGCCACCCGCTGTTCGCGCACGTGACCCTCACCCGCTCGGAGCGCTCCCCGATCGCCGCACTGGTCACCGAGATGCTGGAGGGCTACGCGCACTGACCGGGGTTGGATGCTCTTCAAGACCCCCCAACCCCGGTGCCGGGCGCCGTTAAGTGCCGCCAACCTCGTGCTCGATCGCGTTTGCCCCATCTCGTTCGCCCACCGGGTTTCGTGACCGACAGCGTTGTCGCGACCCACAGCGCGATGACGAAACCGAGCATGCATCCGGCGAGCTGCCAGTCCCGGCCGGCGGCGTCTACGGCTGGGTCGATGCCGGTGTCCGTTGCCAGCCCGCGCACCAGGAAGTTCTCCCACGCCGCGGCAACGGCGACGATGCCGATCGAGATGCCGAACTTGATCAGCACCCACCAGTGCTTGATCAGCCCCCACTGCGTGCCCAGCGACACGACCAGTCCCGTGCTGATCGACAGCAGCACGAGCGGGATGACCAGCGTCAGGTCGAAGATGTGCATGAGCTCGTAGCTGCTGTGTCGCAACGCCAGGTCAGACGTCGTGGCGCCGACCAGGCTGAGCACCACCATCCCCAGACCCGCACCGAGCCAACCGACCGAGAAGCCGACGTGCAGCGTGAGCCAGAACTTCCGGGCATGCGGGCGCATGCGACGAAAGCGCGGTCGTAGCGCCGCAAGGATGACGACCGACAGCGCCAAGCCGAGCAACAGCAGGCTGGAGCCAGCGACGATGCTCAGCACGAACAGGATCACGATGATTGGGAAGTGCACCCCGATCAGGATCTGTCGCGCGATCGGGCGCCTGCCGTACAGCAGGCCCAGGACGAGGCTGGCTGCGCCCAGCACGGCAAGGAACACCGCGACGCTTCCGCGCACGGCGCCGCTGTCACCCGTCCCGAGCCAGGCCGCGGTGGTTACCGCGAAGCCGGTGAACCCGATCGAGAGTGCCCGCACCGCCCGGACTCGCTGGGACTCTGAGACCCGCTGGGACTCTGAGACCCGCTGGGACTCCTCGACAGCGGCGGCCGCCGACTGCACCATGCTCGGCTCTCCGTCCCTCGGGCCCCGGGATGACACCCGTGCCTCCGCAG
>JBOHGM010000085.1:0-21645 GCA_050699435.1 Pseudonocardiaceae bacterium | reverse complement strand
TTGTAGGGGTTGGACTCCTTGACCCCGTAGCTGGTGCGTTCGATGAAGGACGGCAGGACATACCGCGACTGCGGCATGGTCCCGTGGGGCATGGTCCCGTGGGGCATGGTCCCGTGGGGCATGGTCCGGTGGGGCGTAGTCCCGGGGGGCATGTGTGTCATGGGGGCTCCTGGATGCTCAGCGGCTCGCGTCGGGCAGCTGGTTGTCGCGGGTGAGGACTTGGTCGACGAAGCCGTACTCGCGCGCCTCATCGGCGGTGAACCAGCGGTCGCGGTCGGAGTCGGCGATGATCCGCTCCACGGTCTGGCCGGTCTGCTCGGCGATGATCTCTGCCATCTCGCGCTTGTGCTTGGTCAGCATGTCGGCCTGGATCGCGATGTCCGCCGCCGTGCCGGACACCCCCGCCGACGGCTGGTGCATGAGGATCCGGGCGTGCGGCAGGGCATAGCGCTTGCCCCGGGTGCCTGCCGAGAGCAGGAATTGCCCCATCGATGCGGCGAGGCCCATGGCGTAGGTGGCCACGTCGGGTTCGATCAGCTGCATGGTGTCGTAGATGGCCATGCCCGCGGTGACCGAGCCACCCGGCGAGTTGATGTAGATCCGGATGTCCTGCTCGGGGTCCTCCGCGGACAGCAGCAGGAGCTGGGCGCAGATCTGGTTGGCGATGTGCTCCTCGACCTGTGAGCCGAGCACGATGATGCGCTCCCGCAGCAGCCGCTCGTACACCGAGTCGGTGAGGTTGAGGCCGGCCGAGGCGGTCCGCATCGCGGGGGCGCCCCGCAACGGCACCGCCGGAGCGATGTGGTCCGAGGTCACGTGTTCCTGCCTTCTGTCATCAGGTCTGGTGGGTTGGGTGTGGTCCCACTCGACGAGCCGATCCGAACCGACCTTGAGCGGACCTTTAAGTGGACACTGCCGACCCTAACGAAGGCGGGCAGCGTCGACGTCCCGGCGCCGCCCTCGTTCGCTCAGAGCGTCACGTCAGTCGCCGGTGGCCTTGGTCGCCGGCTGCTCGTCAACGGACTCGGTCGCCGGCTGCTCGTGGGCGAGCTCGGCATCTTTCGCGCTGGACATGCCGAACAGCTCCGCAAGGTCGACGGCGTTACCGCTCGCGTCGGTGACGGTGGCCTGGCTCACCACCACCCCCAGTGCCTTGTTCCGGCGTAGCTCGGCGTAGAGGGTGCCCAGCTCACCCGCCGTCTGGGCCTGTTGCACGTACTCGTTGGGGCTTATCCCGTAGCGCTGCGCCTGCAGGACGATCCGCTCCATGAGCTCGGTCTCGCTGACCGCGAGCGACTCGGCATCGGCGATCGCGTCGAGGATCAGCCGAGTCTTCACCACCTCCCGCGCGGAGTTGCGCAGGTCGGTGTCGAACTGCTCCGCGGTCTGGCCCTGCTCCACGAGCCACTGGGCGAGCCGCTGCTCGTCATGGTCGAAAACGTGCGCCGCGTCGTGCTTGCGCGTCTCGAACTCACCCTCGACCAGGGACGCGGGCAACGGAATCTCGGTGGCGGCAAGCAGCGCCTCGATCACTTTGTCGCGCGCCTGAGCACCCTGCTGCCTGATTTTGACCTTGCCGAGCCGTCCACGCAGGTCGGTCCTGAGCTCGTCGAGGGTGTCAAACTCACTGGCAAGCTGGGCGAACTCGTCGTCGGCCGACGGCAACTCGCGATGCTTCACCGCGCCGATTCTGGCCGTCACCTCGGCTTGGTGCCCGGTATGCTCCCCGGCCAGCAGGGTGCTGGGGAAGGTCCGCTCCTCGCCCTCCGAGGCACCGACAACGGCGTCGTCCAGACCCTCCATGAGCCGCCCGGAGCCAACCTCGTAGGACAGACCGCTGGTCGCTGCGTCCTCGACCTCCGCCCCATCGACAGTGGCGGACAGGTCAAGTGAGACGAAATCACCCTGCTGCACGGCGCGGTCGACGCCGGTGAGGGTGCCGAACCGGGTGCGCAGTCCGTCGAGTTGTTCCTCCACCTCGGCGTCGGTCACCTCGATGTCGTCGACGGACACCGCGAACTCGCCGAACGCGGGCACCTCGATCTGCGGCCGGACGTCAACCTCGGCCGTGAACGCGAGGTGGTCGCCGTCCTCGATCTTGGTGACCTCAATGTCCGGCCGCCCGAGCGTCTGTACCGCGCCGGTGTTCACGGCCTCCCTGTACTTCGCCGGCACCACCTCGCTGACCACCTCGTCAAGTACTACGCCCCGGCCCAGGCGCTGCTCCAGGATGCGAGCCGGAGCCTTACCCGGCCGGAACCCCGGGATGCGCACCTGCTGGGCGATTTTCTTGTATGCGCGGTCGAAGTCGGGCTTCAGTTCGTCGAAGGGCACCTCGACGTTGATCTTGACGCGCGTCGGGCTGAGCTGCTCGACGGTGCTCTTCACTGGGGTACTCCTCGGGCGAGACGAGATTGCGGGCCCGGTCGGTAACGCCGCCGGGCGGGAGGTGAAGACCCGAGTCTAGGCGAGCACCGTGGTCTCGCCACTGACCGGTATCCACGGCGGTGCCATGACGTCGACCAGCCGACCACGCCGTCCCGCGGCACGCCCCTCTATAGAGCGGATCTGTAGCGATTCCGAAGTGCACCCGCACCATGGGTGATAGTAATACCGGCATTGTGATCGCGCGTAGGGACCGGTGATGATCGAGCTCAAGACCAGCGGCGAGCTGGACGCGATGCGCCACGCCGGGCGAGTGGTGGCGAATGCGCTGGCCGCTGTCCGCGCGCAGGCCGACGTCGGGGTACGCATACGCGAACTCGACGACGTCGCGGCCACCGTCATTGCCGAGGCGGGCGCGACACCCTCGTTCCTGAACTACCACCCCTCGTTCGCGCCTTCGCCCTACCCCGCGGTCATCTGCGCGAGCGTCAACGACGCCATCGTGCACGGGATCCCCGGCCAGCAGCGGCTCGCGGACGGTGACCTCATCAGCATCGATTGCGGAGCGCACCTCGACGGATGGTGCGGCGACTCGGCCATCAGCTTCATCGTGGGCCACCCCGACGAGGCCGATGCGGCACTGATCGAGGCCACCGAACACGCCCTGCACGCCGGGATCGCCGCTGCTCGCGCGGGGCAGCGACTCGGCGACATCGGCACCGCCATCGGCACCGTCGCGCGCTTCGCCGGGTACGGGCTGCTTTCCCGGCACGGCGGTCACGGCGTCGGCCGCGCCATGCACGAGGAGCCGCATGTGCCCAACGAAGGCAGACCGGGTCGAGGCTTGGTCCTGCGCCCCGGACTGGTGCTCGCCCTCGAACCCATGCTCATCTCTGGGGGCACCGACACCTACCGGACCGACAGCGACGGCTGGACGCTGCGCACCACCGATGGCAGCCGCGCAGCCCACGCCGAGCACACCGTCGCCATCACCGAAGACGGCCCGCGCATTCTCACCCTGGCATGACGCTGCCTGGCGGTCTACCCGCTTCCGGTCCTCCGCAGCTACGTCAGGGGCCTGGCGGGCCGCTCCTGGGGGGATGCGGGAGTTCACCCGTCTCGACCACGCCAGCCGCCACATCACGCAGCTTGACGTTCAGGCGCTGCGAGGCCCGGCGGAGCAGCTCGAAGGCCTGTTTCCGCGTCTGCAGTCCACTGGCCATCAGCACCCCCATGGCCATCCCGATCTCACGGTTGGACTCCAACGCCTGCTCAAGGTGCTCGGCTCGTTCCCGATCGCGCGCAGTGCTCATCGCGACCGCCGCGTGCGCGGCCAGGATGGCCCCGATAGCGCGACCCACCTCGTCGAAGGCATCCACATCGCGGGAGTACAGATTGAGCGCGCCCAGCGTGTCCTCTCCGACGAACAGCCGGAACGAGAGCATGCTGCGAACGCCGGTTTCCTCGGCGGCCCGGTGGCTGAACGGTGGCCAGCGGTGCTCCGTCATCAGGTCGAAGATCAGGTAGGACTGGTGTTCCTGGATCGCCTCCAGGCACGGACCCTGGCCGACCTCATACTGGATGGCGTCCACTGCTGGGGGAATGTCGTCGCTCGCCGCCCGGGTGTCGATCCGCCCGTGCCGGTGCACCAGCGATATCCCAGCGTGGTTGCACCCAGGTACCGTCTGCACGGCAGCCTTCACGATCCGAGCCCACGTCTGCTTCGGCGTCGCCTCGGACTGCAACTCCCGAGCGATCTCGGCGAAGGCATTAGCCAGATCTTGCCCTCCCAGGGAGGCCATGCTCGCGACCGTAGCGCGGCTACCTGCTGCCAGCCTACAGCGGTTGCCTGGTCGGGGTGGCGGGATTCGAACCCACGGCCCCTCGCTCCCAAAGCGAGTGCGCTACCAAACTGCGCCACACCCCGATGCACCACGCCGGAGCGTACGCGACCAGCCGAACTCACGGGTGTCCGCCCGCCGGGGTGGGCCTCGACATCCTGCCAACAGGTACGCTGAAGCAGCCCTGCCGAGGCGGGGCATGCGGGCGTAGCTCAATGGCAGAGCCCCAGCCTTCCAAGCTGGCCATGCGGGTTCGATTCCCGTCGCCCGCTCCACAACAAGATCGAACACCCCTCGCGAGACGGCAGTCATGGACGTCGGCTCTAGCGACCCCGCTCCGCAGCGAGCGCGTCCGAGCAGTGATCGTCTGAGCAGTGATCGTCACGCTGGCAGCGGGAGCGCGTCCGGAGGGGCTGGAGGACCTGTGATAATGGCTTGACCCAGCCATCCCGGCCGTTCGTGCGGCCCAAGACGAGGAGCGAATCGGCCGCGCAAATGCAGTTGCAGATGCGCGTGCATATGACAGCCACGCGCGATGTTGAAATCGCAATATGCCGTGCCCGGCGCATATGTTGACGGGCCCTAAAGGTCCTCTTATTGACTTACGTTCCTGGATGAGTACTGTTCGGTTTCGATTCACTTCGTCGGGGAGGGAGTCGGGCCGTGACCCGTGAAGAGTTGTCCTATGAACCGCCGCCTTCTCCCGGGGCTGTACTGAGCTATCCCCAACGCGATACAACGGTGTGCACAGTGACCGGCAAGATAGACACGGGCACGACACCGGCCCTGCGGGATGTGCTCACCCAGGCAGTTCACGATGACAACGCCCATCTCGTGATCGACCTGTCCACCATCACGTTCATAGACTCGACCGGTTTGTACGCGCTATTCGCGACCCGTCACAAGCACAACAGAGGCGGCAATGGTCACCTTGCAGTCGTGATCGACTCGAGTTCCCAAGCCATCCCCCGACTGTACGCCGTTGCGCTGGATGTCATCTTCGACCTGCACGACGACCTGGCCGGGGCCCTCCGCGCCTGTGCCAGCGCTGGCCCAGAAAGTGGTCCATAGCTGTGGACCGCGGGGTAATGTCGGAAGTGTCGGGTCCGTCCGGCGGAGGAGGTCGTCGTGGACACGCTGATCGCGGTCCTGATCGTGGTGTTGCTTATCGGCGGTGGCGCGCTGTACTACCAGCGGCACCGGCAGGGCACCCAGCAGCGCGAACTCGAAGACGCGCAGGCCGAGGCCCGCCGTTGGGTGGAGAGCCTCGGCGGGCAGGTGCTCAACCTGGTCGGCACTGACGAGCCGTCCAGGCAGGCACTGGCTGATGCCGCGGAGCGCTACACCGCGGCCGGCGCCCAGATGGACTCCGCGCGCACCGCCGTGCAGTGCAAGCTGGTCTCGCAGACTGCCCAGGAAGGGCTCTACTACGTGCGGGCTGCGCGCACCGCGATGGGCCTGGACCCTGGCCCTGAGCTGCCCCGGATGGCGGGTCAGACCGATGCTGGTGCGGTCACCGAGGACCGCGAGGTCGAGGTGGAGGGGCACGACTACGCCGCGTCCCCGCACCCCAGTGACCGTACGCCGCACTACTACCCGGGCGGACGGGTCGCGGGTCGGCCGGTGCCGCAGGGCTGGTACAGCGAGCCCTGGTGGAAGCCGGCCCTGGTGGCCGGTGCCTGGGGCCTGGGCTCGATGCTGCTGTTCAGCGCGATGTTCTCCGGAATGGCCGGGATCGCTTCGGCGGGAGCGTGGGAGCAGGGTTACGACGCAGGCCAGGAGAACGCCATGTCCGGCGACGGCGCTGACGGTGGCGGTGGCGCTGACGGCGGCGGTGGCGACTTCGCTGGCGGCGGGGGCGATGTCGGCGCAGGCGGTACCGGCGGTGGCGACTTCGGGGGCTTTGGCGGCGGTGACTTCGGCGGCGGTTTCGGCGGCGGCGACTTCGGCGGCTTCTAGGACGGCCTGGGGCAGCCGGGCAGCCCCTGGCAGGTCGGGCACCAGTATAGGTTGCGCCCGGCGTGGGCTGCGCTGGCCACCGTCGTGCCGCAAACCAGGCAGGGTGCACCGGCCCGGCGGTAGACGTAGACCTCGCCGCCGTGGCGATCCCGCCGAGGCTCCCGCCCGGCGCGCACCGGGTCGTGCTCGGGGCGCACGGTGTCGATCCGGCCCCGACGCACGCCATCGCCCATCAGCTCGACCAGATCAGCCCACACCGCCGCCCACCGATCGGCAGGCAGCTCGCGCCCCGGCTGCATCGGATCCAACCGGTGCCGGAACAGGACCTCGGCGCGGTACACGTTACCGACCCCGGCGAGCACCGACTGGTCCATCAGCAGGGTGGCGAGCGGGGCCCGGGACCTGCAGATCCGCGTCCAGGCCCGCGCTGGGTCGGCGTCGGGGTGCAACGGATCCGGGCCCAGCCGAGCCCGCACGGCATCGGACTCGGCGTCGGTGAGCAGCTCGCACGCCGTCGGCCCGCGCAGGTCGGTCCAGTGCGTCGGGCCGACCAGACGCATCCGGACCTGCCCACGGGGCGGTGCGACGGGCAAGGTCTCCTCGGTGAACGCGCCGTAGAGGCCCAGGTGCACGTGCACCACGAGGTTCGGGCCATAGACGTGGAACAGGTGCTTGCCCAGCGCCTCGGCCCGCTCCAGCACCCGTCCGTCCAGCACCGCGGCGGCCGAAGCGAACCGCCCTTGCGGGCTGGACACCGCCACCGGCGACCCGCCATAACACCGCTGGTGCCGCAGCGCCAGCCGATGCGTGGTATGGCCCTCCGGCACGTCTGAAGCCTCCGGTACGGTGAAACAGCCTCCGGAACGTCGAAACGTCAGCGCCCGGGCAGCTGGGGTGGCTCCCCGGTGGCCTCGTAGTCGGCGATCTGCGTAATCCGGCGTAGGTGCCGCTCACCGCCGGAGAACGAGGTGCTGAGGAACACCTCGACGATCTGGGCCGCCGCTGCGTTGCTGTGCATCCGGGCGCCGATGCCCGCCACCCGGGCGTCGTTGTGCTCCCGGGCGAGCTTGGCCGTCTCGGTGCTCCATGCCAGCACAGCGCGGCAACCCCGGACCTTGTTCGCCGAGATCTGCTCGCCGTTGCCCGACCCGCCGATCACCAGGCCGAGGCTGCCCGAGTTGGCCACCACCCGGCGGGCGGTCTCGATGCAGAACGGCGGGTAGTCGTCGTCCGGGTCGAAGACCTGCGGGCCGACGTCGACCACGTCGTGGCCGAGCCTTCTCAGGTGCTCGACCAGGAAACCCTTGAGTTCGAAGCCGGCATGATCGGAACCGAGGTAGACGCGCACGTCGCGGAACAGTGCCATACCACCCCGTCGGCTGGCCCGGAAGGGGTACAGGATCACGGGGTGACGAGTGCCCAGGTGCGGCGGGAACACCTGCAGGACGGCTACGACGTCCGGCTCGAATGGGGCCGGGAGGGGGTCGCCCTGCTGGGCCCGCACTGCGCGGTAGTGGTGATCGTGGACGTGCTCTCGTTCTGCACCACTGTGGACATCGCGGTCGAGCGCGGCGCCACCATTCTGCCGCTGCCCTGGGATGACCAGCGCGCCGTCGATACGGCAGCCCGTGCCGGTGCCGTGCTGGCCGGCCCCCGGCGCGGGCCGGGGCTTTCGCTGTCGCCGACGTCGTTGCGCGAGATTCCCGCCGGGACGCGGCTCGCGCTGCCGTCGCCCACCGGTGCGACGCTGTGTGCGCTTGCCCAGCGCACCGGTGCCCACGTGCTCGCCGGGTGCCTGCGCAATGCGGCCGCAACGGCGCGCACCGCGGCAAGGCTGGCCAGGGGTGGCCCGATCGGCCTGGTGCCCGCAGGTGAGCGGTGGGAGCTGGCGGGGGAACCGATGCGGCCAGCGCTGGAGGACGCCCTCGGCGCGGGCGCGATCGCCGCGGTGCTGCCCGGCGCCTTCTCGCCAGAGGCGGAACTGGCGGCGGCTGCGTTCGGAGCGGCCCGCTCCCGTGGGCTGCCCGGCGTGCTCGCGGCCAGTGCCTCCGGGCGCGAACTGGCCAGCGACGGGTTCGCCGCCGACGTCACGCTGGCCGCGGCGCACGATGCCAGCGAGATGGCACCACAGTTGCAGGGCGGGATACTGACCGGCTGATCGCACTCCATGGGGGCGGCGGACGATGAGGGGGCCGACGATGACGGCGCGGTGGCTCGAGGTGGCCGACGGCGTACTGGTGCGCCGGTACTCCGAGCTCGACCTCTCGGTGGGCCTGGTGATCGGGGACCGTTCCCGGTGCCGCCGGTCGTGCCGGATCGGGTGGTCGCCGAGTCTGTCGACGTCGACTTGGGCGGACGGCGGGTGCTGCTGACCCATCCCGGGCTGGGACACACCGATCACGACGTGGTGGTGTGGTCGCCCGACACCGGTGTGCTCTTCGCCGGGGATCTCGTCGAGCAGGGCGCCGACCCGGACTTCACCGACGCCTACCCGACGGAGTGGCCGGCCGCGGTGACCGCGCTGCTGCGGCTCGGCCCGCGGACCGTCGTCCCCCGTAGCTGACGCACATCACCGCTGCGGCGGTTGCTGACGCAAGCTCCCGGCGGTTTGACGCCGGTGCCGGCGCGTCGCCCGGGGACTGCCCCCTCCCGTTCCCGGGCGGCGTGCGTCACCGCGGGCGGCGTGCGTCACCGATCGAGCTGCGCGGCCAGCTCACTCACCGAGCCGACCAACTGATCCCCGTCGAGCAGCGCGGGATCGTTGTGATCCGCGCCGTGCACAGGCACCGTCCAGAGCAGCCGAGGCGATGCCTCAGCCACCTCCCGGCTCTGCTCGGGGGGCACCACGGAGTCGGCCGCGCCGTAGACCACGACGGTGGGTACTGCCACCGCACGGATCTGCTCGGTGACCGGATAGCGGTCGCGGAGCAGCAGACCGACGGGCAGCACCGGGTAGTGCTGCCGTGCGACCGACGACAGGTCGGGGAACGGTGAGCGCAGCAGCAACGCACCGGGCGGATGCTCGGTCGCGAGTTCGGTGACCACGGCGGCACCGAGGCTCTCGCCGAAGTAGAGCTGCCGACGCGGCGGGGCCCCGGCCTGCTCGACGAGGTAGCGGTGCGCAGCGCGAACGTCGCGGGCAAGCCCGTCCTCCGAGGGGCTACCCGGATTGCCGCCGTAGCCCCGGTAGTCCACGAGCAGCACCGCCAGACCCTCAGCGGACAGCCGGGCGGCGAGCGGGGCACGGTACGCCCGGTTGCCGGCGTTGCCGGGGGCCACTAGCACCGCGACATGACGGTCCGGCCCACTGGGAGGCACGTACCAGGCGCCGAGCTCGAGACCGTCGTCGGTACGCAGTACGACGTCCCGGGCCCCCGGCAGCACCGACGCTGCCGGCGGCGGCGCCGCCCGGTCCGGCAGGTAGATCAACCGTCGCTGCAGGGACCAGGCGAGCCCGAACATCAGCACCGTCACCCCGAGCACCACAACAACCACCCATCGCACCCGCCCAGTCTTACCCCCTGTGTACTGCAGTCTGGATCCAGACTGCAGTAAAGGCACCTCGATAGGTGCAGTTTGCATCCAGACTGCGGTAAAAGAGGACGATCAGGAGAAGTCGGGCTGCTCGTGGCGGGTGCGCTTGAGTTCGAAGAAGTGCGGGTAGTCGGCGAGCAGCCGGGCGCCGTCGAACACCTTGCCAGCTTCCTCGCCGCGCGGGATCCGGGACAGCGCCGGCCCGAAGAAGGCCACCCCGTCGACGTGGATGGTCGGGGTGCCGACGTCCAACCCGACTGGCCCTATCCCGGCCTCGTGGCTGGCCCGCAGCTCCGCGTCGTACTCGGTGCTGCCAGCCGCGTCAGCCAGCTCCGCGGGCAGCCCCACCTCGGCCAACGCGGCCGGGATCACCTCGTCGAAGTTCTTGTTCCCCTCGTTGTGGATCCTCCGGCCCATCGCGGTGTACAGCGGATCGAGCACCTTCTCGCCGTGGTCGCGCGCCGCGGCGATGCACACCCGCACCGGCCCCCAGCCGGCGGCCATCAGTGTGCCGTACTCCTCGCTGATCTCCCGGTCCTCGTTGAGCACGGACAGGCTCATCACCCGGAAGCGCAGGTCGACGTCCCGCACGGCCGCCACCTCGTGCATCCAGCGGGAGGCGATCCACGCCCACGGGCACAGCGGATCGAAGTAGATGTCCACTCGTGCCGAGCGAGGCATGTTCTCGATCTCGTCAGCGCTGTATCCGGCGGTCACCGTCATCACGCTCTCCGTTCATCGCATCCGGGGGCAGCGCACCTTCACGTGCAACCTGTCGCGGTCGTCACGTCTTCCCGAGCCTGCCCACCTGCAGTGCGACGGTTACCCGTGATTGGATGCAGGTGAACCCCTGATCCGACATCCGAGGTGATCCGTGGCTGTCCCGAACCTGACCCAGGAGCAGGCCGTCGAGCGCGCCGAGCTGCTCAACGTCGACTCCTACACCGTCGAGCTCGACCTCACCGACGGTGCCGGCGAACCGGGTGAGGGCACGTTCCGCAGCACCACCACGGTCCGCTTCTCCTGTCACACCCCGGGATCCTCCAGCTGGATCGACCTGGTCGCCGCGAACGTCCGCGCCGCGACGCTCAACGGCACCGCGCTGGACATCACCGGCTATGCCGAGGCGCAGGGGATCGCGCTGCCAGACCTGGACGTGAACAACGAGCTGGTCATCGACGCGGACTGCCGCTACATGAACACCGGCGAAGGACTGCATCGCTTCGTCGACCCCGTCGACGGCGGCGTGTACCTCTACAGCCAGTTCGAAACCGCCGATGCGAAACGGATGTACGCCTGCTTCGACCAGCCCGACCTCAAGGCCGTGCACCGCATGCGGGTGGTGGCACCGGCAGCATGGGTGGTGGTCTCCAACGCACCCGGCCGGCACACCGAGGACGCGCCGGCCGGGGCGGTCCGGCATGTCTTCGCCGACAGCGCGCGAATCAGCACATATATTGTGGCGCTGGTCGCAGGTCCCTATGCGCGTTGGACCGAGGAATACTCCGACGAGGAGCGGGCGATCCCGCTCGGTATCTACTGCCGCGCCTCGCTGGCCGAGCATATGGACGCCGAGCGCCTGTTCACCGAGACCAAACAGGGATTCACCTTTTATCACCGCGCATTCGGCGTGAGCTACCCGTTCGAGAAGTACGACCAGATCTTCGTGCCGGAGTTCAATGCGGGTGCGATGGAAAACGCCGGCTGCGTGACCTTCCTGGAGGACTACGTCTTCCGCAGCCGCGTGACCCGCTATCTCTACGAGCGGCGCTGCGAGACCGTGCTGCACGAGATGGCGCACATGTGGTTCGGCGATCTGGTGACCATGCGGTGGTGGGACGACCTGTGGCTCAACGAGTCCTTCGCCACCTGGGCCTCAGTGTTCTCCCAGGCCGAGGCCACCGAGTACACCGGTGCCTGGACCACCTTCGCCACTGTGGAGAAGTCCTGGGCCTACCGGCAGGATCAGCTGCCTTCCACCCACCCGATCGCCTGCGAGATCCCCGATGTACAGGCCGTCGAGGTCAACTTCGACGGCATCACCTACGCCAAGGGCGCCAGCGTGCTGCGCCAGCTGGTCGCCTACGTCGGGCTGGCGGAGTTCCTCGCCGGTCTGCGGGTCTACTTCTCCCGGCACGCCTGGGGCAACGCCAGGCTTGCGGATCTGCTCGCCGCACTGGAGGATGCCTCCGGTCGTGATCTGTCCGGCTGGAGCGCACAATGGCTGGAGACTACCGGCCTGAACACCTTGCGACCGGAGTACACCGTGGACTCGGGTGGGGCGTTCGCGTCCTTTGCGGTGCTCCAGGACGGCGCCCGTCCGGGGGCCGGTGAGCGGCGAACGCACCGGCTCGCAGTCGGCATCTACGACTGCCCGCCGGGCGAGCGCGCGCTGGTGCGCACCCACCGGGTGGAGCTCGACGTCAGCGGGGAGCGCACCGAGGTCCGGGAGCTGATCGGGGTCCCGGCCGGTCAGCTGGTGCTGGTCAACGACGACGACCTCACCTACTGCACGATGCGGCTCGATGAGAAGTCGTTGACCACGCTGATCGACCGGATCGGTGACATCACCGAGTCCCTACCCCGCACGCTGTGCTGGTCGGCCGCCTGGGAGATGACCCGCGAAGCCGAGCTCAAGGCGAGGGACTTCGTCGCGCTGGTGCTCGCCGGGTTGCCCGCCGAGACTGAGGTGGGCGTGGTGCAGCGGCTGCTCCTGCAGGCGCAGACCGCGCTGTCCTCCTACGCCGACCAGGCCTGGGCCGCCGAGTACGGCTGGCCGCAGTTCACCAGCACACTGATGGGGCTGGTCAGCACGGCCGAGCCTGGATCGGACCAGCAGCTCGCCCTGGTCAACGCGCTGACCGGGTCGGTGCTGGGCAAGCCGGAACTGGACGCCCTGGCAGGCTGGCTAGCCGGCGAGAGCGTGCCCGAGCAGCTCCGCGTGGACACCGACCTGCGCTGGCGGCTGCTCCACGCGCTCGCCGCACATGGCGTCGCAGGGGAGGAAGAGATCGGCGCCGAGCTGAGCCAGGACGCCACCGCGACCGGGCGCCGACAAGCCGAGCGGGCCCACTCCCGGCTGCCCACCCCAGAAGCCAAGGAACGGGCCTGGCAGCGGGCGATGCGGGACGACGAGCTACCCAACGCCATCAACGAGGCCATCATCAGCGGCTTCAACCACCCGAACCAGAAGCAACTGCTCGCCCCGTATATGGACCGCTACTTCGCCGAGATCGCCGAGATGTGGGGACGGCGCACCTCGGAGCGCGCCCAGTCCGCCGTGCGCGGGCTGTTCCCGTCCTGGGCGGTCGAGCAGCGTTGCGTCAACGCCGCGGACGCCTGGTTAGCGGCCGATGCGCATCCGCCCGCGCTGCGCAGGCTGGTCTCCGAGGGACGGGCCGGGGTGGTCCGGGCCCTGGCTGCCCGTAATCTGGACCGGGCGGCCGAAGCCGGCTCTTAGCAGCGGCCGCCGGTTACGAGTGGTCTGCCTGGTCGGCGAGCATCCGTAGCCCGCTAGCCAGGCCGCCGGCCAGGTCGCCCTGCTCGAATGCGGCGACCATGCTCATCACCGCGAGCTTGCAGCCACGGTCGGTCAGCTGGTGGCGGGCCTCGGAACCGGTGATCACCTCGAGCACCCGCTGCCCGGGCGAGACGGCCACCAGCACGGCTCGTTCGGCCAGGTCGCCGATCGAGTCGAGCAGTTCCTCAGCCCGGGCCCGGGTATCAGCGCCCAGATCACCGAGGTACACGCTGATGTGCAGCCCCGTCCGGCGGCTGGCATTGGCCAGCGCGTCGTCCAGTCTCGCGAGCTGGGACCTGGTGAAGGGCAGTGTGGGCAACACCGGGGTGACGCGGCGTGCGGCAGAGATTCGTCCGGTTCCGACCAGCGCCTCGCCGGGCGCGAGCTCCTGACGATGATCGTCGCGCGGTGCAGGCTGCCGGGCCTGCTGGTCACCAGCCTGCTCACCAGTCGCCACGACAACCTCCGCGGGCTGCCCTGGTTGTGGCCGGGTTGTGGTGCGCCGCCCCGGCGTCCCGCAGCGCCTGCGGGTCGGCCGTCCACCACACCGGCGGATGGTTCCACTCCTGGCCGGGGCGGTAGCGCGGGCGCCTGCGGACGCTCGGCCCCAGCGTGAGCAGGCCCAACAGGGCCATGATGGCCAGCGGGGAGCCCGCGAGCACGAGGATGATCTCCCAGGAGGTCACCGGGTTACGGTACCCTTCAAGCCACCTCGCCGAGGTAGGGCAACCACAGCGGGTCGGCGTCGGGCACCGTCGCCAGCAGCCGCCAGTGCTGCCCGCGCGGGAGGTGCGGAACCACCCGCAGCCGCCAGCCCAGCTCGGTGAGCAACCGGTCCGCCTTGCGGTGGTTGCATCGCGCGCAGCAGGCCACGCAGTTCTCCCAGCGATGCTCACCACCGCGGCTGCGCGGGACCACGTGGTCTATGGTCTCTGCCCGGGCCCCGCAGTAGGCGCACCGGTAGCGGTCGCGGTGCATCAGTGCCGCCCTGGTCATCGGGACCCGTGCCCGGTAGGGCACCCGCACGAAGGTCCGCAGCTTGATCACTGAGGGGACCACGATGCTGGTCGCCGCGGAATGCAGCACCAGACCCGCGGTGTCACCGTGCACCACATCGGCCTTACCGCAGACCACCAGCACGATCGCCCGGCGCAGCGGCAGCGCGGTCAGTGGCTCGAAGGTGGCGTTGAGCAGCAGCACTCGCCGACGTCCCCAGGCCGGTGCACCGGTGGCGGTCGCCTTGTCCGCGACCACAGAGGTCTCGAGGAGCCCGGAAGGGGTTCCAGAGCGCGAGGCGGTCCGTCGGGCCGCCCCCGCTGGGTGACCCTCCGGGCTGGGTTGTCGGACGTGCACGCGACCACCTCCGCCAGT
Source organism: Pseudonocardiaceae bacterium (assembly GCA_050699435.1). Classification (GTDB taxonomy): domain Bacteria; phylum Actinomycetota; class Actinomycetes; order Mycobacteriales; family Pseudonocardiaceae. The sequence continues at coordinate 7,035 of JBOHGM010000085.1, read as the reverse complement.
TTGCCGGGAACAGTCCACCATGAAGCCGCCGATCGCGCACGTACCTGATTCTCACTCAGGTGAGTGATCACTTCGCGAACTGCAGGGAAACCGCCCGGGGACAGCCGGAGATCACCGCTAAAGTCCCGCGCGTGATCGCGACCGGCGCCACACCCCTGCCGCCCTACCCTCCCGCCGAACGCCTGAACCTCACGAGCAGGACCGGATGATCGCCCAGTCGCTGGCCCAGCCCGGCTGTGCCCAGGACGACGGCTCCTGGTGCGCACGTATCTACCGGCTCACCGGCAACGACCTGCTGGCCCGCTACTCCGACGTGGTGATCAGCACCGGGCTGCGGATCCTGCTCATCGTCCTGCTCGCGTTGCTGGCTCGGCTCGTGCTGCACCGGGCGATCAACCGGCTGACCCGGGTGACGGCACAGGGAACGCCCCCGGGGTTGCTGCGGCCGCTGCGGGAGCGGGACCCGGACAACCAGCCTGACACGAAGAACCAGCGTGACACGAAGGACCAGTGCGAGCGGCGCGCTGCGCGGGCCGGGGCCATCGGCTCGGTGCTGCGGTCGGCGACCACGCTCGTGGTCTACGGGGTAGCGATCACCATGGTGCTCGGCCAGCTGGGGATCAATCTCGGGCCGATCATCGCGTCGGCCGGCATCATCGGCCTCGCCTTCGGATTCGGGGCGCAGAACCTGGTCAAGGATTTCCTGTCCGGGATGTTCATGATGGCCGAGGACCAGTACGGCGTCGGCGACTGGGTCGACCTCGGAGAGGCCAGCGGCACCGTCGAAGCGATCGGCATGCGGGTGACCACCGTGCGAGACGCCAGTGGCACCGTGTGGTACGTCCGCAACGGCGAGGTGCTGCGGGTCGGAAACTCCAGCCAGGGCTACGCGGTGGCGGTCGTCGACCTGCCCCTCGGGCACGGCGCGGACATCTCGGCGGCCACCCGACTCGCCAACCGGACCGCTGCAGAGCTCACCGCTGAGGGCCGGGCGCTGGCCCCGGACGTGCTCGAACCCCCGGAGGTGCTGGGTATCGAGTCGATCAGCCCGGAGTGCGTGACGCTGCGGATCACCGTCAAGGTACGGCCCGGGCGCCAACACGCGGTACAGCGGGCGCTGCTGGCCGGCGTCATGGCGGCCTTCGCCGCCGCCAGGATCCAGCCGTCCTCGGCCACTGACCTTCCCACCCCGCCACCCTGATCCCGCTCCTCCGATTGGGGCAGGATGGGGACCATGGCCGCACCCGAGAACTTCTACGAGGCCGTCGGCGGCGAGGAGACGTTCCGCCGGATCGTCGGCCGCTTCTACGAACTGGTAGCCCAGGACGAGGTGCTGCGGCCGGTCTACCCGGATGAGGACCTCGGCCCCGCCGAGGACCGGCTACGGATGTTCCTCGTGCAGTACTGGGGCGGGCCGCACACCTACTCTGCGCAGCGCGGGCACCCGAGGTTGCGGATGCGGCACGCCCCGTTCCGGATCGGGCCGACCGAGCGGGACGCCTGGCTGCGCTGTATGCGGATCGCGGTGGACGAGGCCGATCTCCCGGCGGCCTACCGGGCGGTGCTCTGGGACTATCTGCAGATGGCGGCGAACAGCATGCTGAACTCCTTGACCTAACCGTCACGTTCGAGTGGGATCGCCGTGGTCCGAAGTTCGAGTGGGATCGCCGCGGTCCGAACTGGCAGGATGAGCATCCGTGCGACGACCCGACGAGCCCGGCGCCCCGGAACCCGCCGGCACCTGGTGGTGCCAAGCCACCTTCTACCAGGTCTACATCCGTTCCTTCGCCGACTCCGACGGCGACGGTGTGGGTGATCTCGACGGCGTCCGCAGTCGGCTCGGTTACCTCGAACTGCTCGGTGTGGACGGGCTGTGGCTCACCACTTTCTTCCGCTCCCCGATGGTCGACCACGGCTACGACGTCTCGGATCCGCGCGACGTCGATCCACTGTTCGGCGATCTGGACGCCTTCGATCGTCTGGTCGAGGAGGCCCACGGCCACGGGCTGCGGGTGACGATCGACCTGGTACCGAACCACACCTCGGACCAGCACGAGTGGTTTCAGCGGGCTCGGGAGGCCGCGCCGGACAGCCCCGAGCGGGACCGCTACATCTTCCGGTACGGCACCGGCCCCGGCGGCGGCGCGCCGCCCAACAACTGGACCAGCACCTTCGGCAACCCGGCATGGACCCGGCTCCCGTCATCCACGGACGACCCGTCATCCACGGACGACCCGTCATCCGCGGGCGGCACTGCCCCGCCCAGCGGCTCCGACGACGACCCCCACCAGGGCGCGCAGTGGTACCTGCACCTGTTCGCGCCCGAGCAGCCGGACCTGAACTGGGAGAACCCCGAGGTGGCCGCCGATGTCGAGCGAACCCTGCGGTTCTGGCTGGACCGGGGCGTGGACGGGTTCCGGATCGATGTGGCGCACGGGATGGCCAAGCCACCCGGATTGCCGGACATGCCCCACCCGATCCCGCCGCGCCAGGGCCTGCTGGCGACCGACGTCACCGATCCCCGGTTCGACGCCGACGGCGTGCACGACATCCATCGCATGATCCGCAAGGTGCTCGACGAGTACCCGGGAAGGGTGGCGGTCGGTGAGATCTGGGTGGCCGATGATGCCGCGTTCGCTCGCTACCTCCGCCCCGACGAGCTGCATCTGGGGTTCAACTTCCGCCTGCTCGGGGCAGAGTTCGACGCCGAGGCCATCCGCGACGCCATCGAGCATTCGCTGGCCGCAGTGCAGAACAGTCCGGCGCAGCCCACCTGGACGATCTCCAACCACGACGTGACCCGCCCGGTGACCCGCTACGGCGACGGCGAGCTCGGCGTGGCGCGGGCGCGGGCGATGGCGCTGGTGCAGCTCGCCCTGCCCGGCGCGGTGTACCTCTACAACGGCGAGGAGCTGGGCCTGCCGAACGTCGACCTGCCCGACTGGGCACTGCAGGACCCGATATGGGAACGCTCCGGGCACACCGAGCGCGGCCGCGACGGATCCCGCGTGCCGATGCCTTGGGAGGGCCGCGTCCCCCCGTACGGTTTCAGCAGGACCCCCGGCACCTGGCTGCCGATGCCCAGCGACTGGGCAGACAAGACAGTAGAGGCCCAGTTAGAGAACCCCGACTCCACGCTGTCGCTGTACCGGCGGGCGTTGGAGCTGCGTCGCGAGCATCCCGCCTTCGCGGGCACCGAGCTGGAGTGGTACGGCCCACCACCCGGATGCTTCGCGTTCCGGCGCAAGAACAGCGGGCTGATCTGCGCGCTGAACACCTCGCACACCTCCGTCACGCTGCCACCCGGTGAGGTGCTGCTGGCCAGCGGCCGGCTCCCGCCCGAGGGCAACATGTTGCCGCCCAGCACCGCCGTCTGGCTGGTGTAAACCACTCAGGTTCACACCAGCAGCGGGAGCAGCGCGTGGCGGCGGCGCAGCGCTGCACCGTAGCGGGCGTCGAGGCGCAGCCACGAGTCGGTGGCCGAGACCCGGACGGTCTCGGTGGCGCCGTGACCGCCCAGGAAGCCCATGCCGGAGAGGGCGAGCAGGCAGCGCAGGGGTACTCGCACGTCGAACCCGGCGCCGCTGACGGTGATGACCTTCTGGTCGAGCAGTCCGGCCGGTGGGGTGCCGTGCGGGCCAGGATTCTCCCTGACGACCGCGGCTCCCCGGTCGGCCAGGTCGAAGAGCACGCCGGCGGGTACCTGGTCCACCTCGCGCCAGCCCTGATCCGGGGGCAGCTCGCTACGCCACAGCACATCCCTGGGCCGGCCGGGGTCGAGCACCGCGGCACCGACCACCGCCAGCGCGGCCAGCAGGTCGGACCCGCCGACAGTGACGTCCGCGGGGCGTAGCTCCCCCGGCACCGAGCGGGTCACCAGAGTGTCGAACGGGGAGGCCACCCAGGCATCTACCCGGCCATTGCAGGCTCGCAGCCGCACCATCGCCTCGCTATCCAGCCGGACCGCGCGCGCCACGAAGGCACCGAGATCGTCCCGCTCGGCGGGGTCGGGAATGCGCAGCTCAGACACCACTGCCTCCGTTCCACCGGGCCCCGTCCCGCACGGCACCGTCCAGCACCGCGCCGTCTCGCACCGCGCCGTCTCGCACCGCGCCGTCTCGCACCGCGCCGTCTCGCACCGCGCCGTCTCGCACCGCGCCGTCTCGCACCGCGCCGTCCCGGTAGGCAGTGAGGAACTCCCGCTCGCCGGGCGTCAACCGGCGCGGTCTTCTGGCCTCGGTGTCATAGGAGGCGAGCCGCGTGCAGGCAGTCACCGCTGCACCGTTGTTCCCGGTAGCCGATACGGCGTATTCCAGCGTGAACGATGCGCCGCGCAGCTCGCTGACCCACAGCGCCACCTGCACCGGCTTGGCCGAGTACACCAACGGGGCCCGGTACCGAACGGCCAGCTCCACCACGACCACGCCGTCGGTCAGGGTCTGCGCACCCTGCCGGACGCCCTCGCCGAACAGCAGCTCGGTGCGTGCCTCCTCCAGCAACGTGACCACCTGCGCGTTGTTCACGTGCCCGTTGACGTCCATGTCCGACCAGCGCACCGCCACGTCGGTGCTGAACACCGTCACCTGTCCTGCCTCCCGTCTTGCACCAGCCTGAACCGGCCAGGCGATACGCCGGCCGTCACTGATTCACTACCCGTCACAGCCCTGACAAGAAACGGAAAGGTGGCTAGCGGTGCCGGACAAGGTGATCGACAACCCGATCCTGAACCGCCCGTACGACGAACCAGGTCGCCACTTCGCGTTCGACGACGAGGGCATCACCGACCGGATCGAGGACGTGCGGCGCCCTTCATCGTACTTCGTGCCGGTGCCCACCCCCCGCAAAGGCACTCGCCAGCTCGAACTCGTCGAGCTGACCGCTGACCAGATCCGGCTCAACGAGCTGGTCAACCGCGTGCGTGCGCAGGTGACCCGGTGGCGTCAGGCCGGCTACCCCCGGGTCACGCCGACCACCCGGCGGCTGCTGGAGCACTGGGCGGACCCGGAACGGGAGAACCGGGTGCTGTTCTGTCAGCGGGAGGCCGCTGAGACGGCCATCTACCTGACCGAGGTCGCGTCCCGGGACACCGAGGTGTGGATGCGCAACACGCTGGGCGAGGCCAACGGTGCGCACAACGACGGCCTGCCCAGGGTGGCGCTGAAGATGGCCACCGGCTCGGGCAAGACGGTGGTGATGGCGATGCTCATCGCCTGGCAGGTGCTGGGCAAGGTCGCTGCGCCGTAGGACAAGCGGTTCACCAAGCGGTTCCTGGTCCTCACCCCCGGGCTGACGATCCGCGACCGGCTGCGGGTGCTGCTGCCCGGCGACCCGGAGAACTACTACCGGCTGCGTGACCTGGTGCCCGCCGAGCTGCACGGCGGGCTGGGCCAGGCGCAGATCGTCATCACCAACTACCACACGTTCCTGCCCCGGGAAGTCGGCCCGACCCGCGGTGCGGCGGCCACCACCAAGGACCTGCTCACCGCCCGGGTCGGCGGACGGGGCGCACTGCTGGAGACCGAGGCGCAGGTGGTACGCCGGGTGCTGCGCGATCTCGGCGGCGGAACCCAGGAGGTAGTAGTGCTCAACGACGAGGCGCACCACACTCGGCGTCGACGTCTACGACCCCACCACCGGCATCATCCGTAGCAACGACACGACCGAGATCGCCCTGTGGATGATCGACAGTGACTACGACGAGGAGTCGTTCTTCGTCCGGCACTGCTACTTCTCCGGTGGCGGCACCGACCCCTACGCCCGGCTCAAACGCGCCTTGCGCGCCGAGATCGACGATCAGGCGTGGGACTCGCTCCACGGCACCCGATCACGGCCCTTTCCCCCACCGAGATCCGGCAAGATCGCCATCAAGGTGATCAACCACTACGGCGACGAAGTCCTCAAAGTCTTCGAGATCGAAAACTGACCGCTCAGCCAACCGCCCCTACACCTGCACCAACCCCCGCGCCCGCTCCAAGAAGTCCCGCACTGCTGGCACCTTGGCGTGCGGTTTCATCTGGTGGTAGAGGTCACGGAGGCGACTGTTTCCGCGGGCTGAATCCAAACTCTCGGACAAGTCGATCGCTACCATTCCTTGACTGGCGGCGGCATCCAGGTCGCGTTGCGGGCCCGGTTGGGCGAGGGCCTCGGTCAGACGGATCGAGTAGTTCCTCCGGTCACGTACGAACGACTCGTCAAATAGGGCGATACCTTCATGGAGCAGGGCTGCTGCCTGGTTAGCGTGCCCCAGTTGCAGCAAACAGCGGCCAGCGCCTGCAGTGACCTCCCCGGGTCTTACCCAGTACAGGTACGGCGGTTCGTCGTCCTGCTTGATCCGCTCGACGTGAGCGCGAGCCTTCGAGATCGCCGCAGTACAGCCCGAAGAGTCACGCAGGGTTGCCCAGACATATGCCTGACAGCTATATAGCGAGGTCAGCAGGCTCGGCGTCTGCTGACCTCGCGTGCCTGCCACCGCAGTCTCGATGAATGTTACGGCTTCCGCGGGCTGCCCCTCGCGCGTGGCCTGCTCGGCCATGCAGATGAGGATGTGCGCGCCCAGCGGCCGGTCATCAGCGCTGTGTGCGGCGCGTAGAGCGGTGATGTTGTAGCGCTGCGCTAATCCCTGCTGTCCGGCATCATGCGCGGCCCAGCCGCACAGTTGGCCCAGTTCGGCGAGCACGACGTGCAGCGCACGGCCGGTGCGCTCATCGTAGGAGGCTTGGTCGAGCAGTCCCGCGACCTAGCTGAACTGGTGCTCGGCCAAGCTGAGCACACCGCCGCCACCGGCCACATCGTCCATCCTGCGAAGCTCAGCGATCATCGCAGTGAACCGGTCGACCAGCCCGATCGACACCCGGCGCCCAGACAGACCCGACACCAACGGCCCCGGCTCATGGATCAGCCACTGATGCGCCGGAGCAGTCAAGGCCGGCCCGGTCAGGGACAAGAACACCCGGCGCTTCACCCGACCACCACCACTCAGCACGACGACTGCGTCGACGGTACCCCGGTGGTTCCAGGGCCCGACGAGCACTGGAT
>JBOHGM010000084.1:0-21706 GCA_050699435.1 Pseudonocardiaceae bacterium | reverse complement strand
GTCGCCCCTGTCGCCCCTGTCGCTGGGTCCGCAGACCCGTGCGGAGTTTCGCGCACCGTACCGACAAGCCGATCATCAGCAGGCGCCGCATTCAGCTCTGCATGGGCCGGGGTCCGGCTCGCCCTTCAGAGGCGATCGTTGCCGCGTGCCAGTGAGGCGGACTCGCGGTGACCCACCCGGGTGTGCTCCCGGCGATCGGCCGGTTCCATAGCCTACTGTAGATCCACGGGCGAAGACGGAAAGGATGCGAGACCGTGCATAAGCTGGGTGTGGGAGCCCTGGACGCGGATGATCCGGACGTGGCGAAAGCGGTTCGACTGCTCCACCACATCAGGCTACGGGGTTTTGTATTCGACTTCGATTCCACCGAAGCAGGTGGGCCGCTGGTCGGAACGCGAATCAGCGAAGAATGGATAGACACGATCCACATCGAAGGATTCACCCGGGACTGTGTCGCGTGGCGTCACCGACGAGGTGGCGGTGGACAGGTGGAGCATCGGGTCGAGGGTGACGCCTGCGCGGTCCTCACCGAAGCGCTGACCTGGGAGGCCATCCTGCTGCACATCGAGGGCGACGTCGCTCATGTGCTGCGCTGGTGAGGTGGCCGCAACCCGGGCTCTACCCATCTCCGTACCCCGATCCCTCGTGGCTGAGATTCGTTGACACGCTGCCCTGATCCGGGGGGAGGCTGAGCATGGTGCGGATCCGAGCCGCACGCTTCCTGCTGCTGATCCTCTGGTGGACGTTTGTCGTGGTGGCCGCCGGCGCGGCCCTGGCGTTCGGTGTTCTGGTGTGGTACTTCGCTTTCGACGATTGGCGCACCTGGTGGCACGCGTATGCCAACCAGTGGCCCACGATGACAGGGGACCTGTTCGTGCAGGCGATCCTAACCACCTGCACCGCGATGATATTCAGCGTCGTGTTGCTGTATGCCACGATACGCGATCTGCACCTCTGGCGAGAACGAGGATGAGCGTTAGTCTCGGCGCCGTGTCTGCAGACCCGTTGGCTGGGCTGATCGATCTTCCCGGGGTTCGGGAGGCCGCCACGACCGCCCGTGATGCGGTGGCCGAGGTGCACCGGCATCCGGCCAACCGGCGTGGCTGGCCTGCCAGCGCCGCCGAGGCGTCGGTCCGCGCGGCAAGGGCGTCGGCGGCGCTGGCAGGCGGCAGCCCCGCCCTGCCTGCGGACGGCTCTGTGGACGATCCGGTGCTGGCCGGCGCACTGCGGGTGGCCGAGGCGCTCGGCGCGATGCTGGGCACCTGGCAGCGGGCGCCGCTGCAGGTACTGGCCCGGTTGCACGTGCTCGCCGCGGCGGATCTGTCTCCCGAGCCGACGCTGGGCAGGCCGCGCTCGTCGCCCGAGGTGACCGCCCGGCTCGACGGGCTGGCTCAGCTCATCGCGGGGGGCAGCCAGGTCGCCGCGCCGGTACTCGTCGCGGTGGTGCACGGTGAACTGCTCGCGCTGGTGCCTTTCGCGCAGGCGAACGGGGTGGTCGCCAGGGCGGCGGCCCGGCTCACCGCGATCTCCAGCGGTCTGGACCCCAAGGGGCTGGTGCTGCCGGAGGTCGCCCACCTGCGTCGCGAGCGGGAGTACCGGGCGGCGGCGACCGGCTTCGCCGACGGCGGTCCGGAGCCGGTCGGCCGGTGGATCGTGCACTGCTGCACGGCACTGCGCGCCGGGGCCGACGAGGCCAGGTCAATCGCCGAGGCACTGGCCTCGACCTGAGCCGCTACCTGAGACCTGCTTGCAGGGTCGAAGCAGCACTACCGAGCACGCGGAACGCGCCTGCGATCCGGCCGCGAGTCGGTCCGCCGCCCGCTCACCGCCTCCCGGGTCCACTGCAGTGCCTCGCGCACGGTGTCGATGTGTTGCTGGGCGACGCCGATGAACAGGCAGTCCACGATCGTCAGTTGCGCGATCCGGCTGGACATCGCACCGGAGCGGAAGGTGGTCTCCCGGGCGGCGGTGGTCAGCACGTGATCGGCCCACTCCGTGATGGGGGAGCGGGGGAAGTTGGTGAGTGCCACCGTGGTGGCCCCGCGATGGCGGGCCTCGCTCAGCGCGTCGATGGTGTCGGTGGTGGCTCCGGTGTGCGAGATGCCCACCGCGACGTCGCCTGGGCGTAAGAGCGCAGCAGAGGTCAGCGCCATGTGCACGTCGCTCCAGGCGAACGCGACCCGGCCGATGCGGTGCAGCTTCTGCTGGAAGTCCAGCGCGACGAAGGCGCTGGCACCCACTCCGTAGAGATCCACCCGCGAAGCCCTGGCCAGTGCGTCGACCACAGTGCCTAGCGTCTCGATGTCGAGCTGCTCGGCGGTCTCCTCGACGGCGCGGGCGTCGGCGAAAGAGACCTTGGCGACCACGTCGGTCAGCGACTCGTCCGGGGCGATGTCGCCCCCCACCTGGCGGTGCACCCGGACCGCTGTCCTGGCCGCGTCCGCGGCCAGCGAGATCCGCAATTCGGGGTAGCCCCCAACGCCGATGGCCTTGCAGAAGCGGGTGACCGTGGTCTCACTGGTGCCTGCCTGTACAGCGACGTCGGTGATGCTGCGGTGCGCGACCTCGGCGGGGTCGGCGAGTACCACGTGGGCGACTCGCTGCTCGGCCCTGGCCAGCCCGGGGAGCAGGGAGCGGATCCGGACCAGCGGGCTGGACTCATCCTGCGCCTGGCCCGAGGGTTCGGCGACATCGGTGTCCATAGGTGAAAGTTACTGACGAGTCGAGACGTGGCACAACGTCCCCCGCCAGATCGTTCGTGGTGACCGCCTGCGGGTGCGATTTCTCCGAAGCTGCCCGTGACATGAAGCGGCGGCGCCACCCTCGCCCCGGCCGGGGGTGAGTTGGCGCCGCCGTCCGCACAGGCGACCGGGGTACCAAGCGTGCAACTCGTGTCGTACCCACTGGGTCTCGGCGCCCATGTCCTGCAGAGAATGCCCCGCAGAGGCAAGGCCCCCGGAGGACCGGTACGCAGACCCTTGACGACAAGCCTCCCGCGGCGTGCTGCGCGTGGGTTCCCGGCGTCCATGCACGGAGCTCTGTTCGGGGTGGACGGTACTTCTCTCCTGTGCCGTCCCTGGCCTCCCAGGGGTCCGTGAGGTCATGTCTACGCGGTGACTCGGACCACAGCAAGAGGTCCGATCAGGTGCACCGTTCCAGGCACCGAGGGTGACGGATCGCACGCTGGGGCTAGGTCTTCGGCGTCTTCGGCGTCGGTTCGTCACCCTGTTGGGTCCCACCTCGGCTCGACGCTTGCCTGCGGCGCAACCCGTACCAGGCGACGCCGGCAGCGGCCACCGCCCCCAGACCGACAGCGGCAGCGAGTTGCGGTCCGGACGGTGCCGGGACCCTGGTGCGCAACGAGACCGGGTCGGAGAAGGCGAGCACTGGCCATCCCCGCGCGACGGCCTCCCTGCGCAGCGCGCGGTCCGGATTCACCGCCGTCGGGTATCCGACCGCATCCAACAGCGGCAGGTCGCTGATCGAGTCGGAGTAGGCGTGGCAGCGCTGCAGGTCATAGCACCGCTGCGCAGCCAGTTCCCGGATGGCGAGGGCCTTGTTCTCGCCCGCGCAGTAGAACTCCACGTCGCCGGTGTAGCGGCCGTCGTGGGCCACCATGCGGGTGGCCACGCTGTGCGTCGCGCCGATCATCTCGGCGATCGGCTGCACGATCTCCGCGCCGGAGGCCGATACCACGACGACATCCTCGCCCCGTTCCCTATGCTCGGCGATCAGTTCGGCTGCCTCGGCGTAGACCAGCGGGTTGACGATGTCGTGCAACGTCTCCTCGACGATGGCCGTCACCTGGGCAATGTCCCACCCCGCGCACAGCGTGGTGATGTGCGCGCGCATCCGGTCCATCTGCTCGTTGTCGGCACCGGACAGCAAGAACATGAACTGGGCGTAGGTGCTCTTGAGCACCGCGCGCCGGTTGATCAGGCCCTCTTGGAAGAACGGCCGGGAGAAGGCCAGTGCGCTCGACTTGGCGATGATCGTCTTGTCCAGATCGAAGAACGCAGCGACCCCCGGGAAGGCTGAGCCGGGAGGGGTCACGGCGGGCAGCATAGGTTGCAGCACCCTCGTCGGATGCCGGATGTCCCATAATGCGAACACAAGGGGGAGCGCGGAAGGGCCCTCTGGGGATATGGTGTCACTGTCCGGGCTAGCACCGGATGGGGCGCTCAGCCCGACCCCCCGGGGCTGAACCCCCTGACGACCCCCGTCCCTCCCCCCTGGCGGGGGTCGTCCCATGTCTGGGGTCGTCCCCCCTGTCTGGGGTCATCCCCTGTCTGGGTCGGACCAGCCGACTCTGCGGCCTGACCGTCCTTACCGGTTCCCGGCTCCGGCGTGACGGGTCCCCGTACATCATGCATCCCCACTCCGACACAGCGGGCCCGAATCGGTGCTTGAACTCCTGAGCCATCCACATTGCCCTCCGCCGTCCACATGTTGATCATGGAGCGATCGCGGTAACCGTGCTTCTGGTCGACGGTGGCACCGGACGCCCCGGACCAGCACGGGGCCGGGAACTGCGAGGACACAGTGAGTATGAACGGTGGGGGTGTGAACGGTGGGGGTGTGAAAGCTGGGCGGGTGACCGCCCGGCCGGTGGTCATGATGTCTCCGGACGGGCCGGCCGACGAAGTGATCCGGCTCGCCGCCGCGGCCGGATGTGAGCTGGACCGGATCACCGACCCTGCGACGATCCGGGAACAGTGGAGCACGGCGCCGTTGGTGCTGCTGGACGTCGCGGCCGCGACGTCCAGCGCGTGCGCAGGCCTGCCCCGCAGGGACGGGGTGGTGGTGGTCGTCGCCGCAGCACCCGACCCCGAGGTCTGGCGGTGCGCGGTGCGGGTGGGTGCTGAGCACGTTGCGGTGTTACCCGACGCGGAAGCCTGGCTGGTCGGCGCGCTGGCTGACGCGGTGGAGTCTCCGGTCGAGCCGGGGCGGGTGCTGGCGGTGCTCGGTGGCCGCGGTGGCGCCGGGGCATCGGTGTTCGCTGCTGCGGTGGCCGTGGCTGCGGTGCGGGCCGGCCAGGAGGCCCTGCTGGTGGATTGTGACGCGTTGGGCGGCGGGCTGGACCTCGCCCTGGGTGCTGAGGAGATGGGCGGGCTGCGGTGGCCCGGGCTTGCCCTCGGGGGTGGCCGGGTGCCAGCCGCCGCGCTGCACGCGGCGCTGCCGGCGCCGCGGCTCGGGGACCGCAGTGGGCTGACCGTGCTGTCCTGCGACCGGGACGGTCCCGGGCCGGATGCGGCCGCAGTGCGCACGGTATGCGGGGCCGGACGACGCGCCGGGGAGACGGTGATCTGCGATGTGCCCCGGCATCCCTGTGCGCCGGGTACCGCCGCGCTGGAGAGCGCGGACCTGGCCGTCCTGGTCGTCCCGGCCGAGGTCCGGGCTTGCGCGGCGGCAGCGACGATGACGGCGCGCGTGCAGCGCTACGGCGTCGCGCTGCACCTGGTGGTGCGTGGACCCGCTCCGGGCGGGCTCACCCCGCAGGACATCAGCCGCGCCCTGGAGCTCCCGCTGCTTGCCGCGATGCGGCCGCAGCCCGGACTGGCCGGCGCGCTGGATCGCGGCGCGGTGCCGGGCCGGAGCCGGGGGCCGCTGGCCACCGCCGCCCGCCAGGTGTTGACGGTGCTCGACAGCTGCGGCCGGTCCCGGGCCGGCACCGCACCGGGGAGCGCGCGATGAGGCCGACCCACCCCGGTACATCGGGACTGGGCATATCGGGACCGGGCACATCCTTGGTCGACCGGGTCCGGCAGCGGCTCGCGGCCGACGCGACCGCGTCCAGGGGGCCGATCTCCCCGGGCGCGGTGGCGGCTGCGGTGCGGGCCGAGGCCGGCGGGGTGCTGGCCGATCTGCAAGTGCTCTCCGCACTGCGCGAACTGCAGCAGGAGCTGGTCGGAGCCGGTCCGCTGGACCCCCTGCTGAACGAGCCCGCGACCACTGACGTGCTGGTCTGCGGGCCGGACCAGGTGTGGGTCGAACGAGCAGGCGAGCTGTGCCGCACCGAGGTGCGGTTCGCCGACGAGGAGGCGGTGCGCAGGCTGGCCCAGCGACTGGCGCTGGCCGCGGGCCGGCGCCTCGACGACGCCTCGCCCTACGTCGACGCACCGCTGCCCGGTGGTATCCGGCTGCATGCCGTGCTCCCGCCGGTCGCCGCCGACGGCACCTGCATCTCGCTGCGGGTACTGCGCCCCACCGTCCACGGGCTGGACGCGCTGCAGGAGGCAGGCAGCGTGGCACCGGATGCAGCCAGGCTGCTGCGTGCCGTCATCGCTGCTCGGCTGGCCTTCCTCGTCGTCGGCGGTACCGGAAGCGGGAAGACCACCCTGCTGGCGGCGCTGCTCGGCTGCGTGCCTGCAGGCGAGCGGATCGTGTGCGTGGAGGAGGCCCCTGAGCTGCAGCCGGGCCACCCGCACGTGGTCCGGCTGGCCGCCCGGCAGCGCAACATCGAGGGCGCAGGTGAGGTGACACTGCGCGAGCTGGTGCGTCAGGCACTGCGCATGCGTCCCGACCGCCTCGTGATCGGGGAGGTGCGCGGGGCGGAGGTGTGCGAGTTGCTCGCGGCGCTGAACACCGGCCACGAAGGGGGCGCAGGCACCCTGCACGCCAACTCCCCGGCCGAGGTGCCTGCGCGGCTGGAGGCCCTGGCGGCGCTGGGTGGCATGCCGCGCAAGGCGCTGCACAGCCAGCTGGCCGCCGCGGTGCAGGTGGTGCTGCACGTGGTGCGCCGCGGCGGGTCCCGCTGCCTCGCGGCGGTGGGCGTGCTGGAACGTGACGGCGACCTGGTTCGGGTCGTGCCTGCCTGGCAGGAAGGGCAGTGGTGCCCGGCTGGCCAGCGGCTGCGCGACCTGCTCAGCACCCGTGGTGGCGGTGCGCCGTGCTGAGCATCGCGGTCGCCGCGCTGGCCGGTGCGGCGCTGTGCTGGCCGGCTGGTACCGGCCCGAGTCGGCTCGGCAGCCTGTTCCGCCGGTCGGAGGCGCCGAAGCTGGGGCCGATCGGCCGGCGCTGGGCCGGGCAGCGCTACGTCGTCCTGCTCGTCGCCCTCGCCGCCGGGCTCGGTGTGGTGCTCGCCGGCCCTGGTGGTGGGCTTGCTGCCGCGATGGCGACCGGCACAGCCACGTATCGCTGGCGGGCCGGCCGGGACCGCCATGCCGGGGTCGCGACGGCTACTGGGTTGTCTGATGCACTGGCGGTCCTGGTGGCAGAGCTGCGTGCCGGCGCCCATCCCAGTGCCGCGGCCAGTGCGGCCGCTATCGACGGGCACGCGGACGCCAGCCGAGCGCTGTCCGCTGCGGCCGGGGCGGCCCGTCTCGGTGGCGACGTCCCTGCGGTGCTGCGCAGCACGAGCCCGGTACTGCTGCGCCCGTGGCTGCGCAGACTTGCCGATGCCTGGTCGCTCGCCGACCGGCACGGGATCCCGCTGGCGGACCTGCTCGACGCGGTCCGTGCCGACACCGAGCAGCGGGTCCGGTTCGCCGCCGATATGCAGGCCCGGCTCGCCGGGCCCCGGGCGACCGCGGCGGTGCTGGCCGGGCTGCCACTGCTCGGGCTGGCGCTGGGCCACGCGATGGGGGCCGCTCCGTTGCGGATTCTCGGTGAGACCGGGGCGGGGCAGGTCCTGCTGGTGGTCGGCACCGGGCTGGCCTGCGCCGGGGTGCTCTGGAGCGCGCGACTGGTGGCCGGGGCGGTGCCGGTATGACGGTGTGGGCGTGGTCGATGCTGCTGATGGCGGCCGCGCTGGTGGCGCTGCCCGGGTCAGCGAGGCCACGGTCCAGGTTGGCCCGCCCAGCGGACCAGGCGGGCGAGCCACCGGCCCGCACCCTCGGGCCGGTGGCTGGTCCTGGTGCCCGGTCCGACGGTGCCGGCGAGCCGCTGGCGCTGGCCGGAGCGTGGGACCTGCTCGCGGCATGCCTGCGGGCCGGGCTGCCGGTACCGGTGGCAGTGCGGGCGGTCGCCGAGGGGCTGGACGTGCCTGCCGGGATCGCGCTGCGCCGGACCGCGGAGTTGCTCGCCTTGGGCGCCGACCCCGAACAGGCCTGGCAGCCGGCACTGGACTGCCTGTCGACCACGCGGCTGGCCAGGGCCGCCCGGCGCAGCGGCCGCAGCGGCACGGCACTGGCCGAGTCGCTGACTCGGCTGGCGGTCGCGGAGCGGGCGGGGGCCCGGGAGCAGTCCGAAGCCCGCGCCCAGCGCGCCGGAGTGCTCATCGCGGGGCCGCTCGGTCTGTGCTTCCTCCCCGCATTCCTCGCCATCGGCGTCATCCCGGTGGTGATCGGTCTCGCGGCGGGTCTGGCGCAGCAGTGGTGATCGGGGAGTCCACCGGGCCGACAGCGGTTCGGAAACGAGAGAGGAGTTCGGCAATGGTGATCAGGAACAAGCAGGTGGCGCGGGGCTGGTGGCGGCCGGTAGCCAGCCGGCTGGGCAGTGCGGTTCGCGGTGAGGCAGGCATGAGCACCGTCGAATATGCGATCGGCACGATCGCCGCGGCGGCGTTCGCCGCGGTGCTCTACACGGTGGTGACCGGCGACTCGATCGTCGGTGCGCTCGACGCGCTGGTGCAGCGGGCGCTGTCGGTGAACTTCTGATGGCTGCGGTCGGCCCGGACGACGACCGGGGCATGGTGACCGTGGAGGCGGCGCTTGCGCTGTGCTCGCTGGTCGTCGTGCTCGCCCTCATGCTTGCCGGGGTCTCGGCGGTCGCGGCGCAACTGCGTTGCGTCGACGCCGCCCGGGAGGCGGCCCGGCTGACCGCTCGGGGAGAGCAGGACCGTGGCGAGGACCTGGCCCGGCGGCTCGCGCCGCGTGACGCCGTGGTGCAGGTGAGCGTCCGCGGCGACGAGGTCACCGCGCGGGTGTCGGCGGATCCGGTGGCCGGGCTGCTGCCGGGGATCGAAATTGCCGCTGAGGCGGCGGCGATCCTGGAACCGGGACTCGCGCCATGAGGTCATCCACCGAACCGACGTCATCCACCGAACCTGGGCGGGCCCAAGCCGAGCGGGGAGCCGCCACCGTATGGGCGGCCGGAGTCATTGCCGTGCTGATGAGTGTGGCTGTCTTCGGGCTCCACCTGGGCGGGGCGATCCTGGCCCGCCACCACGCCGAGTCGGCAGCCGATCTGGCCGCGCTGGCCGGCGCCGCGAGCGTGGTCACCGGTGAGCGGCAGGCCTGTGCGCAGGCCCGGCGGGTGACTGACCGGATGCGGGTCCGCCTGGTGTCCTGCCTGGCCCGAGGAGGGGACCTGTTGGTGCAGGTAGCAGCCCGTCCCGGCGACCCGCTGGGTAGCCTCGGGGACGCCACCGGCCGAGCCAGGGCCGGGCCGGTCGCACCGTGACGAGCCCCGAGCGGTTGACCGTAGTGTGGCGATCGGCCGCAACTGGC
This sequence comes from Pseudonocardiaceae bacterium, assembly GCA_050699435.1. GTDB lineage: Bacteria > Actinomycetota > Actinomycetes > Mycobacteriales > Pseudonocardiaceae. The sequence continues at coordinate 12,317 of JBOHGM010000084.1, read as the reverse complement.
CCTGGTCGCTGGGGTGCTTGGCGAGCGGTAATGCCCGCCGTTCCTGCGCTCAGCCCGCCATTCGGAGCCGAATGGCGGGCGGGACGTCGCTCACGAGCGCAATTCGGGAATGGGTGCCTCAGGTGAACTGCCCTGATTCAGTCGGCCATACGCGTGGCTAGCGACGAACGGTTCCGAAAAAGCGACGAGCGTGCGACGAATGGGTGCTCGAGGGGTAGCGCGCCGCCATCCGGTCCGACGCGCCGCCATCCGGTCCGAGGGGCGCTGCGCGCGCTCGACGCATCAAAGCCACCGACCAGCGACGATGAGCGGATTAGCGATACCTGAGCGGCCCGGTGAGGTGTTGAGTGGTCTACAGAAACAGCCACGGCGATGGAGAACGAGATGGATTGGACGGACACCTGGAGAGACGCGTTCCGCACGGAGCTGCGTGCGGAGGCGATCGGCTTTGCCTGCCACGGCTGGCCGGTGGTACCTGGCAGCTATCCGCGCGGGGCGAACTGGGTCGGTATGCCGCCATCTCTGCGAGATGGTGCAGGGCAGCACGGTTCGGTGCCGGTGCATCCGCACTGGGCGCAGCTGGCGGGCTGCGGCCCCGAGCGGGTCGCCGAGCTGTGGTCCGGCCATCCGTTCAGCGTGCTGCTCGCTACCGGCATGGGTCTCGATGCCCTCGACCTGCCTGCTGAATTGGGCCGGGCCACCGCGATCGGGCTCCGGGTCGCCGGCGTCCCGGTCCCCATTGCCGCCACCCCGACCGGGCGGTGGTTACTGCCGGTATACGGGGGCGGTGCGCTGCACCGTGAGCTGGAGGATCACCCCGACGTCATGCTCCACGCCGAGGGCGACTGGGTGCCGCTGCCGCCGTCACCCTGCCTGCCCGGTGTCGTGCACTGGCGGGTCAAGCCTGCGGTGTGTGGCTGGGAGCTGCCGCGGCTGGACGAGGTGACCGACGCTGTGCTCGCCGCGATCGACGGCGCCCGCCCGCTGGCGGTCCGCCGCTGACGGCGGTTCCGGTGGCAGGGCAGCGTCGCGGCTGGCTAATCGGGGTCCTCGTCCGCCGGCAGCGCGGCGAGCACGCTATCCAGCACCACGACTGCCCCGGCCTTGTCCAGGGGCTCGTTCCCGTTACCGCATTTGGGCGACTGCACGCACGACGGGCAGCCGGCCTGACACTCGCATGCAGCGATCGCGTCCCTGGTCGCCGCCAGCCACGGTCGCAGCGCGGCGTGTCCCCGGTCGGCGAATCCGGCTCCGCCGGGGTGCCCGTCGTGCACGAACACCGTCGGCTCCCCGGTGTCGGGGTGCAGCGCGGTGGAGACGCCGCCGATGTCCCACCGGTCACAGGTGGCGACCAGCGGCAGCAGGCCGATCGCGGCGTGCTCGGCGGCGTGCAGCGCTCCTGGCCAGGCCACTGACGGCAGTCCCGCGCGCTCCAGTAGCTCCTCGGACACCGTGTACCACACTGCCCGGGTGCGCAGCGTCGAGGGCGGCAGCTCCAACGGCACCGCGTCGAGCACCTGACCGGACGGCAGCCGCCGCAGGTAGCCGACCACCTGCGAGGTGACCTCCACCTCGCCCAGCGCCACCGACACCCCACCGAGCCGCTGCTGTTCCAGCACCGACACCACGCAGATATCGGTGGTGGACCGGGCCGTGGTGCTCCATTCCGGCTCCTCGGCATGCACCAGGGCGAGCCCGCACTCCAGATCCAGCTCGTCCACCACGAACGAGTCGCCCCGGTGCAGGTACATCGCACCGGGGTGCACCACTGCGCAGGCCGACCCCGGGTCGACCGTGCCCAGCAGCCGGCCGGTGTCGGCCTCCACCACTGCGACCGGCCGGCCCCCGGAGCCGCGGATGTCGACCTCGGAGTGCGGGTGGTGCCGGGGGGTGGCCCAGAACCAGCCGCCCGGCCTGCGGCGCAGCGCCCCCTCAGCCACCAGCTCAGCGACCACCGCCCGGGCCACGTCGCCGCCCAGTTCGTCGACGCAGGCCTCGGTCAGCGGCAGCTCGGCGGCAGCGCAGGCCAGCTGGGGGCGCAGCACATAAGGGTTGGTCGGATCCAGCACGGTCGCTTCGACCGGCGCGTCCAGCAGGGCCGCACCGTGGTGCACCAGGTAGGTGTCCAGCGGGTCGTCCCGCGCGACGAACACCACCAGCGCTCCCTGTCCGGCCCGGCCGGCCCGCCCGGCCTGCTGCCAGAACGACGCCCGAGTGCCGGGGTAGCCGGCCAGCACCACAGCGTCGAGCCCGGCGATGTCCACGCCCAGCTCGAGCGCGTTGGTGGCGGCCACCCCGAGCAGCTGCCCGGAGTCCAGCGCGGACTCCAGCGCCCGGCGCTCCTCGGGGAGGTAGCCCGCCCGGTAGGCGGCGATCCGGGACGAGAGGTCGCCCACGGTGGACAGCGCTCGCTGGGCGCTCAGCGCGGTCAGCTCCGCGCCCCGGCGGGAGCGGACGAACACCAGGGTGCGGGCGCCGTCGGCGACCAGGTCGGCGAGCAGCCGGGCCGCCTCCGCCCCGGCCGAACGGCGCACCGGCGCCCCGTTCTCGCCGGTCAGCTCGTCGAGCAGGGGCGGCTCCCACAGCGCCACGGTGCGCTCGCCGCAAGGGGAGCCGTCCTGGGTGACCGCGATGGTGTCCAGACCGGTCAGCCGGGAGGCGGACGCGCCCGGATCGGCTACCGTCGCCGAGGCGAGCACGAACACCGGGTGCGCGCCGTAGCGGGCGGCCACCCGGCGCAGCCGTCGCAGCAGCATCGCGACATGGGAGCCGAACACGCCGCGGTAGGCGTGGCACTCGTCGATCACCACGAACCGCAGCCGACGCAGGAAGCGCGCCCATCGGCCGTGCCGGGCGAGCAGGCCGTGGTGCACCATGTCCGGGTTGGTGAACACCCACCGGGCATGCGAGCGCACCCAGTCCCGCTCGGCCATCGGGGTGTCGCCGTCGTAGCCGGCCGGGCGCACCCCGTCCAGGTCCAGCGCGCGCACCGCCCGGATCTGGTCGGCGCCCAGCGCCTTGGTGGGGGACAGGTAGAGCGCGGTGGCACGGGAGTCCTCCAGCAGGTGGGTGAGCACCGGCAACTGGTAGGCCAGCGACTTTCCCGAGGCCGTCCCGGTGGCGACCACCACATGGCGGCCCGCGCGAGCCAGCTCTGCGGCGGCTACCTGGTGCACCCACGGCGCCGACACGCCCGTCGTGCGCAACCCCTCGCGGAGCCGATCGGGCACCCAGGACGGCCAGTCGACCGCGGCCGCCTGCCGAGCGGGAACGGTGATGACGTACCGCAACGGTGACTCGCCACCGGCCAGCAGCCGCCTTAGCAGTTCACCGCCGTGCACCCGCCACCGCCCTCCCTGCGCCGATGGCGACGGTAGTCCCGATCAGGACAGTGCGGCGCGAGCGGCGTCCGCAGCAGCGGTGAGCGCGCGTGCCGCACCGTCGTAGCCGACACTGCGCGGCTGAGTTGATAGCAGAACGATGACGAAGCGCCGTGACCGGTCCACGGTGCCCGCGCTGTGCAGCGTGATCTGACCACCCTGACAGCACATCCAGCCCTGCTTGGCGGCCACCGCCGGGGACGGGCCCCGGGCCAGTAACCCGAAGGTCTGCTCGCGCCCATCGGTGGCCGTTGCTGGGGCAGCACCGAGACTGCCCATGATCAGCTCCCGGTCCGCAGCCGCCATGGTGCCCAGCACGTACTGATACAGCGCCAGCACATCGGGGGCGGAGGTCAGCGCCTCGCCCCACTGCGAGGGATCCGCTGGGGGACGGGTCTCGGTCAGTCCCAGCCGCCGTGCCACCCGCTGGACTGCCCCCAGCCCGTCGAAACGGACCCACAATTCGTTCATCGCCTCGTCGTCGCTGGGGCCCAGCGCCCGCTCGATCAGCATGACATCGCGGTCGGATACCGCCAGCCCGGAGCGCCGCCGGTCCAGTACGTCGACCGCGACGAGCAGCTTGACCAGCGATGCCGCGAAGACCGACGCTGCCGCGTCTGGACTGACCGCCACCTCTCCGGTGCTGCGGTCGGCGACCGCGACCGCGACCTCAGCCGTCGCGGCAGACACGGCGGCGACGGCCGCAGCGGCGCGCCCCTCGAGCCGGCTCTGGGCACAGTCGGAGAGCGAGCCCGGAATCCGGCGTCCCGGCGTCCCTCCGGCCGCCTGGGTGCGCTCGCTGGCTGTCGAGCTGTCCGAGGCATCCACGTGCACTTCGTTACCGATTGTGCAGGCAGACGCCATGAGCACGCCCACGGCGAGCAGAACAGCTGGCACTGCGAGCTGCCAGAGCCGGGTCGGTCGCGTAGCGCGATGCCGGCGCACCTTAATTCAGCGTGGTCAGCTTCCCCGAGCTTTCCCGGCGGGTGATATGAGACCGAATCGTGACCTAGCAGGGTGACGTCAGGCGCTGCGCGAGCCGCTCCGCGACCCGTCCCGACGGTGCATGGAGGGTCGACCCTGAATCGATTATCCCGTGTTCGGCGCGGCACCGGCCGAGGTGACCAGCGCGGCAACCCATAGACTCACCGGCCGTGATGCCGTCCCACGTGGACGGCGCGGTCGTTCCACCCGCATCAGCGCCACGACATTCCCGGGCGCGGGTGCATGTGCAGGAATTTCAGGAGGACGGATGTCCGGGTTCATCCTCGCCCAGGGCGAGGGTCTCGAGCTGGCCGGGGGCGACTACACCATCGTCGGTGTGGTCGCCGTGGTCGCTCTCGCCGCGCTGGTCATCGGCGCGGTACTGCTCCGCGAGGTGCTCTCCGCTGCTCCGGGCACCCCGCGAATGCAGGAGATCGGTCGTGCGGTGCAGGAGGGCGCTTCGGCGTACCTGAGCAGGCAGTTCAAGACGCTCTCCGGTTTCGCCGTGATCGTCTTCCTGCTCCTGTTCATGCTGCCGGCCGAGGACCTCGGCGAGCGGATCGGCCGGTCGATCTTCTTCCTGGTGGGGGCGCTGTTCTCGGCGTCGATCGGTTACCTGGGCATGTGGTTGTCCACCCGGGCGAACATCCGGGTCGCCTCGGCGTCCAACGAATCCGGTGGCCGGGAGCAGGCGATGCGCATCGCGTTTCGCACCGGTGGCGTGGTGGGCATGGTCACCGTCGGCCTCGGCCTGTTCGGTGCCGCGCTGGTGGTGCTGGTCTACGCCGGCCAGGCCCCCCGGGTACTGGAGGGCTTCGGCTTCGGCGCCGCGCTGCTCGCGATGTTCATGCGAGTCGGCGGGGGCATCTTCACCAAGGCGGCCGACGTCGGTGGGGACCTGGTCGGCAAGATCGAGGCGGGCATCCCCGAGGACGACCCGCGCAATGCCGCCACCATCGCCGACAACGTGGGCGACAACGTCGGTGACTGCGCCGGGATGGCCGCGGACCTGTTCGAGTCCTACGCCGTGACGCTGGTCGCGGCGCTCATCCTGGGCACCGCGGCGTTCGGCCTGAATGGCCTGCTTTTCCCGCTCATCGTCCCGGCGATCGGCGTGCTCACCGCCGTCATCGGCGTCTACCTCACCCGGGCCCGCGAGGGCGAGCCCGGCCTCAGGGCGATCAACCGCTCCTTCTACATCTCCGCGGCGATCTCCGCGGTGGCCTGCACCGTGGCCGCGTTCCTCTACCTGCCGAGCGACTTCAGCTCGCTCACCGGAGTCACCGAGATCGACGGCGTCAACATCGGCAGCATCGCGGGCAGCCCGGCGCTCATCGCGGCCGTCGCGGTGCTCATCGGCATCGTGCTGGCCGGCATCATCCTGTGGCTCACCGGCTACTTCACCGGCACCGAGCACCGCCCGGTCACCGACGTCGGCACGAGCTCACTGACCGGCGCCGCGACCGTGATCCTGGCCGGTGTCTCGATCGGTTTCGAGTCCGCCGTCTACACCGCCCTGGTGATCGGCGCCGCGGTCTACGGGGCGTTCCTGCTCTCCGGGACGGTGACCGTCGCGCTGTTCGCGGTCGCACTGGCCGGCACCGGCCTGCTCACCACCGTCGGTGTCATCGTCGCGATGGACACCTTCGGCCCGGTCAGCGACAACGCACAGGGCATCGCGGAGATGTCCGGCGACGTCAAGGGCGAGGGCGTGGAGATCCTCACCGAGCTCGACGCGGTGGGCAACACCACCAAGGCGATCACCAAGGGCATCGCGATCGCCACCGCCGTGCTCGCCGCGACCGCGCTGTTCGGCTCGTATCGCGACGCCATCCGGTCCGCGGCGGCGGACCTCGACCTGGACGCCGCGTTCAACGTCTCGGTGCCCAACGTCCTGGTCGGCCTCGCCATCGGCGCCGCGGTGGTGTTCATGTTCTCCGGCCTGGCGATCAACGCGGTCTCCCGGGCGGCGGGCGCGGTGGTCTACGAGGTGCGCCGCCAGTTCCGGGACAACCCCGGGATCATGGATGGTTCGGTGCGTCCCGAGTACGGCCGCGTGGTCGACATCTGCACCAAGGACTCGCTACGTGAGCTGGCCACGCCCGGGCTGCTCGCGGTGCTGGCCCCGGTCGCGGTCGGCTTCGGCCTCGGGGTGGGCCCGCTGGCCGGCTACCTGGCCGGAGCCATCGTCACCGGCACCCTGATGGCGATCTTCCTCGCCAACTCCGGCGGAGCCTGGGACAACGCCAAGAAGCTGGTCGAGGACGGCCACCACGGTGGTAAGGGCTCCGACGCCCATGCCGCGACGGTGATCGGCGACACCGTCGGGGACCCCTTCAAGGACACTGCAGGCCCGGCGATCAACCCGCTGATCAAGGTGATGAACCTGGTCTCGTTGCTGATCGCCCCGGCGATCGTCACGATCAGAGGCGCCGGAGACGACGCCACGCTGCTGGGGACCGGCATCGCCCTGGTCGCCGCGGCGATCATCGTGACGGCGGTGGTGGTGTCCAAGCGGCGCTCCACCTCCCTGGTCGACACCTCGCCTGCTCAGGTCACTGCGTGACCCGTGAGTGGCAATCGGTGTTATAGCACCGATTGCCACTCACGGGTCACCCTGGCGCCAGGGCCGCACCAGGTCGTCCTCGATGGCGCGCACGAGCAGGTCCGCCTTGGTGGGTGCGGGTCGTCCGGCTTGGGCGTATTTCAGCCGCGCGCGCCTGATGAACATGTCCACGGTGTGTGGAGAGACCTTCATGCGCTGGGCGACCGAGGCCTTCGACATCGACTGGAACCACAGCAGCAGGGCGGTGCGTTCCCGCTCGGACAGCTTCGGCCGGTTGGGCCGCCGATCACCGACTATCGCTCCGGCAACCGCTGGGGTGACGTAAGGCTCGTCAGCCGCGACCGCGAGCACGGCGCTGATGAGATGCGCCGGTCCTTCGTCCTTGGCGATGAACTCCCGGGCGCCTGCGCTCAAGGCGCTGTGTATGACATCCTGATCGGTGAACTGCGAGTACACGATCACCCGGTGTCCTTGCGCTGCGAGTATCGCCACGTCGTCGATGACGAGTGTGCCGTGCAGGTTGAGGTCGAGGAGCAGGACGTCGGCCCGGTGCGAATCATCGAGGAGGAGCGTGTCGATGTTGTCGCCGGTAGCCACAACCTGTACCCGCGGCTCTGGCGCCAACCAGGCCTTGACCCCCTCGATAACTACCGGGTGATCGTCGATGATGACCACCGTCACCGGGCCGCCCAGTGTGTTTGCACCCACAATTGTCCTTCCTCGTGGTCTTCGGTAATCGTGACGTTCGGCGGGTTCGGCTGAGCTATCTGCAATAGTGGGGATATCCGGGTTCCGGGGGCTGCGTCGCCGAGCACGCTGACCACCACCTCCTCCGGCTGGGCGACCACGGTGACCCGGGCGTGCGACGCCGTGGTCGAGAGGACTTCGAGCGGTGCGTCGAGCAGTGCCCGGCGGATGTCGACCGGTAGCTCCGGCAGCTCCCCGCACGCGACGAGGTCGACCTGCACATCGCGCCGTTCGGCGGCGTCGGCGCAGGCCCGCAGTTCGTGCAACATCGGATCGGTGACGTCGTCGGTCTCCGCGAACAGCCGGCGCAGCCGTGCCGACTCAATCGCGCACCGGCGCATGACCTCGCCGTCGCCTGGGTCGAGACTGCCGTCAGCAAGCCCGGCGAGCAGCGCTCTCGACTCGAGTTCCAGATACCCGTAGCGTTGCGCCCGGCTGACATGTACTTCATCGGCCGTTGTTTCCTGGGCCTGAGTTTCGGCTAACGCGACTGTGGCGTTGGTGGCGTTCTGCGCGGCACGATGAACGAAGATGGTGGCCAACCCGACGGCGAGTTGGATACCGGCGGTCATGCACGTGACAACGACAAACCGCCCGACTGTCAGGCGATCACTGACGCCGTCGAGCGCGATGTACACCCCGGTCACCGCAGTGTTCACCGCGAGCAGACTGCAGAGCACCCGTAACGGCTGGCGCATCAGGAACATGACGCCGAACCAGCCCACGACCACCCACGCCCAAGACCCGTCATCGATGGCGTGCTCGGGAGGATGGGAAAGGGTGACCCAGGCGCCGAGCACCAGCACGCAGACCGCAAGAACGCGCGACAAGGGCACCGTGAGATCACCGCGAAGGAGCAGGAACGCACCGGCCACACCGATCACGGCCAAGGCCAGCCACACGGCGAACTCCCCGCCCTGCGCCCGGCCTGCAGACAGCTCACTGAGCAGCGTGGGCAGGGTAAAGCCGACGTGCCACACCGCGACGATGACGATGGCCGCCACGTCCATGGCTCGGGCGTAGAACGCAGCGACGAGTTCACCCGCCCGGTTATCCATTCGCCCACCGCAAGATGACTCGCGTTCCGCTGCCGACCTGGGAAACGATCGACGCCTGCCCGCCCAGGGCCTGCATGCGGCCGGTGATGGAGCCTCGCAGCCCCCGCCGATGCAGCGGTACCGCGCCAGTGTCGACGCCGAGTCCGTTGTCACTGACCTCGACGACCACGCCGGAGTCCTCGTGGTATGCCCGGACCACCGCCGACGTGGTCCCGGAGTGCTTCGCTACGTTCGTCAAGGCCTCCGCGACACACTCCCCGATGCCGGTGACGATGTGTTGCGGCAACGTGACCGGCGGCACGTCCAGCACGGTCTGCAGCGTCGGCAGGCCCGGTCGGGGAGCAAGGCTCACGGCTCGCAGTGCCAGGTCGAGCCGAGCCGTTGCAGACGCGCTTGCTGCCTCGGGACGCGTGGCGGCGAGGAGACGGTCCACGACGGCGACGTCGGCCGCGGCGCGAGCCCGCAGGGTTGCCGACCCACGCGGTATCGCTCCCGTACCGACCACCGCCATGGTGGCGAGCACGGTGTCGTGCAGCCGACGTTGCTGGTCCAATTCGTCGGCGCGCACCGCCGCCTGCACGGCCGCGTCGACGTATGCACGCACCTGACTGGTCACTGCGAGGTCGGCCGCACGCCCAGCCCGGCGTAACAGCTCCACCATGCACGCAGCCATGATTCCCTGCAGGACAAGGGCAAAGGGCATCACGGTGACGGCGGACATGCCCAGCCAGTAGCAGCCGGCCACCACCACCGCGATGGGCAGGCCGTAGCGAGGTCGCAAGCCGATCTGGGCGATGTACACGCCCGTGCTCGCGACCATAATCACCCAGCCGCTTCCATCGGTATCAGTTGGCAGATCCGCAGGCAGCAGCTCAGCGCTCATCGTGCAGATCAGTGCGACCACCGTCGCATCCAGCACCACCAACGAGCTGCGCAGCCCGTCGTGCAACGTGACCATCGCGAAGATGACCGACCACAACGACAGCGCAACGACGACTACCACGAGCAAGGTCGGGACCTCAGGCGTCGCCGTGCCGACCACCGCGACAACGCTGCCCACAACCGTGCTGCCCACTCGCAACGCGACAGCGAAACGGGCGCGTGCGCGGTCAAGCGCGACCTGAGCAGGCCCCGGCGCAGGATCATGCTCTGGGGCGTGCGAGTCCGGTGCTGCACACACGGCCATCCTCTGCGACAAGCGAGCCCAGACCACTGCGGGTAGTTAGTATCGTAGAAGTATGCCTCCCTCTAGTGCCGCCTCCCTCTAGTGCCGCATCCGGGTGATCGATACAGCTACTTAACGTAACCGATACTCGCTCCGGCGCCTCGGATCTCGGCTGCACGCTCGTCCCTGTTCCCTGAACGCGTGTCGTGCGCTCATCACCCCGCGCTGGGTATCGTCGCGGCGCAGCTTGTCCATGCCGATAGCTCAACTGAGAAAACCGATCCGAAACTACCTCGATCATCAGCTCATGGCGAACCAGCCCGATCCTACGCAGCAGGGTGTGCGGCCGGACCGAGGCCGTGCATCCGATTCACCCGGAAGTCAGCTGAGCAGCCAATGGTTGCCCGACATACCGAAAGTCGTGAACTGGGCGACAGTCCTGCTCATCTTGAGTGCAATCCCATGGCTTCTGGTGTTCGCTGACCACATCTTTTCAGCACCCACCGTAGTGCCGGGCGCCGATTTTCCGGCAAGCAGCTACGGAGCAATGCTGCTCAACATCGGCTACCTCATGCTCGCGGTGAGTGTCCTTAACGGCCATAAGTGGACCCGTATCACGATCACAGCCGGAACCGTCCTTGTTAATTTCTTCATGTTGGCCAGAATGGCTGGCCTCGGTCGGTACCTCGGTCAGGTCGGTGAATCTGAAGTGGGTACGGTGAGCTTCATGCTTTTGCTATTCGCCTGGACGTCCTGTCGAGTATCGGATTCGTACTGCTCTACACACCTGCGTCGAACACCTATATCACCCGGTCAGAGGCATACAAGGCATACCTCGACCAGCAGAACACGAGCCGCTCGCCGCGATTACGGCTGGTACGCCTGGAACGCCGATAGAAAAGGCGCGGCGGGGGTAGGCTGCCGATCTCCGGTCGGGGGGTGACCGGAGATCGGCAGTCCTCAGGCCACCCGCTTGAGCACCGTGGCCGTCTCCGGGACCAGCCGATGATACCTGGCGTCGACCACGTCCATGACTGGTCCCACCGGTCCTCAGAATTCGAACCGCGGTGCGGACTGGTTCAGCACCGTAAAATCCGGCTTCACGGACCAGATGGCGCTCAGCTCGTCGGCGATCGTGGCCGTCAGTTCCTGGACATCCGCAGGCGCCGAGGCGTGCATCGCCTCCGCCACAATGAGGACAGCAGACGTCGTGTCGCGGGCGGCCGAGTAACCACTCTGCCGGTTCGTCCATCGCCGGGCGTGCGCCCGCCCTGCGTCGTCGGCGAAGACCACTTCACCGACGTCCGGGGTCTCCTTCTCACCGGAGAAGGTCAGGTAGGTCTCGTCACCGGTCGCGTAGCGGACCTCGACGTGACCTGCGATCTTGGCAGCGTCGAACACGGCCACCGGGATCGCGAACGCGAGTGAAATCGCGTTGCAGATGTCGATCAGTGGGTGGATCTCCGGCAGAGAACATACCCTGTGGGAATCGGACGGCCGTGCGTCTGCCACGACGCAAGAGCGCCGCGATCAGCCGCCGTTCGTCGCTCCAGAGAAACCGCTCGGCTCATGAAAAGCGATCAATGATCAGTCGGGCCGATCACACCCAAGCGCATCGACGGCTTGCTGGCCGACGGCGACAGCGGTGTCGATATCCCCGGCCAGCGCAGGCACGGCCGCCGAGCTGCGGCAATTGTCTCTAGTACTGCCGCCGAACTGCTCGAGCAGCTCGAGGACCTACTGGATGCGGAGGCGGTCACCCAAGTGCAGGACCGGCTGGCCGCAGGCACCGAGGGTCGTCGCCGACTTGTGAGCGCGGAGCCCGGTTGGATCCGGACAACCTCGGCTGACGTGGGAGTTGGCTACCACGTCGATGTGACAGCGACGGCAGACAAGGAGCTGGCAAGAATCCGTCGCGGCCAACCCAAGGATGCCGAACGTTTGTTAACGTGCAATGATTGTCCTCAGCGAGGATCCGCACCCCGTCGGTTGTACCTCCATCAAGGGCCTGTCGGGAATTTGGCGTATCAGGGTCGGTGACTACCGCGTCTGCTACACCGTCGAACACGATGTCCGGACTGTGCTGGTATTGCTTATACATACTCGAGGCGACGTATACCCGCAGCTCATCCGGCTCCTCGGCAGGTAGGGCGACCGCCCCTCGCGGGTGAGATGGACGAGTTGGGCACAACTGCTGCTGAGCGTGCACTTTCGCCTCGGTCTCCACCAGGGCCACGTGTGTGTTGAGCTCGTGACGCCAGGTAGCAAGCCTGGAATGAGGCGGCACCTGAACGCCCCGCTCAGCACAGGCGTCGCCCAGACTGCCATTCGGAGCCGAATGGCAGTCTGGAGGCGAGGCTGGACAGCCATTCGGAGCCGAACCGCGGTTGTGGGCACCCGGAGACCGCTGTTCGGAG
>JBOHGM010000083.1:0-22643 GCA_050699435.1 Pseudonocardiaceae bacterium | reverse complement strand
AAGATCACCCCGCTCCAACACCAGGTCCTCGACCTGCTCGGCGTCCCCACCCAGAGCTACACCTCCACCAAGCCGACCTCATAACGATGGGGGTACATATAGTCGGCCAGAAGTGCGGAACGTCAGGTCGGATGCCGGCAGTCACGGGTTAAACGCGGACATGACCACAGGACGTCGTAGCCTGTCCGGCATGACGGGCGTGACCCACCGCAGGCAAGCCGCGCGAGCGTATCTCGCGCGGTTGGTCGCCGTGGCTGCCGTGCTCGCCGGCCTGGCTCTCGCGCACGGCCTCCAATGCACCGACGGCATGACGGCCGCCATGCACGCTGCTCCTGGAGCGAGCATGGCGGTCGGTACTGCCCAGGACTGCGGTTCTCCGGCAGCGGCGATGGCTGCGGTTGACGGCTACGTCCCGGAGCGAGTGGCGCCGGCTGACACGAGTGACCGGCTGACCGCCCTGTGCACGGTCCCCGGCGGGGCGGTCGCCCTCGCGGGAGACAACACACCGGGCTCGCGCGGTCTGGGTGGCGTGCTGGCGACCTGCCTGGCGTTCATCGTCGCTGTCGTGGCCGCCGTGGTAGCGCTGCGGCCCACGGGGCCGCGGCGCATCGTGCGGATGCTCCGGTCCGTCCGGCTGGCGGTGAACCGCGCCGCCCTGCTGCGGGCACCGAGCCTCGCCGAACTCTGCCTGCTGCGGACGTAGGAGGAGTCTGCCCGCGCCACGGCGTCCCCGCCGGGCTGTTCGGGCATTGACGCGCACTCCAGCTTGCAGCTGGAGGTCCTCGACATCCGTTTCCACTCCCCGCAGGGAGCTTTGTGAATCTCGCAGCTGTTTTGGTCACCGGCTTGTTCGCCGGTGGCGTGTCCTGTGCCGCCGTGCAGGGCGGCCTGCTGACCGAGTTGATCACCCGGCAGCGCGCCGCGACCGCAGAACCCGCCGCACCCTCCGGCCGCGCGAAAGGTGCCACGCGCCACGCCGGCAGCGCCCAGGCCCGCACAGGCGTTCGGCGTTCGGTGCTGACAGCGCAGCGACCCACCACCTGGCGCGCCCAGCTAGGTGACGATCTGGCCCCGGTCGGTGGGTTCCTGGCCGGCAAGCTCGTCTCGCACACCCTGCTCGGTGCGTTGCTCGGGGCGCTCGGTGGCGCGGTGGAACTGTCGGTCGGTGCACGCACGTGGCTGCAGATCGGCGCCGGTCTGCTGATCATCGCCTTCGGCCTCGCTCAATTGGGTGTGCCGGGCTTTCGCGGCATCGTCGTGGAGCCGCCGCTGTCCTGGATGAGGATCGTTCGCAACCGCGCCCGCTCCCAGGCGGCGGTGGCCCCGGCGCTGCTCGGACTGGCCACGGTGCTCATCCCGTGCGGGGTGACGCTGTCGGTGGAGGCGCTGGCGTTGACCTCGGGGTCCGCGCTGGCCGGGGCGGCGACGATGGCGGTGTTCGTGCTGGGGACCGGTCCGCTGTTCGCCGTTCTTGGTTGCGCCGCTCGGAAGGCGGTCACCGCGTGGCGCGGCAGGCTGGCCGTGATCACCGGGCTGGTGGTGTTGGGGATGGGGCTCTACACCCTCAACGGTGGCTTGGAGCTCGCCGGATCGCCGTTGGCGGCCAGTCGGATCGCCCAGACCGTCGGCTCGCCTGCACCTGCCGACGCCTCGGCTGCGTCCACTGTGGATGGACAGCAGACGGTGGTGATCACGGCGCGCACCGGTTCCTACAGCCCGGAGAACGTCCAGGTCCGATCCGGGGTGCCCACCACGCTGGTTGTGAAGTCCGACGGTGCCCAGGGCTGCGTCCGGTCCTTCATCATCCCCGACCGCAACGTCGAAAGGATCCTGCCCGCCAAGGGCGAGACGCGCATCGACCTGGGTGTGCTGCAACCCGGCCGGCTCGACTACGCCTGCGGCATGGGCATGTACACCGGCGTCATCACCATCGTCTGAGCAGGGAGCACCACCGATGTCCACCACCACACACACCTTCCTGGTCGAGGGCATGCACTGCGGCAGCTGCGCGCTGCTCATCGACGACGCCCTGAAAGACCTTCCCGGCGTGCACGGCACGCAGACCAGGATGAAACAGGGACGCAGCACCGTCGAGCTGGATCCGAACCTGAGCCGCCCCGAGGACGTGATCAAGGTGATTGAAGAGCTCGGCTACCGTGCCTCGCCATTGCCGTGACCGGATGCACCGACAGGAGGACGGCCAGACCATGGCACCGAGACACAGGACGCTTCGGCGCATCTTTCGCCGACCGGCGAGCCGCAGGAGATCGACGACATACGCGTGGTCGGCGGGCACGGTTCCGGGATCAGGATCGTGGTGGCCACCGCGGCGGCGCTCGCCTTCCTGCTGGTCGGCGCCGCGGGCGGGATGTTGATCGCACTGCCGCGCTCGGCTCAGAGCGGGCCGCCGGGGGCCGGCTCGATCGATGTCGGGTTCGCCCAGGACATGTCGGTGCACCACCTGCAAGCGGTGACGATGGCCGGCTGGGCACGGGACCACAGCGCCGATCCGGCGATCAGGGTGCTGGCATTCGACATCGAGTCGACCCAACAGGCACAGGTCGGCATGATGGCGGGCTGGCTCAATCTCTGGAGCCAGCCCACGCTGCCGTCGGGGCAGTACATGACGTGATGACCGGCCAGGCCGCGCACGGTCACGGCACGACGACGATCGGATCGATACCCCCAGGCAGAGTCGGGAGGGGCGCCGATGGCGCGGTACGCGGCCCAACGAGCCGGTCAGAGCTGCAGTACGGGGACCATGCCGAGGAAGACCAGGCCCATTCCGATGGTGACCACGCCGCCGATGCGTTGCAGCATTTGTTCGTTGGCCAGCAGGGCGTCGGACAGTCCGAGGACTGCCATCGTGGTGGCGGTGAAGACCACGGTGAACCCGAGGACGAACAGCAGTGCGGCCCCGGCGACCCGCCACCGGCCGCTCGTCCGGCCTCCCTGCCCGTCGGCCAGGGTGACCGGCGGAGGCTCCGCGCCCACCAGTCCGGCGAGGTAGGCGAGGTAGCTGGGCACCAGTGGAAGACAGCACGGCGAGGCGAAGGACACCGATCCCGCCGTGATCGCCAGCAGTGCGGCCAGCAGCAGCGGCCCGGAGACGGCCACGTCGGTCAGGTTCACGAGGGGCGTGCTTGCGGGGCGGGCGGTTCGGCGGCGATGTTAGGTGGTCGTAGGCTGGTGTCGAGGCGGTGGCCCGTCGCGGTCACGATGACGAGGGAGTGGGGACCGATGACGGATCTCTCGGCGTTCCAGCATCCGCGATTCGCCCGGATGTACGAGCGGATCAGCAGGGAGTCCGAGCAGCGCGGCACCGCGGAGCACCGGGAACGGGCGCTGGCCGGGCTGTCCGGGCCGGTGATCGAGGTCGGCGCCGGTAACGGCATGAACTTCGAGCACTATCCGGACACCGTCACCGAGGTTCTCGCGGTGGAACCCGAGGACCGGCTGCGCGCCCTGGCCGAGAAGGCGGCGGCACAGACTCCGGTGCCGGTACGCGTGGTGGCCGGACACGCCGATGCGCTGCCCGCCCAGGACGCGGCGTTCGATGCGGCGGTCGCCTCACTGGTGCTCTGTTCCGTGCCCGATGTCGCCGGGGCGCTCGCGGAGATCCGCCGGGTGCTGCGGCCGGGCGGCCAGTTGCGTTTCTTCGAGCACGTGCGGTCGGACAAGCCGTGGTTCGGCCTGCTGCAGGACGCGATCACCCCGCTGTGGTCACGGGCAGGCGGTGGTTGCCACCCCAACCGGGACACCGCCGCGGCCATCCGCAAGGCGGGCTACCACGTCGAACAGCTCGACCGGTTCTCCTACGCCCCACTGCGGTTCTTCCCCCGTCATGCGCACATCCTCGGGCGCGCCCACACACCGAACTGAGACAGGCGCCGCCGCGTACGCCGCGTAATCCCGATCTTCAGAACGCCCTTCTTGACCTTCCATCGCACTGGAGGGTCCACCATCTGCCGCGCCGGCACACAGGGCGGACCAGCGTGACCGCAAGGACGGGGGGTTGGGGCGTGAGTGAGTGAGTGCTGACCGGCCCCGCGCCACCGTCGTCCTTCGCTGTGCGCAAGTCGCCAGATCCCGTCGATTCCAGGAGAGATGTGTGATGTCGTCCTTCCACGTGCGGCCACTGTGCGGCCGATGTCGCCCGCCGTTGGCAAGCAGGGCCAACGCGTGTTTCGGGATCAGCCCCTTCAACAGCTACTTCACCACCGGACGACTGACCGACCTGGCCCGCTGGGGACTGCGCGAGTTCACCAGCGTCCGCTTCTTCGTTCCCGACGCCCCGGCGGCCTACACACTGGAAGCACTGGGCTATTCGCCGGATCGCGCCGTGCACAAGGCCCGTAGGCAGCGAGCTCGCATGGAAACCGGCCGCCGGCCAAGGCTTCGCCGTCCTCACCTCGCAGAGCGCACCCGACGGCCCGCCACACCCTGACCTCACCGAGACCGTCCTCGTGTGACAGCGATGCCGAAACACCCGCACTCCGGCTGCTGGGTTCGGCTACCCCATCGGGCCGCAGAACGCGAGACCGGTCGTGGCCAGCAGCGCCGTGAACACCGGGCCGACGATGACCAGGACCGCGACCGCGGTCAGCAACAGGCGCACCCGGATCCGGTCGGCAGTCCGTGCGGGCGTCGCCAGACGCTCCGCGCGGGCCAGCACACCGACACCGGTCGCACCGAGCGCGCCGGCCGGGATCGGGGCCGCTCCGGACAGGGCGAGCAGCGCGCCGAGCACGGTGCCCGACCCGTGGCTGCGAGCCGCAGCGTCGTCGGCGCACATCTCCAGCAGGCGAGCGGTCTCGGCCGCGCCGGTGGTGAACAGCCCGACTCGGGGCAGGATCGTCGCGAGCCCTCGGGTGAGGGCGAGGAGCAGGTGGTGCCGCCCGGCGAGGTGGGCGTGTTCGTGGGCCAGCACCGCGCCGAGGTGGCGCCGGTCGAGCGCCTCGACGGCGGCGCTGGTCACCACGACGGTGTGCGGGCGGCCCGCGACGCAGTACGCGGCCCGTTCGGGTGCGTCGAGCACCACGGCGTCCAGCCCGTCGACGTGCCGTCCGGCGAGTCGCGCCAACCGGGCGTGCTCGTGTGTGCCTGCTCGGGCACGCAGCAGCGATCGGCTCAACCTCCAGGCCACGGCGGCCAGGGCCACGGCGGCTAGGGTGGCGAGCAGCAGGAGCCCGATCTGCGGCAGCAGGCCCGAGCGACCGCCCGCGACGTCGCCCAGCACGGCGAAACAGGTGCTGACGACCGTGTGGCCGGGCCGGTTCCAGTCTCCGACGAACTCGGCCAGCAGGAAGACGACGGCGGCGGCCCAGGAGCCCGCGACGCTGCCGATCGCGGCCAGCCACGCGACGACCCCGAGCCGAGGAGCCGCCCCGGCGCGGGTCAGCCGAACCAGCAGGCGCGGACCGAGCACCGCGACGGTGAAGCCGTACAACAGCAGGCAGGACGCGACGCTCATCCCGCCTCCTCGGTCGAGGACAACCGCCGCAGGGCGGCACGCAGCGAGGCGGACTCCTCGTCGGTCATCTGCTCCAGGAAGTGGGTCAGCACGACGTCGGACTGCCCGCCGCCATCCAGCGCGTCGCGCATCAGCCTGGCGCTGTACTCCTCGCGCGTGAACGTGGGCCAGTAGAGGAACGCCTTACCCTGGCGTGTGCGGGACAGCCACCCCTTGCGGTGCAGGTTGTCCATCGTGGACATGACCGTGGTGTAGGCGATCTCCCGCTGTTCCAGGAGATCCTCGAACACCGCGCGCACCGTGCTCGTGCCCTCACGGCTCCAGACGCGGTCCATCACGACCGCCTCCAGCTCACCGAACCCGCGCACACGCCCTCCTGGTACTCACCTGCCAAACCCAGGGTACTTTCCGTGCTCCACGGCCCGTCCGCGCTGCTGAAAGCCCGTCCGGAACGAGGGAACGGAGGCCACACATCTCCAAGCTACTATCTACGTACGGAGACAGTAGATAGTTGCCGGCAACACATGGAGGCGCCGTGGGTGACCTGCTGTTCGGCACGACGCTGCTCGCGTCGTTCCTCGGCGGCGTGGTGGCCCTGCTGGCACCGTCTGCGTGTCGGTGATGCTGCCCGCCTACCTGGCCACCGGGTTCCGGCACCGCGGCGGCGTGGTGCCTGCGACCCTGGTGTTCGGGGCCGGGGTGGCGACGCTGGCCGGGTGGAAACCCAACCTGCCCATGCCGGGGGCACGGGGCGTGCAGGAAGGCAGCTTCGGCTCCGCCTACGTGCTGGGCGCGTTCTCGGGCGCGGCCAGCGCCTGCTGCGCACCGGTACTGGCCGGGGTCGCGGTGCTCTCCGGCGCCGCCGCGTCGTTCCCGGCCGCCCTGGCCATCGGCCTGTCCTACGTGGCGGGGATGGTCGCCCCGCTGGTGCTGGTCGCCCTCGTGTGGGACCACCGCCGCGAACGCGCCACCCGGCTGCTCACCGACCGCACCGTGCGGCTGCGGCTGGGCCGGTGGCAGCGCCGGATAGCGCTCGGCAGCGTGGTGAGCGGGCTGTTGATGATCGGTATGGGTGTGCTGGCGGTGGTCTTGGCGTTCACCGGCCCCGGCATGCCCAGCGGGGGCTGGCAGACCGAGCTCAGCGCCTGGCTGCAGCACCTGTCCAGCGCCGCCCTGACCGCACTGTCCTGGATATCGGGCTGGGTGCTCGCCGCAGTCCTCGTCCTGGGGTTCGCCCTGCTCCTGCGCCGCGCCCTGCGCACGCGAGCCGCGTCCACCCCGCCAGCCGGCGCCGCCGAACCACCATCGATTGCCGTACCCCGTCGAGGAGAACCGACGTGACCAAGACCAGTGGTAGGACTGGGACAACGCGCACCCCTGCGGGCAAGCGTGCCCGGCAGATCCGGACGCGCCAGCGTCAGCAGGCCGCCCGGCAGGCTCGGGAGGTTCCCAGCGCACGGTCATCTCGTCCACTGTGGACCGTTGCGGCGGTGCTGATTGTCGCCCTCGCCGTCGTCGTGCTGTACCTGGTCTACCAGAACTCGCAAAGCAAAATTGACACGGCCGCCGGCGGCAGCGGCTTCAAACACGTGGCCGGTCAACCCGGTATCGGCGCCCCGGCACCCGCGTTCACCCTGGCCGCCGGGAACGGCGGGCAGATCAGCCTCGACGACTTCCGGGGCAAGAGCGTGTTGCTGTACTTCCAGGAGGGCCTGTCCTGCCAACCGTGCTGGGACCAGATCAAGGATCTGGAGAACAATCAGACGGCACTGAAGAACGCGGGCGTGGACGCGGTGCTGTCCATCACCACGGATCCGGCCACCCTGATCGGGCGGAAGGTGACCGACGAGAAGCTGACCACCCCCGCACTGTCCGACCCGGACCTGCGGGTGTCTCGGGCCTACAACGCCAACCGGTACGGGATGATGGGCGACATGCGCAACGGCCACAGTTTCATTCTGGTCGGCCCGGACGGGGTGATCCGCTGGCGGGCCGACTACGGCGGCGCACCGGACTACACGATGTTCCTGCCCACGCAGAAGATGCTCGCCGACCTGACCCTGGAACGGACATCGTGAGCCTGCCGGTGGCGATCACCCTGCTCACCCAGTCCTCCTGCGGTTTCTGCGACCACGCCAAGCAGGTCCTGGACCGGCTGAGCACCCAGTACCCGCTGCACGTCACCGAGATCGACCTGGCCGGCGACGAAGGCAGGCGCCTGGCAGCCGCGGCGGGTGTGCTGTTCGCCCCCGGCGTGCTCGTCGAGGGCGAGCCGTTCTCCTTCGGGCGGCTGTCCGAACGCAAGTTCCGCCGCACCCTCGACAACCGCCTGCAGCCCGACCGCACATGACCCATGCCGCACGCGCTGTGGGCCGTGGCGCCGTCCTGGTGACGCTGCTGCTGGGTGTGCTGCTGGGCGGTGCGGCACCGGCGAGCGCTCATCCGACACTGCTGTTCACCGATCCCGCCGCCGACACCGCGGTCCCGGACTCGCCGCCATCCATCACGCTGGTGTTCAACGAGGCCGTCACCGTGGGCCCGCGGGCCCTCACCTTGCTCGGCAGCGGAGGCCGTGAGGTTCCGATCGGGGACACGGCCACCGCGCGGGACGGGCACATGGTCACCGCGCGGCCCGCCGGCGCGCTGCAGGCAGGGACTTACGTGGTGCGGTGGCGGGTGACCGGGTCCGACGGCGACCAGGTCGAGGAGGAGTTCCGGTTCGCCGTCGGCACCGCGATCTCCGGTACCGGTGCCACCGGCGGCGGTCAGGCGATCTCCTGGAGCGAGGCGGTGTTGCGCTGGCTGCTGTTCGCCGGCCTGGCCGTGGCCGTGGGCGGTGTGCTCGGCGAGCGCTTCACCGCCTCGGCGCGGGCGGAGAACTCGCGTCTGCCCGCGCTGCGGTCCTGGGTCGCGCCCGGCACGCTGCTCGGCCTGGCCGGGGTCGTCGGACTGGGAGCGCTGCTGGTCGCCGACACCGGCACCGCGAGCACCCTGTGGCAGGGCCGAGTCGGTCGGCTCCTGCTCGCCGAGGCGCTCGGTCTGGCCGTGGCACTCGGCCTGGCCGCTGTCGGTTGGCGGGCGTGGACGGTCATGCCGCTGGCCGCGGTCGTCGTCGCCGAAGGTCTGCGTTCGCACGCGAACGTGGCCGCACCGGGGTGGGGAGCGCTGCTGACCGGAGTCCACCTGATCGCCGTGGCGGTGTGGGTGGGGGCGCTGCTGCACGTGGCGCGTGCCGCGCTGGCGTGGCGCCAGGAGCCTCCGGCGGTGCGGTGGGTGCTGGCAGGCTACGTACGGCTCGCGCTCTGGGTGTTCGTCGTCGCGGTCGGCACCGGCATCGTGACCGCGCTCGTGCTGGTTCCGCTGTCGGCCGTGCTCATCACCGCGTACGGGCGGGTGCTGCTGATCAAGCTCGCCCTCGTGGCCGTGGCGGCCGGGCTGGCGCTGTCCGCGCGCTCGACGCTGCGGCGCCGCGACCGGCTCGACCGAGTCGGTGCCCTGGCCCGAGTCGAGGGCACGGTGCTCGTCGGGGTGCTGGCCGTCAGCGCCGTCCTGGTCTCCACCCCACCCGCAGGCAGCCGGCAGCCGAGTCCGCCGCCTCCACGCGGTCCCGTCGTGGCGCTGGGGACCCTGGCCGGCCAGGTCGGTGTGAGCACGGCGGCCAGCGAAGGGCAGCTGGTGGTACGGCTGTCCACGCCCCGCCGGGGCGACTACTACGCGCCCCAGCCGGAACAGGACTACACGCTGGCCGGCAGGCTCGCCACCGACCGGCAGGAGTCCAGTGCCCTGGAGTTCCGCGGGTGCGGCGAGGGCTGCTTCGTGGCCTCGGCGGACTGGCGCGACGGCGACAACGTGCTGACACTGCGTGCGGAGGCATCGAGCTGGCATGGCGGCGCGGTGAGCCTGCTCGTCCCGTGGCCACCCCACCCCGGCGTCGACGACCTCGCCCGCGCCGTTGCCGCGTTGCGAGAGGTCGACCATCTCACCGTGTACGAAGCGGTCACCAGCGACACCACGACCGGCGTCCCCGATCCCCGACAACTCGACCTGACCGGTGCGTTCTTCGTCTCCCAGCAGCCCTACGCCGCGGGCACCGCACCGGTCGCCGCGCGGATCTCACGGCCTGGCCAGCCGGTCCGGCTCGCCCTCGGCTATCCCGCCGCATCGACGAACGTCCAACTCACCCTGGACGCGCAGGGCCGGATCAGCGAGGAAACCCTCACCGCCGACACCCACCTCGTGCACCGCCGGTTCGTCTACCCCGACCATGAGTGACCCCGGCCGATATCCCGGTCAGCCACAC
Source organism: Pseudonocardiaceae bacterium (assembly GCA_050699435.1). Taxonomy (GTDB): domain Bacteria; phylum Actinomycetota; class Actinomycetes; order Mycobacteriales; family Pseudonocardiaceae. Next base: position 12,870 of record JBOHGM010000083.1, on the reverse strand, counting down.
ATGCGCCCCACCTGGGCCATCATCGGGTTCATCGCGTCGGCGGTCGCCGGACCGGCCAGGGCGAGCAGCGCGCCGGCCAGCAGCACGGCCACCAGCACGAGCACCGGCACCAGGCCACGACCAGATGCGGTGGCCGTTCTCGGTGCCGGGTTGGGCAGGTCACGGGTCAGGGTGTCGAGCTCTCCGATAGTGCGCGCTCGATACGCCGCTGCGGCCCGTTCGGAGAACTCGTCCAACGTCAGCCGCCCGGTGCCGACCTGCTGCCGCAACGTGGCGACCACCCGTTCCCGGTCGGTATCGGCGGCCCGAATCCAGGGATCTTCCATGACACCACCTCCAGGTCAGGCGTCGGTCGGCGGCGCCGACCTGCTGCTCGATACCCGGCCGCTGTCCAGGGAGTCCTGCGCGCGCAGCACGCGCAACTCCTCCCGCAGTTCGGCGATCTGCCGATCCACCCCGGCATCCTGCCCGGAACCCGCGTCCACGGCGCAGTGGCCGCGCCCGCGCAGCGTCGGCCGCACACAGGAGAAGTAGGTCACGGTGATCGCGGCGACCGCGATCAGCGCGGCGACCCAGACCGGCATCACTGCCCGCCCTTCGTGCGCTGGGCCGTCCGCTCGGCCTTGAGCTCCTCGATCTCCTCCCGCAACCGCGCGACCTGCTGCTGCCCGCCTGAGTCACCGGCGCTCTCGCCCCGGCCGCGCATCATCATCCACATCATCAGGCCCATTCCGACCGGGCAGGCCAGGGCCGCAAGCCCCAAGAACAGCGACTGCATGAATTCTCCTCCGTGGCGTCTGCCGAGCCGCCGAGGGGTCGACCAGCCCGTCTACTATCTACGTACGGATATAGTAGATTGTTCCCCGGTCCGATGCACGGATCGACGTCGGGCATGTCATTGAGGAAGAGGTATGGCGAACGGCAGCAGCGCCGATGAGGCGGGACCGTCGGTGCCTCGTCGGCACCCGGCCCGGATGTGGTCACTCGTACTGCTCGTGCTGGCCCTCGGCGCCACGGTCGCCCCATGGCCGCGGACGAACGACTCCGGCGGACCGGTGGCCGGACCCGCAACCCAAGCAGTCGACGTCTCCGCCGCTCGCACCCGCGCTCAGTTGCGGCCCTGTCCGCCACCCGTATCCCACGGTGCGCGCGCTGACCCCGGCGACGGGCTGACGCACCGCCGAGTCAGCCGACCGGGTCGGCGCCGGCGTGGAGGGCTTGAGACACCTCGCCGGGTTCGGTTTCGAGGATCCAGCAGACGGCGGCCTCGTCGTGGTCGGTCGGCTCGCCTTGCCGCGCGTGCGCGAGCAGGGCCTCCAGGTGGGTTTCGAGGGTGACCAGTTCGGCGATCTGGGCACGCACCTGGTCCAGCCGCTCGCCGAGGACGTGCCGGACGTGGCCGCAGGGCGCGTCGCCGCGGTCGTACACGGCGAGGATCTGGCGGACCTCCCGCAGTGACAATCCGGCCGCCTGGGCGCGGCGGACGAACTGCAGCCGGTCGATGAACTCCGGGCCGTAGTCCCGGTAGCCGCCGAGCGTGCGCGCGGGCTCGGGAAGCACACCCGCCTGCTCGTAGAAGCGGATCGTCTTCGGGGTGATGCCGCTGGCGGCGGCCAGTTCACCGATCTTCATCACACCTCCTTGACCTTCTATCGTACTGGAAGGTTCATCCTGGTGTCCGAGCTCGCGATCTGCGGGAGGAGGGTGAAGGAGAGAAGGCAGAGGAGGCGGGCACCGATGAGTTCAAGCGTGCGCGAGGCGGGCATCCAGCAGGTCGAGTTGTTGATCGGCGGCATGACCTGCTCCTCCTGTGCGGCGCGGATCGAGCGCAAGCTGAACAAGGTCGACGGGGTGACCGCCACGGTCAACTTCGCCACCGAGAAGGTCAAGGCCAGCTTCCCTGCCGCACTGTCCACACAGGACTTGGTCAAGGTGGTCGAGGACACCGGCTACACCGCCGCCCTCCCGAGGACCGCGCCGGCCGACCAGGAGGCGTCGGCCGAGGAGGACGGCTACGACGAGCACACCCGGTCGTTACGTCAGCGGATGCTGGTCTCGGTCGCACTGGCGGTCCCTGTGATCGTGCTGGCGATGGTGCCGCCGTTGCAGTTCACCAACTGGCAATGGCTGTCCTTGACCCTGGCGGCCCCGGTGGCGGTGTGGGGAGCCTGGCCGTTCCACCGGGCGGCGTGGGCGAACGCCCGGCACGGCGCCGCCACGATGGACACGTTGATCTCACTCGGCGTGGCCGCGGCGTTCCTGTGGTCGCTCTACGCGTTGTTCCTCGGTACCGCGGGCGAACCGGGGATGCGGCACGGGTTCAGCCTGACCGTCGAACGTTCCGCCGCGAGCGGCAACATCTACCTGGAGGTGGCTACCGGCCTGACCGCGGCGATCCTGACAGGCCGGTTCTTCGAGGCCCGGTCCAAGCGCCGCGCCGGTGCGGCACTGCGGGCACTGCTCGAACTGGGCGCCAAGGACGTCACGGTGCTGCGCGAGGGCCGGGAGGAACGGATCCCGATCGAGGCATTGACCGTGGGCGAGATGTTCGTCGTCCGGCCCGGAGAGAAGATCGCCACCGACGGTGTCGTGCAGGACGGCAACTCCGCGGTCGATGCCAGCATGCTCACCGGAGAGTCCGTCCCGGTCGAGGTCGGCCCCGGCGATCCGGTGACCGGCTCCTGCGTCAACGCCGGTGGCCGGCTCGTGGTGCGCGCCACCAGGGTGGGCTCGGACACGCAGCTGGCACAGATGGCCCGGCTGGTCGAGGACGCCCAGAACGGCAAGGCTGACATCCAACGGTTGGCCGACCGGGTCTCGGCGGTGTTCGTGCCGGTCGTCATCGCCCTGGCCGTGGGCACCCTGGGGTTCTGGTTCGGCGCCGATCTGGGTGCGGCGGCGGCATTCAGCGCCGCGGTCGCCGTGCTGATCATCGCCTGCCCCTGTGGGCTCGGGCTGGCCACCCCAACCGCGCTGCTGGTGGGCACCGGCCGCGGCGCCCAGCTCGGCATCCTGATCAAGGGACCCGAGGTGCTGGAGTCCACCCGCCGCGTCGGCACCGTGGTGCTGGACAAGACCGGCACCGTCACCACCGGCAAGATGAGCCTGATCAGCGTGCACACCGCCGACGGAGTTGACGAGTCCGAAGCCCTGCGGCTGGCCGGTGCCCTGGAGCACGCCTCCGAGCACCCCATCGCCAAGGCCATCGCCGCAGGCGCCCGGCAACGTGTGGGCGCGTTGCCGTCGGTCGCGGACTTCGCCAACCTCGAAGGGCTCGGTGTGCAGGGCGTGGTCGAGGGCCGGGCGGTGCTAGTGGGGCGCAGCCCGCTGCTCGAGCAGTGGAGCGTCCCCCTGCCGGAGGACCTGCAGGTCGCGAAGAAGCAGGCCGAAGCTCAAGGGCGCACGGCCGTCGCGGTGGCGAGGGACGGCTCCGCCCGCGCCGTGCTCGTCGTCGCCGACACGATCAAGCCCACCTCCGCCGAGGCGATCCGTGGGTTGAAGGCGCTCGGGCTACGGCCCGTGCTGCTCACCGGCGACAACGACACCGCCGCCCGCGCCGTGGCCGCCGAGGTCGGCATCGACGATGTCATCGCCGAAGTGCTGCCCAAGGACAAGGTCGACGTCATCACACGCCTGCAGGGCGACGGTCGCGTGGTGGCGATGGTCGGGGACGGGGTCAACGACGCCGCCGCACTCGCCCAGGCCGACCTCGGCCTCGCGATGGGCACCGGCACCGACGTCGCCATCGAAGCCAGCGACCTCACCCTCGTGCGCGGCGACCTCCTTGCCGCTGTCGACGCGATCCGACTCGCCCGCCGCACCCTGCGCACCATCAAGGGCAACCTGTTCTGGGCCTTCGCCTACAACATCGCCGCCCTGCCCCTGGCCGCCCTGGGGCTGCTCAACCCGCTCATCGCCGGAGCGGCGATGGCCTTCTCCAGCGTGTTCGTGGTCTCCAACAGCCTGCGGCTACGCACCTTCCGCACCGCGTCATCCGAGCAGCAGTGACGTCAGGGGCGCTCCGGTTGACGGCCTGCCGCTCCGCCTGGTGCTGTGCCGGCACAGCGCGCAGTGCACCCACCAGGTAGTCCAATGTTCGAGCGCCGGACGCACGTCAAGGTAAGCGGTACGCCAGGATGCGCCCCATCGCGAGTTGGGCGCCGAACGTGCCGAGGACTCCAAGCGCGGCGACCGCGACCCCGAGGACACGGACCACTGGCCAGTCCAGGAACGGCAGCGCGGACCCGCCGAGCAGTTCGGCGACGGGCGCGACGAGGCCGGCCAGCAGGATGCCCAGTGCGAAGGTGCCCCTGGCCCACCACTGCACGGACGTGGTCGGACGGCGGACACCGGTGTCTCCGGTGCGGCACTGCTGGATCCAGACCCGCGCCCCACCGTCAAGCAGGCCGAAGGCGACGAACAGGCCCAGCGCGATGATCGCGAACACGACCGCCGTCTCCTCACTGGCGGGTGGCCACGCCGAGCAGGTAGTCCCCGCCGATCCGGGTGCGCCAGGGCCGGCAGGTGTTCTACTCGCTGGCCCGCCCGGAACTGCTGGACCTGCTCGCCGCGGCGGAGACCCTGCTCGCCGCGACCGGCAACGCGGTCGCCCTGTGCCCGAACTACGGCACCGACGCCACCACCACGGAGACGAAGGATGTGTCGCGGTGAGCGACGCGTGCGGCTGCGACCACGACGAACCCCGCACCGACCAGGAGATCGAGGAACACGAGCCGGAACGGCTCTGGCAAGTCTCCGAGCTGCGGTTCGCCGCCGTCTCTGGGGTGTTCCTGCTCGCGGCGCTCATCGCCGGCCGGGTCGACGCGGCGCGACCGGTCGAGTTGACTCTGGGGCGAGCGGATCGCCACCGACGGGACAATCCGCACAGGCATACCTCTGGCTCGAAAGACTTCCAAGCAGCCAAGGGATACGGCGAGGCGGCCCTGGCAGTTCACGAGTCAGCCCCGCCGGGTGGAAGCTCAACTGGCAGGGGTGCGATGGCCCGCCTCGTCCTGGCTACTGCGTTGGTACACTTGGGTGCACCGGATGAAGCGATCGCTCTCGGCAACGAGGCGCTGGCGTCGTCGACATGCGCGGCCAATTTCGTCCGGGCACATGCGCGCGATCTCAACGCCGCACTTGTCAGCCGTTACCCGACGCTGGCCTGTGTCCGGGATTTTCACGAGCAATACCGTCACGCGCTGCGTCCGTGAGTGCGGAGCAGTGTTTCGGCCATTCACCTCGTAGGACACCGAGGTGATGTACCGGCTGCTGTTCTCGATCGTCTTGCGGCACGTCCCCGCGGAGACCGCGTACCATCTGGGCTTCGGGCTCATTCGCGTGGTGGCCGGGGTTCCCGCGCTGGGCTGGTTGCTGGGCCGGCTCGTCCCGCGCGACCCGGTGCTGGGTTTTCACGCGCTCGGGCTTGATTTCCCGGGCCGCCGGGCCTGGCAGCCGGGTTCGACAAGGACGCCCGTGGGGCTGACGCCTTGGGCGCGTTGGGGTTCGCGTTCGTCGAGATCGGCAGTTCGGCACACAAAGCCAATCAGTCACCGCCGGCCGCTGAGCCCCGCGAATCGCGCAGGTTCTCGCAGTCGGTCAACGCACGTGGCATTTCCGTCCTCAGGTCACCACTTACCCGGGTGGCATTGGCGCAAGGACCAGGCACGCTGGCTATTAGGGCTGTCGAGCCAAATAAATTGGCGGTCGGGGGTGACGGTGAGCCCGAAGCGCTCCCAGCCTGGCTGGCCCAGTTCGATCCATGCCGTGTGGGCGTGTTCGATGATGCGCCAGAGCGGGTGGGGTCCTGTTTCCCAGACGGTGTGGGTGCCGTTCTCGGCATCCTCGCGGACCTCGCACCAGGAGCCGCAGAGAGCGTGCAGCACGGTGTTGCGGGGTGGCTGGTCGGGGCCATCGCCCCGGAGGCTGAAGGAGGTGCCGGGTGGGAGCATTCGGCGTTGACGTCGAACTCACCCGCCAGGATCAGCACAGTCATGCTGGATACGGGTTATCAGGCACGAAGTCGTAGGTCCAGTCCTCGGAGCGGCCTTCGTCACCGTCGCCATCAGTCACCGAATCGGCGCTCGGGTCCGCCATCCCCGTGCTGATGAGGGGCCGCCCGTCTTGGCCGATGCCAATCTGCTGCTCGTGGCAGTACACGAACTCCGGCACGGGGCGTCCCGAGACCGCGCCAGGTCGCATGCCACGCAATCCCCACGGCCGCGCCCCGACCGGCGAGGGTAGGTCGTGGCACACCGGGGCGAGTCGGGACCGGGCAAGCCCGAACTGTTCACTACCGGAAGCCACCGGATCGTCCACGAACACAGTCGTCATGCTTTATTCCTCACTGTTCGGCACGTACGGGGTTCGGTCACGCTGCGGATGGCGTCGAAGAGATCGATCTCCCTGCAGAAGCTCGTGCGTGTCCGTTGGGCAGGTGGGTCCAGGTGACCGGTCCTGCCGGGGTGAGGGTGGGAGGCAGGGGCAGCGCCCCGCACAAGGTGACCGCACCCGGCGGTTCGTGCGCGACCGGCGTCACTCACGTGATGATCATGGTCGTCGCCGGTGCACGTCACCGACACCAGCAGCGCCGCAACGTGCTCCGATCCCACTGCGGCTCTATCGCACGACGCCCCGGCCTTCACTGTAGCGCCTGCCTCATCTCCCGACCTCGCTCTCGCGTAGTGCATAATCAGTATAGTTTCGGCGGCGACTGCAGTGTCAAGAGGTACAATCTGCTCTTGCGTGGCCGACTCTGCGCATCCGATACTGAGCCAGCAGTGCATAAATCGATTAGAGGAGGCGGCCCATGCGCTACCACCGGATCTCCGACAACCCCTGCGACATGGGGGACTGCCCTGCGGCGACCTGGTCGCCGGCCACACTGCGGCGGGGCGGACCATCCGCCGGGTGCACACCGTGCACGCCTCTCGGCTGACCGCCTACCTGCGCTGGGAGTGCACGTCGCAGGCCACCACGAACGTGGCAGCCGGGGAAGACATCCGGGTCGCCGATCTCGACCGCCACCCCGAGCTGGCCGCCGACGAGGACGTGTGGATCTTCGACGATGCGGTCGGGGTGAAGATGTGGCAGCCGACCCCGGACGGGGCGAAGAACGGCGTCGCCCGCGCCACCGCTGCCGAGCTCGACGCCTACCGCGCATGGCAGGCTGATGCCTGGCGGGTGGCCATCCCGCTGCCCCGAGTTCGTCGATCAGATGAGGAAGGCAGCATAGATCGAGTAACCCCTGCGGACCCCTCGCCTGAGTCGGTGGCTCGGCGGCGGCTCGCCGAACAGCTCCGCGCGCTGCGGGTCGCCGCTGGCTTGTCCACCACCCAGCTCGCTCACCGGTTGGGCTGGTCCCAGGCAAAGGTGTCCCGGATCGAGACCGCGACTCACGGCGTGGCCCCCGGTGACGTGCGCACCTGGGCCGAAGCGCTCGACACACCCGCCGCGCGGGTGGAGGAACTGGTCGAGCTGTCCTGGACAGCGAGCATAGAGGTGCGTAACTTGCGCCGTGAGCTGGCCGCCGGCCACGCTGGCGCGCAAGCCGCAGTCGGGCGGATCGAGCAGCAGGCCACCCGGCTGCGCAGCGTCCAGCACCTCGTCGTCCCAGGGCTGCTGCAGACCCGGGATTACGCGCTGGCCCTGTTCCGGCGCGCTCATCCCGCCGGACGCGACGCCGAGCAGGCCGCCGACGCCCGGCTGACCCGCCAGCACATCCTCGACGACCCCGCCCGGTGGTTCGAGTGGGTCATCACTGAGGCGGTGCTGTGGTGGCGCCCAGCGGACTGGGCAACCCAGGTCGAACAGCTTCGCGCCGTGGCCACCGCCACCACCCGCCCCAACGTCGACCTGCGCATCCTGCCGCTCGACGTCCAAGCACCGACCTTCTACCACTCGTTCATCCTGCACGACGACTATCTGGTCACCGCCGAGAGCATTGGTGAGATCCAGCTCAACGATCCCGACGAGATCGCCTGGCAGATCGAGGCATTCACCCGTCTGCAGCAGGCCGCGCTGGACCCAGCAGCCAGCCGCGACCTGCTCCACGGACTCGCAGCCCGCTTCGCCACCCGATGACGGGCGAGCTGAGCCGTGGAGGACCTATGGAGATCGGGTGACTGATCAGCTCCTCTGCGTCGCCGCGGGCCTCGGCCTGTACGTCTAGCTGAGCGACAGCGGCGGCCCCCCGTATGCCCCGCTGCGTGGGTAGCTGCCATGGCGTAGATGAACAAGAGTAGGGTCAGTGGTATGGCAACTCGTAAGGTCACGCTGTCACTCGAGGAGACTGCGTGGACGTTCGCCGAAGCCGCGGCCGCTCGGGCCGGTATGTCCCCCTCGGCATGGCTCTCAGCCGCGGCCCGCAGGGAAGCAGTCCGCGTCGGCGCCGGCACCGACTGGGGCGACACCGACGCCCAGGCCCTGGCCGACGACGCCGACCTGGCCGCGGCTGAGGCGGACGTTCGTGCGAAGCGGTGAACTACGCCGCTACACCCGACCGAGCACACCCGACCAGATCCGCACCGTCGTCATCCTCTCCAGCGACGGCATCAACGAATCAACCCGGCCGTGGCTCCTCGGCGTCGAGCTGCGCAACCGAGACCCCGGAGACATCCTCGCCGTCCCGGTAACAGGCCACGGATGGGCATTCGCCGGCGACCTCAACAAGCTCTACCGGGCCTGGATAGGCGACCGCATCGGCGAACTCGACACCACCACCCTCAGCCGCCTCGCCAGCGCACTCAGAGCCGCCCTCGACCTCTGAGCGATCTGAGTGGAGTCGCGCCCCCCGGCAATGGTGTGGGGTTGCGGGGTTGAGCCGCCGTTAGGCTAGGCGGCATGCTCCGGCGCACTGATCTGCGTGATCGCCTGCCTGCACCCGCCACGCTGCGCGGCCTCGTACCGAGAGCCGACGTCGATGTGGACGCGGTGGCCCATCTCGTGGCACCGGTGATCGACGCGGTGCGCGAGCGTGGGGTGTCCGCCGTCCTAGAACTCACCGAACGCTTCGACGGGGTGCGCCCGGCCGGTATCCGGGTGCCCGCCGATGCGCTGCGCGACGCGCTCGCGCAGCTGGACCCGGCGGTGCGTGCCGGGCTGGAGGAGTCCATCGCCCGGACTCGCCGGGTGCACGCCGACCAGCGGCGCACCGAGACCACCACCCAGGTGGTGCCCGGCGGCACCGTCACCGAGCGGTGGGTGCCGGTTGCCCGGGTCGGGCTCTACGCGCCGGGCGGGCTGGCGGTGTACCCGTCCACCGTGGTGATGAACGTGGTGCCCGCGCAGATCGCCGGAGTGGAGTCGCTGGTGGTGTGCTCACCCCCGCAGGCCGCTCAGGGCGGGTTGCCGCACCCCGCCGTGCTCGCCGCCGCCGCCCTGCTCGAGGTCGACGAGGTGTGGGCGGTCGGGGGTGCGCAGGCCGTCGCGCTGCTCGGTTACGGCGGCGTCGACACCGACGGGACCCGGCTGGACCCGGTGGACCTGGTGACCGGTCCGGGCAACGTGTACGTCACCGCGGCCAAGCGTGCGCTGCGCGGGCTGGTCGGCATCGACGCCGAGGCCGGTCCCACCGAGATCGCGATCCTGGCCGACGGCGGTGCGGACCCGGTGCACGTCGCCGCCGACCTGGTCTCCCAGGCCGAACATGACACCCTGGCGGCCAGCGTGCTGGTCACCGACTCCGAAACGCTGGCCGACGCCGTCGACGCCGAGCTGGCCCGGCAGCTCGCCGCGACCAGGCACACCGAGCGGATCCGCACCGCACTGACCGGGCCGCAGTCCGGGTGCATCCTGGTCTCCGATGTGGACGCTGGCCTCGCCGTGGTGGACGCCTACGCCGCCGAGCACCTGGAGATCCAGACCGCCGACGCGGCTGCGGTGGCCCGCCGGGTGCGCAACGCGGGGGCGATCTTCGTCGGTCCTTACGCACCGGTCTCGCTGGGCGACTACTGCGCAGGCTCCAACCACGTACTGCCCACCGGAGGGTGCGCCCGGCACTCCTCGGGGCTGTCCGTGCAGACCTTCCTGCGCGGCATCCACCTCATCGAGTACGACGAGGACGCGCTGGTGAAAGTCGCCGACCACGTGCTCGCGCTGTCCGATGCCGAGGACCTGCCTGCGCACGGCGCCGCGGTCACCGCCCGGTTCCGCGGGACCGCCCGGTGACGGTGACGCAGCACGGCGTCGGCTCCGAGGTGACGTTGGCCGACCTGCCGCTGCGCGAGGACCTGCGCGGCGCCAGCCCCTACGGCGCGCCACAACTGGACGTCCCGGTCCGGCTCAACACCAACGAGAACCCCTACCCGCCTCCCCCCGCCCTGGTCGCCGACGTCGCGGAGGCGGTCGCGCGGGCAGCTCGTGAGCTGCACCGTTATCCGGACCGGGACGCCGTCGCGCTGCGCACCGACCTCGCCGCGTACTTGGCTGGGCGCACCGGGATGCCGCTGACGGCGGCGAACCTGTGGGCCGCCAACGGGTCCAACGAGATCATCCAGCAGTTGCTGCAGGCTTTTGGCGGGCCCGGGCGGTGCGCGCTCGGCTTCACCCCGTCGTACTCGATGCACCCGATCATCTCGGCTGGGACCCGCACCGAATGGATCGCCGCGCCCCGGCGGGCGGACTTCTCCCTGGACCCGGCCGGTGCGGTGGCCGCCATCCAGCGGCACCGGCCCGACGTGCTGTTCGTCACCAGCCCCAACAACCCCACCGGGCAGGCGATCCCGCCCGAGGACCTGCGCGCGGTGCTGGCCGCCGCGCCGGGGATCGTGGTGGTCGACGAGGCGTACGGCGAGTTCTGTACCCGGCCGAGCGCGGTCGGGTTACTCGACGAGTTCCCGGACCGGCTGGTGGTCTGCCGGACGATGAGCAAGGCGTTCGCCTTCGCGGGCGGCCGGCTCGGCTACCTCGCCGCCGCGCCCGCCGTGGTGGACGCGCTGCTGCTGGTGCGGCTGCCCTACCACCTCTCCGCGCTCACCCAGGCGGCCGCCCGGGCCGCATTGCGCCACGGATCAGCCACCCTGGAGTCCGTGGCGGTGCTGGTAGCCGAGCGGAAGCGGGTGGTCGCGGCACTGCGCGGGCTCGGCGCTCAGGTCGTGCCCTCCGACGCTAACTTCGTGTTGTTCGGGCGGTTCGCCGAGGCACCCGCTGCGTGGCGGCGCTACCTGAAGCACGGTGTGCTGATCCGCGACGTGGGGATCACCGGCCATCTGCGGGTCACTGTGGGCACTCCGGAGGAGAATGACGCATTCCTCGCCGCGAGCGCGGCCGTGCTGGCACAGGAGGCAGGATGAGCCGTACCGCCCGGGTCGAGCGGGTGACCAAGGAGTCGTCGGTGCTCGTCGAACTGGACCTCGACGGCACCGGTAACACCGAGGTCGCCACCGGCGTCGCCTTCTTCGACCACATGCTCGCCTCGCTGGGCAAGCACGCCGCATTCGATCTCGTGGTGCGCGCGACCGGGGACCTCGACGTGGACGCGCACCACACCGTCGAGGACGTCGCGATCGTGCTCGGCCAGGCGCTACGCGAGGCACTGGGCGACAAGTCCGGCATCCGCCGCTTCGGCGATGCCTGGGTGCCGATGGACGAGGCCCTCGCGCACGCCGCGGTGGACGTCTCCGGTCGCCCGTACTGCGTGCACACCGGTGAGCCCGACGCGCTGACCGGCTTCGTCGTCGGCGGTAACTACCCGACCGTGCTCAACCGGCACGTCTTCGAGACGCTGGCCGTTCACGCCCAGCTTGCCCTGCACATCAGGGTGCTGCACGGCCGCGACCCGCACCACGTCACCGAGGCGCAGTACAAGGCGCTGGCCCGGGCACTGCGCGCGGCAGTCGAACCTGATCCGCGGAGCTGTGGGGTGCCCTCCACAAAGGGGGTGCTGTGACCAGTTCCTGGATCGGAGTGGGCCTGCTGGCCCTGGCCGGGTTCCTGCTCGGCGGGGTGGTCACCACCTGGCGCACCTCGCAGCCGATGGCCGTGGCGCTCGGGCTCTGCGCCGCATTGGCCGCCACCGGCGGCATCGCATGGTTGCTGTGATCCGCTGCGGCGCAGCTATCAGAACAAACGTCATGGAGGTTGCGGTGAGCGACGCGGCATCGAGCTGGAGTAGCAGCTTTCTGACCGCGGCTGAGGATGTGATTTCAGCCTATGGCAGGCGCTCGGCGCCGCGGTACGGGAGATCCTTGGTGACGAGGTGGCCGATCGGTACGCAGGCGGTCCATGGGGACTGCCCCAGACGGCGGACCTAGCCGAACTGCTCGATGCGGCCGGGTTCGTCGATATCCAGATCTCGGCACGGCACTTGCCGGTGATCTTCCTGGGCGGGTCCGCGCAGTTCATCCGCAGCCTCGTGGTCGCGCCCATCGCCTCCGACGTGGCGGCCCTGACGCCCGAGCGCCGCGCCGCGCTCGTCAGTGCCGCGGAACGACTGCTCGCGCCGATGATCACGGATGATGTGCCGAGCTTCGACACGGTGTCGAACATCGGGCTCGCCACCCGTTGAGCTTGGCCTCTGCTGGGTGCGCGGTAACTCGCGCCACACACAGTTCGTCAGCCGCGCAGCTTTCACCGACCTCGCTACTCGTTATTGTCGGAGCGGGTCGTGGAGTGGCGTTCTGGTGGGGTCGATTGTTTTGGGCGGAATGAATTCGGGGTGGTCGCGAGCGTCGAGCCGGATATGCCAGCGTTGGCGGTGCACCACGGTATGATGGTATTCACACAACAGGCACATGTTGTGTAGAGCGGTCTCGCCTCCGTCGAGCCACGACACGATGTGGTGAGCGTGACAATAGCGCGGTGGGCGCTGGCATCCGGGGAAAGCACACCCTTTATCGCGTTGCCCCAGTGCGTCCCGCAGGGCGGCGCTGG
>JBOHGM010000082.1:5247-23374 GCA_050699435.1 Pseudonocardiaceae bacterium | reverse complement strand
TAGAACCCAGGGCACAGGCGATGTTCGACATCCTCACCAGCCAGAACCGCTATGCCATCCTGTACCGGATCGACAGCGCCAAGCGGCCCGACACCCGAGTCCGGCGCATCGCGCAGTTCGTCGCCATGCTCGCCCGGGGTGAGACGGTCTACCCGCAGAAACGCACCCTCGGCGAGTGACCGCTGGTCGGCTGCGTTACCGCAGAAGTGGCGGCACGTTCCTTACCGGTACCTCAGGTCGTAGCGTATGCCGACCGGCCAGGCGCACGAGTCCAGATCATGGCCGACGGGCGCGACCTGCGCACGGCAAGGAGGAGCCGAGGTGTACTTCACCGACCGCGGCATCGAGGAGTTCGAGGACCGGCGCGGCGACGAAGCGCTCAGGGTCGAGTGGCTGGCCGCTCGGATGCGCGTATTCGTCGACGAGCACCCGGAGTTCGAGGACGCCATCGAACGGTTCGCCACCTTCCTCGCCCGGGATGATGCAGACGAGCAGGACATAGCGGACCTCAACACTGCGGACGCCGAAGACTAGCGCGGATTACCAGGCGTACGCCTCCGGGGCGGGCCGTCCGCCGTTCGGGCCGGGCGGAGGGAACAGCTCGTCGAGCCGGGCCAGTACCTCGGCGTCGAGGATGATCTCGACGGCCCGCACCGAGCCGTCCAGCTGCGCAACGGTCCGCGGGCCGGTGATCGGCGCGGTGACCCCCTCCCCCTTCTTCCCGCCGTAGGCGTCGGCGGTGTCGAAGAGGTTGATGCCGTGCTCGTGGGCCCGCTCCATGATCTCGACGCTGTCCGGCTCGGAGGTCTCCGGGCCGATGTTCATCGTCCCCAGGCAGAGCCGGGACCTATCAGGCCGGTGCGGCCGAGTTGGGTGTACTCCCCTCGCACCGGCACTGCCGGTCAGACCACTCGGCGCCCGCGCCGCCACACCGCCCAGGTCAGCGGGACACCGGGGCGGTAGGCCAGGTGCACCGCGGACGGAGCGTCGAGCACCTGCACGTCGGCCCGCATCCCCGGCGCCAGCGCACCGACGTCGGATCGGCGCAGGGCTAGGGCGCCCCCGAGGGTGGCCGCCCGGAGCGCTTCGGGCACGCTCATCCCCATCTGCAGTACCGCGGTCGCCACGCAGAACGCCATCGACGTGGTGTAGGACGAACCCGGGTTGCAGTTGGTGGCCAGTGCGACGGTCACGCCCGCGTCCAGCAGGGCGCGGGCATCGGGTAGCGGTGCCCGGCAGGAAAGGTCGCAGGCGGGCAGCAGGGTGGCCACCGTCTGCGACGCGGCGAGTGCGTCCACATCGGAGGGTGACAGGTAGGTGCAGTGGTCCACGCTGGCCGCCCCGTATTCGACGGCCAGCGCCACCCCGGGTCCGGGGCCGAGCTGGTTCCCGTGCACTCGCAGGCCCAGCCCCCGGGCCCGGCCCGCGGCCAGCACCTGCGCGGCGGCGTCGAGGTCGAAAGCGCCACGGTCGCAGAACACGTCCACCCAGGACACGTGGGGGGCGACCGCGTCCAACATCTCCCCGGTGACCAGGCGCAGGTAGTCGGCGGCCGACCGGTCCGGCGGTACCAGGTGCGCCCCGAGGAACGTCACCTCATCGACCGCCTCCGACGCGGCCGCGATCCGGGCGCAGCGCTCCTCGTCGGCCACGGTGAGCCCGTACCCGGTCTTGGTCTCCAGGCAGGTGGTGCCCTGGGCGGTCGCCTCGGCCGCGTGCCTGTGCAGCGTCGCCGCCAGCTCGGCATCGGAGGCAGCCCGGGTCGCGGTGACCGTGTCCATGATCCCGCCTGCGGTGTAGCCGGTCCCGGCGCTGCGCGCGGCGAACTCGGCGCTGCGCTCCCCGGCGAAGACCAGGTGGGTGTGGCTGTCCACCCAGCCAGGCAACACCGCCCTTCCGGCGACGTCGACCGCGTCGTCGGCTGCCGGTGCGCTGCGAGCCGGGCCCACCCAGGCCACCTGCTCGTCGTCGAGCACCAGTGCGGCAGCGGGCCGGGTTTCCGCGCCGGTGCTGAGCTCACCGATCCCGGTGATCAGGGTGCTGCGCACGCCCACACCTCGCCGATCGCGGCGCGCAGCAGGGTCCCGACGTCCCCGAGCACGACATGCCTGCCGGCCTCGGCGACCACCGCGCCGCCCACCACCACGGTGTGCACATCGGATGCCGTGGCGGCCAGCAGGATCTGCGCGGGCAGGCAGCCTGCGGTGCGGGCGGAGTCGGCGCGCACCGCCACCAGATCGCAGGCCGCCCCGGGGGCCAGCACCCCGTCGCCTGGCCAGCCCAGCGCGGCGTGAGCGGCCCCGGTGAGCACCCTGACCAGCTCGCCGACGGTGAACCGGCCCCGGCGACCGGTGCGCAGCCGCTGGCCGTGCTCCAGTGCCCGGGCCTCGGCGAACGGATCGACGACGACGTGCTGGTCGCTGCCCAGCACGATCGGGCACCCGACGGCGGCGAGGTCGGCGAACGGGCCGATCCCGTCGGCGAGGTCGGCCTCGGTGCTGGGGCAGGCGGCCACGCTCACTCCGGCAGCACCGAGCAGCCGGATGTCGGTGTCGTCGAGGTGGATGGCGTGCACGACAGTGGTCCGCTCGCTCAGCACCCCGGTATCGTGCAGCAGCCGGGCGGGGCTCACCCCATGGGCAGCTCGGCAGCCGACTACCTCATCGACCTGCTCGGCGAGGTGCACGTGCAGCGGGCGGGCGCCTGTGGCGGCCACCACGTCGGGCAGGGCGTGCCGGGGCACCGCCCGCACCGAGTGGATCGCCGCGCCGGTGCGGCTGGTGGCGGTGTCCGCGGGGTGGGCACCGAGCCGGTCCGCCCACGCGGCCACGGTGGCGTCACCGAAGCGCGCCTGCTCGGCAGCAAGTGGCATCCCGAATCCCCCGGTCAGGTAGCAGGTGTCCAGCAGGGTCAGCCTGATCCGGGCGTGCCCGGCGGCGGCCCGCAGCGCATCCGCCATCACGGTGGGTTGCGCATAACGCCGTCCACCGCGGTCATGGTGCAGGTAGTGGAACTCCCCGAGGCAGGTCCAGCCGGCCACCACCAGCTCGGCGTATACCGCGGTGGCCAGCGCGAGGTAGCGGTCCGGGTCGAGGCGGCGGGCCAGGTCGTACATCTCGGTCCGCCACCTCAGGAACGTGCTGCCCTGCGTACGGCCGCGCAGTGCCCGGTGGAAGGCGTGCGAATGCGCATTCGCCATGCCCGGCAGCACCAGGCCGGGCAGCCGGTGGACACCCGGTACCGGCGGGACCCCGGTCCGCACCGCGACGATGCGCCCGTCGGAACCGGACCGCACCTCGACCTTGCAGGCCACCCCATCAGGCAACCAAGCCTGCTCGCACCAGTAGGTGTTCACGCCATCGGCACGGTCAGGCCGTGCTGAGCAGCCACCTCGCGGGCCGCCGGGTACCCGGCGTCGATATGGCGCAGCACGCCGGTCGCCGGGTCGTTGCTGAGCACCCGCTCCAGCTTCGCGGCGGCCAGCACGCTGCCGTCGGCTACGCAGACCTGGCCGGCGTGGATGGAGCGGCCGATGCCGACCCCGCCGCCGTGATGGATCGACACCCAGGTCGCTCCGGAAGCGGTGTTGACCAGCGCGTTGAGCAGCGGCCAGTCGGCGATGGCGTCGGAGCCGTCAGCCATGCCCTCGGTCTCCCGGTAGGGGCTGGCCACGCTGCCGCAGTCGAGATGGTCGCGGCCGATCACGATCGGCGCGGCGAGCGTGCCTGCGGCGACCAGCTCGTTGAACCGCAGCCCGGCGAGGTGTCGCTGGCCTTGCCCGAGCCAGCAGATCCGGGCCGGCAGGCCCTGATACGCGACGCGCTCACCGGCCATCCGGATCCACCGGACCAACCGCTCGTCGTCGCCGAAGAGCTCCAGCACAGCGGCGTCGGTGGCGGCGATGTCGGCCGGGTCGCCGGACAGTGCGGCCCACCGGAACGGACCCTTGCCGGCGCAGAACAGCGGCCGGATGTAGGCGGGCACGAAGCCGGGGTAGTCGAAGGCCCGCGCACAGCCGCCCAGCGCCGCCTCGGCGCGCAGCGAGTTGCCGTAGTCGAAGACCTCGGCGCCGCCGTCCAGGAACCCGAGCATCGCGTCCACCTGGGCCGCCATCGAGGCCCGGGCCCGGTCGATGAACTCGTCGGGCTTGCGCCGGGCGTAGTCGTGCCAGTCCGCCAGCGCGACACCGCGCGGCAGGTAGGCGAGCGGGTCGTGCGCGGCGGTCTGATCGGTGACGACGTCGGCCTCCAGGCCGCGGCGCAGCAGTTCGGGCAGCACCTCGGCGGCGTTGCCGACCAGGCCAACCGACAGCGGCCGCCGTTCCTGCTTGGCGGCCACCACCCGGCGTACCGCGTCGTCCAGATCGGAGGCGAGCTCGTCGAGGTAGCGGGTGTCGAGGCGACGGCGGGCGCGGGCCGGATCGCATTCCACCACCAGCGCGACGCCTTCGTTCATGGTGACGGCGAGCGGTTGCGCACCGCCCATGCCACCCAGCCCGGCGGTGAGCACCAGCCGGCCGCGCAGCGAGCCACCGAAGCGGGCCGCGGCCACCGCGGCGAAGGTCTCGTAGGTGCCCTGCAGGATGCCCTGGGTGCCGATGTAGATCCACGAGCCGGCGGTCATCTGCCCGTACATGGTCAGCCCGGCGGCCTCCAGCCGGCGAAACTCCGGCCAGGTGGCCCACTCGGGCACCAGGTTGGCGTTGGCGATGAGCACCCGGGGTACCCATTCGTGGGTGCGTAGCACTCCCACCGGCCGGCCCGACGCGACCAGCAGCGTCTCGTCCTCGCCCAGGGTCGTGAGCTCGCGGCTGATCGCGTGGAAGCTCGGCCAGTCCCGGGCCGCCTTGCCGGTGCCGCCGTAGACCACCAGGTCCTCAGGGCGCTCGGCCACGTCGGGATCGAGGTTGTTGTGCAGCATCCGCAGCGGCGCCTCGGTCTGCCAGCTGCGGGCGGTGCGCGCGGTGCCCCGTGCGGCGCGGATCGTCATGACGTGACCCCTTCGGCGACGGCGAGCAACCGCCCGGTCCGGACCAGCTCGGTGGCGGTGGCGATCTCCGGTGCGAGGTGGCGGTCCGGGCCTGGCGCGGCCACCCCGGCGGCATGCACTGCATCGACCACCGCCGCGGTGGCCGGCGCCGGTCGCAGCGGAGCACGCAGCGCCAGCGCCCGGGCCGCGGTGAGCACCTCGACGGCGAGCACGGTGGCCAGGCCGTCGAGCGCGCGGCGCAGCTTGCGCCCGGCCGCCCAGCCCATGGAGACATGGTCCTCCTGCATCGCCGAGGTGGGGATGGAATCGACCGACGCGGGCACGGCGAGCCGTTTGAGCTCGGCGACGACGGCGGCCTGGGTGTAGTGCGCGATCATGTAGCCGGAGTCGACGCCGGGAGTGTCGGCGAGGAACGGCGGCAGGCCGGCGCTGCGGGCCGGGTCGAGCATCCGGTCGGTGCGCCGCTCGGCCATGCTCGCCATGTCGGCTACCGGGATGGCCAGGAAGTCCAGCACATAGGCCAGCGGGGCGCCGTGGAAGTTCCCGGCCGATTCCACCCGCCCGTCGGGCAGCACCACGGGGTTGTCGATCGCGGCGGACAGCTCCCGGTCGGCGACGGTCTCGGCGTGCGCCAGGGCGTCCCGGGCCGCGCCGTGCACCTGGGGGGCGCAGCGCAGCGAGTAGGCGTCCTGCACCCGGGTGTCGGTTATCGGGTTCCGGTGCGAGGCCACGATCTGCGAGCCTTGGAGCAGGGTGCGGATTCGGGCGGCGGAGACGGCCTGCCCGGGATGGGGCCGCAACGCGATCAGGTCGGCGGCGAACGCGGCGTCGGTACCCAGCAGCGCCTCGACACTCATCGCGGCGGCCAGATCGGCGGTGTCGATCAACCGGTGCAGGTCGGTGGTGGCGAGCACCAGCATGCCGAGCATCCCGTCGGTGCCGTTGATCAGGGCGAGGCCCTCCTTCTCGGCGAGCACCACCGGGGTGATCCCGGCAGCGTGCAGCGCCTTACCGGCCGGGATGGTGGCGCCTTCGGCGTCCCGGACCGTCCCCTCCCCGGTGAGTGCGAGCGCCACCGCGGCCAGCGGCGCGAGGTCGCCCGAGCAGCCCAGCGAACCGTGCTCAGGCACCACGGGGGTGATCCCGGCGTTGAGCAAGTCGGTCAGCGCCGTTGCCGTCTCCGGCCGTACGCCGGTGTAGCCAGTGGCGAGCGTGCGCAGCCGCAGCACGGCCATCGCCCGGACGACCTCGGTCTCCACTTCGGCCCCTGCCCCGGCTGCGTGCGAGCGGACCAGCGACTGCTGCAGGGTTGAACGCTGCTGCGCCGGTATATAGCGGGTGGCCAGCGCCCCGAAGCCGGTGGAGACGCCGTAGTGCGGACGCTCGTCGGCCGCCAGCACCTTGATGTGCATGCAGGAGGCCGCCATCGCCTGGTACGCCTCGTCAGTCAGCTCCACCGGCGCTCCGGCGCGGGCCACGGCCACCACGTCGGCCCGGCTCAGCGGCCCAGGCCCTACTGCGATCACATCTGCCATTCTGCGCAGACCGGGGCCACCTTGGGTTGCCGGTCGCAAGGTCCAGGGCGTCGAGCAGACGCTCGACCTCATCGATCTCGTCAGTCAGCTCGACGACATCCGCCTGGCTGCGCATGCCACTTGGCGGGTAGTGGCTGGGGAAGCCGAGTAAATCTGGTTCGCTGTAGTCATACAAAGCAGCTGCGCTCTTGGCGGATCCAGTGGTTTATCGAAACGTAATCTCCGCAGCGGGCGTACTCAATCTCATCACCAGACTTGCCTGTTCGATAAAGCCAGTCATTCACTTCACCCCAAAGCCATATCCCACCCGCCGCCAAGCTGAAGCACTCGGGGAACGGAAACTCGCGCAGTCGCTTCCCTCGGACCCACTGCCCTACAGCTTGTGGAGTCGTGTTGCATCTTGACGCAATATCAACCTTTGTCACAAGGTCTTCGTATGCTCGCTGAACTTTGATAAGCTGCCTCTCCTGCTGGAGCTGAGCAATGATGACAGAGTGACAGCACTGCGCGAAGAGTCATCGCTGGTCGGTGGTCGACGCTGGCTGCTCCGGGGCCAGTCCGAGGTGCCATGGTGTGCTCGGTTGACCCGATCACTTCAGGCACACTGGGCGGGTGCAGGCGGTCACCACGGGTGATAAGGGAGCAGCTGGGATGCAGCGGGTGGAGTTGACGTCGATCGACGGCATGCAGCTGGATGCCGCCTGGCACCCCGCCCGAGGGCAGGGGCAGCGTGGCGTAGTCGTCCAGGCCCATGGAATCAACGCCAACATGACCGAAGGTGGGATGTTCGTTCGGCTCGCTGATCGGCTGGCAGAAGCCGACTTCAACGTGTTGAGGTTCTCATTCCGGGGCCATGGCAGTAGCGACGGAACTCAGCGGGGTATGACGATCGCTGGCGAGATGCTCGATCTGCAGGCTGCGGTCGAGTACATGGCTGATCATTTCCCAGGATCGTTGTCGATCGTCGCATCGAGCTTTGGAGCAGTGTCGACTTCGCTTTCCCTTCCGTGGCTTGATGAGCGCCTCGATCGACTTGCGCTGTGGAACCCCGTGCTTGACTTGCAGCGCACCTTCGTTAGCCCGGAACTGCCCTGGGGCAAGCAAAACTACAGTCCTGATCAGCAGAAGTTGTTGCACACTCAGGGTTTCCTCGTGGTCGACGATGAGTTCGAAGTCGGAAGGGTGCTGTTCGAAGAGTTTCACCACTACGAGCCACTCACCTACCTGGTGGCGAGCTCGGTTCCTGCGCTCGTGGTGCACGGCGATCGCGACAGCGCGGTCTCGTACGAGATCGCCCGACAGGCTGCTGCTGCCAAGCCCAACACCGACTTCCACACCGTCCGCGGTTCGGATCACGGGTTCGATACACGACAGCGAGAGGACGATGCCGTCACGGTCACTGCAGAATGGCTGATCGAGAATGATGGGAACCGGGCGTGAACATCGAGTGCCCTACCACGACGCGGCACAGAACCGGATCTGGCTGGCCCTCGCCGCCCTGGCCGCTGACCTGCTCGCCTTCACCGCCCGCCTCGCCCTGCCCCCGACGGCCGCGACCTACGAGCCCACACGACTACGGCTGCGCATCCTGGCCGTCGCCGGCCAGATCGTGACCACCGGCCGACAACACCTGCTCAAGATCGACCCCAGCTGGCCCTGGGCCGAGGTCATCACCACCGCGCACGCCCGGCTGCTGGCCCTGCCCGTCCCCTGACCCCCACCCCACCCCCACCCCACCGACTAAGGACCCGGAGCACCGGCCAGCACGCAGAGCCGGAGACCACCCCTGCCCACCCAGCCATGCCCGCCAAACAACATCAACTACTCACCGCAAAGACAGCAACACGATCATGATGAAATTTCGAGGCTAGTTGTTGGCGAACACGATTCGAAACCAGCGGCGCTTACCGACACGAAGAGCGGTTCCTGTGGCCACGGCACGCCGTTGCTCAGGATCCAGTAGCTTCATCTCGCCGTTGATTCGCACACTGCCGTAACGTACAAGTCGGCGAATCTCACTCAGCGACTCTGATGGTAGGCAGAGCTTCAAGATATCGGCCAGCGTCGCTTCATGGTCTCGCACCGTGACCGTGGACATATCCGCTGGAATTGCACGACGAGAAAATACCTCGGTAAACCAGCGTTCTTCCTCGATCGCAGCCGATTCGCCGTGATACCTTTCAACCAGCGCACGGCCAAGCGCTCTCTTTGCGATCATGGGGTTTAGCTCACCAGAGTCAACGGCAGCCATCATTTGCTTAATCTCATCCAATGGCATCAGGGTGTAAACTTGCAAGAACTCAGCAATTAGATTGTCTGGCAAGCTCATGGCTTTCCCGAATTTGTCACGAGCCGTATCATCGACTGCAATGTAGTTGCCTAGACTCTTGCTCTGCTTCTCTCTGCCGTCAATGCCGGGCGTGATCTTCGTCGTGATAACTGTTTGAGGCTTACCTCCTAAACGCTCCTGGTAGAAGCGCCCCATAAGTTCGTTGAAGAGCTGCTCGGTACCAACGATAGTCAGATCTGCGTCGAGCTCGTACGAGTCATACCCTTGCAAGATAGGGTAGACCATCTCGTGCATGTAGATCTCGGCATCTTGGGATATGCGACGCTGAAACATGTCCCGCCCGATCAGTTTGGCGTGAGTCACGAGCGACAGGAGCTCCATAAACCGGTGGAGTGGCATACGACTCCACCATTCTGAGTTTCGACGCACTTCAAAAACCTTTGGATCGGTGAGCAAGATCTTACCGACCTGCTCAATAAATCCCTTAGCATCGCGCTCGATCTGGTCTGCATCAAGCTGGGGCCGTGTTCCTGATTTTCCCGTAGGGTCGCCGATTCTTGTGGTGAAGTCACCTATCAGGAAGACTACCTTGTGGCCGTGCTCTTGCATCTCACGCATAGCCCACAGGTTCACTGCGTGCCCTATGTGCAGAAACGGGGCAGTAACGTCAACGCCATACTTAATGCGAAGTGGCCGACCAGATGCCAGCTTCTCGCGGAAATCGTCGAGGCTGAACACTTCCTCGGCCGTCCGAGCCAGAGTAGGAAACTTGGTGATAGCGTCGTCTGCCTGAGTGGCTCTGAAGGATGGTGATTCGGTCATTACGTCCTCATTATATTACAGGTGTCTACCGTTCTGGGGAAAATTCGACAGAAGTTCAGTCTCGATCAGCCTCAAGCGGTACGGGCGAACATTGCGTAGCACCGTACTGGTTAGTACGATGGTGCTACGGCCAACCGAACAAGGTCGCCCAGCTCCCTATATCGCTTGTACATTTGAGAACCACCCACTCCGTTGATAGTCAGGCCGATTGAGACCTGAGAGACCGGATCAGCGTACCCTACGGCGCCTGACGCCCCGGGATGCCCGGCCGCCCGTCCGCTGACAGGAGCCGAGCCGAAGACGTCGGCGCTAGGACTGACCATCAAGCCCAGGCCCCATGCAAACCTAGCCTCTGTTCGAGCGGCAGGCTCCTCAAGGCGAGGATCGTTCCGTGCGGTCTCGGCATCAAGCTGCGCTTGTCTCGTCCAAAGAGTACGGGCTTCGACCCTACCTTCAGTCGCTAGCAAACCGTAGATCGATGCCAAAGCTTCGGCAGAAGCCACCCCGCCGCCACTCGATTGACAGCTTCGAAGAATATAAAAAGAGTTACAGTCGTGAGCGCGCCCGATAGGCGCCAGTCGACGCTTGCCTGCTCTCTGCGAGCCGTGGGACAAAGAGACGGGACGGCCAAAATCGTGCGATCTGTACCACGCGGTGGAGCTTGCCTGCATGTACGTCCGACAGAACGCTACACAAGTGAGGGGCCTCGCGTTTTCCGGACAGCTGGCTTGGTGGCTATGTCATGCTGTTTGCTGCCGACTCAGGTACTCGTCGTGGACCTCGTGTGGGGTCTTGTAGCGCAGGTGTACCTCAACAGACTGCGGGAGCAGCTACGCTCGACAGCTTGCGCAAGCCTGCCTGCCGCACGCGATCTCGACGAGGCCATCCACAACTTCCGTCCCACTGAGGTTTTCTCAGCAAGATCGGGTCGGTTGGCGATGACATGACCAGCCAGTGTGTGGCCGGTGTGAGGCAGGTGGCGGGTATGTCGCGACACGCCGAGGGTCCCGAGGTCCCGCACGGGGCGTGGAGCCCCCGCTAGAAGAGGTCTTCCCACAGATCATCTTCACGCGAAGGGCTCCATGTGATCACCTATCCGGCCCTGCTCGACGGGCCCACCGAGCTGGTGGCGTTGCTGGCCGAGCTGCTGGGCGCCGAGCGCGTTGCCCGCGGTACTCGGACCGACACCAGGGCGCTGAGCTGCACCGATCAGGCCGTGTTCGCGCTGGTGTGGTTCCGGGACAGCCGCGACATCCCGCTGATCGGCACGGGCCTGGGAATCTCCCAGGCCACCGCCGACCGCTCCCTCGATGAGGCCGTCCGGGGTGCTCACCGCCCGGCGGCCCCGACCTGCACGAAGCGCTGCGTCGTGGCCACCACGAGGGCTGCTCACGTCGTACTCGACGGCAAGGTCGTCGACACCGACCGGCTGCGGGTCAAGAAGGTGAGCACGAAGGGCACGACGATCGATGCCTGGTACTCGGGTAAGACCCATGATCTCGGCGGCAACATCCACGCCCTGTTCCGCCCCGACGGGCTCCCGATCTGGGTCTTTCCGGTCGAGCCCGGCTCGATCCACGACCTGAGCGCCGCCCGCGAACACGTCCTCGGCGCGCGCTACGCCGCGGCCGGTAAGAGACTGCCCACCCTCGCCGACCCCGGCTACGAAGGCGCAGGCCACGGCGTACATACCCCGGTCAAGCAACCCGCAGACGGCACCGAACTCGACATCAACACCCGTACCCGCACCGCGCTGCTATGGGCACTGCGCTGCTTGGGCGAGCGCGGCTTCGCGCTGCTCACCGGGCGCTGGCGCACCCTCCAGCACGTCACCGTCAGCCCCAGCAAGATCACCAAGATCGCGCAGGCAGCACTCGTGCTCACCCATTTCGAACACGGTTACCTTCCTTACTAAGAAAACCTCACTGCCAATAATCAGGAGTGGGTATAACCGGCTCGGCGGCCTCTGGGTCGGCGGCCTCTGGGTCGGCGGCCTCTGGGTCGGTGGCGAAAGCGCATCGGCTCCTCGCACCCCGAATCGCCTATCTGATAGGTACGCGCGACCACGACGGCGCCCCCAACGTCATTCCCGTCTCCAACGTGACATCGGTGTCCACTGATCCGCAGCACATTCTCCTCGCCGTCTACAAACAATGGCGTACCCATGAAACACTCCTGAATGCAGTGGGCTTCACGCTCTCCGTTCCACTTATCGGACACGTGGAGGGCGTGTGGATACTCGGCGCAAGATACTCTCGCTACCCAGCAGCAAGTCCGCAGGAAAAAATCGCCGCATCCGGGCTGGCCTTCGACTATGAGGCATCGCCCTACGGCCCCGTCCTCGCAGCCGGCATCGGGTGGATGGAGTGCCGCATAACAGAGCGGGTCGACCTCGGTGGCGATCACGGCCTCATCGTCGGGCAGGCACAAAAGGTCTGGTTCAACTCGGAATTCCTTGACTCCGAAGGGACACCTCGTGGGCACACTACTCCGCTGATACAAGTCACCGGCAACCGTTTCACCACGGCCACCCAACTACAACAAGTGCCCTACTATGATCAAGATTCTTAGCAAGGTGCCCGGACAGGCCATGTCTCTAATCGTACAATGAAACAGTCCGACGCTCACCTGGACTGATCGTCGCGCACCGTCGTTCGACTGAGCCACTCTAGATAGCCCTAGATCCGGCCGATAGGGATTGCAACGCCCGCACATCATCAGCGATCGTACCTCGAACAACCGCTGACCCAGCTCCCGCACCTGCTGCTCTCGTCCTCGGTGGCCGCGTGACGCACCACTGCCGAAGACACCA
Source organism: Pseudonocardiaceae bacterium (assembly GCA_050699435.1). Lineage (GTDB taxonomy): Bacteria > Actinomycetota > Actinomycetes > Mycobacteriales > Pseudonocardiaceae. The sequence goes on along the minus strand of JBOHGM010000082.1, from coordinate 10,926 downwards.
ACCACTTTGTCCTTGATCACAGCGAGCTGACGGTAGTTGATACGCTACAATAGCTACATGACTACTCCGCTGTCCGTCCGCTTCGATCGCGGCGTGCTGGACCGGCTGCGCCGCAGAGCCGCCAGCACCCCTGGCGCCACCCCGTCTGGGCTGGTCCAGCGGCTGGTCGACGAGGGACTGCGGATGGCTGAGCATCCGGGCGTGGTGTTCAAAGACGGCCCTGGTGGGCGGCGACCAGCGCTGAAGGTCGGGCCGGACATCTGGGAACTGGTCAAGTTCCTCCGCGAGATCGACGAGCGTGGCGAGCCGGCGATCGAGGCCGCCCGCGAGGTGTTCACGATTCCCGAAACCGCGGTGCGCGCCGGTCTCGCCTATTACACGAGCTACCCGGACGAGATCGATGCTTGGATCGCCGACGCCGACGCGGTCTCCGAACGCGCCGAACAGGCGTGGCGGCAGCAGCAGGAACTCCTGGGGTGAGCGGCGCAGATCCTCTCCTGCTCGACGAGATGGTCGCGCCGATACTGGCCGACCGGCTGCGCGCGGCGGGATTCGACGTGGTATCGGTGGCCGGGCATGCGACCCTGGCTGCAGCCTCGGACGAGGAGGTGATGCGGTGGGCGGTCGCGCAGGGCCGCCGGCTGGTCACCGAGAACGTCAAGGACTTCCAAACCCTGGTCCAGCTGGCGAGCGAGCGCGGCGAGCCCGTCGCCCGCATGCTCTACACCAGCAGCCGCCGGTTCCCCCGAACCCGCCGCAACCCGAGCCCGTTGCTCGATGCGCTGCGCCGCTGGCTCAGCCAGCCCGCCGGCCACGCGGGCCCGGTCGACTGGCTGAGCTGAGCCCTGTGGATAACCCGTGAGTGGCGTTGAGTGTCAGAACACCGTTACGCACTCACGAGACGAACTCCTTGGCCAGGTCGGCGGGCACGGCCCGCTCCTCGATGACCCGCCGGTTGAGTTCGGTGAGCTGCTCGGTGGTCAGCGTGGCGGAGACCTCGTTGAGCGCGTCGATGCCCGCCTGGTTCAGCGCGCCGGAGCGCACCAGCGGCAGGACCCGCTGCGCCGGGTACATGTTGCGCGGGTCGGCCAGCTCCACCCACCCGTTCGCGGCGATGTCCGGCGAGGTGGTGAACAGGTTCACGATCTGGGCATCCCCGCTGCGCAACGCCTCCAGGGTCACCGGGCCGCCTGCGTCGGTCGTGATGATGTCGCGGAACGTGCAGCCGTAGACCTGGGCGATCTTGTCCTGCCAGCGGACCGGCCACTCCCCAGCGGCACCCAGGGTGAGCTGCCCGCACACCGGACCGAGTTGGTCCATGCTGGTGAGTCCGAGGGACTGAGAGGTCTGCGGGGTGACCACCAGGACGTCCTTATCCTCCGCAGTGGACTGCTCGAGCACCCCAAGACCGTCGGGCAGGGACTGCTGCAGCGCCGCGTACACCTCGTCCACTGTCGTTGCGGTGAAGTCGGGATCGAAGGACTGCAGCAGGTTGCCGGAGTACTCGGGCAGCACGCTGATCGACCCGTCTTGCAGAGCGGGATTGGTGATGTCCCGGGTACCCAGCCGCGGCCGGGTTTCCACCTCCACCCCGGCCTGGCGCAGCGCCTCGGCGTAGATCTCCATCAGCAATTCGCTCTCCGGGAAGTCGGCGGAGCCGACCACCACAGCGTTACCGTCAGCACCCCCGGCCAGTGGGTCGGAGGACCCGCAGGACACCCCCGCAGCCGCCATCAACCCGGCCGCGACCAGGGCCACGATGCGCTTCATCGATCACTCTCCGATCTGGGGCCCGGCCCCGGTCGTCTACTCGACCCGCCCGCCACGGACAATCGCACTCCCCTGGGCACCACCAGCCGCTGCAACCCGGCCAGCAGCAGGTCCAGCAGCACCGCCAGCCCGGCGGTGAGCAGCGCGCCGGCCACCATCTGCGGATAGTCTCCCGACCGCAGACCGTCCAGCAGAAAGCGGCCCAAGCCGCCCAGCCCCAGATACGCCGCAACCGTAGTGGTCGCGACCACCTGCAGCACGGCGCTGCGCACGCCACCGAGCAGCAGCGGCAGCGCTCCGGGCAGCTCGACCTGCCAGAGGCGCTGCGCCGGCGTCATCCCCATCCCCCGCGCGGCGTCGACGACGTCACGCTCGACGCTCTGCACCCCCGCGTAGCTGCCGGCCAGCACCGGCGGCACCGCCAGCACAACCAGCGCGAAGAGAGTGGACACATCAGCTGAGTGCAGCAGCAGGAACAGGAACGTGAGCAGGCCCAAAGTGGGCAGCGCCCGCATCGCGTTGGCCAGCCCGACCAGCCCCACCCCACCCCGGCCGGTGTGTCCCACAAGCAATCCGAGCGGCACCGCGAGCACCGCTGCGATGAGTACCGCGACCACGGTGTAGTACAGGTGCTCAGCGACCCGCACCGGCACTCCCCCGGCGCCGTGCCAGTGCTGCGGGTCGGCGAACCAGGCCAGCACCTCGGAGATGATCACGCCGCCCGCACCCATGGCGAGCCCACCCGACGAAGCCAGACCAGCAGCAAGTCCAGCACCAGCGCCAGCACCAGGATCGCCGCGATACCGATCACGATCGGCGCCAGGTACCGGGTCTGGAATCCCTCGGTGAACAGCTGGCCCAGCCCGCCGATCCCGATGAACGCGCCCACACTGACCAGGCTGATGTTGCTCACCGACGCCACCCGGACGCCCGCAGCCAGCACCGGCACGGCCATCGGCAGCTCCACCGCGGCGAACCGGCGGGCCGGCCGGTAGCCCATCGCGGTAGCCGCTGCCACCACGTGGCCTGGCACCGCGTCCAGTGCGTCGACCACCGGCCGCACCAGCAGCGCGCAGGTGTAGAGCGCCAGCGCCACCACCACGTTCGCGCCGTCCAGGATCCGAGTGCCCAGGATGCTGGGCATGATCACGAACAGGGCCAGCGACGGCACGGTGTACAGCACGCTGGCCGACCCGAGCACCGGCGCGCGCAGCCAGCCCACCCGCTGCGCCGCCCAGCCCAGCGGCACCGCCGCCGCCAGCCCGATGAGCAGCGGCAGGACCGCGAGGACGACGTGCTCGCCGAGCAGCCCGAGCACCTTCTCCCGGTTGCTCGGGCTCGCTAGGTACGCACCGATGTCAGCGAACATCCCTATCCCGAACATCCCCGTCCCGCTGGCGCCGCCAGGTGGCGAGCACCTCCTCGGCCAGCACGCCGCCGACCACGACACCGTCCTCGTCCACCACCACACCCAGGCCGGACGGCGAGGACAGCGCCGCGTCCAGCGCGGTGCGCATCGGCCCGCCGAGGCGATGCAGCGATCCCCGGGCGCGCAGCACCTGCTCGGTACCGGGTTGTGCGGGCGCCAGCCAGCCGCGCGGCCTACCCGCGTCGTCCACCACCAGCCGCCAGCCCGGCCCACCCCCGGGCTCGCCGTCCGCCACGATGGTCAGTTCCTGCACCGCCACGCCGTCGGAGGAGACGAACGACAGCGCCCGGTAGCCGCGGTCCCGGCCGACGAACCCGGCGACGAAGTCGTCGGCGGGCTCGCCCAGCAGCCGCTGCGGCGCGGCGAACTGCGCCAGCACCCCGCCGGCCCGGAGCACCGCGACGGCGTCGCCGAGCTTGACCGCCTCGTCGATGTCGTGGGTGACGAACAGGATGGTCTTGCCCAGCTCGGCCTGCAGCCGCAGCAACTCGTCCTGCAGACCCTCCCGGACCACCGGGTCGACCGCGGAGAACGGCTCGTCCATCAGCAGCACCGGGGGGTCGGCGGCGAGCGCGCGGGCCACCCCGACGCGCTGCTGCTGGCCACCGGAGAGCTGCGCGGGGTAGCGCCGCGCCTGCTCGGCGGGCAGCCCGACGAGCTTGAGCAGCTCAGCCGCCCGGGCCCGGGCGGCGCGGCGGGTGGCGCCGGTGAGCAGCGGCACGGTGGCCACATTGTCCAGGACGGTGCGGTGCGGGAAGAGCCCAGCCTGCTGGATGACGTAGCCGATACCGCGGCGCAGCTGCGCGGGCGGGCGGGAGCGGACGTCCTGGCCACCGACCAGCACGGCGCCGGAGGTGGGCGCCACCATCCGGTTGACCATCCGCAGCGAGGTGGTCTTGCCACAGCCGGACGGCCCGACGAGCACGGTGATCTGCCCCTCCGAGGCGACCAGATCCAGGCCGTCGACGGCAACGGTGCCGTCACCGAACCGCTTGGTCACCCTGCGGAACTCGATCACGCCGTGGACCTCCTGCGCTGCCGCCTGCACAGGGCGCGTGCAGCGGGTACCTGATCAGGTGGCGCCCTCGCTTCGAGCGACCTCCGCCACCGCCTCCGCCACCGCGGGCGCCACCCGAGCGTCCAGCGGGCTGGGCACGATATGGTCCGGCGCGAGATTCTCGGCAGCCACCGCAGCGATGGCCTCCGCGGCCGCCAGCTTCATGCCCTCGGAAATGTAGCGAGCACCGGCATCCAGCGCACCCTTGAAGATGCCCGGGAAAGCCAGCACGTTGTTGATCTGATTGGGGAAATCGCTGCGACCGGTGGCGACCACCGCAACATGCCGGGCTGCGAGCACCGGATGGATCTCCGGGTCGGGATTGGACAGCGCGAACACGATGCCGTCCGGCTTCATGGTCGCCACCAGCTGCTCGGGCACGCTGGCCGAGGACACGCCGATCAGCACGTCCGCGCCGTCGAGCGCCTCGGCAAGCCCCCCCTGGCGACCGTCCGGGTTGGTACGAGCGGCGAGGTCCTCCTTCACCGGGTTCAGGTTGTCCCTGCCACTGTGGATGATCCCCCGTGAGTCGAGCACCGTCACATCCGAGAGACCGGCCGCGAGCAGGATCCTGGCGCAGGCGACACCGGCCGCACCGGCGCCGGTGATCGCCACCTTCAGCGGGCTCATCTCCCGGTTCAGGGCCATGCAGGCCCCGCGCAGAGCGGCCAGCACGACGATCGCGGTGCCGTGCTGGTCATCGTGCATCACCGGGCAGTCCAGCGCCTGGATGAGCCGGCGCTCCACCTCGAAGCAGCGCGGCGCGGAGATGTCCTCGAGGTTCACCGCCCCGAAGGTGGGACGCAGCCGTACCAGGGTCTCGACGATCTCGTCGACGTCGGTGGTTTCCAGCACCAGCGGGATGGCGTCCAGCCCGGCGAATCCCTTGAACAGCGCCGCCTTGCCCTCCATCACCGGTAGCGACGCCCGCGGCCCGATGTCTCCCAGACCCAGCACCGCCGTCCCGTCGCTGACCACAGCCACCAGCCGGTTCGCCCAGGTGTACTGGCGCGCGAGGGTCTCGTCACCCGCGATCGCCCGGCTCACCCGGGCCACCCCCGGCGTGTAGGCGATCGCCAGGGCCCGCTGCGAGCTGATCTCGAACGGCAGGCCGGTAAACAGCTTGCCGCCCTCATGGGCGGCGAAGATCTCGTCCTCGGTCAGCGTGCCGCCGTCCGTTCCGCTTTCCTGGTGCTGGTGTTCCTGGTGCTGGTGTTCCGGGTGCCGGTGTTCCTGGTGCTGGGCTGGAGCAGCCACGTCAGTCCTCCTGTAGTGCTGAGCCGGTCTCGGGCGAAGACACCGGCAGACGCGGCCGAGCCCGGGAGCCAAGCGACCGCATGATGAACCGGGGGGCCGACACGGGTGCCGTCGGGCGCGGGGGGTGGTGGCGAGTGGATCAGGGCACGGCTCCAGGTCGTGGGGG
>JBOHGM010000082.1:0-5237 GCA_050699435.1 Pseudonocardiaceae bacterium | reverse complement strand
CGGCGCCACCGCCATGAGGGGTTCGGCCCTCAGTGTGTCAGCAACCTGCCGCCGCTGTCAGCGCAGGACTATCACACTGTGATCTGATCGACGCGCGTTAGGTTGTGCCTTGTGCAGTTTCGTGAGCTGGCGGTGCCGCGAGCAATCGAGTTCGCCCCGAAGGTCTTCCCCGACGGGCGCGGGCTGTTCGTCGCGCCGTTCCAGGAACCCGTGTTCGTCGATGCCACCGGGCACCGGTTGCACCTGGCCCAGTCCAACCACAGCGTCTCCCGGTGCGGGGTGATTCGGGGGATCCACTTCTCCGACGTGCCACCCGGCCAGGCCAAGTACGTGTACTGCCCCCGCGGGGCGCTCCTGGACATCGCGATCGACGTGCGGGTGGGTTCGCCTGCGTTCGGCCGATGGGACAGGGTGCAGCTGGACACCGAGACCTACCGGGCGGTCTACCTCGCGGAGGGGATCGGGCACGCCTTCGTCGCGCTGACCGACGACACGGTCATGGCCTACCTCTGCTCCACCGGCTATGACCCTGGCGCGGAACACACCGTGAACCCGCTGGACCCCGCACTCGCACTGCCCTGGCCCGGTGATCTCGAACCCGTGCTCTCGGACAAGGATCGCGCTGCACCGACCCTGGCCGAGGCCGAGAAGGCCGGGATCCTGCCCCGCTGGGAGGACTGCCTGGCCCGCTATGCCCAACTGCGGGCCTGATCGGGAACTGGACGGTCAGCGCCGCACGGAAGCTGAGCGACGGCGCAATCTGCGGGGGGCGGGCCAGAGCCGGGCAAGCACCACGGCGAGCACCTCTGCCGTACCGAGCTGCCGGGAATCGGTGGATCCGTCTGGATTGTCGCCCACCACCCACCAGCCGTCCCCGTGCCTGCCCACCACCCGCTTCACCGAGAGCTGACCGGGGCGGTGCGCCCATCGGACCAGCACCACCGCACCGGGACATCGCCTGGCCCTCCGGCTGACCAGCACGAAGTCGCCATCGGAGAGGGTCGGCGACATCGAGGGGCCGCGAACCACCGCGCGGCGCCAGGGCCAACGGCCGAAGGGCGAGCCAGCTCCCAAACCGATGATCACCTTCCCGATGCTCACCTTGCCGACCCGGAGTAAGGTCGCGTGACGTCGAAGCACCACATGTCAGGGAGGCACGATGCGACTGCTGTCGCGCATTCTGCACCGTCCCCGCCTGGAGGTCACCGCACACTGTGACCTCCCGTGCGGCGTCTACGACCCGGCCCAGGCCCGGATCGAAGCCGAGTCGGTCAAGGCGATTCAAGAGAAATACCAGTCCAACGACGACCCCGAGTTCCGCGCGCGGGCGATCGATATCAAGGAGCAGCGCAGCGACCTCGTGAAGCACCACCTCTGGGTGCTGTGGACCGACTACTTCAAGCCGCCGCACTTCGAGAAGTACCCGCAGCTGCATGAGCTTTTCAACAAGGCCACCAAGGCTGCCGGTGCGACCGGCACCAAGGGTTCAACGGACCCGAGGACCGGCCAGGAGCTCCTCGAGCAGATCGCGGAGATTGACAAGATCTTCTGGGAGACCAAGCAGGGCTGAGGCCGGGACTACGCGAAACGGCGCTGTCCAGCGGAAACACCCTCCGCTGGACGGCGCCGTTTCGCGTTGTTGACCGTCGTTGTACCCGCTGAGACGGCCCACAGACGGCCCGACTGGAGACTTGTCGTGATCGTCGAGCGTTTCGGGTCGATGAGCTTGTCCCCTCAACACGGACACCTGATGACACTGACGCCGATACCGATGTCGCGGTGGCCTGCCGAATCCCAGAGGTATCGAGGTCGGGCTACTACCCGCAGCGACCACGGAACACAATACACTTCCTGGGCGTTCGAGCAACGGCTCCGCGCCGCCGGCCTGCTCGGCTCGATGGGCACGGTCGGGGACTGCTATGTCTACCCTACTCACACGTTACAGGTGGCTGGCCGCGTTGATGGGTGGATGGCGGCGGTCAGTGTGTCTGGTAAAGCGATGGCTCGTAGCGTTTGGGGCGCTTGGTCGCGAGTAGATCGGATAGGGTGGAGAAGGTGTCCAGGGTGCTCGCGCCGAGTAGTTCGGAGAGGCGTCGGATGCTGATGAAGTCGGCGCCGCGCTGGTGAGCGTGCTGGGCTTGTCGGTCGATCTCCGGTAGGTCATCAGGTGTCAGGTGGTGAGCACGGCGAGTGCGGAGGCGTGCGGCTTTGTCGGTCTCGTAGCGGATCTCGGAAATGCCGGTTGCTTCCCGGATGATTGCTTCGGCATCGTCGAACGATTGGGAGTCGGTGAGTTGTGCTGCCGGTGTGACTTCTAGTGCGGCCTTCGCATTGACGGTAAAGAGTGCTGGCGTCGTCTCGGTCAGTTCGATGTGGTTGCCGGCGTCGCGGACTTCGACGCGGCCGCGTCGTCCTGTTGCGGCGGCGGCGAGAAGACCCGACGCCTCAGAGGGGTGCCAGTCGAAGATGGGACGTAGGGGTGCGAGGTCGGTGCTGGTGAGGTCGATTAGCTGGCGTGCGCCGAGCTGGTCGAGCCGGGCATGGATGGTGGTGAGGGAGAGTTCGCCGTCGATGCCGGGGGCGGCGATGAGGAGCTGGCTAGGCAGGCCGTTACGTACGCACGCGGCGAGGGCGAGCTGGTCGGCCAGCGGGCTGCGCAGCCCTGGATCCGCGCCGTCGGTGAGGGCGTCTCCCCCGACGTCGATCAACGCGATATTGTCGGCGTGGAAGTAGTGGGCGGCGGCGCTGATCTGGGCTGCCATTTGGACGGCGCCCCCGGCGGGGTCGAGCAGGAGCAGGCGTGCAGGAAGGTCGGCGGCAAGCCGGGGTAGTGCCGAACCGGCCGGCCTGATCGGCTCGGTGGTGGGGAGGACTTCGAGGATGTGCGGGGCGATCTGGTGTAAGCCGGTGAAGTCGTGCGCGGTGCGGGGGCCGGGGAGTGGGTCGATCATCAGCCGGTCCCAGGAGTAGGTCATCACGACCGGTGGTGCGGCGAGGCCGAGGGGACCAGCGAGGGCTGATCCGGTGATGGCATCGCCTCCCCCGCCAGCGGCGATGACAAGCGTGCTCACCGCGGTGACTCTACCGAAATGAGGGCAAGCCGTGCGGCTACAGTGGCTAGTGCCATAGGCCACTAGACCACGTTGTGAGGGATCCCCGGGTGCCCGAGATTCAGGAGGTACTGCCGAGGTATCTGCAGATCGCGGGCTTCATTCGGGATCAGATCGTGCGGGGCGATCTCGGGCCGGGCGATGAGGTGCCCTCCGAGCGGGAGCTCGCGGCGACGTGGAGTGTGGCTCGCCCGACGGCCGCGCGCGCTTTGGAGGCGCTGCGTGTCCAAGGATTAGTGGAATCGCGGCGAGGTTCGGGGACCTATGTGCGGGAGGCGAGGGCGGCGCCTCGGGCGCGGGAGCGTTACGAGCGGGCGCGGGATCTGGGGACGATGTACTCCCCCGGCGAGTCGGTGGAGTTTCTGGCCGCCGGGCTCGTGCCCGGTCCGAAGCATGTGATCGAGGCGTTGCGGCTGCCCGCCGGGAGTGAGGTGGTGCGGCGAGCCCGGCTGCTGCGGGCGGGTGACGGTAAACCGATCGAGTTGTCCACGTCGTGGTTCGCCCCCCAGCTCGCCGAGCAGGCCCCGCGGCTGCTCGAACCCGAACGCCTGCGTGGTGGCACCGCGAAGTACCTCACGGAGATCACCGGCAGGGAGGCCGCGTATGCCCGGGACCAGGTCGCCGCGAGGTTGGCCACCGCCGAGGAGCGTCGGCTGTTGGCGCTGACCCGCCCGGCGGCGGTGCTGGTGTACCGGCTGACCGTCTTCGACCTGGCTGATGCGCCGCTGCAGTTCGACGACGCCACCTACCCGCCGGACCGCTGGGCGTTCCGCCAGGAGTACCCGCTGTCCCGCTAACCCCGCCGCTGCCGACACGCCGTCTCGTTCCCAGGGCTCCTTGCACGAGTGGCCTATGCCACATATGGTGGCAGTGGCATAGGCCAGCTAGTCGAGAGCCGAGCACCCAAGGAGCGAACAGTGGCGATCAACGGCAGGTTTCAGGTGTCCATGGCCGACGTGTTCCCGGCCGGTGCGGACGGTAAGGCCGCGGCCTGATGGGCACGGACAAGAAGGCCAAGCCAGAACCGCCGAGGACATTGATGCAGGCGCACGACGCGCTGGTGGTGCTCCGGCCGAAGAGTACTGCGTCGCTGGCGGCGTGGAAGGTCTATTACGAGCGGTCGGTGGCGTTGTATCGGGAGATCGCCGAGATCGACCGGGGTCACCATCACGAGGCGCTGTATTGGGCGGATCGGGAGCAGAAAAGTGCCGATGAGATCGCGGCCCGGATCAAGACCGAAAGAGCTGGCTCGACATCGGATGAGGAGGTGAGGTGATGGGGTTGGGCCGGAGCTGGGCCCGGCTGGTCGAACGCCGCCGGGAACGCAAACGGTCCGCGCCGATGGCTGGCGCGATCGGGTCTCGGTGCGGCTGCTGCACGGCCAGTGCGCCGACACCTACGCCGTACAGGCCGACGTGCTGGCGAACATATCGTCGATAAGTTTCGATGCCGGGGGCGGTCATCACTAGTACCCGAGCTTAGTGGTCGGCCCCTTAAAGTCCGTCGGGGGTTGGTCAGGGGGTGGGGGGATGGTTTGGTCGGCTGGTGGGGTAGCCGGCTTCGTGAGCCGATGCCGGTGCGAGGCGGTCAGGTGAGCGAGGTTCGCTCTTACCCGGCGGCACCGGTCGCTGGCGGTCTTCGGGAGGCACTCGGCTGGGCCTGGGAGCTGTCTCTGGCGCATCCTCACTGCGGGAGCCGCCATGCCCCCCCGGGCTGTCACGTCCACCCCCCTGGGGGGCGGGCACCGTCATGATCACTGGTCGGGGCCCCGGTCGCTCGCTGCCCCAGCTGGATCCACCCCGACGTGCACCACCGACCTCACCGATGATGGGCCGGGCACCCCTCGCACTGGACGCTGGTGCCGGCACCCCACGCACTGGACGCTGGTGTCAAGGCGGGCAGCGGTCCCGCCGACTGCAAGGGGAGAGTGCCGCCGGGAGGGCATAGCGGGTGCGGTGCGGCCCAGTACCGGGGTCGGTGACTCCACGCCCTGCCCTCACACCCCGTTGAGCGACCACGACCGCGCACCCCCGGGGACAGCACCCCCGGGGACAGCCCCTCCGAGACAGGCCCTCCGAGACAGGCCCTCCAGGACAGGCCCTCCGGGACAGGCTCCCCGGGACAGGC
>JBOHGM010000081.1:0-23978 GCA_050699435.1 Pseudonocardiaceae bacterium | reverse complement strand
GCTGCTCATACGTCGGGGCCTCGGGCACGCCGACACCCTGCCCGAACTCCCGCCACGATCAAGGCGACACGCCGAGCAACACCACCCCAGCCTCAACAACCACACCTGCACCAGCTGAACAGCTACGCGTTGCCCGCTGCTCCGGGCGATTGTGCACGAGTTCGTTGTGCAGTGCATGAGCGACGCCGTGCCACTGCCAGTCCGGGTGCACCATGAGCTCGCACAGCGCGAAGGTTCGCAAACCATTCTCGGCGATCGTCTCAGGGTCCATTGGGGTAGTGAGCCCTTGCCACCCTCGAGCACACAATGTCGTTGAACGCACCTAAACGGTGATCAGCCCCCACCATCCCGACCGTGTCCCTGGTGTCCCGACAGCGACCACTTATGGCCCGTGGGCTGACGCCTCACGACTTTCCCCGGCGCCATTGCGCCGCGACCGTGACGGTACCCGGTGCCACTTCGGTGAACCCGGCGTCGCGCACGGCCAGCACCCCCCGCTCGCGCCAGGCCCGGGCTGGCTGCTCCCCCGCCGCCAGCCCCGCCCACTGCTGCACTGACGCGGTGCGGACGGCACAGCGGTAGCCGTCGGTAGCCCAGCGGTCCAATTCGGCGGACCGGCCTTCGGTAGCCAGCAGAGCCGCCAGCAGCATCGTGGCGTGGCCGACTTGTGCAGCGGCCTTGCCCGCGGTCATCGTGGGCTGCGGCGCCAGCCAGAGCACGGGGAGCCGGTCCGGTGGCGGGCCCGGATCGTCGGGTGGCACATCGGTTCCACCGACCTGCAGCCGCGTCACGGTCTTCGGAGTCTCGGCCACCCGCCAGGGCAGCAGCGCCCGCACCTGGGCACCGCGGCGCTCGACGGTAATGCCGGGCAGCTCGGTCACCGCGAGCCACTGCGCCCCCCGGGCCCGGCGGGTGACCTTGCGAATCCGTCCAGCCACCCACGGCGCCACTTCGACATACCACACTCCACCAGGCTGAGAGCGCTCGTCCAGGCACAGCGCCACCGCCGCCGAAGCCGCGGCCTCCAACAGCGCACTGCGCGGCGGTACCCCATCTCGCTCCATCCGCAGGATCAGCGGCATTGCCCGCACCGTGGCGGGATCCTCGTCGCCGGTGCCGTGTCCCACGATCACGAGGTTAAATCATCTCTCGGTGCGGTCGTGGGTGGCAAACCTAGCTATCGCTCGCAGCGCCACTCACAGGGCTGCGCTCATCACAGGGGGACCCGGCGCAGCACCCCGTCGGCGGCGTCGGCCGCTTCCACCTCGTCACGGGTGACGCCGAGCACGAACAGCACGATGTCCAGGAACGGCTGGGTGATCGCCGTGTCCGCGACCTCCCGCAGCGCCGGTTTGGCGTTGAACGCGACACCCAGACCTGCCGTGGCGAGCATGTCGATGTCGTTGGCGCCGTCACCCACCGCGACGCACTGGGCCAGCGGGACGCCGAAGTGCTCCGCCGCATGGCGCAGCGCGTCGGCCTTTCCCGCCCGGTCCACCACCGGACCGATGAGCTGCCCGGTAAGCTTGCCGCCGGTGATCTCGAGGTCGTTGGCGATGCAGAAGTCCAGCCCGAGCTCGTCGGCCACCGGTCGCACCACCTCGGTGAAGCCGCCGGAGACCGCCCCGCAGCGGAAGCCCAGCCGCTTGAGGGTCCGGATCGTCGTGCGAGCACCAGGGGTGAGCTCCAGCGCGGCGGTCACCTCAGCGAGCACGCTGGCCGGCAGTCCCGCCAGCAGAGCGACCCGGCGACGCAGCGCCTGGGTGAAGTCCAGCTCGCCCCGCATTGCGGCGTCGGTGACTGAGCGCACCTCATCGCCGCAACCGGCCCGATCGGCGAGCATCTCGATCACCTCGCCCTGCACCAGAGTGGAGTCGACGTCGAAGACCACCAGGCGCTTGGCCCGCCGGGCGATCCCCGTCCGCTCGACAGCCAGGTCGACGCCGCTGCGGGCGGCGACCTCGACAAGCGCGGAGCGCAACGCGGCGTCGGCGGCGTCCTCGCTGACCCCGCTGCGCTCGCCGCCCGAAACCTCCGACTCCGGAACCCGCCGGCCCGAAACCCCCGACCCCGAAACCTCCGACCCAGGAACCCGCCGCCCCGAAACATCCGGCACCGAGACCAGCAGTTCGAGCCCGGTGACGGGGTAGTCCGCGATGCGCCGAATGGCATCGATGTTGATGTTCAGGTCAGCCAGCGCACGAGTCGCCTCGGTGCAGGCGTGGGCCGTGACCGGCCGGCCCAGCACCAATACGACGTGCGTGGACCCGCGGCGATTCGCGCCGACCGCTTCGGCGCCGACCTCGACGTCCACCTGCATCCCGATGCTGGCCATGGCCTGCTCCGCGGCTTCCTGGAGGCCGTCGGGATCGGACCGGGTGCCCACCAGCACCCCGAGCACCAAGTGACCGCTGATCACCACCTGCTCGACGTCGAGAATGTCGACGCCGTGCCTGGTCAGCGCGGCGAACAGCACGGAGGTGACCCCGGGCTTGTCCCGTCCGGTGACCGTCACCAGCAGGGTCACCTGCGCGTCTCCGGTCACTTTTCGCGCGGGTCGGCTTCACCGGCCTCGTCCGCCACGGCGTGTGCCGCGATCTCACCCGGCGCCGGCGCGTGCCCACGGCCGACCTCCGACTCGGTCCGCATCCGCCCTGACATGTGGGGATAGTGCAGTTCGAAGGCGGGCCGCTCGGAGCGGATCCTGGGTAGCTCATAGAAGTTGTGCCGCGGCGGCGGGCAGGACGTTGCCCATTCCAGGGAGTTGCCGTACCCCCACGGGTCGTCCACCGTGACCACCTCCCCGTAGCGGTAGCTGCGGAACACGTTCCACAGGAACGGCAGCGTGGAGGCACCGAGCACGAACGCGCCGATCGTGGAGATCGTGTTCAGCGTGGTGAACCCGTCACTGGGCAAGTAGTCGGCATAGCGGCGGGGCATGCCCTCGTTCCCCACCCAGTGCTGCACCAGGAACGTCAGGTGGAACCCGATGAACGTGGCCCAGAAGTGGAACTTGCCCAGCGGTTCGTTGAGCATCCGGCCGGTCATCTTCGGGAACCAGAAGTAGATCCCGGCGAACGTGGCGAACACGATCGTGCCGTAGAGCACGTAGTGGAAGTGCGCGACCACGAAGTAGGTGTCCGAGACGTGGAAGTCGATCGCCGGGGCGGCCAGCAGGATGCCGGTCAGGCCGCCCAACAGGAAGGTGATCAGGAACCCGACGCTGAACAGCATCGGGGTCTCGAAGGTCAGCTGACCGCGCCACATGGTGCCGATCCAGTTGAAGAACTTGATCCCGGTGGGTACTGCGATGAGGAAGGTGGTGAAGGCGAAGAAGGGCAGCAGCACGGCACCCGTGGCGTACATATGGTGCGCCCAGACCACCATGGACAGCGCCGCGATCGCCAGCGTCGCGAATACCAGGGTCTTGTAGCCGAACAGCGGCTTGCGGCTGAACACCGGGAAGATCTCGGACACGATGCCGAAGAACGGCAGCGCCACGATGTAGACCTCGGGGTGGCCGAAGAACCAGAACAGGTGCTGCCACAGGATGACACCGCCGTTGTCCGGGTCGAACACGTGCGCCCCGAGGTGCCGGTCGGCGAGCAGCCCGAGCAGCGCCGCGGTGAGGATCGGGAACGCCAGCAGGATCAGCAGCGAGGTCACCATGATGTTCCAGGTGAAGATCGGCATCCGGAACATCGTCATGCCCGGCGCGCGCAGGCACACCACGGTGGTGACCATGTTGACCCCGCCGAGGATGGTGCCCAGACCGGCGATGACCAGTCCCATAATCCACAAGTCGGCGCCGACGCCGGGGGAATGGATCGCATTGGATAGCGGTGTATAAGCGAACCAGCCGAAGTCCGCGGCGCCGCCCGGGGTGAGAAACCCGGACAGCACCATGCAGCCACCGAAGAGAAACAGCCAGTAGGAGAAGGCATTGAGGCGCGGGAACGCCACGTCCGGGGAGCCGATCTGCAGCGGTAGCACCAGGTTGGCGAAGGCGAACAGGATCGGCGTCGCGTAAAGCAGCAGCATGATCGTGCCATGCATGGTGAACAGCTGGTTGTACTGCTCATTGGACAGGAACTGCAGTCCCGGAACAGCCAGCTCGCCACGCATCAGCATGGCCATGGCGCCGCCGGCGAAGAAGAAGGCCATGGAGGTGACCAGGTACAGCATGCCGATCACCTTGTGATCGGTCGTGCTGAACAACCCGAGCAGGGTCGAGCCCTTGACCATGGTCCGCTTCGGCTGCGGACTCGTGGCGATCGGCTGTGGCGCGACGGCCGTCACAAGTTTCCTCCTGGCTGCCGTGTACTGCCTTCTCGCAGTCCCCGGGGAGCTCACCGTGCACGTACTGGCCGGGGCGACCAGGTCGCTCGAACCCGCAGTCGTCGGCCCGGTCCGATGGTAACCGGAAGGGCACCAGCCGGCGCCGCCGCCTCCCGTATGACCGATCAGTGCGTGTGGTGGTGCGCCAGCCCGGCGTGGTGGTCGTGCCCCGCAGCCCCCGGATCTGGATCGACGTGCAGGGTGGCGGTCTGCAGCCGGGGTAGCGCGTGCCGCAGCTGATGCTCGGCCTCGACGGCCACCTGGTGCGCGCGGATCAGCGGAAGCTCGGGGTCGGCGGCGATCAGCGCTTCGGCGTGCAATCGGTGGCCCACCCAGCGCAGCCGCACCCTGCTCACCCCGAGCACTCCGGGCGCCGCCGCCAACACCCGCTCCGCGGTGTCCACCAGGTGGGGCTCGACGGCGTCGAGCAGCCGGGCGAAGACCTCGCGGGCAGCGTCGCGCAGCACCAGGCAGATCATCGCGGTGATCACCAGTCCGACGACCGGATCGGCGTGCGGGATGCGCAGCCACGTGCCTGCCGCAGCGAACACCACCGCCAGGCTGGTGAGCGCATCGGTCCGGGCGTGCAGCCCGTCGGCAACCAGCGCCGCGGACCCGATGTCGCGGCCGACCCGGATCCGGTAGCGAGCTACCGCCTCGTTGCCTGCCGCCCCGACCAGACCGGCCACCGCAACCAGCAGCACGTACTGCACCGCAGCGGGTTCGAGCAGCCGGTGCACCGCCTGGTACCCGGCAACGGCCGCGGAGGCCGCGATCACCACCAGCACGACCAGTCCGGCCATGTCCTCGGCCCGGCCCAGCCCGTAAGTGAACCGCCGGGTCGCCGCCCGGCGGCCGAGGATGAACGCGATCGCGAGCGGCACCGCGGTCAGGGCGTCGCCGACGTTGTGCAGCGTGTCACCGAGCAGGGCCACCGACCCGGACAGCGCGACGACCGCGGCCTGCACTCCGGCCGTGATCATCAGCGCCGCGAACGACACCCACAGGGCACGCAGCCCGCGCCGGCTGGACTCGAGCGCGGAGTCGACCCGCTCAGCGGAATCGTGCGAATGCGGGACAATGACGTGCCGCAGCCGACGGCCGAGGCTCGAACGGCGGCGGCCTGGCGACCGATGGCCGTGCCCATGCTCGTGGCCCTGCTCAGACATGACCCTACGATAATTACACCCGCTCGAGCTTGGAGATCAGCCAGCGGTCGTCGACTCGAGTCATCGTCAGCTGGATGCGGTGACCGGAAAGCTGTACCACCTCGGACTGGGAGCTCTGGGTGGTGTGGTTGACGAACAGCAGCAGCACCACCTCGTCCGGCTTCGCCCGGACCACCGCCGAGGCGATCACCTCGGCGCGGGTGACGATGCGCTGCTCCCTGGCGGCCGGGGCGGGGACCTGTTCCGTGGACAGCACCGTCAGCACCTGCTCCCGAGCAGCCTGCAGCGCAGCCTGCCGGGCGGCGTCGATCTGGCTGTTGCGGTGGTCGAGCCAGCACAGCCCGGCCACCGCCACGCCAAGCAGCACGACGACGGCGCCCAGTACGATCAGCGCCCGGGCCGGACGCCGGACGCCGGTCCCCGGTGCGCTCACAGGATGAACTCCACGTTCGACACCAGCCACCGGTCGTCCTGCACCACCAGTTCCACGCCCAGCCGGTAGTTGCGCGGCGCACCTTGTGGTAGGTCAACATCGCGTACCGAGGCCTTGACCGCGACCAGGGCCCGGGCGGAGCGCTCGTCCACCCGCTCAATCCCGGCCGAGGAGACCTCCCCCGTGGACACCAGCTGGGTCTGCTTCACCACCTCGATGAATTCGGGCGAAGCGATGCCGAACTGTGCGGCGAACTGCGCAGTGCCCCCGTCGAGCAACCGCTGCACGTCGCGATCGGCGGTCCGGTAGTCGATCGTGGTCAGGTTGTCGGCGGCCAGCCGGGCCGTATGCAGCACCGCATCCCGGCGGGCTTGCTCCACATCGGCCTGCAGCACCCGCCAGCCGACGATCATCCCCAACACGACGAGGACAATCACCACCACGGTCATCCCCAGCAGCACGACGAGGTAGCCACGCGATCGGCGGGACTCGGCGATCTGCTCGCCCGCCGTACCCGGCTCTGCCACGTCAGCTCCCACCTGGGGGTGGCGAAGATCTGCCTGCGCGGCCCATGCTGACCATGGACCACGGGAAGGGGTCGATTGTGCGCGCGATCTGGAATGGGGTCGTCTCGTTCGGGTTGGTCACCGTGCCGGTGCGACTGTATGCGGCCACCACAAACCACGATATCCGGTTCCACCAGGTACACGAGCCCGATGGCGGGCGGATCCGCTACAAGCGGTTCTGCGAGGTTTGTGGCGCCGAGGTCCCGTATGAGGACATCGTCAAGGGCCACGAGACCGAAGACGGCGAGTTGGTCACGCTCGACAACGGTGACCTGGCCAGCCTGCCCACCGCGGCCGCCCGGGAGATCGCGGTGCTGGAGTTCGTACCTGCCGAGCAGGTAGATCCGCTGCTGCTGGATCGAAGCTACTACCTGGAGCCCGACCCCCAGGCGGCCAAGCCCTATGCATTGCTGCGGGAGACGCTGCGCCAGACCGACCAGATGGCGGTGGCCAAGGTGGCACTCCGGCAGCGGGAGACATTGGCCCTGCTGCGGGTTCGGGGAAAGGCCATCGTGCTGCAGACGATGCTGTGGCCGGACGAGGTTCGCGAACCCGATTTCCCGATACTGCGCGACGAGGTGGAGTTGCGGCCACCGGAGCTGCAGATGGCTGCCACCCTCGTGGCCACCTTGGCTGCCGAGTTCGATCCCACCCGGCACCACGACGAGTACACCCAGGCCGTGCAGGATCTGATCGCCGCCAAGCGACACCATGGCGAGGCCGGTCCGACGCCCAGCACATCGCCCGCCAGTGCGGGGGTGCCGGACCTGCTCACTGCACTCAAGCGCAGCGTTGAGGAGGCCACCGGTCGCACCGAGCGCGAGTGAAGATCATGGGTGCGGCGGCTCGGCCCGAGCGTGCGGAACTCGCAGGCTGACCGTGGTGCCCACGCCGTGGACGCGGTTGGTCACCAAGCCGTAATCGGCACCGAACGCGCGACGCAGCCGTTCGTCGACGTCACCCAGATCGGCGCCGCCCGGCGTTCCCGGTCCGTCGGCGGTGACCGTGATGAGACAGTCTGCGCCGTCGTCGACGGCCGAGATCGCCACCGTGCCCCCGCCGGGTATCTCCTCGATGCCGTGGCGCACCGCGTTCTCCACCACCAACTGCAGCGCCAGGAAAGGCAGCACCACCGGCATCACCTGCGGGGCGACCTGAATCGTTACCTGAAGTCTCTCGTCGAACCGAGCCTGCTCCAGTGCCAGGTAGCGGTCGATGTTCTCGAGCTCATCGGCGAGCGTGGTGAACTCAGTGGTAGGCCGGAAGGAATAACGGGTGAAGCCGGCGAAGTCCATCAGCAGCTCCCGAGCCCGCTGTGGGTCGGTGCGCACGAGAGCCGCGATGGCGCTCAATGCGTTGTAGAGGAAATGCGGAGCGATCTGCACCCGCAGCGCAGCGACCTCCGCCCGGGCCCGGCGCAGCGCCTCGTCCAGTTCACCCTCGTCGGAGCGCCCCCGAGCATCGGCCGCCGGGGCGCTGATCGCCGTGCTGAGTACCACCGGTCCGTGCACCGCCGCTGGGTGCTTGGCGTGTCGTAGGCCTGCCCAGGTCGGATGACCAAGGCGGCCGTGTGCGGTCCAGCACCGGTAGGCCACCTCGCCGAGCAATTCGGGAGCCACCCAGTGCGCCTGGCGAGCCGCCTCCCGGGGTACGTCGTCAACGAACGGGCTCGTGCGCTGCCCCAGGTCGGCCAACCGGTCCCGTAGCTCAAGGCGCGCGGTGTCGGTCAGCCCCACGCTCACCTGGCCTGCGTAGCGCAGGCCGGCCTCGGTGGGCACCCCCACCAGCAGTGCGCCGAGCATGCCTGCGGGGCCGTGCTTGC
Organism: Pseudonocardiaceae bacterium; assembly: GCA_050699435.1. GTDB lineage: Bacteria > Actinomycetota > Actinomycetes > Mycobacteriales > Pseudonocardiaceae. The sequence goes on along the minus strand of JBOHGM010000081.1, from coordinate 15,650 downwards.
CCGGTACCCAGCCACCGATGACCACCTCCTGGGTACGGCGCAGCGCAGTCTGGACCCAGCACCGCGAACGGCGACCGGGCTGATAAGTGGAGTCCGCGCGTTTGGCTACCACCCCGGGCAGGCCGAACTCGGCGGCGGTGTCGAGCACCACCTGCCCGTCAGCGTCGAGGAAGTACGGGGTAAGCACGATCGGCCCGGCACTGAGATCGAGTTCCTCCAGCATCTCGCGACGCTGCCGGTAGGGCAGCAGGAGCGTGCAGCGGTCGTCGAGGCGCAGCAGATCGAACACGTAGTAGGCCACCGGGACTCGCCGCCGCATCGTCGCGGAGGGTCGTTGCAGGTTCATCCGATGTTGCAGACGCGACAGGTTGGGCCGTCCGCACCCGTCCAAGGCCACGATCTTGCCGTCCAACAGCACGCGGCGCTTGACCAGGGCCGGGAGCGCGTCGAACTCGGGATAGCGGGTAGTGATGCTGCCCCGGCTACCACCCACCAGGCGCACCTGATCCGGCCCGACGTCGGCCAGCGAGCGGACTCCATCCCAGGTGAACTCGAAGGCCCATCCCGAGGCGTCGGGCACCGGACCCGGGGTGGCCAGCATGGGCATCAGGCCAGCCGGTGCGCTCGAACCACCGGCCATGGCTGCCCCCATCTCACACCGACCTCTGCGATCGCCGTCGACGGTCGCGCCCGTCGCTGGTCACGTCCTCGGGAGGAGTGTAATCGTGCCTGACCGACCGCGCTCGGTAACCTCACGATCTCGTCGTGGCCGCTGGCGACCGGAAGCCAGGTCCCCGTCGGCGGTGATCGATCGCGGCTACGGCACGCCGTGCGTCACGGTCAAGCGCTGCCGGCCAAGCTGCTGCATTCCCTCGAGGCCATCGGTCCCACAATGCGGGGTGCGCCCTTCGTCCAGCCGGTGCACGGTGCGGTGGGCTGCTCACCGGCGGCAACTGCGGCCTGGCTGAGTGAGTGCACTGATCATCCGTCGGTCGATTACCTGGAAGCCGTACAGAACCGTGGTGGCGGACCCGTGCCGGGAGTAACTCCTATCACCTTCTTCGAACGAGCCTGGGTTTTGGCTGCACTCACTTCAGCAGGCTTCAGTTTGGCTACGCCGCACGAACTGACCGCCAGCCTGCATGACGCCGTCGGCGAGTCCGGTGCTTCCGCCGCGCCCGGTCTTCCTCCCGACTCCGACGACACAGCAGCTGTCTTATACGTGCTGACTCAGCTGGGTCGGCCCCGCTCCCCGGACAGCCTGTTGACCTATCAGGTAGACGCCTACTTCACTTGTTTTTCCGGTGAACGTACGCCCTCAACCAGCACCAACGCCCACGTACTTCAGGCATTCGGCGCGTGCCTGGAACACGACGTGTCACAACGCTTTTATCGGCAGCGAATAATAGGCGAGATCTCGAAGTGGCTAGGTGACTGTCAGGAGTCCGACGGAAGCTGGTGGGGCCCACCGGTCAATGATCCGACTCCTGGAGTGTCGCGGCGGTCGACCCCATCCAGCCGGGCTCACCGGGCTGCACGGATCACCTCCCGATCCCCTTGCCGACATGCCTGTACTGCGCCGAGAGGTCGTCTTGCAGCGACGAGCGGAAGGATGTCGGAGTGAGTTGAGCGCCTCACTGAAGTCGTCATCAGAGATTGCCGATCAGATCGCGAATCACTCGAGTCACGTGCTCGTGCCGGGCCGGGTGCAGGTGCCCGACGAGATCAACGAGGTGACGGCGGGTCACCCAGGTCAACCGGTCAAGGTAAGCCGTTCCGGCGTCGGTGATCGGTTCCCGGTAGACGCCCTCGAAGATTGCGCGGGAGTCTATCTCGACTGCGATGGCCCGCCGGTCCCCGAATGCGGTGTTATAGGCGTCGGAGGAGACGATGAGGTAACGCATCGTGCCGATGGCCTCGTCCGGGGACTCCCACACCTGGCCGAAGCGCACGGGTGAACTCATTCCCGGCTCTCGAATGCTTCGCCGGCGCGCGCCCGCCGCGCCGCCATCAGCGCATCCTCCTGATCGGGGGGGTATAACGCCTGCCGGGCGTCCTCTTCGGCTCGGGCCCGGAGCGCGGTCGCGGCAGCGGCTTCCCGGCGGATCGCCCGCCGGATCCACTCCGAGAGGTTGGTGCCCGTCTCGGCTGCGGCGGTGCGCGCCGACTCGGCCAGCCCTTCGTCCAACCGGAGAGCTATCTGGACTGTCATGCGGACAAGGTAGAGGTCTCGCCGTACAGGGCGCGGACCAATGTGTTCAGTCAACGACCGATCGTCTGCTGAGACCAACCTCTTGTCGCCGCAGCGACAGGCCGCCTGATCGGCTTAACCTGTCAGCTCTAATATGATCTTGCGCTAAACGGTCGTTATTCACGACTAACGGACGCCTAGTGGGTCCTGTCGCAGCCCACGTCGCGCTCCTGAAGATCGCTCTTGATCGGCTCCGGTGATGGGCCGATCGGCCGCTGAGCGCCCGAAGGTGGCCTCTTGGCGACGAACAGGTGACCTGGCCCCCAGACCGAACAGGTCAGCCGCCGCACCAGGTGCGCACATGCTCCGGGCCTGCCTCGGCCCAGCGCACTGCACGGGAACAAGGGCTACGACCTTGGCCAGTCGCACCGGTGGCTGGGTGAGCGGTATCACACCGTTGTGGCGTGCGCCGGCGGTAGCGGCGCGCGCCCTTGCTACGCCGCACGCGGTAGCCGCGGAGCCGCTCCGCGGCCGATGCCGGCAGCGCGCGCCGCTGGCATCGTGGCCGGCATCGAGTTCCCTCGGAGTGGAGGTGCAGTGATGTTGACGTGGGCGTATCTAACAGTGGCGTACGGACCGGGCGGTGACGGTCCTGGGTGGCGCGATGGGCGCGGCTGGGACGGGCCGCCGGGGTGGTTCGGGATCGTCGGCGGGATCCTGTGGCTGCTGTTCTTGGCCGCGGTGATCGTCGTCGGAATCATGTTGTTGCGCCGTTATCTGCGGTCCCGGCCGAAGGTGGGCGACTCCGCGGTCGCGATGCTCGGCGAGCGCTATGCGCGCGGCGAGATCAACGAGGACGAGTACCGGCAACGCCTAGGCGTGCTGGGTGAGCAGCAGACCTGAGCACCGGGCCTCAGTACTGCGCGACACCCAAGGGCGTCGAAGGCGCCGGTCAGCGACGGGCGCGACATGGCCGCAAGGAGCAAAGCAGCAAGAAGTTTCCGAGCGCAGCGTCCGGCGGCGGAAAGTTCTTGGGCGCCTTGCGGCCAGTCGGCCGGGAGTCAGCGTACGGTCAGGGTCGGCCGAAGTAGACCCGCCAGGCTGGCAGTGCCGCAAGCCAGAAAACGGACCGTCATGGGCGGCCTGGGCGTGTAGTCCGGAACCACTTCAGGGAGCTTTCGACCACAGAGTGCATATCGGCAACGCCCAGATCCGTTCGCCGAGCTCAAACGGCTGCGGCCCGGTGTGGAACACGATCCCGCGCACGAATCGCTCCCCGAGCTGCTCACGCAACCAGGCCAGCTGTTGCGCTTCCCGCGGACCCGGTGCGGAAGCGGCCTTGATCTCGATGCCGACGACATGCCCACCACCAAGATCGATGACCAGATCCACTTCCTGGCGACCTGATTCCGTGCGCAGGTGATGCAGCCTCGCCCGAGGTTGCCGCAAGGCGATCTCGGGGTGCAACTGGGCGGCGACGAAGGTGTCGAGAACACGGCCGAGCAGGTCACCGTCGCGCAGCACGGCAGCCGCGTCGCTCCGAGCTGCGCTCACGGCGAGGGCGGGATCAGTCAGATATCGCTTCGGCCGCTTCACCAGGCGGGTGAGCCGGTTCGACGACCATGCGGGCAGCAGATCGAGCAGGTAGAGGCTTTCGAGCAGCCGGTCGTAAGCCTCGGCGGTTCGCCGGTCGATGCCGGCAGCCTGGTACAACGTGGCCTCAGTGGGCAGCCCCGCGGTGGACAACCCGAGCACTTCCAGGTATCGCCGCAGCCGCACGGGGTCGCGAACCTGCCCGGCTGCCCGTACGTCCCGGAAGACGACGTGGTCGAGGTAGGCATCCAGCCACGCGTCGCGGGTGACCGACCGCAACCGGAGTGCCGGCTCGGGAAACCCGCTGCGCAGCGCGAGAGCGACGTACCCGTCGATGTCCGGGACCTCGGAAGGCAGGGGGATCTGGTCGAGGTCGCCGTCGATCACCGCAGAAAGCAACCCAGGCCCAGCCGCCGAGCCAGTGATCTCCCCCTCGGTGAGACCGTGCAGGACCAGCCGCACGATTCGCCCGGTGCCGGGCCAGACGCGCTGCGTGAGATCGGCTTCGACGCTGCCGGTGAGCAGGTACCGGCCTGGCCGCGAGTCGTCGTCGACGGCCCGTTTCACCGCGCCGAGCACCTCGGGCACTTCCTGCCACTCATCCAGGAGCACCGGTTCGCGGGCCCGGCGCAACGCCGCGTCGGGATTCGCGGCCACCGCCGCGGCGACGGCCGGGTCGTCCAAACGCAGGATGTCGGCAGCCAGGCGGCGCGCCGAGGTCGTCTTCCCGGCGGCGCGAGGACCGGTCACCATGACCGCCGGAAGGTCGCTGAGCAGCGCGGCCAGCTGCGGATCAGCGAGACGAGGGAGGTACCCGACGACCGGCACAGGACCACACTACGCATTTTCCACGCATGCTAGTGTAACAAGATATATTTTGCTTTACGCTGCCTGGCGGGCTATATCGTCGATCTCTGTGGCGCTCAGGAGGGCCTCCATACGAGATGTGATGGTGCGGACCTTGCTGATGATCTCCTCCGCTGTGGCAGACCACTTGATGGGCTGACAATCGCTGTTCCAGTGCTCGACGAACGACTCAATCGCCTTGTTGAGAACCCTCACCGAGCTGAACGTGCCGCACCGGATCAGCTTCCGGGTGACGATACCGTTCCAGATCTCAATCATATTCATCCACGACGCACCCGTGGGAGTGAAGTGAAAGACGACGGGTGTGGCTCTTCTCGAGTGACTTGATCACGCTGTGAGCTGGTGGCTGCTGCGGTATCGGGCGTGGTGGACGCGATGGTGTTCTTGGGCGAGGTGGTAGTGCCAGTAGGTGTCGAAGTCGCCGTTGGAGACCAGGGCGCGGAGGGTGAGGATGGCTTCGGCTCCTGGCAGCCCCCAGCGGGCTCCGGTGATGTCCATGCGGTCTTTGACGAGGTGGCGGCAGGCGCCTTCGATGACGCCGGTGGCGATGGGCCACCCGCTGGCTAGGGCGGTGTGGTAGTCCAGGTAGGGCTTCTTGTTGGTCAGGTAGGTGGCTGCGTGGTCGGCGCCGGTGCGTTCGGCCGGTGAGTAGCCGAAGCGGGTGGCACGGCGTCGGATCCCGGCGGCCACGGTGGCGGCTTTCCCGTCCAGGATTTTGGTTGCCTGGTCGGCGACCCAGGCCTCGGCGTCGGGATCGCCGGGGTAGAAGAACGACCACGCGGCTTTCCACAGGTATTCCAGGACGTGGATGAAGTCGAGCACAATGGTGACGTTGACCCGGCGGCGGGTGGCTTCGGCCGTGATGGCGTCGGTTTGGGTGGTGTTGCCGTCGACGAGGGCGACCCAGGGTCTGCGGTGGTCGGGGTCGCGGCGTTGGGCCTCGTCGAAGGCGGCGGCGATGACGGCCGGGATGTCGTCGGTGATGCTGGCGGTGAGCCACTTGCGGCGGGCGTGCGGTCCGGGCTTTGTGGTGCGGGGTTGCCCGGGCAGGGACATGACGTCGCCGGGGTCACGGGGGACCGGGGTGGCGTCGTAGACCCCGGCGAGTTCGGCCATCCGCTTGCGGCCGTGTTTCTCCCCGGGGGGGACAGGCGGGTCATCAGCTTGGGACCGGCGGCCCGCGCCGCTTTGGCGGTAGCGTCGCGCAGCGCCTCGGGGCGCATCACGATGCCCTTGCCGTCGAAGGTCAGCACCAGCAGGTCGACGTCCGGGCAGGTGTCGCGTTCGGACTGAGCATAGAAAGCAGCCACGTCGGTGGCTGCGGCCAGGGCGAGCCCCTCGAGCTGGCGCTTGCCAACACGGGCTCCCGTCGCGCGCTCGAGGGTGTCGGCGGCCTGCTCGAACGACCCGCGGGACGCCTCGATCGCGGTCAGCCGCCGCAGCCCGTGGGAATGCTTGCCCAGGGGCAGGTTCAACACCGCGTCCGCCGGATAGAGGTTGGCCGCGCCAGGCGCGCGGTAGGCGATCCGGGTCACCGTGACCGCGCCAAACACGGTGTTCAGGTCACGCTGATGGTCCTTTTCCGCATGGGTGCGCACCACACCGTCAGCGCCGGCCACACCCTCGGGCAGTCGCTGCTCGCGACACGCCCGCAGGTCCAAGTGGTCCTGAAACAGGCTGCGCATCAGCTCTCGGGAACACTCAGTGAGCTGATCCTCCAGCTGGGCATGGGTCAGCTCACCACAACCAGGATCGGCAAGCTCCGTCCCGACCTTCTCGAACAACTGCCGGGACCGGTCAAACACGTCCACCCCGACCTCGGCCAGCCCTGACCCTGCCTGCTGCGCGTACCCTGACATCGGGCTCCTTCCCACTTGCCACGTTCCGGACTTAGACACCCCGAACGTAGCGGGAAGGAGCCCATCAAGCGATCAAGACACGCGCAAAACAGCAGGTCACGCACCCCTCCACCCTCACTTCAGAAGAGCCACACCCCTCGACTTTAGCCTTGTGGCGGGCTGTCATCTTCGACACCGATGAGCGGTGCTTTGCTGCCAGGGTCCTGAGCATCGAGGTCCGCATGACCCATTCGACCCGGTTTAGCCAGTAGGCGTTCCCGGCGAGCAGATAGTACTGGACGAGCCCTCGGTACTGGGCCCCGAACGTGGCGATGATGGTGTGGTCATCCTGGTTCACCAGGTCGGGGCGGTGCGCGGGTTTACCGCGTCGCAGGTACTGGGCGTTCTTGGCCTTGATCACCGATCGTGGGACGTTGAGCTTGATGAACCCGTCGGTCCACCTGCGGCCCCGGGCTCCCTTGCTGTGGTCGTGGTGAGCGGTGATCTCGTAGCCGAGGAACCACGCCGCTTGTGAGCGGGCGTGAGTGATCAGCGTCTTGTCATCGGAAAGTTCCAGTTTGAGGTCGTCTCGCAGGAACTCCGCCAGGCGTTGTTTGATCTGCTCGGCTTCGGCCTTGGGTCCGGTGAGCCCCAGGAGCTGGTCGTCGGCGTACCTGGCGTACCTCAACCGGCGGTAGCCCGGATCACGTGGGTCACCGCTGGGTAGAAGACGCCGCTGCTTGCGCAGTTCCCGCACCATGGTACGGTCCCCGCGTTTGCGTCCTCGTTGGATAGCGTTCGACAATTTGCGATACGTAGGATTGAACCTCCTGCGTACTCCTCGGGTGTATTCGGGGATCAACACCTGCTCGACGAAGCTGTCCAGCTTATGCAGGTAAATATTGGATAGGATCGGTGAGGTGACCCACCCTGCGGTGAGCCGCTGAGCGTGGCACCCCAGACCCAATCCTCGAGGTATCCGGCTTCGAGCATGTTACGCATCAGCCGAAGGAACCGGTTGTCGTGGATCTTCTCCGACAGGATCCCGATCATCACATCGTGATCGAGAGACCCGAAGCAGTCGGAGACGTCGGCCTCGATGAACCAGGTTGTCCCGGTCCAGGTATTAGCCATTTCGGTCAGCGCCGTGTGGCAACCCCGGCCGGGACGGAAACCGTGCGAGCGGTCGGAGAACCGTGGTTCATAATACGCCTCCAAGAGGAGGCGGATCACTTCGCCGACGAGTTTGTCCGACCAGGTTGGCAGTCCGAGCGGTCGCCTTTTCCCGTTCTTCTTCGGGATGTAGACGCGCCGCACGGGCGCAAACCGGTAGCGCTCGTGGCGCATCGCATCGATGATGCGTCCGATCTTGCCCATGGACATGCCGTCCGCGGTTTCCCCCGTGACCCCCGGCGTCATCGCCCCCTTATTGGCGTAGATACGTCCGTAGGCCAGCAGATACATCTGCGGGTTGAACAGCTGTCGATACAGTTCCTCCAACGGTAGACCACGCCTACCGCGCTCACGTAGGACACCCAGCACCGTTTCGGCGCTCTGCATTTCGCATACCTCCTGGCATGTGTGTCCGAATCACCTGTGCTCCTTGGCCCTGTGGACGGCTCTCCCGTCCTCCCTGGCAGGACGTGACCCCTGCGACTACTACGAGCACTCCGTCGCCATAGGACTCGCGCCCCTTAGGCGATCCCGCGTTCGTCCCTGTCGTACGTAACAGCGTGACTTAGGCGTCCCACTCATCCCCTTGAATATCCTCACTGGACATCGCCCGACACCCCGGAAGTTGTGTCTGGCAACGAGATAATCCGGACACAGGGCGCGGCACCGGTTTCAGACGCCGTTTTCCGGTGGATGAAAACTTGCATCACTGGAGATTGCGATTTAGGCAATCCAGCTTTCGCCATATCACGCAGGTCCCTCGGCGCGTCACTCCCGGCATCTGGACATGACCGCCGAACTCATGGCATGCTCTGGTTCCCATCACCTTTCGGCTTCGGGTAAGCCACTGGACCCAAGAACTATCTTCCGAGTTCCTCCTAACTGTATTAGGGATACGACAGGGCGCCTCGCGGCGCACCTCGTCGGTCTTGTCGAAGGTCAGATCCTCGGCGCGCCGCGACCACGAGGACAGTGCCGGCTGCACACACACGAACGGCATCCCCCGGTCCGCGGCCAACTGACCCAGCACCCGCCACCGGTGCCCGGTCGGCTCGCACGCCACCGTCACCCCAGCCAACCCATTCGCAGCCGCCCGCCCGGCTGCCCAGTCCAACGCGACACCCAGATCCCAAGCACGGCAGCGGAACGTCTTCCGCGCCAGCACCTTCGAGTCGTGATCGCACACCACCACCATCTGCTTGGCATCCGCCAAGTCGATCCCCACAATCGCATTCTCAACCGGGACCAGCGCACGAAGCCGAGCCAGCCGGGCGTTGCGGTTGCGATCACCCCGGGAGACGCCACTACCGTGACTCACGAACGTCCTCCTCCTGCGATGGGACACCAAGCCCGACAAGCGCATCAGGAGGGCGTTCCCCCACCGCGGACCGACACGCAGAAGGTCTTTCTATGCCGCGAGTCGCGCGTTTCTATTCATGAGTGAGCTTGTTCAAGTAGGCGGGATTGGTCAGGAGTCGCTTCCGGCGCTGCGTTGGACGAGGTTCTCGAGCCGGCGAACCCGTTCCTCCAGCGACAGTTCCCCGCTACTGCGGTGTTCCTCGATCCAGCGGCGGATCAGTTGGGTTGGCTTGGTGTGTTCAGCGCGGGCTTGGGTGCGCACCCAGTCCAGCAGCGACTTCGGCAACCGCAGCGACAGCGACACCATCGGATCCGGATCCACCGGCTCGTCGACCAGCTCGGCTCGCTGGATCTCGGTGCTGGTGTCATGGGTGTCGTAGTACTCGGCGAGTCGTTGCAGCTTCGTCGGCTCGGTCATGGTTTACCTTCCCTTCCGCCGGAAGGCGCGGCGCTCGGTGTCGGTCATCTCGCGGGCGGTGGCCACGTACCAGCGGCCGTCCAGGGCCTCAGCCAGGACGACCAGCAGGGACCGCCCGTTCTCGGTAGCGCAGAACAGGAGGGTGGAGTCCTCGCGGCCGCGGGCCTCGTACCGGGGCCTGCCGTTGACAGCCTGCTCGACCTCCTCCGGCGTGACGCCGTGCCGGGCGATGTGAGCCTCGGATTCCGACGTCCATCGGATCTCCCGCATTACGCTAGCGTACCCCACTGTGGGGCAACGGGGCACGAACCTGGTCGACGCGAGGGAGTGCCCGTGACGCCGACCGGACCCAATCACAGTGCCCGAAAGTCATCCTCATCTGCCGCGATGAGCGCGCACAGCCATCGGCGAACCGATCCCTGCTGTGAGGTGCGGTCGGTGAGACTGCCGCAGAGAGTTCGGGTTGTGCCACAGTTCGCTCGGCCCCGATCGGTAGCCCCTCAACCGGAAAAACCGCTGGTCAAGGAAGCTGGAGGGGCTACCGATGCTTCGGTCGGGTGGAGCTGACGGGATTCGAACCCGTGACCCCCGCACTGCCAGTGCGGTGCGCTACCAGCTGCGCTACAGCCCCAAAAGATCGCCACGGATCCGCCGCGGCGCGTCCGCAACGGTACACGAGGGCAGCGGTGATCCCGAAACGGTCAGCTCAGCGCGCCGCGCCCAGCGCCTCGTCCAGCCAGCCTGGCTCACCGGTGTCCACCACCGCCCCGTCCACCAGGACCGTGGGTGTGCCGAACCGGCCATCGGGTCGCAGCCCGCTGACGTACTGTCGCGCCTGGTCGGTTGCAGCCGCGACCCGATCGCCGCTGCTGGGTACGCAGCGCGCGAAGCCCTCGCCGGCTCCGAGGGCACCGCCGAGCTGCTGAAGCTGCGAGCTGGTCCACCCTGGACCGCCCCCGCGTGGCTGGGTGTCGAACAGGCTGTCATGGAACCGGGGGAAGACGCCCGCCTCGGCGGCGCACAGGGCCGCACCTGCCGCCCGGGTGGAGTAACCGGGGGGTTCGGAGTTCTCGTCGAGGATGGCGACCGGGTGGTACACGACCCGCGCGTGCCCGGCTGCGGCCGCGTCCGCCAGTTGATCACCGTAAAGCTGCTCGAACTGACCACATCCCGAGCACAGGAAGTCCTCGTAGACATCGATGGTCACCGGCGCGTCGATCTGCCCGGCCACCACCTGCCCGGCCACCACCGCGTGGCCCTCGACGGCCACCGGGTACGCCGGTCCGGCTGCCGCGACCGGGATCGTCGCGGGCAGGTCTCCGGAGTTGCTGCGGCTCTGCAACCAGAATCCGCCCCCGACGAGCAGGGCGACCAGCGCGAGGATCGCGACCCCCACTGCCCCGCGGCTGACCCGCTTGTCCGCACGCGTCGCCACCGAGGTGGCCCTGGCCGCCTGCGCGGCCTGCTGCTTACGCTTGCGTTCGGCCCGTTCGGCGCCGCCCACGGCACGTCCTCCTGACTCATCCGGCCAGCTGGCCGGTTCCGATCTGGGTCCTGCTCCCGACCAGGCCCGCAGACCAGCACCAGCCGAACCAGGAGAGCCAGCCCCGTCCATTGTGTGACGGGACGGGCCGGACCCGCCACGAGGCGGTCCGTTGCACCACATCTATGCCCCAGATGGGTAGCCCAGCGCAAGTGAGGCTCGCCATGGCGAGGTGAGCCTGAGTCCTGGGTGGACCGGCGGTTCTCCGTACGCTGAACGCCGAACGTTCTAGCGGTGAGCACGGGGTCTCCGACGGGCGCGAAGGTGCACAGATGACGATCCAGCCGGGTGACAAGGAGATCGGGCACACCCATCAGGACGTCTCCGGAGGGTGGCTGCGCCCGGCGGTGTTCGGCGCGATGGACGGCCTGGTCACCAATGTCGGACTGGTCGCAGGGGTGGGCGGCGCCGGAGCGGATGCCAGGCTGGTGGTGCTGACCGGAATGGCCGGGCTGGTGGCCGGAGCGTTCTCGATGGCCGTGGGCGAATACGCCTCGGTCGAGACCCAGAACGACTCCGTGCGGGCCGAGGTGAAGGTGGAGCGCGACGAGTTGCGCAGGCACCCAGTCGCGGAGCAGGCCGAATTGGCGGCGTCCTACGTGCAGATGGGCCTGTCCCGGGAGACCGCGAAGCGGGTGGCCGAAGAGGTGCACGCCGATCCCACGCTCGCCGTGAAGGTGCATATCTCCCAGGAGCTCGGAGTGAACCCGGACGAGCAGCCCTCCCCGTGGGTAGCCGGTGCATCGTCCTTCCTGTGCTTCGCGATCGGTGCGCTGATCCCGTTGATCCCGTACCTGCTCGGCTTCGATTCACTGGTCGCGGGGCTGGCTGCCGGAGGGGTGGGACTGTTCATCGCTGGGGCGGTCGCGTCCCGGTTCACCACCCGCTCATGGTGGCTGGGCGGGCTGCGTCAACTGGGCTTCGGCGCGATCGCCGCAGTGGCGACCTACCTGGTCGGGCGCCTGATCGGGGTCAACACCGCCGGCTAGCGCGCTCAGGCGTCCGGATGGCGGGGGCGCCCGGCCACCCGCCGCCCGGTCGGCACCTCGGGGCCCTCGTCGAGGCAGCCGCATTCGGCGGCGATGTCCTTCGCGGTGTGATCATGCTCGGCACGGCCCCGGTCGGCCCGACGCGAGCGCCGGGGCAGCGTCTCCGGTGCGCGCAGCCACCACAGGGCAGCGACCAGCGAGACGCAGCCGGTCAGCACGAAAGCCGCGGTGTAGGAGAGCTGATCGGCAAGAACCCCGGTCGCGATCGGGCCGATGATCGCCCCGATGTCGGACGTCATCTGGTACGCCGCCAGCACCGGCCCACCCTTGGCCTGGGTGCCGATCACGTCGGCCACCGCAGCGCCCTGCGGCGGCGTGATCATTCCGGTGCCGAGACCGGCGATCACCGAGGCGACCATGAATTCGGGCACGCCGTCGGCGTAGCCGAGCCAGCTCGTCGCGCCACCGGTGACCACCAGCCCGACCAGCATCGGAGGACGCCTGCCGAGCGAGTCGGCGAGCTTGCCGGCCAGCATCAGCACGGCGACGTTGCCCGCGGCGAAGGCCGACAGCGCCACCCCGGCCAGCGACTCAGCGCGGTGCAGCACCTCGACGATGAACAGCGGCACCAGCGAGACGCGCACACCGAACACCGCCCAGCCGGTGGCGAAGTTGGATACCAGCGCGGCGCGGTAGGTCGGGTGCTGTAGTGCCTCGCGCACGGTCAGCGCGGGGTCGTCGCCGGTGGCTATCGCACCGACCAGCGCTGATCGGCGCAGGAACAGCCAGGCCACTGCGGCGGCGATGAACAGCGCGGCGGCGTAGACCACGAACGGCGCGCGCAGCGAGATGCCGATCAACCCGCCGCCGACCAGCGGGCCGGTGACGTTGCCGAGCAGAAAGCTGGTGGCCCACAGGCCGGTGGACCGGCCTCGCATCGGCGGCGGAGTGAGCCGGATCAGCAGGGCCACCGCCGAGACGGTGAACATGGTCGACCCGATACCTCCGAGCGCGCGCAGCACCAGCAACTGCCAATAATCCGCGGCGAAGGCACAGGCGCCGGTGGACAGGCCCACCACGGTGATACCCCAGATGTAGACAGGTCGCTCACCCAACCGTGAGACCAGCTTGCCGCTGGCGGGAGCGAACGCCAGCCGCATGAACGCGAACGCGCTCACCACGATCGACGCCGCGGTGACGCTGACGTTGAAGCTGCGGGCGAAGGTGGGCAGCGCGGGGGCGACGAGGCCGAAACCGATCGCGATCACGAAGCTGACCGCGACGAGCACCCAGACTTCACGGGGCAGCCGCTCGGCAGCGACCGGTGCGGGGTCCGCGCTGGATTCCGGCCCCGCGCCCACCGCACACCACCTCTTCCGATCCTTCACCCGAAGCAGTGACGCCCCTTGCGGTCAACCGGTGATGCCCGCCTGGGCATTCCCGCTCACCTGTACCACCGGAACACTCAGTCAGCGCTTACGGGTGACCATTCGAGTGAGACCCAGGGTCCATCCAGCATCCACGGCGAGCATGGCGGCCTCGCGCAGGGGTGATCTGCCGCCAATCCGGGTCACCCAGTTCCGCGGCGACCTCGGAGTCGCAGCTCGCCGAGCGAGGGAACTCGGGGCGGGTAAGGGCGCTCAACAGTTCGTCGGTCGTGGTCACTCGGCGCACCCTGGCACCCCCGGTAGGGCGGAGCCACCCTTTCGCTCCGCATAGTGATCGTTTCCGGCTGTTCGCCTGGGGCGTTGTGCCCGACCAGGACGGCTCCCCCACCGTGACCCGGAACCAGGTTTCCGGCGCGAAGCGGTTCAACGGTGGTGAGGGCTACTACGACAACACCTGCTGGTTCACCACCAAGCGCCCGCTTTGGCCCTCCCCTTCCGGAAGGACCGCGGGAGGACAACCGAGCAATCACAAATGGCCGATAGATCGGAGAAAGACAGATCGCTCGCACACAGCGTTCGGATTCGCCGAAGAGAGCTGAACTGCAGCGCGCTGGATGGCTCCAACTGGGGTTGCCTCCAGAAGACCGCAAGAGTAACGTCGTCCGCGGCTCTTGCGCTCAATGCGATCAGCGAGGCGACCGTTGCCAGAGTCACCTCGGGAAGCGTAAACGTCGGAATCCCGACTGCCGTGACGAGCAGCAGGAGCAGGAGTGCGGCATGGCCCGCGTCGAACAGCACTTCGAGTCTGCGACGGGCTGCTTGCCCTCGCAGGTCCATCGTCGCCAGGTAGTCTAGACCCGCAGATAAACGGGACCACCTGACTGAAGGAAGGATGCACGCATCCGGAGTATCCAGCCACAGAACAAGCGTATCCACGACTTGACGAGGAAGCGAGTCACTTCGTTTCTCCAGAATCTGCTTCTTTGTGGCTCCGGACGCACTCGTATTAGCATACGAATACGGCTCGACCTCAAGAATGATGGCAAGCCACTCCAACAGCATTAACTTTTGTGCGTTGAACAGTTCCTCTATTCCGGAGTCGAGGACACTCAACCTGTCTTTATCAACAAATGAAACTAATGCGCCGGCAAACGGCAACCGCGACGCCAACCACCGTCAACGGGCGACCCTGGGGCACAAACACACCAGCCCAGGCCAGAAAAATACCGCCTAGTTGGGCCAAGACCGCCACTCGCCGATACAGCACTCGCCGTCTTACCGCTGCGAAAAGCTCCGCACCGATCGCCGACAAACCAGCCGGCATCTCAGTTAATGGAATCACCACACAGAGCGGTAGACGCACCGGGACCACTGACCGCATCATCCCAGCGCGCTGCAGCGCAGCCATGATTACTTCATTGCGGTTCATCGACTTCCTCGGCAGCCGCGTCCGGCGCTGCGAGGATCATGATCTTGAAGGGGTACCCGGAAAGGCAATCCCGCCACCACACCTTCAAACCGCAGTGAGTCGCAACCTCATGGACCAGATCGATCGTCGGGGCGTGGAACTGCCAGGAATTCCGATTCAAGTAAGTATCAGTAATCGCCGACGAGCCCAGCTCGTTCGTCACATAGTCCCGCCAGGAGCGCTGCTCGGAGTCCCGCCTGCCCGGCGTATAGAAAGCATCCAAGAAAAGCGCGAGGCCGCCGGTGTTCAACAGCGACCGGCGACTCCAAGAAGATCCGGAAACTTTGAAGTTCCGTCGACCTATTGATCCCGCGATTCGGGCGGTCGTCCATCCAGTAATGCGAAAAAAAAGAACCAACGATCAGATCGTACTTGTCGTCAGCGACAGGGGCGCCACTAGGGTCGAACTCAATTTCTTCGAGGTTCGGCCTGATCATTCTATCAGCAGGTTGACGCGCCGCATCGGCAATTCGTTGCGATGAGATCTCAACCATGCGAGGGTTGGAGTCCCAGCCATCCAGCTCGATGAACGGACGACCCATACGAGCACTTTCATTGCTCATTTGAACGAGAAATTCTGCGCACGTCCGCATCAACCGGCCCGTAAAGGCACCCGTGCCGATTCCCAGCTCCAGAACCTTTATGCCCTGCCTGTCCCTGTCCGAATAAGGCGCATAAAGTGCCACCAGGGCACGCTTCGCATCTTCGGCAAGGACGTCGAGCTGGCTATAGTATCCCGGGTCACGCGAACGATGTTGCCGTCGTAATCGTCAGCGTAGGCGCTGCTCCCATGCTCGTAGATCGAGTCGAGCCGCGGACTTGG
>JBOHGM010000080.1:0-25825 GCA_050699435.1 Pseudonocardiaceae bacterium | reverse complement strand
TCGCTGAAGGACCTCACCGGCCACCTCGCGGCACTCAACCGGATCTCCGCTGCGGTCGACATCTACACCGACTGCATCGAGACCTTCGCCGGGTCGCCGGCCCCGAGAGATGCGTTGATCATCGAGCGGGCCGGGTTCCACCTCAACCATGGTGATCCATCCACCGGGTTCCGCGAGCTCGTCACCCTGCTGAGTTTGGATGACGGTGAGACGCCGGACGCCGTCGTACTGGCCGGGCGCAACGTCTTGCGCGCGCACCGGGTCCGGGACTGCGCCGCGGTGAACCACGTCTGGGAAGCGGTCACCGGGACCGAGCCGCCGGACTGGCTGGCCCTCACCGCGGCGCAGATCGGCCTCGTCACCGAGTGGCTCACGGCGCCGAGCTGGGCGAAGTCCAGAGACTTCTTCGCGGCGCATGCCGGGGAACTGCTGGACCAGCCAGCCACCGTTGTGCTCGACGAGCTGGCGCTGGTCGATGCGGCGCGGGTCGAGCTGCACCGGCATCTTCTCGGCGGGCTGCGGGACCGCGGCCTCGAAGAGGCCTATCGGCCCCTGCTGCTCAGAGACCTGCTGACGGACTGGATCAAGCTACCGAACTGGCAGGACTCGCGATCCTTCGCCGAGGAGAACGCACGTGATTTGCTCACTGTCGAGGCCGAGGTCGCGCTGATCCACCTCGGAAACCCCCTGGGCACCCTGGTGCACCTCGCGCTGCTCCGCCTCGCCCGGCGGGACGGCATCAGGGCTGCGTACACCTGCGTGACCGACCGCCAGATGGCGGCCGACCGGATGCGGCGTGCGATCGCCGACGTGGAGCCGGACCCCATCGCCGAGCTCGCTGCGCTGGAGGCGCAGGTCTTCGGTGAGCGGTTCACCGCCGCCGCGCATCTTGTCGTCGCCGCATTGCTCATGGGTGAGGTGGTGACCGACCACACCAAGCTGGCGGAACTCGCCGAGCAGGCCGACCAAGCTGATCGGCAGCGGGTGGCCGCCGAGATCACCGATCTCATCAGCCGGGTTCCGGAACAGGCAGGCTGCCTCGCCACCTTGCCCGAGATCCTGCTCTCACCTGCCGGCCAGGGAGACACCGCGGATCCTCGATAGCGCTCAATCCGGGGAACGTAGCTCGTGCAGGCGGGCGGCGTAGTTGGCCATGGAAGTCCACTCATTACTCGACGGTCAGTTCCTGGATGGGCTAGCGGTCACCGGTGCAATCCTCGATTTCCTTAAGGATCAGTGGGCCGATCCCGGTGACGTCACCGGCTCCCATGGTCAGCACCAGGTCCCCTGGGCGGACCAGGCGGGCCATTACCTCGGGGACAGCCGTCCAGTCGTGCTCTATACGGACTACAGCCCCGGCCTCCAGGGCGGCGTGGGCGACGAGGGAACTCGTCACACCAGGGATTGGGTCTTCCCGCCCCTGGTAAACCTCCATGATCACGGCGAGATCGCTGCTCGCAAGGGCCTTCCCGATCTCCTCCCCGAGGGCCTGGGTGCGGCTGGGCAGATGTGGCTGGAACACCACCACCACCACCCGGCCGACAGCGCCCGCGGCCTGGTGGGCTGTCTCCAGGTCTGCGGCGATCTCGGTGGGATGGTGCGCGTAGCTGTCCACCACGAGCACGCCCCCGGCCTCGCCCTTGCGGGTGAAGCGCCGCCGGATCCCCTGGTACCCCCCCAACGCCGCGCCCATCGGCTGCGGATCGACGCCCAGAGCCATGCCGACCGCGAGCACCCCCGTGGCGTTGTGCGCCATGTGCCGACCGGGAACGTTCAGCGTGAAGGTGACCTCGCGGCCGTCGGGAAGCCGCACGGTCGCATCGCTGGAGAACCCGTGGGGGGCGACCTTCACCAGGGACACGTCCGCGTCGGATGCCTCCCCGTAGGTGATGATCGTCAACTCGGGGATGGACGCGCGCAGGCGTGTCACCAGCTCCCGTGCTCCGGCGTTGTCGGCGGAGACGACCAGTGTCCCGCCGGGCTGGATGCCGTGGGCGAAGGTCTCGTACGACTCGATGTGCTCCTCCAGCGAGGAGTAGTGATCGTGGTGGTCCTCCTCCACGTTGAGCACGATCCCGACCTGTGGGCGGAAGTAGTGGAAGCTGCGGTCGGACTCGTCGGTCTCGGCGACGAAGATGTCACCGGTCCCGTGGTGAGCGTTGCTGCCCGGCTCGTTGAGGTCCGCGCCGACCGCGAACGACGGGTCCAGCCCCAAACCCTGGAGCGCCACCGCGAGCATCGTCGTCGTGCTGCTCTTGCCGTGCGTGCCGGCCACCGCGATCGAGCGGCAGCCGTCCATCATCGCGTTCAGCGCCTCGGAGCGGTGCACCACGTGCAGGCCGTGCTCCCGGGCCGCCTGCAGTTCGATGTTGCTCTCCCGGATGGCCTGGGAGATCACCACGCAGCTCGCGCCGAGCACGCGCTCGGGGTCATGCCCGATGTGGATCTCACAGCCGATCTGTCGCAACGGGGTGATGGTGGGCGTCTTCTTGGCGTCGCTGCTGGCGACCCTCGCACCGCGCTGGGCAAGGATCTTGGCCAGCCCGGACATCCCGATCCCGCCAATGCCGATGAAGTACGGGCGGGTCAAGTCGACCCGGGAGACACTGGTCATGAGACTGACCCCCCCTGTCATCCGGGGACTGAGCAACGGTCCGATGAACCTTAGCGTGCTCTCAATCCGAGGGCCGGGGCTGGACGTCCTGCCGCCGGGTGGCGAGACATGGTGGTTGGTGATGAGTGACGGGCACACGCGCGAACCGGGGTCGGGCGCGGAGGGCGCGCCGGGTGCGGGCAAGTCCGGGCCTGGCATCGATCCCGCCCGGTATGCCCGGCCGGAGGTGCGCCGGATACTGGTGGCGCTGGACATTGGTGGCCTGTACCGGGTGCTGGGCCAGAGTGGTGGGCTCTCGCAGGGGGAGATCGCGCGTCGGACCGGGCAGTCCCAGTCCGAGGTGTCCGACATTGTCCATGGCCGCCGTCGGGTGGAGAACTATCACCTGCTGCGGCGTCTCACCGAGAGGCTGGAGATTCCACCGGAGTTCATGGGGCTGTCCTGGTGGGCCCCGGACGGCACCTACTGCGGACCTAAGGGCACCTACAGTGGACAGCACGCGGTCGCCGACCTCGCCGAGGAGGTGGAGGACGAAGTGTTGCGCAGGCATGTGCTGGCGCTGGGCGCGGTCGCCGGGTTCGGCATGCAGATCCCGGGGATTGGGGGGCTGGCCAACCCCTATCCGGTGCCTGGCGATTTGCTGCCGTCGCGGCTGAACATGTCGCATGTGGCCTCGATTGAGAAGGCCACCCAATGGGTGCGGGCGCTGCGCCGTGCCCACGGCGGCCAGGGGGAGGTGGCCAGCGCCATGACTACGCAATTCACCCGCTGGAGGGGCGTGGATGCCCCCGACGCTGTCGAGCGTGCCCTCGGCCTGGCGCTGGCCGAGGCGCATGAGGTGGCCGGGTTGTGCTGTTTCGATTCCGGGTATGACCGGCACGCGCGTGACCATTACCGCCAGGCCCTCGAACTGGCCATCCAGACCGGTGACCATCATCGCGCGGCCTCGGTGCTGTGGCGTGCGGGCGCGCTGGAGGCGATGGCCGGGTACCCGGACTACGCGTTGAAGTGCTATCAGCTGGGGCAGTGCGCGCTGGCGCGCGCTGCCGGCGACGACTCCCGGACGGCGTTTCTGGCCTCGTGGCTGCACTCCAGCTCGGCGCAGGCGTTCGCCCGGATGGACGAGCCCCGGCAGGCCGTGGCCTGCTTGAGCCGGTCGCGCGACGACTGGGAGCCACCGGACGCCTTCCAGCGGGCCGACTTCGACTGGGGCACGGCCGACTCGGTCTGGCGGCTGGGGCGGCTGGATGATGCCGAGCCGTTCGCGGCGTCGTCGGCGCGGACCTTCAGCGCCGACGAGCGCCGTGACGGGGTGAAGGCGCGGTTGACCCTCGCCACCATCCAGGTGCAGGCCGGGGAGTCGGGCGGGCTGGTGCTCGCCCGCCAGGTGATCGATGAGGTGGCAGGGCTGCAGTCGGTGCCCACCCGCCGGCGCCTCATCCCGCTGACCGAAGCGCTGGCGGCCCGGCCGGGCTCCGACGCCGAGGGCCTGGCCCGCAGCGCCCGCCAAGTCGCCGCGACTCCGACGTAGCCGGTGCGACCAGGGTTTCACAGCTCATCATGCCACCCCCCTTCACCGAGAGTTGGCCGCGAGCTCACGCCACGGCCAGCGGCCAGGCCATGCTGCTGGATCCCGAGGAATTCTTCAAGCACGACGAGAAGCAACTCGCCGAGCAGTGGCACGACCGGCTTGAGCAGAATGTCCGTGCGTTACTACGGCAGCAGGACAACTTCGTTGTCTGGGGCAGTTTTGCCGAGGTCTTCGATGGTGTGGTCGGTGTGGCGAGAGAGAAGCACCTGCGTGTGGCGCTCAAGCGACTTCATGTCGCCGGTGTCACAAGCAGTGACAGCAAGGGATCGCTGTACGACAAGCGGGTGGTGCGCGCCGCTGAGGCTCAGCCGTGAGCTGACATCAACGCCTGCGTCCAGCGCGGGTGCGCGACAGGCATCTCGTCGAACGTCAGCCCGTCCAGGTGACGCCCCTGTGCCTTGGGCGTCCGTCCGCCCCACTGCTTGAAGAAGAACGCCACCCCGGCGACGTGGCAGGCGTCGCGGAGTCCCGCTACCCACTCCGGGTCCATCGGCCGATGGTTCGGGCCGGATTCTCCCCCAGCGATGAGCCAGTCCACCCCGTCAAGATCGAGGTCGCCGAGCGGGCCGAGCAGTGGCTCCGCCGAGACGAAACGCACTGCAGCGGGCACCTCGCGCAGTCGGCTCACCCGCCACGCCTGCTTGGCGTCCTCCACGCTGACACCCATCCACACGTTTTCCGGCCAGGGCAGTACGTCGGCCATCCGCGCAAGGCGGATTGGGCGTTTGGTCAGCACTTGGTAGGTATGCCGAGGTGTCTGGGCCATGACGTCGAAGACACGGTGGACGAAGTCGTCGGGTATCCGGGCATGGAACAGATCCGACATCGAGTTCACGAAGACGACCCGGGGCGCTGCCCAGCGTTTCGGTACCTCCAACGCGTCCTCATGGGTCTGCACTCCGAAACCTGCACCACTGGTGCGCGGGTCACCGTCGAGCTGATATTTCGGTTGCCCATCGCCTTGAGCCGCTTAGCCAGCGTCAGCGCGTAGCAGTTATCGCAGCCCGCCGTGATGCGGTCACACCCGGTGGTCGGGTTCCAGGTGGCCTCGGTCCACTCGATCGAACTTTTGTCTGCCACAGCCGGAGTCTCGCAGACGCCGCTGACACTCTGGGTGAGACCTGCCGTTGTCGTCGTCGGGAGAGGCCATGCAGCACGAGAGCAGCCAGACTGCGCGCCTTGCTCCCGCCCGGCACTCCGATGCCTGCGCACGGGGGCTGGGCCGCCGCCGCCGACCTGCTGCTGGTGGACGGCCCGCCGGGCGGCACTGCCTCGAAGGCCCGCTACCCCGGCGCGCACTCCGCGCCGCCGTAGCGCGCGCAGGTTGCTGTGTTCGGGTCGGGCTCCGGGCGCGGTACGGGTCACTTCTCGGGTGTGGCAGCCGATGCGCTGGAGAGGAGTTCGGTGGCGCTGGTGCTGCCGTCGATGACGGCGGTGGCGAGTACGGTGAGCCGGTGGCCGTGGTTGCGGGCGTAGGTGCGCAGCAAGGTGAAGGCCGCGCCGGGGTCGAGGCCGTGGCGTTCGGCGAGGACGCCCTTGGCTTGCTCGATGATCACGCGGTGGTCCAGCGCGGTCTGCAGCTGGTCGACGAGGATGTCCTGCTGGCGTAGGGACCGTTCATGGATCAGGCCGATGCTGGCCACGTCGGCCATGGCTTGGCTGATCCGGGTGACCTCGGGAGCCAGCGCGTTCGGATCGATGTGGAACAGGTTCAGCGCCCCGATGACCTCCGAGCGCAGCCGCATCGGCAGAGCGTGCACAGTCCGGAACCCGGATTCGGTGGCTGCGGGAGCGAACCGTGGCCACCTGTCGTCGGCCACGGTCAGGTCGGGGTGGCTGACCGGCGCGCCGGTGCGGTAGCACTCTAGGCAGGGGCCGTCGTCGTTCTGCAGCTGGAACAGCTCCAGCAGCCGGAGGTTCTCCGACGAGGAGGCCATCACCCGCAGCCGGTGGTGGGCGTCGACCAGCATCAGCCCGGCCGCGGACACATCGAGCAGCTCCACGCAGCGATCCACCAGCATATGCAAGAACTCGACCAGGTCGAAGTCGTCGATCAGGGTGTCGGCGAGCTCCACGAAGGTCCGAGCTAATCGGTCATCGGCCATGGGTATCACCTCCGAGAACAGCTCGACAGTCACTATGGTAGAGCCTGCTCATACGGTGTCCTCGGGGTCGAATCGCAGTCGGCGGGCGACCACATCGGCCGCCAGCTCAGACAGCGGGCGCCCGTCGACGAACGCCCGTGCGCGCAGCCTGCTGAACGCCTCTTCGATCCCGACGCCGAGCTGAACCGAGATCATTCCGGTGGCCTGGTGGACTTCCGGCTGGCCGTCGGACAGCGCAGCAACCGCCGGGTCACCGTCCTGGGAGTCGAGGCTCGCGTGCGCCCCGAGCAACAGCCCCAGCGCACAGTCGGCGAATACCCACGCTTCAGCTAGATCCTTGCCCGACAATCCGCCCGGGTAGTCGCAGGACAGCACGAAGACCCCGGCGCGGATGGCACCCATCCGTATCGGCAGCGCAACCAGCGCGCGGGCCCCGGCCTCGACAGCCTGTGGGGCGAACAACGGCCAGCGAGCTTGCACCTCGGCTGAGTCCAGGTCGTCCACCAGTACCGACCGGCCTCCGGCCAGCACCTCCAGCGACGGGCCCTCGCCCACGGTGAGCTGCAGTTCCTCCAGCTTGCGGCTCAGCGGCCCACTGGCGCAGAAGACCTCGGAGACCACCATGTGCCCCCGGACCGACACCGCCACCCCGCCGACCGGCAACCGGGCCGCCGCCGCCTGACAGAGCGAGCGGACCGACGCCGCGACGCCGAGCGCATCGGCGTGAGCGGTCACCACGCCCCACACCCGATCGGCCGGGCTGGAGTCAGTCACCGACTGCTGTCCCCTCCCGCTTGCCTGGTGACGCGCTAGCGGCCACGGTCGTGTCGTAGCCGGTGCCGAAGAGGGGTGGTGTCCGGGGCTACTCGACGGACCATCTCGTTGCGTTCCCCAGTCCGTAGCCGCTGCGCCATCGCGGTCCGGTCGGCAGCCATGCCCCGAAGGAGGTCTACGTAGTAGCCAGGGCCCAGCGCCTGCTCCTCCAGCGTGGCCCGCTGAGCGTAGTACGCGGCCTCGGCGTCCAGCTCGTCCGCGCGGCTGCGGGGGAAATCGTTGTTAACGACCGGGTCGAGTATCCCCCCACGATCAGCGCCCGGGGAGGCATTGATGCTGACGAGTGAGACGCCGCTGGGGTCCGCTCCCCGCTGTGCGTACTCATAACTAGCCGCCATGAGATCTCCCCAGGCCGACACCAGAATGGTCAGCCACCGGGTCTGGGGCGGCGACGCTCCCGACCCGCACTCCCTGAACCGAGCAGGCTACGCGGGCATAAGCGTTGCCATCCAACATACCAGGGGTACCCGATCCGCCGGTAGGCCCCCACCGCACGCCGACCGCGGGTCGCCGAGGGGTCAGGGGCTCAGCTGGTCAGCTGATGCAGATCGGTGCGGCCCACCCGGAGTACGCATGTTCCGCCCAGCCGGCGGTGAGGCTCATGGTCCGGCGGAGCCTGCTCCAGCTGAGCGCAGGCAGCCGAGCCGGATTCGGTTGGTCCCGGATCAGCACGTGGTAGCCGGAGAGCCAGGTGTAGGGGATGGTCTTGCCGTCCATGGCTCGGATCCACCGCGGAAAGTGGGCGGCCGCGGCGAGCACCTCTGCGTGCGCGGCGTCGTGGCTGCGAAGTCTGCTGGGCCGGACGTGGCGTCCCGGCTCGAAGTGGGCGCCCAGATCGACGGTCACCCGGCGGATACCGGGCCGGTGCACGATGCCATCGGCCAGACACACCGGCTTAGGTTTGTGCTCCCACCTGTCCGAGTACCAGTCCCACGCCCAGGCGTGGGGTTGCTGCTCGGCAGCCAGGACCCACAGCTCATGGCAGGTGCGGCGAACTCCGTTCAGCTCCGCGCTATCGCGTAGATAGACGGCGACGAGGTCGACAACGAGCGGGCCGGGCCCCGCCCGGGGGGTGAGGTCGACCGAATGGAAATCGTTCGCGCTGAAGCCCCAGCCGCGCGCCTCGTTCCACCGCCGAACGTTGCCGAGTTGCTCGGGCAGGGATGCGAAGAGGCGGCCTGGTGGGGTGATAGCGAGCTGCGCTGCGCGAGCAGCCACTCGGCGGTGATTCGACTCGCCATGCAGCAGGTCGGCTACGCCCTGAGGAGCTTCGCGTCATCCTCCCCGTGGTGTTGTGAGCGCTGCCAGGGACCATGAACCCGGGTGAGCCGCTGCCCAGCCGACCGGCGTGGTCACCACGGCGATGGTAGCCGTCTTGAGTTGGTGCGAGGTGTCGGTCAGCAGCTCCAGGAAGTGTTCGAGGCTGGGGTTATGGCCCACCAGGAGCACTGTCGAGGCTTCGGGGGGTAGCTCCTGCGTCACCGTCAGGAACACCTCGGCGCAGCTGCCGTAGAGCCGTTCGTCGTGGCGGGTGGGGGGCTCTTCGTCCAGCTGGGCGGCCACGAGGTCCCAGGTCTGGCGGGCGCGCACGGCGGGCGAGCAGACCACCAGATCGATCACGGGTGCCTGCTGACGCAGCCACCGCCCGACGGCGGGAGCATCGCGGCGCCCCCGTCCCGCCAGTGGGCGCTGGAAGTCCGGGATGCCCTCTGGCCATGCTGATTTCGCATGCCTGAGCAGGATGAGCGTGCGCGGCGGGTAGTCCATGGTGTCTAGGGAAGCGGTCAGGGTCACTCCAGGGCGAGGAGGTGCAACACCAGACGCGCCGCCTCGCCGCCGGCCTCCTCGCCGATCGCGAGAGCGGTCGGGACATCGAGGTCGTCGACCAGGGTAGCGGTGACGGCGTCCGCCGCGGCGGGCGAGGTCTGGGGCTTCCCGGCCGCCAGGTACAGTCGTTCGAGCCGACTTGCCGCGGTATCCAGGGTTGCGGGATGGAAGTCCCAGCTCTGCCGCCAGGGCCGGTCCAGGATGAGCAATCGCACCACCGGGGCAGGGTGGTCCGCGAGTACCTCCGAGACCAGCACCAGGTTGCCCGTCGACTTGGCCATCTTGGCACCGTCCACGGTGACTGCTCCGACCGGGAACTCGGCCCGGGCGAAGGGACCGACGCCGGTCGCCGCCTCCACGATGGCCGCTTGGTAGGCGTGGTGCGGGAAGCCGAGATCTGCTCCGCCGGCCAGAACGTCGACGGCAGGACCGAACACCCCGAGGGTCATCGCGGCGCATTCCGCGTGCCAGCCCGGCCTGCCGCGGCCCCATGGGCTGGGCCAACCGGGCTCGTCGTCGCTGGAGGGCCGCCAGACCGGGACGTCGAAGGGGTCGTCGCGTACCGGATCGTCGGGCTGGTCGCCGAACTCGGCCGCCAGTTCGGCCGCCCGCTGCGCGGTCAGTCCGGCCTTCCTCGGGACCCCTGCGCCGCGGAAGTACACCGTGCCGCCCCGCTGGTAGGCCGAGTCCGTGGCGAGCAGCGCTGCCGCCAGCTGCACGACCCGGCCGACGTGATGGCGGGCCCGTGGCTCGTGCTCCGGCCTACGCACTCGCAGTGCGGCCATGTCTCGTCCGAACAGGTATTCCTGCTCCAGGGCGAACTCGTCGAAGTGCCTGCCACGCTCGATGGCCGCCCTGGTCAGGACATCGTCGACGTCGGTGACGTTGCGGCAGGTCACGGTCTCCGCCCCGGCCCTGCGCAGGACGGCTGCAGCGGCGTCGGCCCAGACGAAGGTGTTCGCATGCCCGAGATGGGTCACGTCGTAGGGCGTGATGCCGCAGACATAGAGCCGGGCCGGACTGACGATCGGCAGCGCGGCGCCGCCCAGCCGGACCCGGTCTGTCTGGTCGCGGCGTCCGTGATGGTCCATGCCGCCATCCTGCCCCGGCGCCGCGCGGGCCTGCACCGAGGGCCGTGGACGAGTGCCGTGTCGGGCCTCTCACCAGCCGTCCTGGAAACCAGCCATCATGGACACATGAGCAGCCGCGACCGGGACCCGCAAGGGCGGGCTCGCAATGCCCGCCCGCGCGACGCACTGGGCCGCCCGCTGCCCCATGGTGCGCAGGGGGTCGAGCGGGTGCCCGAGGATGTCGTGCTGAGCCCGGACGAGGCGCTGCGCCAAGCCCAGCAGTTGATCGACCATGGGTATCCGTTCCACGCGCATGAGGTGCTCGAAGGGGTGTGGAAGGCGACCTCGGGGGAGCAGCGTGAGCTGTGGCAGGGCCTGGCGCAGCTCGCCGTCGGTCTCACCCATGTGCAGCGGGGTAATGCCACGGGTGCGGCGGCGTTGCTGCGCCGGGCCGCGGACCGGATCGACCCCTACGCCGACGCGCCGCCGCACGCGCTGGGCATCGCAGGTCTGACCGCGCACGCCCGCGGGCTGGCGGCACGGATCGAGCGCGACGGACTGGACGGTGTTTCTCCCGCCGACCTGCGGCCCGTGCTGTCCGAGGGGGAGCGTGGGGCCCGCCGATAGGTGACCACGAGTCAACGCGTCAGGATGCGAGGGTCGATGACAGCGAGGTGGGCGAGGCCGGGGTCATTCCACTGAGCCGGGCTCGCCGTCGGTGGTCTCCATCGGAAGCCCGGCGTCCTGCCAGCCGCGCATTCCGCCGGTCAGGTTGCGGGCCTGCCGTCCGGCCTCGGTCAGCGCCGCGGCGGCCCGTGCGCCCCGCCCGCCGGAGCGGCAGGTAGTGATGATCTGAATGCCGGTCGGTAGCGCGGCGGCGTCGAGTTCCTCGATCGGCATATGCACCGCCTCGGCGGCGTGTCCGGCGTCCCATTCGTGCTGCTCACGGACGTCCAGGAGAATGGCCGCACCGGAGCTGAGCAGGCTGCGGGCTTCCTCGAGGTCGACGCTGGCCTGAGGGGACGAGCTCATGCGGTACCTCCATCGTGTAATCAGAGTTACGGAAAGTAGCCAGTTGTGGTCTCGCGGGCATGGCAGGCTGGCTGCGGTGGGTGGGGGAGGAGCACAGCGGGTGCGGGAGGAGAAGCGGGATGCGGATCGGGATGCCCTTGAACTACAGCGGTGGATTCACCGAGGCGGTCGCGGAACTGGCCGACTACGAGAAGGCCGGGCTGGACATCGTGTTCGTCCCGGAGGCGTACAGCTTCGACGCGGTCAGCCAGCTGGGCTTCATCGCGGCGCGCACCGAACGGCTGCAGATCGCTTCGGGGATCCTGCAGCTCTACACCCGTACCCCGGCGCTGACCGCGATGACTGCCGCGGGGTTGGACTACGTGTCCGAAGGGCGGTTCACCCTCGGCATCGGCGCTTCGGGGCCGCAGGTGATCGAGGGCTTTCACGGCGTGCCGTACATCGCCCCAGTGGGACACACCCGGGAGCTGGTGGAGATCTGCCGCAAGGTCTGGCGCCGCGAGCGGCTGGAGTATCAGGGCAGGCACTATCACATCCCGCTGCCTGCCGGGCGCGGCACCGGGCTGGGCACACCGCTGAAACTGATCAACCACCCGGTGCGGGACCGGATTCCGATCGTCATCGCGGCGATCGGGCCGAAGAACGTGGCGCTGACCGCGGAGATCGCCGAGGGCTGGGAGCCGATGTTCTACCTGCCCGAGTTGGCTGCCGAGGTGTGGGGTGACGCGCTGGCTGAGGGCACGGCCACGCGCGACCCCTCGCTGGGTGAGCTCGACGTTGTGGTGGCCACCCCGCTGGCCATCACTGAAGACCAGCACACCACCACCGGGCTGCTCGAGGCGCTCCGTCCGATGTTCGCGCTCTACCTCGGCGGCATGGGTGCGAAGGGCCGCAACTTCTACAACGACCTGGCCCGCCGCTACGGGTTCGAGGCAGCGGCTGAGGCCATCCAAGACCTCTACCTGGAAGGCAGGAAGGACGAGGCGGCCGCGGCGGTGCCCGACGACCTGGTTCGCCAGACCTCGCTGATCGGACCTGCGGGCTATGTCCACGAGCGGCTAGCCGCGCTGCGCGCGTCCGGTGCCACCACGCTGAACGTCACTCCGCTAGCCGGGTCGGCCGCTGAGCGGGTCAAGCTCATCGAGCGGATCCGGGACCTCGCCGGCGAGCTGTAGCACGCATAAGGCTCCACAGACCCTGCTCAGCCTTCGCCCGCAAGGGTGTCAGAGGTGGGCTCCGTGGGGGGCTCTGTGGTGGGGTCCGTGATCGGCTCTGTGGTGGGGTCCGTGGTCGGCTCTGTGGTGGGCTCGGTGGTCGGCTCCGTGGTCGGCTCTGTGGTGGGGTCCGTGGTCGGCTCGGTGGTGGGCTCGGTGGTCGGCTCTGTGGTGGGCTGGGTGGTTGGACCGGGTTTCGGACCCGGTTTGGGTCCGGGCGTCGGCCCGGGCGCCGGCGCCGGGAGTGGCGTCGGGGTCACTCGCCCACCGTGGGCGCCCGGGTTGCCCGGCGCGGGCTGACCAGCGGTGGTGGGACCGGCTCCCGGTGTGGAGTCGCTGGTCTGGGCGCTGCCCTCGCGACCGCGAGATGCATTGGGGGATCCTGTGACGCTCCTCTTGGCGGGGTCGCTGGGGGGGAGGACCCGCATCCCGTCAGGTGGCGCGTCGGTCGGGCTCGGGACGGACCCGTCGGCGGTGGAGCGGCCGGTTAACATCGCCGTCGCGGTCGGGATCAGGAACGCACCAGTGATCAGTGTCACCATCATCACGGTGAGCACCAGGCCCGTCACGATCTTACGTCGCGCTGACACGTCTGCCTTGGTGAACGCCAGACCCGCCAGGAGCCTGCGTCGCAGTGGCGACTCTTCCTCGGCAGGCCCTTGGCCCTGGGTGACCTCGCGCCCGGATGGAATCACTGGCGGGCGTTCCGGCAGCTGCCTGCTGAGGGCCGGGGCGTGCTGATCGGGGCCGCCGCCTAACGACATCGGTGCCGTGGTGGTGAGCGCGTCGGCAGGGGTCACCCCGACGGGCACGGCCGCGGCGGACCCGGTTTCCGCAGGCGCGGCCATCGACAGCGCTGCGCCGAGTGCGATCGTGGTCTTGGGGTCGGCGTCCACCACGACCGGGCAGTCCAGCTCGGCGGAGACCAGCTGGGACACCAGCGGTATCTGAGAAGATCCGCCGACCAGCAGTACCGCGCCGAGGTCTTCGCCGCTCACCCCAGCCGTGCGGATGGCACGGGACAACGAGTCGACGGTGTCTTGCAGATCCGGGCGGATCATCTCTTCGAACTCACTGCGCACCAGCCGGACCTGCGAACTCACCCCCGGCAGCAGCACCGGGATGGACACCTCGGTGTCCGAGGACAGTGTTTCCTTGGCTTCGGTGCATTCCCGGCGCAGCCGCACCAAGCCGGTGAGCACGCTCGGGTCCTCGACATCCAGGGTGTCCAGTTGCGCGCCGAGCGCCGCCTGCACGTGGGCGAAGACGGCCTCGTCGAAGTCCGCGCCCCCGAGGTGATCGAGACCCTCGGCCGAACCCAGGAGCTCGAATGAGCCCGCGTCGGTCTTGCGCACCACGGCGGCATCGAAGGTGCCTCCGCCCAGGTCATAGACCGCGATCGTGGTGTCCGCCTCGATCCGCCCCAGTGAGGCGTAGTTGATAGCGGCGGCTTCCGGCTCGGCCAGGAAGGTCAGGTCGGTCAGCCCGAGCGCACCCAATGCACTGTGCAGCAGGTCCTTCTTGTAAGGGCCCCAGCTGGCCGGGTGGGTGATCGCAATCCGATCCGCGGGCCCGCCCTCGCGTTCGGCGACCCGGTCGACGACCCAGCGGACCATCCTGGCGGCCAGGTCATGCGCGGCGTGTGGCTCGCCGCCCACGAACACGGGGGTGTCATCACCAATCCGGCGCTTGAACTCCCGGACAACGCGGTCGGGGTCGGTCAGTGCGCGTCGCTGCGCAGCCTCGCCAACGAGGATCGCCCCGTCCGCACCCAGGAACAGCACTGAGGCAACTGATGCGGCACGGTTACCCAGCGGGACCACCTCGGCCTTGCTCTGCTGTCCACCGTCGGGCCGCCACGTCGCTGCTGCGGTGTAGCTCGTGCCGACGTCAATGCCTAGTGCGTACGTCACCTGCTACCTTTACCTTCCGATCACGATCAGGTCTTGCCACCGGCCGGAGGTGGCCTAGGATCATCGGACCTGAGCCGCGGGATGTTAGCCGGACGCAGCCCCTGCACAGCCGGTCATCGGTCAACCCTAGTACGTAACGTGGCGCGGCTCGATCCCGATCGAGTTAGTAAGAGCAGTCTGAGGGGGCCAGCATGGTTCGTCCGAACCCGGCATCGGCCGATGCCGCGATCCGCAGCACGCCGTCCGCAGCCTGGATCTTCCGCCAGATCGCAGCCGCCCCTTCGGCTCCGCTCACGGCTGCGGTGGTCGGTCCGGGGGGTGCGGGGAAGTCTGCGTTGCTCGACACGGTGGCGCGCCAGTACAGCGAGGTCGGCACGGTGGTGGTGCGGGCCGCTGCAGACACGCTCGACGGAGACTGGGACGACCTTGACTGGGACAAGCCCGTTCTGGTGGATGACGCGCACCGGCTGGACCCGGTAGTGCTCGACGTGTTGCGTGCCCGCGCCGACGCGGACGCCACCCGGCTCCTGGTCGCCTACCGGCCGTGGCCTCGACCTCAGGGGCTTGCCGCACTTGGTGCGAGCCTGGCTCGCCGTCGCTCACCGGTGGTCGTGGGGCACCTGGATCGACCGGCCGTTGCGGCCCGGATCGCGGTGCGGGCCGGGTGCACACCCCCTGATCCGCTGATCGACCTGGTGCACGAGCAGACCGGCGGACTGCCTTCGCTTGTCGAACTCGTCACCCAGGCACTGCAGGACACCGGCCGGTTCGATCCCCGCCACCCGGAGCAGTTCCGCCGTCCCGACCGGGTTAATGTCTCGGCCGGCCTGGCCGAACGGCTGCGCTACCAACTGGAGGCGCTCGATCCGGACGTATACCGGCTGCTGCAGGCGCTGGCCGTCGGGGCGGCCCTGGACGCCGAGGTGCTCGGCTCGTTGCTCGATACCGACCCTGCCGCCCTGACTGACACGGTGGAAGCGGCACTGGCGACTGGTCTGCTCACCGAAGGAGGCGAGCTGATCGCCTTCATCCGCAGTCTCGTGCTGCGGCTGATGCCGGTGCTGCGCAGCCGGGAAATGCAGCGGCGGCTGGCCGTCATCCAGCTGGACCGGGGCGGGTCGGTGCTCGCCGCGGGCCGGCAGCTGCTGGGTACCGGCGCGAGCGGCAGCCGGGTGGCCGCCGTCCTGGAGCGGGCTGGTGACGAGGCGCTGGCGCAGTCGCCGGCCCTGGCCGCGGAGCTCTTCGCGGGCACGGTCGGCGCCGGAGCCTCGCCGAGGGCAGTGGCGGCCCGCCACGCCCAGGCGCTTGCGCTGGCTGGCGACCTCGACCAGGCACTGCGGCTGGCCGACCAGGTCGTCTCCGACCCGGCTGCGCCCGATCGGGAGCGCGGGGTCTCGGTGGCGGCCGCGGTTCTTGCGCACCGCGGGCTCCTGGCCCGCAGTGCGGAGCTGTACCGCAGCCTGCCCGACGATGCTGCCGGCGGTGCGCTGCTGGCGGTGCCCGCGCTGATCGGGATCGGCGCGCTGACCGAAGCCCGTGCGGTGCTCGACCAGGCGGACGCCGGTCTCGGCCGGGCTCCCACCCTGCTGGCAGGCGCGCAGACGCTGATGGCGCGCGGAATGCTGGCCACCATCACCGGAACGCACACCGCTGCGCTCGCCCAGCTGGCCCAGGCGGCTGTGCTGCTCGAGCCCGCGGGCGAGACCGTGCTGCTGCCCGACACCCCGGCGGCACTCACCGCGGTCGTTGCGCTGCAGGGCGGGGAGCTTGCGGTCGCCGACTCCGCGCTGCGGCGCGCGGTCGCCGCCAAGCTCGGCGGCCGTCCCGCGCACGCCCGCCACCTGTTGCTGCATGGCTGGACGGCGATGGTCCGCGGCAAGCTCGACGTGGCGCACCGCGCCCTCGACACCGTGTCGCGCCCGGGTCACCCGCTGGAACCGCGTGACGAGCTGGTCGCCGCTGCGCTGGCGGTCGGCGTCGCACGCCGGGAGGGTGGCCCGGCCGCGCTGAGCTCGGCGTGGCGGCGGGCTCGCACCGCGTTCGTCCGGTACCCGATCGATCTCTACGCGCTGCAGCCGCTGGGCGAGCTAGCCATCGCCGCCGCCCGGCTGCGCGAGTGGGAGTGGGTCGCGCCGCACCTGAAGGAGGCCGAAGACCTGCTCGCGAAGCTGGGTAACCCGGTGCTGTGGGTGGCGCCGCTGCACTGGTACCAGCTCCATGCCGCCATCGTCGCCGAGCACCTCCCGGATGCGCAGCGCCGTTCGGAAGCACAGCGCCGTTCGGAAGCACAGCGCCGTTCGGAAGCACAGCGGCACGCTGCCGCCCTGGCTGACGCTGCGGCGAGCAGCCCCTACGTCGACGCACTGGCCACGGCGGCGAGCAGCTGGCTGGACGTCCTCTCCGGTGAGATCAACCCGGAGACGGTGCAGACTGCGGCACGGCGGCTGCACGGCGTCGGCCTGGCCTGGGACGGCGCCTGGCTGGCCGGTCAGGCTGCGGCCCGGACCACCGACCGCCGCGCGATGGCGGCGTTGCTGACCTGCGCCCGTGCCCTGCACGGCAACCCGCCCGCCACCGAGGACCGTCGGCCGGCGTCAGGGCCGGGGTTGGACGGCAGTGGTCAGCTCCCCGGTCAGATCCCTGCGGCGAAGCCGGCGGCTACCCGTTCGGTGGCCACGCCGCCTGCGGCTGCGCGACGCTTGCCGGACAGTGAGGCTTCCGGCAGCGGACCCGACGAGAGTCACGCGATCCTGAGCGAGCGGGAACTCGAAGTGGGCCAACTCGTCGTCGCCGGCCTGACCTACAAGCAGATCGGGGAACGGCTGTACATCTCGGCGAAGACCGTCGAGCACCACATGGCGAGGATTCGTCAGCGCCTCGGCGTCACGAGTCGCGACGAACTATTCGACCGGCTGCGGTCATTGAAGGCCGCTCCCTGAGTAGCGCTCGTCGGCTTCGTCGCTGGAAAGAGTGACGGCGAGTCCGGCGTGATCGGATGCCATACGTTGCCGTAGTGGCCGTGGATCACGCTTGGATGCCGGATCGTTCCGCGCCGGTCAGGGTGCCATCGGACGAGCCCCTTACAGAGCACGGTGGGCCAGCCGTCTTGGTCGAGTTCTGCGGTTGCTTCGGTGAGGTGGCGGACGCCCGCGCGGCGCGCGATCACCGGTGAGGTCGGTGGTGCACCTCGGGTCGATCCAGCTGGGGCAGCGAGCGACCGGGGCCCCCGACCAGTGATCATGACGGTGCTCGCCCCCGAGGGGTGGACGTGACAGCCCCGGTGGGCACGGCGGCTCCCGCAATGGGGATGTGCCGGGACAGCTCCCAGGCCCAGCCGAGTGCATCCTGAAGACCGCCAGCGACCTGGTGCCGCCGGGTAAGAGCGAACCTCGGTCACCTGACCGCCTCGCACCGGCATCGGCTCACGAAGCCGGCTACGCCGTTGCTGGCTCACGCTGGCCAGGAGAGAGCGGCGCAGCCGCTGGAGATCGGCGGCCGGGCGGTCACCTTCCGGGGGGCAACTGCCCCCGCACCGGCACGATTCCGCCGCCACCCTCCCCGCCGAGGACCGGTCCTGGCTGCATGGATACCTGACCGAGCTGCAACACCGCTACCCCACGCTGTCCGAGGCATGGAGAGGCTGCCCCGACGGGGCCAGGCGTCCGGTCGGGGCACCGTCACGTCATCCGCTGGGCAGGGGTGCTCACGCTCGTGTCGTGGCGACCTGACGGGCCATCCGGGCCAGCTCGACGTAGTCGCTGCCGCGCCGGGCCTCCAGCGCCTCGGCCAGCGGCGGGATCCAGATTTGCCGGGCCACCCCCGAGCGTGTCTGGGTGGTCGCGTTGATAGCCGATTCGGCTAGCCGGAGCCCTGCCGGGTCGCCAGTCAGCACATGCAGCCTCGCTCGGGTGATGTCCGCGACCACGCCCCCGCGCCGGTTGGCGCCGAAGGTGTTCACCGCCTGCGTCGCGGCCGTCTCAGCGGCGTCGAGCTGCCCGCAGTTCAGCCAGGTCACCGCGCTGGATAGGTGCATGTCAGCCGCGGCGTACGCGTCGGGTGGTCCCCACCCGTCGCGCGCCTTGGTGAGGTCGTCACGTGCCCGGGCCAGCACGGACTGCGAGTCGTCCAGCTCGGACAGCGCCCGCCCCGACACCGCGTGACACCACGACACCAGCACGGGCACCCGAGGATCGTCGCGTGGCGCGTCGCCTAGTAGCACACTGCCGAGCTGGACCACCTTCAGCGCGTCATTGGGCCGCCCGCGGTTCACGAGCATGAACCCCGCGTAGCACAGCGCGTACGCTGCCTGGTAGCTGTCCCCGGCGTCGGTGGCCAGCTCGACCGCCCGCCCGAAGTGGTACAGGGCACGGGCGGGCGCGCCGCCATCGTGGCAGCACCACGCCACAATGACGTGCAAGTGGGACAACTCGCTGCGCAAGGCGCGGCGTGTGGTGTCCGACGCGTCCACCGCGAGCCACTGATCAGCCTGCTCTGCCAGCGCGACGGCCATCCTGGCCTGCCCCCCGTAGGTGCGTGCCAGGTCCTTCAGGTGCTCGCGGTATCCGCGGAAGGCCGCGACATCGCCCAGGCCGATCCGGGACGGCAGGTCCACCGCCAGCAGCCTCGGTACGGGCAGATCCGCGCCCAGCTCACCGACCCCCGGCACCGGGCCACCGACCGCGGCGACCACACCCAGGGCCAGCAGGCGCTCGAATTGCCTGCGTAACATGTCAGCCTCATCAAGCTCGGCGACCGTGCCCCTGCCAGGGTAGGCGCCCTCGGGGCCGTGCCCGTTGCCGTCCGGGTCGTAGCAGGACAGCGACATCTTCCAGCGCGGAATGCCGAGACCCCCGCAGATGCGGACCAGCAGCTGGTAGCTGTCCACCTTGCGGCGGCGTCCCGCCATGATGTCCGCGACTTCGGACTGCGATTGCTCGGTGGCCAGCGCGATCTGCCGCTGACTCCACCCGCTGTCCCGTAGCACCCGGTACAGCCCGCCGATGTCGTGTCCGTCGTGTCCAGCCAGCATGGCGCGCACGTCGTGGCGCTCCAGTAGCGCGGGGTCGATCCTGCGCTTGTGATCTTCACTCATGGCGCGCTTCCCCTCCTGTATGTGACGGGGGGAACCCTAGCGGCCCCTCGGTAGGGTGGTGATCGGCCTGTCACGGACAGGCGATCTGCCCGATCAGTCGTGTGACTTCCCGGAGAGCATCGGGAACGGCGAGTGCGTCGGTTCCCCCGCCCTGGGCGATATCGGGTTTGCCCCCGCCCCCGCCCTTGAGGACCTGGGAAGCCACCCGCACCAGATCGCCGGCCTTGATCCCGCGATCCCTCGCGCGGTCGTTCGCCGCTGCCACGATGATCGGCTTGTCGTGAGACAGGCTGGTGAGGGCCACCACCGCGGGCCGATCGGCGATCTTGCCCCGCACGTCGAGCACGAGCGTGCGCAGTTCGTCGGTGGTGGCGGGCTCAGGCAGGTGCCGGGCCACCACGGCGATACCGGCAATGTCCTGCGCGGTAGCCGCCAACTGGGCCGCCCACTGCCGGATCCGCCCGATACGCAGCTGCTCGATCTCCTTCTCCGCCTCGCGGAGTCGCGCGAGCAGTCCGGCGACGCGGCCGGGCAGTTCCTCGGGCCGGACCTTGAGCGCCTCGGTGAGCTGGGCGACCAGCAGGTGCTCCCGGGCCAGGAAACGATAGGCATCGGTCCCGACAAGGGCCTCTACCCGGCGTACTCCCGCCCCGATCGAGGACTCGCCAAGCAGCTTGACCACACCGAGGCTGGTGGAACGGTCCACGTGGGTGCCGCCGCACAGCTCGCGGGACCAGTCCCCGACCGAGACGACCCGGACCTGCTCGCCGTACTTCTCGCCGAACATGGCGATCGCGCCCAGTTCCCGGGCCTGCGTGATGCTCATGACCTCGGCACGCACCGCGAGATCCGCCGCGAGCACCTCGTTGACCTGGTGCTCCACATCAGTCAGCACCGATGCGGGTACCGCGCCCGGCGCGCTGAAGTCGAACCGGAACCGGCCCGGCGAGTTCTCCGAGCCGGCCTGCGCGGCGGTGTCACCGAGCGCATCGCGGATCGCCTTGTGCACCAGATGCGTGGCGGTGTGCGATCGGGAGATCGCCTGCCGACGCTGCGTGTCGATCTCGGCGAGCACCTGTGCGCCGAGGCGGACTTCGCCGTGCGTCACGGTGCCCCGATGCACGATCAGACCCGGGATGGGGGACTGAACGTCGCTGACCTCGATCAGCGCCCCGCTGTCTGAACCGATCACACCCTGGTCGGCGAGCTGACCTCCCCCCTCGGCGTAGAACGAGGTACGGTCGAGCGCCACCTCCACCGGGTCACCCTCCCCGGCCACCTCGGCAGGGGCGCCGGCCACCAGCAGCCCGCGCACCGCACCCTCAGTGACCAGTTCTTCGTAGCCACGGAACACCGAGCTGCCCGCAGTCTCCAGGATCTGCCGGTACGCCGAGAGGTCGAGGTGACCGGTCTTCTTGGTTCGCGCGTCCTGCTTGGCCCGGCTGCGCTGCTCGTTCATCAATCGCCGGAACCCATCCTCGTCCACCGACAGCCCCTGCTCGGCCGCCATCTCCAAGGTCAGGTCAATGGGAAACCCGTAGGTGTCGTGCAGTTGGAACGCCTTGTCACCCGCCAGCTCGGCGCTCCCCGCCCGGCGGGTCTCACCTGTCGCTAGGTCAAAGATCGCGGTGCCCGACTTCAGCGTCTGCAGAAATGACGCCTCTTCCGCGACCGCGGTGGCGTCAATTCGCCCAGCGTCGGTGGTCAGCTCCGGATAAGCTTGGCTCATCACCATGATCGTGCGACCCACCAAGTCGTGCACGACCGGCTCCCGGGAGCCCAGCAGGCGCATCATGCGCACGGCACGGCGCAGCATGCGCCGCAAGATGTAGCCACGGCCCTCATTGGAGGGCGCCACACCGTCCCCGATGAGCATCACGCTGGTCAGGATGTGGTCGGCAACCACCCGCAGCCTGACATCATCGTGAGAGTCTCCGCCGTAACGGACACCGCTGCGCTCGGAAGCCAGGTCGAGGATCGGGCGAATGATGTCGATGTCGAAGATGGTGTTGACGCCTTGGAGCAGGGCCGCGACACGTTCCAATCCGAGGCCGGTGTCGATGTTCTTGGCGGGCAGGTCACCGAGGATGGGGTAGCCTTCCTTGGCCGGTCCTTCGCCTCGGATGTTCTGCATGAACACCAGGTTCCAGATCTCCAGGTAGCGCTCGTCATTGGCGATTGGCCCACCCTCGCGTCCGAACTGCGGGCCACGGTCGAAACAGATCTCCGAACTCGGACCGCACGGTCCGGGCACGCCCATCGACCAGAAATTGTCCGCCATCCCCAGCCGCTGAATGCGGTCGGCAGGAACGCCGACAGCGGTGCGCCAGATGTGCTCGGCCTCGTCATCATCGGTGTACACCGTGACCCACAACCTGGACTCGGGCAAACCCAGGCCACCATCGGAAACGGGTCTGGTCAGTAGCTCCCAGGCGTAGGGAATTGCCTTCTCCTTGAAGTAGTCCCCGAAGGAGAAGTTGCCGAACATCTGAAAGAACGAGGCATGCCGGGTGGTCTGGCCGACCTCTTCGATGTCGACGGTCCGAACGCACTTCTGCACGCTGGTCGCCCGAGGAAACGGTGGGGATACCTCACCCAGGAAGTAGCGCTTGAACGGCGCCATGCCCGCGTTGATCAGCAGCAGCGTCGGGTCGTCTGCGATCAGCGATGCGGACGGGACCACGGTGTGTCCCCGCTGCTCGAAGAAACGAAGCGCACGGCTACTGATCTCTGCCGACTGCATGGGTCGCCTTCCAGAGGTTCGGTCGGTCGAACACGGCCCACCCCGCGGGCCAACCTAACGGCCCCGCTAGTCGGTCATGGCCATGCCATGTTCATCACATGATCTCCCCATAGTAGAAGAGGCGTACGCACCTCCGATGGCCACCTGCGGCCAGAGCCGTTCCCACACCGCGCCGGTGGCCAGCGCCTCGTCCAGGCGTCGGGCGAGGGCGAGGCTGGGGATCTGAGAACGCTCAGTCTCGGGGGAGCCCGGCCAGCATGCCCTCGCAGCTGCGCACCACCACCCGGCACGCGTCGGCTACCGTCCGGCTGGACAGCGGGTTCTCCGCCTTTCGCTGCCACCGCGCGAGTGCGTGCATGAGCGCCTCTCGCAGCTCGCCGGCGCTGGGGTCGGAGGGCAGCCCGAGCCGCGCCGCGGGGGCGCCACCATTCCCGCCGAGCAGCCGTTCCGCGTCTTTGAGCTCGGCGGCAGGCAGGGTGACCGCACCCGAGCGCAGTGCGGACAGCAGCCGCAGCTCGGCGAACTCGTGCGCGCCTGCGAGGATGCGTTCCACCTCCCCGTGCAGCGGTCCGATGTCTGCCCGGGTGTCGCCGTGCAGCACGCTGTTCAGCGCCAGCAGGACCGAGCGGGCCTTGAGCAGGTCGCGGCGCTCGGTGAACTGGGTGTGCAGCACCTCCTGCAGCTCATCCAGCCCGCTTCGGCGCACCAGTTCCTGGGCGAGTGCGGACGGGGTGTCGGTGCCCTGCCGGATGAGCGTCACCGTCAGCCGGATGCCGAAGAGGCCGAACCGGTCCACCAGCCCGTGCCGAATCTCCGGACTCGGCACCGCTGAAGGCTCGGTTGTGCCAGGGGTGTCGAGATGCAGGAAACGGTCGACGGACAACAGCTGCGAATCCAACTCTTCTCGCGGCGTGCGTGCCAGCTCGGTGAGCGCGTCGAACTCGGCTTGCCGCAGCGTACGACCGGTCTGCGCGAGAAGGCCCGCGACCGGGACGACGCCTTGACACAGCTCGCGCAGGGTGGGATCGGTGCGGTAGCGCGCCGCGATGGTCTTCGCGGAGAACATCGCGTCGATCCGGCCACCGCCGATCTCATCGGCCCGGGAGAGCACCGCGATGGTGTTCAGCGAGCTTGCTCGGCCCACCCCCTGGTCCCGGAACGCCTCCAGGAACTCGGCGTCCGAGGCGTGCAGGTGGCGCATCAGGTAGATCATCGCGTCGGCCTCGCCGGGAGTGTCGTCCTCGGGGGTGAGGAACACACACGTGCGCTGTGAGGTCTCGGTGGACATCGACGCGATCCCCGGAGTGTCGATCAACGTCGCGGTCCGCAGATTCTGCGACGGCCAGTCCACCACCAGCCGGTTCAGCCGCTCGGGCGGGGTGCCCCGCAGGTCGATGGTCAATGCCCCGTGCTGCCGGTGCACCGGTAGTGGCGTGGGCTGCCCGTCCTTGGGATGCATCACGATCTTGGGGCTGTGCCCGTCCCGGTACCAGGTGACCACCCGGGTGCACTCCCCGGCGTCGGTGGGCGCGATCTGCTCCCCGACCAGGGCGTTGAGCAGTGTCGACTTGCCGGCCTTGACCTTGCCTGCGATCGCGACACGCAGCGGCTCATCAAGCCGGTCCAGCTGGTGGCGCAGCCACCCCGCGGTTTCCGGCTGGTCGCGGTAGGCATCCACGGCCCGGCGGAGCACGCCGCGGACCGCGACGGACAGGCTGCGTTGACCCCCTACACGCAACGGATTGCTCGCCGCCGGATCGCTCATCGGCGCGGCTCTCTCATCGGATCTGGGCTCATCGGATCTGGGCTGCCGGGGCCTGCTTCGCCTGCTGGGCCGTTTCCTGGGCTGCCTGCTCCTGGGGTAGCAGCGTGCGGACCCGCTGCCCCAGCGTCTCGAGGCGCTCCAGTTCGGAGGAGATCTCGGCCAGGCGACGTTCCCGTTCGCTCTTGGAGGTCTTCACCGACTTCTCGGCGGCTCGCAGCGAGTCTCCCACCGACCGGGTCATCTCCTCTGCCTGGGTGGTGAAATGGTCCCGCAAGTCGCGTTGCACGCGCCGGAGCATGTCCTTGGATTCCTTGCCCGCCTGGAAGATCACGTCGTCGACGTAGCGGCGCACCGCCGCCTTCGCCTCGATCTGCCGCCGGTTGACGATACGGCGGCGCTCGTCGGTGATGGTCTTGCCGCCCAGCAGCACACCGGCACCCAGCGCGAACGGGTTGAGCAGGGGCAGCCCGACGACGGTCCCCAGCAGCCCGAACATCAGGAGACCGACATAACCGCCCCGCAGCCCGGTCAGCGCTTTCTGCCCGATGCCGAACGGTTCGCCCGAGCGCAACTGCATGGCCCGCACCGAGCTCAGCGCATCGGCAACCTCGGTACGCAGTTTCGGCAGTATCCGGTCCTCTTCCTCGGAGAAGTGGTCGGCGACCTGGGTGGCCAGCCACCGCGCCCGCTGGGTGGCCCACACGAGGTTCGCCGATGCCGCCGACGCCACCTCCTGCTCGACCCAGGTGGAGAGTTGATCCCAGGTCTTCCTGGGGTCGCCACCGCGGTCCACCTCTTCCTCGGCCTGTCGGACGATCTCGCGCATCCGGTCGCGCAGGTCGTAGTCGATGTCGGCGTTGAGGTCGGCGACGCCGTCGTTGAGAGTGTGCTGCCACTTGGCGGACCGTTCCTTCAGCGCCGCGGATCGCTGCTGGGCCTCGGTCAGCTGCCTGATCATTTTCTGCGCCGTTACCGGGTCCTGCTGCGCGGTCTGCTCGGCGCGTAGGGTACCGGCGAGCTGTTCGGTGACCACGAGCACATCGTGCACGGTCGATCGGCGGGCCAGCAGGTCCGCTTGGCCGACAACACGCTCGCGCAGGTAGCTGATCAGTGCGGGGAAGCCTGATTCGGCGTCGATGTCGGCGTCCTTGATGCGGATCGAGTGCACCCGCAGCGTCGAGGACACCGACAGTAGCTCCGCGTCGATGCGTGCGGCCGAAAGGTGCGCTCGGTCAAGCTCGGCGATTCGTCGCCACTCCGGATACAGGTCGATCTTGGTGAGCACGCAGGCCACGTTAGGGCACACCTTGGCGGCTTGGCGCAGGAATTCGAGCTCGGGTCTGGTGTACTCCTGCGAGGCGTCCGACACCAGCAGGACGGCGTCCGCGGAGGGCAGTGCGGCCATCGTCGCCGCGCCGTGCACGGAGTGCAGCCCGCCGACTCCCGGCGTGTCCACCAACTCCAGCCCACCGGTCAGAATCTTGCGCGGCAGGCCGACCTCGGCATAGTTCCATCGCTCCCGGTTGCCGGGATTGCCGATCTCCGCGACGTGCTCGGCGAGCTTCTCGATGGCTATCTCGATGCGCTCGGTCCGCCGCTCGCTCGGGTTGTCCGTCCCCCCGGCGTCGAGCACCGTGTCGAGCACGCGGACCAGGGCCGCCACCGGGATTTCGGCGTGCCGGACCACGGTAGGCACCGACGTCGCCATATCGTCATGAACCGGGCACACCGGCGCCCGCACCAGGCCGTTGACCAGCAAGCTCTTGCCTTGCTTGAACTCCCCGACCACCAAGACCCGGACCTGTTCGTCGAGTAGCCGGGCCCGGGCCTGCTGCAACCGGGCTTCGAGGTCTGATCGGTCATACCGGGCGATCGTCGCGAGCGCGAGATCCACGGCCTTGACCGGGGCCGATGGTGTCACTGCTCCTCCTCGTCGTCGCCCCCATGGCGTCA
Source organism: Pseudonocardiaceae bacterium (assembly GCA_050699435.1). Taxonomy (GTDB): domain Bacteria; phylum Actinomycetota; class Actinomycetes; order Mycobacteriales; family Pseudonocardiaceae. The sequence goes on along the minus strand of JBOHGM010000080.1, from coordinate 72 downwards.
TCGTCCTCCGTGCGGCCAGGCACACAGTTCCGCCACTCTCTTGTGGTGCTGGAGGGTGGCGGAACTGTGTGC
>JBOHGM010000079.1:0-25874 GCA_050699435.1 Pseudonocardiaceae bacterium | reverse complement strand
AGTTTCTATGCCCTCCGTTGCGGGCTATGCGTAGCGACAGTAGTCCAGATGTGGGGGTCCTGACCAGCAACGATGAAGATCTTTGCGAGCACCTCGGTGCGACGTGGCTTGCAGTGATCTTCGTGGGGGCCGAGCAGAGGGATGAAAAGTGTGCTGAGCAGCGGAAACGAGTTTTGCGAGCACAGGGGTGTTTGAGGGTGTGACGGGGGCAATACTGTACGGGATGATCGCAGAGCCCGGTGGCCGCGCGTGGCACGGCATGTGCAGCCAGTACCACCGTGGGGTCGAGGGGAGCGGCCGTACCCACCCGGCAGATCAAGACTCCTGCCGCGCGCCCCGCGGCCTCGCCAATCGGGCCGACATCGACCGCGGGCAGCAGGCGAGACAGTAATGCCTGGCGACCCGAGGAGTCCCGCCATACCGCCAGCACCAGGGCGTTACTGCGCAGTTCCACACCACGCTGCTGGGCCACCCGCAGCCGGGCGACCAGTCCCCGCACGAGGACAGCCCCTGCCGGAGCATCGAGCGGCGTCGCGCACGGCATCACCGAGGTCAGCGTCCAGCGAGATGCTCATCTTGTCGACCTTCACAAAAGCGCGCACCCAGCCAGACGCTGGGTGGGGGCTGGGTCGGCGGACTGGCCGCCGGCCGCACCGCGACCGGCTGGGACGTCTGCCTCGACACCCTGCAGGCCCACCTGGCCGGCCAGGACTTCCCGCCGCCGACGGACTGGCTGGGCCCGATGCAGCGCTACATCCGGAAGTTCGGGCTGGACGAGGGCGACATCCACGACACCGGGGACGGCTACCGGGTGCACTTCGCCCGCGATCTCGTCTGGCAACCGGTCGAGGCGGTGTGGGCACTGCTCACCGAAGGGGTCGAGCCCCGCGCGGGCGAGCAGCCCCCGCTACGGGCGACGAACGGGTACGTCGCGGCGGGCCCGCTCACCGCAGTCGAGGCACCGCACGTGCTGGAATACCAGTGGCGACACGACGGCGTCCCAGTCGGGCGGGTGCGCTGGGAGATCACCCACGATCCGATGCTCGGCACCCGGGTCGAGCTGACCCAGACGCTGCCCGGGTGGCTCGCCGGATTCCGGGCGACCGCGCTCGCCGCGTGGCACGTGCAGCTCGAGCTGTTCTTCGCCGCGACACACGGGCAGACCCGCTGCCCGTGGCCGCAGGAGCGCACCGAGGAACTCCAGAAGCGATACGCCGAGCGACTCAGCTGACCCCAGACAGCCGGGCGGGCCAGGTAGCGGCAGGACCACCGCTGTGCTGAAAGCCGCGCCGAGCGTGTCGCCCGCAGTCCGAGGCGATGCTCCGGCGCTGCGGCCAGCGTCGATCCGTGTCACCGGCACCTCGTCGGTGGCGACGAGGCTCAGCCGCCCGGGCCGGCGATCTCCGCTGACGAGGCATCCAGCTCACGTCGCAGCGTCGTTGTGACCGCCACCGAACAACCTACGCATCGCAGCATGAGAGTGCCTGTTCAACGACGCTTGAGAGTGTCGTAGGGCGATCGTCGTGCGATCAGCAAAGATGGTCGTGTGGATGGCTCGTTGTGAGCGTGCGCCGCGCCGTGGGCCACTCCCTTGCGGACGTGCATTGGCGGCGCCTGTCCTCATCCGGGTGTCGCACTGCGTGGTGCCCCTGGTTCACTGTTCATGTGCATGAGACACCGGCTGACCTCGCCGCGCTGCAAGACCTTCTCGACCGCAGCTACGCGGCTGCTGGGCCGCACCTGCTGAGCATCATCACTCCGCCGCGGCGGCTGCGTGCCGGCCAGGTCGCCGACCGGTTGACCGGTATGCGCCTGCTGGCCCTGGCGACCGTCACCGCCGATGGGCGACCGATCGTCGGACCGGTTGATGGCATCTTCTTTCGCGGCGCTTTCCACTTCGGCTCCTCACCGGATTCGGTACGTTTTCGCCACATTAAGAACCGACCGCACGTCAGCGCGACCCACCTGCCCGGAGAGGAACTCGCGGTCACCGTCCACGGTCGCGCCGTGCCCCTCGACATCCACAGCGACGCGGAAGCAGAGCTGCGACAAACTCTGCTCGAGGTCTACGTGCCCCGTTATGGACCACAGTGGGAAGAGTTCCTCGACTCCGGCCCGGTCTATGCACGCATCCACGCCGACCGGATGTTCACCTTCCACATGACTCCCGACAGCGACGTGAGCTGACGTGGTCCCTGTTCGAGCTTCAGGCGGACATTGGTGGGGAAGCACTGTTTGCCGCCTCCCACCAGGATGGGCGCGACGAACAGGTGGCACTCGTCGACCCACCCGGCCCTGAACGCGTGGGCGGCGAGGGCGGGACCGCCCACCGTGAGGTCCTTCCCGCGGGCGCCTTCCTCTGCCGGACCGTTTCAGGTCGAAGTCTCGCTCGATCCGCGTCCTGGCGGTGGACACCGTCTCCAGCGTCGTGGAGTACACGATCTTGTCAGCCGCCTGCCAGATCTGCGCGAAGTCCCGCATGAGGCCTGGACACAGGATGCCTGAAGCCCGAGACGAGGACGACGCCGCGTGTTCTGGACCACCAAGTTGCGTTAGTCCCCGTGGTACACGGCCTCCACGTTGTGGCCGTCGAGGTCGCGCAGGAACACGCCGTAGTAGCCCGGGTGGTACTCGGGCCACTCACGCGGGGGGTGCAGAACCTCCGCGCCCGCCGTCACAGCGGCGTCGTGGACCGCGTCGACGGCATGGCGGTCGGTAGCGCGGAAGGCTAGGTGCAGTTCCCGGGTCTCGGCACCGGTGGCTGGACCGAGCCAGAAGTGGGGGGATGCCCTCGGGGCCGGACAGGCCGACGACGAAGCCATCGCCGTGCGGAAAGCGCATCATCTCGCGCATCCCGATCGGAGCGAAGGTATGTAGGTAGAAAGCGAGCGACGCCTCGACGTCGGCCACCTGGATACCGATGTGATCAATCATGGCTGGAGGTTAGCAGCGGCATACGACACTTTCCGTAGCGCTAAGCAGGGCACTGGGCCGGCTCGCAGTCCACCGCCTGTACCTCAAATTCTGGGTACGTCATCAACGCCCACCATTTTGCCAGATGCATCTGAGCGGGCACCGGTCCGTGAGCTCGTCTCACAAGCAGAATCCGTTAGCGGACGGCCTCAGGGCAGGGTGCGGAAGGAGTCGAGGGCACCGACGAGCTCGCTGGTGAAGCTGCCTCCTCCATGGCCGGTGTCGTCGAGCACGACGAGCTTGCTGTTCGGCCAGGCGCGGTGCAGCTGCCATGCGGTGTCCAGCGGAGAGGAGACGTCGTAGCGGCCGTGGATGAGCACGGCGGGGATGTCGGCCAGGCGGTGCATGTGGGCCAGGATCTGTCCTTCTTCGAGGAAGCAGCCCTGGCTCCAGTAGTGCGTGACCAGCCGGGCGAAGGTCAGCTGGAACTCCGGGTCCCGGTAGCTGAGGTTGGGCGCCCACCCCGGCGCCAGTGACATGTGCGTGTCCTCCCACGCGCACCACTGCCGCGCCGCCTGTGCGCGCACCTGCGGGTCGGGGTCAGCCAGCAGCCGCGCGTAAGCCGCAGAGAGATCGCCATGCCGCTCTGCGGTCGGGACGGTGCCGGCGAACTGTGCCCACTCGAGGGGGAAGACCCGGCCCATGTCGCGAGTGATCCAGTCGGTCTCCCGCCGGGTGCCCGCGGTGACCGCGCCGAGCACCATGGCGATCACCCGTTCAGGATGGCATTGGGTGTAGACCAGGCCGAGGGTGACGCCCCAGGAGCCGCCGACGACGACCCAGCGGTCGATTCCGAGGTGTTCGCGTAGCCGCTCGATGTCCCCGATCAGGTGCGCCGTCGTGTTCGTTGACAGATCGGCATCCCCGTCGCTGGCCAAGGGTCGGCTGCGTCCGCACCCGCGCTGGTCGAACAGCACAGCCCGGTAGGAGCGGGGATCGAAATTGCGGCGGGCTTCAGGGGTGCACCCGCTTCCGGGGCCACCATGGAGATAGACCGCTGCGGTTCCGTCGGGGGCTCCGCATATCTCCCAGTATAGGCGGTGTCCGTCTGTCACAGCCAGCATTCCGGACTCGTAGGACTCCACCGCCGGGTAACGCTCAGCCATCAGGACAGTCTCCCAGACCCGGCACTCGCGAGCCCGGGCAGCCGGCCCGGGAGTTAGCCCATCGATGGCCCGAATGTCATCGGCAGATGAGTACGTCTGAAAGAGTCTCGTTGTGTGGGTGCGCGCCGAAGTGGACGTGTGCCGGTAAGGGATCGGCTATTGGGCACCCCTCGTGCTCAAGACGTGGATCCAGTGTCGAGTAGACCACGCTGGCCGGGATGGGAGTCCGGGCGGGCAGGGGTGTCACGAGGTGTCTGGCTTGTCATGCGCGCAGGCCTCAGCGACGGTGGCCACGGTACGGATGCCCGACACCTCGTTTGCGCCTTTCCGCACCCACCGGCGGGGGTATCGGAGCTCTTCCCGGCCCTGCCGGAATCGGTCCGCGGCGGTGGCGGGTGCGGACGAAGGCCGCGATGTGGTCGGAGTCCTCCGCGATAAGGATGCGATTCACCGCCGGCCCCTACCCGCGGTGCTGTCGACCGGGGGCGATGTCGGGAGCTCGATGCCGAAGGTGGCCCCATGGCCAGGAGCGGAGATCAGCCGCACCGAGCCGCGGTGCGCGTCGGCGATGGCCCGGACGATGGCCAGCCCCAGCCCAGCGCCGGTGCGATGGTCGCGGGCACCGCCGGTCGAGCCGCGGGAGAACCGCTCGAAGATCTCCTGGGCATCTTCCGGCCGGACCCCGGGCCCGGTGTCGGTCACCCAGAACGACACTGTCGCCCGCCGCCCGCCGTCGGACCGCAACGCGGAGCCGAGCCGGATCTCGGCACCGTCGCCGGTGTGCTGCACGGCGTTCTGGGTGAGCTGGACCATGGCCTGGGTGACCCGCTGCGGGTCCACTACCACGGTGCCTTCGCCGATGCTCTCCAGCACCCAGCGGCGGTCGCCGAGCGCGCGTACCTTGGCGTCCACGTCGCTGGTCAGGTCGGCCACCGACACCGGTTGCGGCCGCACGAAGTCGGGTCGCTGCGACGCCGCCAGCAGCAGCAGATCCTCCACGATCCGGCTCATCCGGTCCAGCTCGTCGATGACGATGCGAACCACGGCGGCACGCTCGGCCGGGTCGTCACCCATCAGTTCCAGGTGCCCCCGGATGATGGTGATCGGGGTGCGCAACTCGTGGCTGGCGTCGTCGACGAACTGGCGTTGCGCGGAGAATGCCTGTTCCAGCCGGTCGAGCATCGCGTTGAACTGCTCGGAGAGCGCCGCGATGTCGTCGCGGCCGTGCACCGGGATCCGGCGGGTGAGGTCTTGCTCGCTGATCTGGGCGGCGGCTTGGCGGACCAGCCGCACCGGCGCCAGGATCCGCCCGGACACCAGCCAGGCGCCTGCCCCGGCCAGCACCAGGCCAGCCAGGCTGACCAGCATCAGCGTCCGCATCGTGGCATCCACCACGGTGTGGTCGATGTCGGTGAATCTGGCACTGACGAACCAGCCTGCCGGGGCGCTGCTGCCCTCCGATGGCGTCACCCGCGATTTCTGCCAGCGCAGCTCACCGGCCGGGGTCAGCAGCGAGCCGGTGCCGAACGGCGACTGCAGGATCTGGGTGCGCAGCGCCTCGTCGGTGGAGACGTCGTAGATCGGATCGGCGGCCTGCCGGATCCCGCCCGTGCGGACCATCGCCGCGGGGTCCGGCGCCACGAAGCCGAAGAGAATCTCGTTGTCATCCGGGGTCTGCCGTTGCAGGTGGGTCGAGATCAGGCTGTAGACGTCGTCGAACTGCCTGCCGGTCTCGGGATTGACGCCGACGCTCGCGAACTGCCGGAACTCCTCGTTCTCCTGCGCCAGCGCGGCGATAACGCGGTTCTCGACGTCGCCCCGCAGGTTCTGGCTGGTGGCGAGGTTGACCAGCACGAGCACCCCGAGCAGGAGCAGCATGACCCAGCCCATGATCAGTACCCGGGCGGGCAGCCATCTGCGCTGGTCACTCACCAGCGTCCGGCCAGGCTCTCGCTCGGGCTCGGGCGAGATCGCCGTCGTAGTAATCGGCCGGTGTACCGCGAGGGCAGCCGTTGGCGCGCTGGGGGCCAGCGGCTGAGTTGGCGGGGCGGTGCTGCCGACGATGCGTGCCGAATTCGGCTCAGTCATCGTCGTCCCGGTCATCGTCGTCCCGGTCATCGTCGTCCCGGTCGTCATCGTCCCGGTCGTCATCGTCCCGGTCGTCATCGTCCTGGTCATCGTCGTCGTCCTGGTCGTCGTCATCGTTATCGACGGCTATCGGCGGGGGCGGCGGCACGACCTCGACTGGCGCCTGATCGGGAGGTTGCGGGGGCATCGGCTGCGCCGGTGGCTGGGGTGATAGGGGCTGGGTCGGCGCGGACTCTCCGATGCGTACCTCGGCGGGGGCGGTAGGAGGCGGTCCCTCGTCGGCGAGCGCGTGGGTCATCACCACCGCGCAGAGCGGGATTCCGACGGCGGCGGCCAGCACGGCAACGCGCGGAGCCAATCTCATGGTGACCAGCATGCCGGGGGCGGGCGAGTACGGGATGAGCGGAACATGAGAACTCTTTCACTTGCTCCAGTCCTCGTCATTCATATCAACATCCTCCCGCTCCCGCGTGTCGGCGGGGTGCCGCCATGATCACGTGATTGCATGCGCGCGTGCCGGTCCTGGTCCGCCCCGCGCCCGCGGTGTCCCACGCCGTGTCCTGGGGCCCGCAAGCCCAGCAGGTGCTGGCGCACCCAGGCGGTCCGCTGCGGGTGCTGGGCGGGCCCGGCACCGGCAAGACCACCCTTGTCGCGCACACAGTGGCCGATCGGGTGCTGCGCGCAGGCTTGGACCCCGAGCAGGTGCTGGTGCTCACCAGCAGCCGCCGGGCTGCGGCCGACCTGCGCGAGCGCATTGTCGAGCGGCTCGCGGCACACGGGGTGACACCCACCGTGCGGGAACCGCTGGTGCGCACCGTGCACTCCTACGCGTTCGCCCTGCTGCGCCTGCAGGCGTCCCGGTACGAACTGCCGCCGCCGCGGCTGCTGTCGGGCCCCGAGCAGGACGTGGTGGTCCGCGAGCTGCTCGCAGGCGACATCGAGGCAGGCGCGCGCAGTTGGCCGGCCCGGCTGCGCCCGGCGCTCGGCCTGCCCGCGTTCGCCGCCGAGCTGCGGGATCTGCTGCTGCGCGCCGCCGAGCGCGGCCTGGGGCCGGAGGACCTCATCGCGCTGGGCCGCTCGCATGGGCGGGCGGAGTGGGTGGCTGCCGGGCGGTTCTTCCGCAGCTACGAGCAGGTGATGCTGCTGCGCGGGTCGGTGGGTACGGTCGCGCCGCAGGCCAGCGCGCCTGCGCTGGACGCCGCCGAGTTGGTCGCCACGGCACTGCTGGAGCTCGACACCGACGTCGAGGTGCTGCGCAGGGAGCGGGACCGGGTGCGCCACCTGATCGTCGACGATGCCCAGCATCTCGACCCGCAGCAGGCCCGGCTGGTCACCCAGCTCGGCACCGGGGCCGAGGAGCTGTTGCTGTTCGGAGATCCCGACCAGACCGTGTTCTCCTTCCGCGGCGCCGACCCGGGCCTGCTCACCACCGGTGAGACGCCGATGGTGCGGCTGGCTACCGGTTACCGGATGGCTCCGCAGGTGCGGGCCGCGGTCTCCCGGCTGGCCGCCCGGCTGCCGGGGACCCGCCATGACCTGCACGGCCCCGTGTTATCCCAAACCGAAGAGTTATCCCAAACCGAAGAGTTGTCCGAAACCGACGGGTTGTCCGATACCGAAAGGTTGTCCGAAACCGCGGGTGAACAGCCCGGCGGGGAGGTGCTCGTCCAGGTGTTCCGCTCCGCCGCCGCCGAGGCCTCCTGGGTGGCCGACCGGCTGCGCCGCGCTCACCTGCTGGACGGGGTGGCCTGGGCCGAGATGGCGGTGGTGGTGCGTTCCACCACGCGGGCGCTCCCGGTGCTGCGCAGGGCGCTGCTCGCTGCGGGGGTGCCGGTGGCGGTGCCGCGCGAGGAGCTGGCGGTGTCCCGCCACGGCGCAGTACTGCCGCTGCTGGGATTGCTGCGCTGCGCGGTCGACCCCGAAGCCCTCGACGAGGAGACCGCGGCCGCGTTGCTCACCTCCCCGCTGGGTGGGGCCGACCCGCTCGCGCTGCGCAGGCTGCGCCGTGAGCTGCGCCGCCTGGAGCTCGCCGCAGGAGGGGAGCGGACCAGCGCCGCGCTGCTGGTCGACGTACTGCGGCCGGCCGCCGACACCGCACCAGACCTGCTCGTCGCGATCGAGGACCGGACCGCCGCACCGCCGCGCCGGCTGGCCGGTCTGCTCGCCACTGCTGCTCGCGCTGCCCGTCGCGGCGCCACCGCGGAGGACGTGCTGTGGCAGGTCTGGCAGGCCAGCGGGCTCGCGCAACGCTGGGCCGACGCCACGGTGCGCGGTGGCCCGGCCGGTGCGCAGGCGGATCGGGATCTGGACGCGGTGGTGGCGCTGTTCGACACCGCGGCCCGCTACGCCGACCGGCTGCCCGGTGCCGACCGCGGCCCCGCGGGAGTGCTCGGGTTCTGCCACTATGTCGCCGGCCAGCAGATCGCGGGTGACTCGCTGGCCCCCCGCTCCCCGCAGGGCGAGGCCGTCGCGGTGCTCACCGCACACGGCGCTGTCGGCCGGGAATGGACCGTGGTCGCGGTACCCGGTGTGCAGGAAGGCAGCTGGCCCGACCTGCGGCTGCGCGGTTCCCTGCTGGGCGTCGAGCAACTGGTCGACGCCGTCGCGGGGGTCGATTCCGCCACTGTCTCGCGCACCGCGCCGCTGCTGGCCGAGGAGCGCAGGCTGCTGCTCGTGGCAGCCAGCCGCGCCCGGCACCGGCTGCTGGTCAGCGCGGTGCAAGGGGAGGATGAGCAACCATCCCGCTTCCTCGACGAGCTGGCGGGCCCGGACGCGTCGGTGGCCGGGCGGGCGGTGGCCGGGCGGGCGGTGGCCGGGCGCGACCGTGGCCTGAGTCTGCCCGAGCTCGTCGCCGAGCTGCGCCGGGTGTGTTGCGACCCGGAGCAGGACGGCGCAGCGCGGCAGCGTGCCGCGGCCGGTCTGGCCCGGCTGGCCGAGGCCGGGGTAGCCGGTGCGCATCCCGATACGTGGTACGGGTTGGGTCCGCCGTCGACTCTTGCTCCGCTGCGCAACGAAGGCGAGCTGGCTATGGTGTCGCCGTCGGTGGTGGAGCTGGTGACGAGTTGCCCACTGCGCTGGTTGCTCACCCGACACGGCGGAGCGGACGTCCGGACGCTGCCCGCGGTCACTGGATCGCTGGTGCACGGGCTGGTCCAGGCCGCCGCGGCCGGTGCTACCGATCAGCAGTTGGAGGACGCGCTGGCCGACGCCTGGACCGGTGTCGATGCCGGCGCCCCGTGGTATTCGCGCACCGAGCAGGCCCGGGTGCGCCAGATGGTGGCGACGTTCCGCCGCTGGTGGACCGACAGCCGCCGCGAGCTCACCGAGGTGGCCTGCGAGCAGGACGTCGAGATCACCCTGCCGCCCGCGCAGGACGGCGCGGCGATCGTGCTGCGCGGCCGGGTGGACCGGCTGGAACGCGACCGGCATGGCCGGCCGGTGATCGTGGACGTGAAGAGCAGCAAGACCCCGGTCAGCACGCAGGCCGCCGCTGAGCATGCCCAGCTGGCCACCTACCAGCTGGCTGCCGCCCACGGTGCCTTCACCCGGCATGGCCTGGCCGACGAGCCCGGCGGGGCCCACATCGTCCAGGTCTCCGCGCGCACCCCTGCGTCGGTGCAACGCAGCCAGCCCGCACTCGACGCGGCTGCCGTGGCGCGCTGGCTGGAGGTGGTGCGGGAGGCGGCCCGGCGTACCGCGGGGCCGGAGTTCAGCGCCGTCGCGAACCGGGACTGCCAGCGCTGTCCCGCGCGGATCGCCTGCCCGCTACACAGCTCGGGTCGGCAGGTGACCGGATGACCTGGATGACCGGATGACCTGGATGACCGGATGACCTGGATGACCACAGCGCAGTTCGTCACCGTGGCGGCGGGAGAGAGCATCGGGCCGGTCGAGCTCGCTGCGGAACTGGGCGGGCCGGTGCCCACCCCGGAGCAGGCCGAGGTCATCGCCGCGGACCCGGGAGAGCCGGCCCTCGTGATCGCCGGGGCCGGCTCGGGCAAGACCGAGACGATGGCGGCGCGAGTGGTGTGGCTGGTCGCCAACGGGCACGTCACCCCGGAGGGTGTGCTCGGCCTGACGTTCACCCGCAAGGCGGCCCAGCAGCTCGCCGAGCGGGTCCGGGCGCGGCTGCGCCGACTGGCCGGTTCCGGAGTGCTGGACCGGCTGGACCCGACCGGGCAGCGCCGGGCTGCGGTGCTGGCCGGCGAGCCCACCGTGCTGACCTACCACGCCTACGCCGGCCGGCTGGTCGCCGAGCACGCGCTGCGGCTGCCCACCGATCCCGGCGCCCGGCTGCTCACCGAGACCGGTGCGTGGCAGTTCGCCCACCGGGTGACCGCGAGCTGGGAACCGGACCTCGACCTGGACGGCAAGGTGCCGCACACCGTCACCGGCTGGGTGCTGGGCCTGGCCGGGCAGCTCGCCGAGCACCTGCGCGAGCCCGCCGAGCTGCGGGAGTGCACCGCGGCGGTGCTGACCGCGCTGACCACGGCGCCGCCCAGCCCGCACCAGCGCGGCCCGCTGCGCGCCGATCTCAAGCCGATGGTCCAGGGCCAGCGCACCCGGCTGGCGATCCTGCCGCTGGTGAGCCGCTACATCGAGGTCAAGCGCCGTGCGGCGGTGCTCGATTTCGGCGACCAGATGAGCATTGCGGCCCGGCTCGCGCAGGACCACCCCGAAGTCGGCGCGGCCGAGCGGACCCGGTTCGGCGCTGTGCTGCTCGATGAGTACCAGGACACCGGCCATGCCCAGCGGGTCCTGCTGCGGTCGCTGTTCGGCGGTGTGGCCAGGTCCGGGCGAGCGCTGCCGGTGACCGCGGTCGGCGACCCCTGTCAGTCGATCTACGGCTGGCGCGGCGCCTCGGCGGCCAACCTGCCCCGGTTCAGCACCGACTTTCCCCGCTCGGACGGCACCCCTGCGCCGACCCGGGAGTTGCTCACCAGCTTTCGCAACCCGCCACAGGTGCTGGCGGTGGCCAATGCGATGTCTGGCGCGCTGCGTGCTGGACCGGTGCGGGTGGGCGAGCTGCGCTGCCGCGAGGGCGCCGGTTCTGGCGCGGTGCACTGCGCGCTGCTGCCCGACGTCCGCGCCGAGGTGAGCTGGGTCGCCGACGCGGTCGCGCAGCGTTGGCACGCGGCGGTGGCGGACCGGGGTGTCCCGCCGACCGCTGCAGTGCTGGTGCGTCGCCGCGCGGACATGGCGGAGCTCGCCGCCGCGTTGCGTGCCCGCGATGTCCCCGTCGAGGTGGTCGGCTTGGGTGGGCTGCTGGACACCCCCGAGGTCCGGGACTTGGTCAGCGTGCTGCGGCTGCTCGTCGACCCGCTGGCAGGAACCGCCGCAGTGCGGCTGCTCACCGGCGCCCGGTGGCGGATCGGGGCGGCTGATCTGGCCGCGCTGTGGCGCCGGGCCCGGGAGCTGGCGCTGGACCGGCGAGCCCCGGCCCGGCCGGGTGACGGCGCGGAGCAGGTGCTGGCTGCGCTGCCCGGCGAGCTGCCGGGAGAGCACGCTGAGCAAGCCGGGCTGGTCGACGCGCTGGACTCGCTCGGGGCAGCGGCGCAGTACTCCGAGCCCGGCTACCAGCGGCTGCGCGCGCTGGGCGGCGAACTGCGGGCGCTGCGCCGCCGGATCATTCAGCCGCTCACCGACCTGGTCGCCGACGCCGAGCGGACCCTGCTGCTGGACACCGAGGCGCTGGCCCGGCCCGGCCCGGCGGGCCGGGCCCAGCTGGACACCTTCGCCGACGTGGTAGCCGACTTCGCCGCGGCCAACCCGATGGCCGTCCTGCCTGCTCTGCTGGACTACCTGGCCACCGCCCAGGACGCCGAAGACGGTCTCGAACCCGGCGAGGTCGAGGTTGCGCCGGACCGGGTCCAGGTGCTCACGGTGCACGCCGCCAAGGGGCTCGAGTGGGCAGTAGTGGCGGTCCCGCACCTGGTGGACGGGGTGTTCCCGGCGGCGAAGAAGAGTTCGTCGTGGCTGCGGACGGTCACCGAGCTTCCGGTGTCGCTGCGCGGGGATCGGGCTGACCTGCCCGATTTCGCGTTGCCTGCCGGTGCCGACCAGAAGGAGCTCGCCGAGGCGCTCGCCGCCCATGAGGCGGCCTTCGACGACCGCAGGCTGACCGAGGAGCGGCGGCTGCTGTATGTGGCAGTGACCCGCGCCGAGCACACTCTGCTGGTCAGCGGCTATCACTGGGGTGTGGACGGGGCGACCCCCAGATCGCCATCGGATTTTCTGCTGGAGATCCGGGACGCCGGGTGCGTCGTCGAGCACTGTGTTATCGAGCACTGTGTTATCGAGCACTGGGCCCCGGCACCGGCCGACGGTGCGCCCAACCCGCTGGACACCGCACCGCAGCAGGCATCGTGGCCGGCCGACCCGCTGGGTGAGCGCCGGGACGGGATGGTCGAGGGGGCCAGCCTGGTGCGGGCCGCGCTGGCGCGCCCACCGGCCGCCGACGACCAGCCCGTGCTGCCGGGATTCCCTGTGAGTGGCAATCGGTGCTATAGCCCGGATTGCCACTCACAGGGCGAAGACTGGGAGCGCGAGATCGAGGTGCTGCTCGCCGAGCGGGATGCCCGCCGCGGGCAGCAGCGGGTCGTCCTGCCCGCGCATCTGTCGGTCAGCCAGCTCGTCGAGCTGGCCGCCGACCCGTCGGCGCTGGCGCAGCGGCTGCGCAGGCCGCTGCCCTATCCCCCGAACCCGATGGCGCGGCGCGGCACCGCGTTCCACGCCTGGCTGGAACGCCGATTCGGCTCCACTCGATTGATCGACATCGACGAGCTGCCCGGTGCCGCCGACGAAGGGGCCGCACCGGATTCCGACCTCACCGCGCTGCAGGAGGCGTTCCTGGCCAGCGAGTGGGCGGCGCGCAGCCCGCACGAGGTGGAGGTGCCCTTCGAGACCGTGGTCGACGGGGTGGGCCTGCGTGGCCGGATGGACGCGGTGTTCGCCGACGCCGACGGCGGCTGGACCGTGGTGGACTGGAAAACCGGGGCGGTGCCCGACGCTGAGCGCCTCCCGGCGGTCAGCGTGCAGCTTGCTGCCTACCGGCTGGCCTGGGCGGCGCTGTCGGGCGCACCTGCCGAGCGCGTGCGGGCCGCTTTCTACTACGTACGCCACGACCGCACCCTGCGCCCCGTCGACCTGCTCGACAGCGTGGGGTTGCGTGACCTGCTGCGCACCATCCCTACCAGCTGAATAGTCTAGCCTCGCGATCATGACGGCCAGGATCGTGCTGTTCGGCGCGACCGGTTACACCGGCAGGCGGACCGCACAGGAGATGGTCGCGCGTGGTCTGCGACCGGTGCTCGCCGGGCGCAACGCCGCGACGCTCGCGCGGCTCGCCGAAGGGCTCGGCGGGCTACAGACCGCTACCGCCGACGTCAGCGACACGGGCTCGGTGCGGGCTCTGATCGGCGCAGGTGACGTGCTGGTGAGCACCGTCGGCCCGTTCCGGCAGCTCGGGGAACCAGCGCTGGCAGCGGCGGTGCAGGCTGGCGCGACCTACTTCGACTCGACCGGCGAAGCACCGTTCATCCGGCGGGTGTTCGAGGAGTTCGGCCCGCTCGCCGAGCAGCGCGGGACGAACCTGCTCACCGCGTTCGGCAACGACTACGTGCCCGGCAACCTCGCCGGCGCGCTCGCCCTGCGACTAGCCGGCGAGCCGGCGCACCGGGTGGAGATCGCCTACTACCTCACCGGCGTCGGGCGGGCCCAGGTGTTCAGTCGCGGCACCTTCGCCTCGATGGTTGCCATGGCCGGTGAGCCGGCCTTCACCTGGCGGGACGGAATCCGCGCCGAGCCCACCGGCGCCCGGATGCGCAGTTTCCCCGTGGCCGGACGCGAGCGGCCCGCGCTGACCATCGGATCCAGCGAGCACTTCGCACTGCCCCGGCTGAGCCCGGAACTACGAGAGGTGGATGTCTACCTGGGTTGGTTCGGGCCCGCGACCCGCGCGCTGCACCTCGGCGCGCGGGTGACTCCGGCGCTGCGGCGGCTGCCCGGGGCGGGACCGTTAAGCCGTCGGATCGGGGAGTGGCTCACCTCACGGGTGGCGCATAAACCCGATGCCGATGCACTGGAGCGGATCACCTCCCACTTCCTCGGCGCCGCGTACGACGAGCGGGGCACACCGCTGGCCGAGGTCCGGCTCGTCGCCGGGGACCCTTACCGGCTCACCGCCCGGCTGCTGGCATGGGGCGCTGAGCGCGCCGCCGAACACGGCGTCAGCGGCCCCGGCGCCCTGGGTCCGGTCGACGCATTTGGTCTCGACGTACTGGAAACCGGCGCCGCGCAGCTCGGCCTGCGACGCCCGTGACCCGAATTCCCGGTTCCTCGACTGCAATTCGGCTCCGAATAGCACTCTGGCAAGGCCAGAAACCGCTATTTGGATCCGAATGGCGCTGCGTGTGGTACCGTACGGCGCGATGTGACCGACCTCGACGCCGTCGCTCAGCGTTCGGCACAACGCCTATCTCCTCGGCGTACTGAGTGCCGGGTTGCCGGGCTTGCACGATGTGGTCGAGCACCGCACGCCCCAGCACCCGGTGCGCCAGCAGCCACAGCAGCCGTTCACCCCAGACGAAGTTACCGGCGGCCCGGCTGCCCAGCGTTTGCTACTATTCGTGGCCGTTCCTCATGACAATGCCGGAGGGGGTGCTCGCCCTGTGATCGTGCCATCGATGGCCCGTTCCGCATGGTTGTCGGGGCTGTGGTCGGTGAATCACTATGCCGAACTAGCGAGGGATCTGTCGTGAGTCGGCGCTGGAGTGTGGGCCTGGTGGTGTTCCTGCTCGCCTTCGTCGGGGCTTGCCAGGTGCTAGCGGGTGCGCTGATCCCATCATTGCGTGAACTGCTGGTAGTAGCGCGGTACCTCCCTGAGGATTCGCTTGCCATCGTGCTAAGCGGGATCATTCTTCGTGCCGCTGTCACCGCAGGATGCACATGCCGAGGCCATGCGAACGTGGGCGTGGTTGCCGCGGTTGGTCGCCTTCGGATCTTGCTGTGTCGGTATACCTCGCAGGCCGCGTGCTGACCGCGTCGACGGGCCTGTACCGGCCGGCTGTGCTCGGTGCCGCCGCCACCCTGCTCGCTGGGGGTCTTGCTGAGGTGGCCGGTCTGGCCATTGCAACCTGGCGTAGCGCAGTGCTCTTCGAGCGAGATACCGATCTCGGGCCGCTTTCGCTTACGGTAAGCCTCTCCACCGTGGACTCTTTTTGGACCTCGGATGCGCTATTTTTCGGTTTCTGGGTGAGCATGATGGCCGCCCCCGCGCTAGTGTTATGTTATATTGGATGGCTGGCCGCTAAAATAAATCAGGCGCCAGGATTGATCGTCAGCTATTCTTCTGTCGGCGGATTTGATTCAAGAGTGGCCGCCATGGGATTGCGTGAACCGATCGTTCGAGATGTGCCGGGTGCTGCGACCAAGCTGGCCGGTGCGGATCCCTGAGTCGGGTGATCTGCACAGACTAGTTCTCGTTCACATGCGGCTACCGGGATGAACGACTGCAGCGGTCCCGGACGCCGACACAGCGCCGTGGCGGCGGCCACGCAGACTAGCCGCCCATTCCGCCGCGGCCGAGGTGCTGCGATTATGCTCCGGGCTGTGCGTACCGAGTCGGCTGAGCGCGCCGCCGTCGAGGCCAGGGCTGACCGGTTCCTCGACGATCTGCGCGAGTGGCTCGCGCTCCCCTCGATCGGCGCGGATCCGGAGCACCATGGTGAGGTGGCTCGCTCAGCGTTGTGGCTGGCCGACGTGCTGCGTCTGGACGGCTGGCCGACCGTGCAGGTGTGGAGCGGGGACTCCCTGGGCGGCTCCTACCTTCCCGCGGTGTATGCCTGCTGGCCTGCCGCGGATCCGGACGCGCTGACCGTACTGGTCTACGGCCACCATGACGTGCAGCCAGTCGATCCACTCGACGCCTGGGAGCACCCGCCGTTCGAGGCGACGCTGGTCGGCGAGGAGCTGCACGCCCGGGGTGCCTCAGACGACAAGGGCCAGATCCTCATGCACCTGCTCGGGCTGCAGGCGCACCTGGAGGCGACCGGCGCCCACGCCCCCGCGGTGACCGTCAAGCTGCTCGTGGCGGGCGAGGAGGAGTCGGGTTCCCCGCACATCGCGGCACTGCTCGCGGACCACGCCGAGGACCTCGCCTGCGACGCCATCGTGGTCAGCGATACGAGCCTGTACACCCGTGAAACGCCGAGCATCTGTACCGGGATGCGCGGGATGGCCAACGCCGAGGTGACCTTCCGCGGCGGCGCCATGGACCTGCACTCCGGGCAGTTCGGGGGAGCGGTACGCAACCCGGTCACCGAGCTCGCCCGGCTGCTCGCCGCGATGCACGACGACGAAGGCAGGGTGGCGATCCCCGGCTTCTACGACGACGTGCGCGAGCCGGCGGCGCAGGAGCGGGCGGCGTTCGCCCGGCTGCCCTTCGACGAGGCCGCCTGGCTGGCCGGTCCGGCCGGCGGGGCCCGCGCTCTGCACGGCGAGGCCGGCTGGTCCACCCTGGAGCGGCTGTGGGTGCGGCCTACCGCGGAGGTCAACGGCATCGCCGGGGGCTGCGCGGGACCCGGCCGCAAGACCATCGTGCCCGCGCAGGCGGTCGCAAAGGTGTCCTTCCGGTTGGTGCCCGACCAGCAACCGGTCCGGATCGAGCGTGCGTTCACGGAGTTCGTCGCGGCGCGGGCTCCCGAGGGCGTCCACGGCGCCGGGGTGGGGCTGCCGGAGGACCGGATCCACGCGCCCAATGAGCGGGTCGTGCTTCCCCTGCTGTACCGGGGGTCGGAAGCGGTCGCGCACCTGTGGCGGCTGCTCGGCACGGTGCGTTGATGAGGCGAAGAGCGCCAGGACGCTGATGAGCCCACCACCCCGGGGCACGCTCAATCGCCTGACCGACCACCCGGACCACGCGCTGGTGGGGATCCTCCGGATACCGGTGAGCCGGCGAGGTCCGGCCGTGTCGATCGGGCGCCGAGTGATCGGCGCTCTCCTCGCGCTCACCGTCACCGTGCTGATGGTCTACCTGGACCGGGACGGCTACCGCGACGCCAACGACGACGGTCTGTCCCTGCTGGACTGCGTCTACTACGCGACGGTGTCGCTGTCCACCACTGGGTACGGCGACATCACGCCGGCCAGCGAGTCCGCCCGGCTGGCCAACATCCTGGTCATCACCCCGCTGCGGGTGCTGTTCCTCATCGTGCTGGTCGGGACCACCCTGGAGGTGCTCACCGAGCGGTCCCGGCAGGCACTGAAGATCCAACGCTGGAGGCGCAAGGTGCGCGATCACGTCGTCGTCGTCGGTTACGGCACCAAGGGCCGCTCCGCGGTCAGCTCGCTGGTCGGCGACGAGGAGGAGCCCACCGAGGTGGTCGTGGTCGACACCGACCCCAGCGCGCTGGAGGCCGCCACCGCGCGCGGGCTGGTCACCGTGAACGGCAACGGCACCCGCTCCGACGTGCTGCGCCTGGCCGGGGTGCCCCGCGCCCGCGCCGTGGTGATCGCCACCAACCGGGACGATGCCGCGGTGCTCGTGACGCTCACCGCGCGGCAGCTGGCACCGAAGGCGCATATCGTGGCGGCGGTGCGCGAGCGGGAGAACGTGCACCTGTTGCGGCAGTCCGGCGCCGACTCCGTGGTGGTGTCCTCCGAGACCGCGGGCCGCCTGCTCGGCATGGCCACTGCGGCGCCCGCGGTGGTCGAGCTGGTCGAGGATCTGCTCACCCCGGACGCCGGGCTGGCTATCGCGCAGCGTCCGGTGGAATCCGGCGAGGTCGGCGGCTCGCCGCGACATCTGCCGGACATCGTGCTCGGAGTGGTCCGCGCCGGCCAGCTGTACCGGGTAGATGCCCCCGAGGTCGACGCGGTGGAGGAGGGCGACGTGTTGCTCTACGTTCGCAAGGTCACCCCGGCCGAGGAGCAGCGACACCGCGAATCCAGCTGAACCTCTCCCACTTCCTAGTGTATCTAGATATATTTAGCTTTACCCGCGTCAGATCCCGGACCGAATACGCGCGAGGGTTCTGGCGTTGAGCAGGACGACACCCCCCGTCGGCGTTGGGGATCTCGCATTGGTCCTCGACGGAGATGGCCCAGTACATCAAGAAGACCGAGGGTGTCTACGTGGCGCAGACCTGGGTGTCGCGACTGTGGCGAGAGCACGGCCTGACGCCGTGGCAGCAGGGCACGTTCAAGATTTCGAAGGATCCACATTTTGAGGACAAGGTCCGTGACGTCGTCGGTCTCTACGTGGACCCCATCACGTGGACAGCCACCGCAGACGAGATCATCGACAAGGTCCGCGCCATCACGTCCCGCATGGAGGCCCTCATGCGGGCCACCGAGATCGACGATGTAGCCTGCCAGGCAGCGTAAAGCTAAATGTATCTAGATCCACTAGTGCTGGACGATGCTCTGGGTGGACTGGTCGTGGGTGAGGTTCATCGCCACCCAGGTCTGCTGCGGAGCAGGCAGCGCATCCCGCACCCGCGCCACCAGTGCCCTCAGCTCCGGCTCGGCAGCCGGATGCCTGCGCAGCAGCGCCTCCAACTCCAGCCGCCAGACCGGAACCAGACTCTGCCGGACCTCGTCCGGATCATCGGCTTGCGCCACGAGAGCGGCGTTGCCGTCGAGCTGAGCCTCAACCCGCGCCTGCCGCGCCTGCCTGCCGCGACCGAACAGCCGACCCGCCCCGGCTCGGGTGCTCGGCCACGCGTCGGTGGCCATCGCGCCGACCAGTGCGGTACTCCCTGCTTCGGCCAGCGCCGTGAATGCCACCGCCAGCATGTGTGCCTCCTCGATGCCCGTAACACGGTCGATCCTAGCTAGGACGGCGTGTAATCGAACCCCCGCAGTCAACGATGACGGTACTAATACCGGAGGGCGACGCTACCCGCTTCAGCGAGCCACAAGGTGACACAGCGCAGCGAGCGGACCCCGAGCTGCACTCCTGCTCGCCTACGCCGGCGGACGACCCTCGCGTTGGCGTTCGGGAAGCCCCCCCGCGTTGGCGTTCGGGAAGCCCCCCCGCGTTGGCGTTCGGAAAGCTCGGTGCGAGGGTGGCAGCGTAGCCGAGTCTGTCACGATTTCCTGATGGCGCGCACGGACATGGTCCTGGTCAGCACGGTGGCGCTGGCCCTCGTGACGGGGCTGGGGGTAGTCGGCTGGCTGCTCTGGCCGCAGGCGGGGCCGGACGACTACCGCATCGCCATCGGCACTGTGGTGCAGTCGGCGGACTGCGGTCCACCCGACGCTCGGGACTTGCTGCAGGTCGAATTGCTGGACGGCCGCGTGATGCCTGCCGAGCTGGACGGCTGCGGCAACCGGCTGGGTGAGGTGCTGACCGTGGAAGTGCCGGACCCCTTGCCCGCGCGGGAGGTCGTCGTGCGCCTCGCCGGGACCGGGGTTCCCGCCGCGACTGCGACCGCGCAGCGCCTCTCCGCCGTCCTGGTAGCGGTCGCCGGGATCGCCGGCGCCCTGCTGGCCTGGCGGCTGCGACACGACCGCCACTAAGGCGCCCGTAGGGTGTGGCTATGGCCCTGATCCACGCACCCAAGCTTGAGCTGCACCGTGAGACGCTGCCCAACGGATTGCGGGTGGTGCTGGCCCCGGACCGCTCGGTCCCAGTGGTGGCGGTGTGCATGCACTACGACGTCGGATTCCGGTCCGAGCCGCAGGGGCGTACCGGCTTCGCGCACCTCTTCGAGCATCTGATGTTCCAGGGCAGCGAAAGCCTCGAGAAGCTCGCGCATTTTCGCTATGTGCAGTCTTCGGGCGGGATCTTCAACGGATCCACGCACCCGGATTACACCAATTACTTCGACGTGCTGCCTTCGGCTGCGCTGGAACGCGCGCTTTTCCTAGAGGCCGACCGGATGCGGGCCCCCCGGATCACCGTGGAGAACCTGCGCAACCAGGTCGACGTGGTCAAGGAGGAGATCCGGCTCAACGTGCTGAACCGGCCCTACGGCGGGTTCCCGTGGATCACGCTACCGCCGGTGCTCTACGACACGTTCCCCAACGCACACAACGGATACGGCGATTTCACCGAGCTCGAAGCAGCCACTGTGGACGATTGTGCGGCATTTTTCGACGCCTATTACGCGCCGGGCAACGCGGTGCTCACGGTGGCCGGGGATCTCGACGTCGCGGCCGTGCGCGAGCTGGTGCACCGGCACTTCGGTGACGTGCCCGCCCGCCCCGTGCCGTCCCGGCCGTCATTCGCCGAGCCACCGCCGGACCGAGAACGCAGGCATTGCCAGCCCGATCCGCTCGCCCCGCTGCCCGCGTTGGCGGTCGGGTACCGGTTACCCGACCCGGTCGCCGACCTCGAGGGCTACCTCGCGCACGAGGTGCTCGCCTCGGTGCTCTCCGACGGTGACTCCTCCCGCCTCGAGCAGCGTCTGGTGCACACCGACGAGTTGGTCACCGACATCGGCGCGGGCTGCGGGCTGTTCGGTGCGCCGCTGGACGCGCGCGATCCGGACACCTTCACCGTCACCGCCATCCATCCCGCCACCGTGGCCGTCGAGCGGGTGCTCGCGGCGACCGACGAGGAGATCGCTCGGCTCGCCAAGGAGGGTCCCGACCCGGACGAGCTGGCCCGGATCACCGCCCGGTGGGCCGCTTCGCTGTTCCGCGAGCACGATCGACTGACCTCCCGGACCCTGGCAATCGGTGCCTTCGAGCTGCTGCATGGCCGTCCGGAGCTGGCCGCCGAGCTGCCTGCGATGGTGGCCGCGGTGGACGCGGAACAGGTCGCGAGCGCGGCCGCGCGGCTGCGGCCGGATTCCCGGGCCGTGCAGATACTCGAACCCGCGAAGGGTTCTACGCTGCTGCACCGCACACCAGCGGATTCGCCGGTCCCCGCAAGACAGGAGGCATGATGCTGCACCGCAGCGCCGAGTTGATCGGCCAGACCGCGGCAGGACCGCGCCCGCTGCCGCCGCTGGGTGTGCAGCGCACGTTGCCCGCACCGGCTGCTGTGGACACGGTGTTGGACAACGGCCTGCGGGTGATCGCCGTGCACCGCCCGGCGGTGCCCATGGTGGAGCTGCGGCTGATCATCCCGTTCGGTGGCACGCACCGCACCCACGCCGCCCGGGCCGAGCTGCTCGCGGACACGCTGCTGTGCGGTACGCCGCGCAGAAGCCGATTCGAGGTCGACACCGCGCTGGGCGCAGTGGGTGGCGACCTGTCCGTCCGGGTCGATCCGGAACACCTGTCGGTGTCCGGCTCCGGGCTGGCCTCCGGCCTTGATGTGCTGCTCGATGTGCTCAGCGACACGCTCACGTCGGCCTCGTACCCGGCTGCCGAGGTGAGCCGGGAGCGAGCCCGCCTGGTGGAGCGGATCACGATGACCCGCTCTCAGCCGCGGATGATCGCCCGGGAGGCGCTGCAGCGCCGCCGCTACGGCAACCACCCCGCCACCAGGGAGCTTCCGGAGGCCCGCGAGGTGACCGCCGTCAGTCGGGCCGGCGTGCGAGCGCTGCACCGCCGCGCCGTGGTGCCCCGCGGCGCAGCGCTCGTGCTGGTCGGCGACGTCACACCGGCGTACGCGGTGGACGCGGTGTCCAGCGCGTTGTCCGGCTGGCAGTCCACGCGGCCGGCCACTGAGCTGGCCCCGCTGCCCGAGCTGACCGGAGCAGACCTGCAGCTGGTGCACCGAGACGGCGCGGTGCAGTCGCAGCTGCGGCTGTCCGCGCAGGCCGTGCCGCGCACCGACGAGCGATATCCGGCGTTGCAGCTGGCGAACCTGGTCTTCGGGGGCTACTTTTCCTCGCGCTGGGTGGAGAACATCCGTGAGGACAAGGGCTACACCTACAGCGCGCACTCCGGTCTCGAATTCACCGGGACCGGGGCCACCTTGCTCGCCGATGCCGACACGGCGAGCGAGGTCACGGCGGCGGCGCTGCTGGAGACCCGCTACGAGCTGGGCCGGATGGCGGTGGCCCCACTCGACGAGTCCGAAGTGGACAACGCGCGGCAGTACGCGATCGGATCGCTCACCATCGGGATGTCCTCGCAGGCCGGGCTGGCCAGCCACCTCACCGGGCTGGCCGCCCTCGGCCTGGACCTCGACTGGCTGCGTGCCCACCCCAGCCGGTTGCGGGCGGTCACCACCGAGCAGGTCGCCGACGCCGCCGCCGAGTTCTTCGCACCCGCCCGGTTCACCGGAGTGGTGGTGGGTGACGCCGAGCGCTTGTCCGGTCCGCTCGCCGCGCTGGGTGGGGTGGAACTGCCCTGACGCGGCACCGCGGGCCGGGAGCTAGGCGGCGATGGCGTCGGTGATCTCGTCGATGGAGGGGTTGGTCAGTGCGGTGCCATCGGGTAACACCACGGTCGGCACGGTCTGGTTGCCGCCGTTGACCCGTGCCACGAACCCCGCCGCGGCTGCGTCGTACTCGATGTCCACTTCGCGGAATCCGATCCCGGCTCGGTCCAGTTGCGCCTTGAGTCGCCGGCAGTAGCCGCACCACACCGTCGTGTACATCGTCAGTTCACTCACGCCAGGCACTAACACAGCGATGGTGCGCGATGTTCCTGGCCTGGTGCGGCACTAGCTAGATGGTCCTGATGTCGTCGGGCGGCTCTGCGAGGATGCGGGGCGTGGGCAGCCGAGGACATGACCGGGTCGCTGATCCCCTCGACGGGCTCGACGAGCAGCAGCGCGCCGCGGTGTGCGCCCCCCGGGGGCCGGTGTGCGTGCTGGCCGGGGCGGGTACGGGCAAGACGCGCACCATCACCCGGCGGATCGCCCAGCTGGTCCGCACCGGCCACATCGCCCCGGGGCAGGTCCTGGCGGTGACGTTCACCGCCCGCGCGGCGGGGGAGCTGCGCACCCGGCTGCGTGACCTGGGAGTCAGCGGGGTGCAGGCCCGCACGTTCCACGCCGCGGCGCTGCGCCAGCTGCGCTACTTCTGGCCGCAGGTGGTGGGTGATGAGCTGTGGCCGCTGGTGGAGCACAAACTTCGGCTGATCGGCCAGGCCGCGCAGCGCGCCGGGACGCCTACCGGCGCTGACGATCTGCGTGACCTGGCCGGTGAGATCGAATGGGCCAAGGGCAGCCTGGTCGGCGCCGCGGACTACCCGGCCGCGGTCGCCGCCGGCCGCCGGGAGACGCCGTTGCCCGCGCCGCAGGTGGCGTCGGTCTACGCCAGGTACGAGGAGCTCAAGAACCGCAGCCGGGTGCTCGATTTCGACGATCTGCTGCTGCACACCGCGGCCGCTCTTGAGGAGCATTCGCCCGTGGCCGAGGAGTTCCGGGACCGCTACCGCTGCTTCGTCGTCGACGAGTACCAGGACGTCACCCCGCTGCAGCAGCGGGTGCTGGACGCCTGGCTGGGGGCCCGGGACGACCTCACCGTAGTGGGCGATGCGAACCAGACCATCTACTCCTTCGCCGGGGCGGCGCCGCGTTTCCTGCTGGAGTTCACCCGGCGCTTTCCCGATGCGGTGACGGTTCGGCTGAGCCGGGACTACCGCTCCACACCCCAGGTCGTGTCGCTGGCCAACCGGGTGGTCGCCGCTGCGCGCGGGCGGCCTGCGGGTGCCCGGCTGAGGCTGGAGGGCCAGCAGCCACCTGGGCCGGCGCCGTCCTTCACCGAGTACGACGACGAACCCGCCGAGGCGGAAGCGGTGGCAGCAGCGATTGAGGAGCTGCTGCGCGAGGGGGTAACGGCCGCCGAGATCGCCGTGCTGTACCGGGTGAACGCCCAGTCCGAGGCCTACGAGCAGGCCCTCGACGCCCGCGGGATCCCGTTCCAGGTCCGCGGTGGGGAGCGGTTCTTCCAGCGTCCGGAGGTCCGGGCCGCGGTCCGCGCGTTGCGGGCGGTGGCCCAGGTCGGCCCAGCGGCCGGCCCGGCGGGCAGGCTGGGCGCTGCGGTCCGCGAGGTGCTTGCCGCCCAGGGGCTCACCGCTGATCCTCCGGCCGGCAGCACGGCGCGGTCGCGCTGGGAATCGCTGCGTGCGCTGGCCGAGCTGGCTGACGACCTCGCCGTCAGCCTGCCCGACGCCGACCTGGGCGGGTTCGTCGCCGAACTCGACGCGCGGGCCGACGCCGCGCACCCTCCCGCTGTGCAGGGCGTCATGCTGGCCTCCCTGCACTCGGCGAAGGGCCTGGAGTGGGACGCGGTATTTCTGGTCGGGCTGGTCGACGGCACGCTGCCGATCCAGTACGCCGAGGGCGACCAGGCCGCGTTGGAGGAGGAACGCCGGCTGCTCTATGTCGGGATCACCCGCGCCCGCCGGTGGCTCGCGCTGTCCTGGGCGCTGTCTCGAAGTGCGGGTGGGCGGCGCTCCCGGCGGCGCAGCAGATTCCTCTCCGGGCTGATCCCCGAGGAGCAGCCTGCCGCGCGGCGGCCTGCGGCGAAGGCTGGGCGTTGAGCGAAAAAGCTGAAAAAAGCGGTTGCACCCTGCCACGATCTGGTTCTAGTCTCCTGTTGGCGGCGGTCGTAGGGGGCTGACCAGGACAGATCGGCCGCCCACTGAGAGCGGAGCAACCGGGAAGGAGGTGCCGAGATGGAGATCATCATGTCTACCGGCGCCCGCTGCTTCCCGCGGTGTGGGTCCTTCACCGTGCCCGGTCTGGTCTGGTCCGAGCCGGTGGGAACAAAGGTCGCAACGCCAGCCGCCGGAGGCAATTTCCGCGGCGCCGCCGTACTTGGCGAACGTCCGATGTATCGCACCCGGTTCCACGCCCTCATCAACCCGATCGGCATTGATTTGCCGGTTACCCACCGTATGCGTGTGTCCGCATCGGAGCCTTGAGTTCGAGCCAGCACCAGTGGCTCAGAAGGCCGCGGACCCGCATCGGGATCCGCGGCCTTCGTGCGTTGTAGGTCCTCATCCCGCGGCGGGCACACACCGGCGACTGCCACCGGCACCACCACCGAGGAGGAGAGACAAGTGTTCACCGCGACCGCCCCGCTGGACGGTGGGGCGTTACTCGATCTGCCGGGTGGGGGACAGTTGGCCCACCTGCTCGACGCTGCGCCATCCGAGCAGATCATCTTGCCCTGTCGCACGCACGACCCGGACCTGTGGTTCGCCGAGACCCCAGCTGAGCTGGAGCGGGCCAAGCAGCTTTGTGCCGGCTGCCCACTCAAGGCCGAGTGCCTGGCCAGTGCGCTGTCCCGGCACGAGCCGTGGGGCGTGTGGGGCGGCGAGATCTTCGAGCACGGAGCCGTCATCCCGCGCAAGCGCCCGCGGGGCCGACCCAGCAAGGCCGCCCTCGAGCGGGACCGCGCCGAGCGTGCTCAGCAGGACCGCTCTGAGCGGGACCGGTCTGAGCGGGACCGGTCTGAACGGGGGGCCGCTGCGTGATCACCGACGCACTCCCTGGCGGGGGCGTGACCACCGTTCCCGACCGCCGATCGAACACTCTGAATCAGGAGCACAGCGCCATGCTGTTACACGAAATACTCGCCCGTACCCGAATGCGCGAGGATCAACGTCGCGCGACCCAGGCGCGGTTGGCCAGCCGACTCAGCACTGTCCGCCGGTGGCAGCGCCTGGCCCGCTACGCCGAGCGCAGAGCCCATCGCGCAGCGGCCCGCCTGTAGTGAAGGTTGGGGGCTCTTCAAGAGCCCCCAACCCCCCGAATTGCTGCCCATAACGGCAGCCAACCCCACTGGACAGGCCAGCGGGGTTGGCTGCCGTTTGAGACCTGCCGGAGGGGGGTTGGGGGCTCTTGAAGAG
>JBOHGM010000078.1:0-26248 GCA_050699435.1 Pseudonocardiaceae bacterium | reverse complement strand
GAATCAGCCGCGGTCACCGCGGCTGATTCTTCCCAAACGACGATCACTGGGCCGGGTTGACGGCGTACTGCCCTGTGCTTGGACTGGCAGGGGCCCGCGTCTGAGTGGTGGCGGTGCTCAGCCACCGTTCATGATCGCTGAGACAGCCATCTGTCACTCAGCGTGAAAGTGCGGCTGTAGTACTGGGCCGTTATGGCGCACCGACATATAGGCCATGTAGTTGCGCCTGAAATGTTCACGCCACCGGTTGGGATCGTAGTCATCTCCACGTGGTCCTGTTTGCTGGTCTCCGCTCAAGGCCGAAGACGCGGCGGCGTGCGGCAGCGCAGCTAGCGAGCCGCCACGCCAACCCGTGGAGAGGATGTCTGCTCAGGTCTCCGCACTCGTGCGGGACGAGATGGCGCTGGCGACTGCCGAGATGAAACGAAAGGGTGCCCACGCCGGAGTCGGGATCGGCCTCGGCGGCGTTGGCGGGGTGCTGGCGCTGCTCGGGCTCGGTGCGCTGGCCGCGGCAGCGGTGCTCGGGTTGGCTACCGTCCTGGCAGCCTGGCTGGCCGCGCTGGTCATCGGGGTAGTGCTGCTGGTACTTGCCGGTGGGCTCTCACTGGCCGGAATCGGGCAGGTGCGCAGCGCGACGCCCCCGGTGCCCGAGCAGGCAGTGCAAAGCACCAAGCGCGACATCGAGACGGTGAAGGAGAGTGTGCACCGATGAGCAGCAGCGAGCAGGAGCGGTTGCAGGACGAGATCGAGGAGCTGCGCGGCGAGCTGGGCGAGACCGTCGAGGCGCTGGTACATAAGGCGGACGTGCCAGCCCGCGTCAAGGAGCGCGGCAGCGAGCTGCGCGATCAAGCCGTTGAGCGTGGCATTGAGCTGCGCGATCAAGCCGTTGAGCGTGGTACCGAGCTGCGGGACCGGGCCGCCCAGCGCGGTATGGAGTTGCGTGACCGGGCCGTGGACGGCGCCGAGCGGGCCCGTGCTGTGGTCAGCCGGACGCCGACCGACCGGTGGGCCATGCTCGCAGGCGCAGGGGCTGCCCTGATCACCCTGGCCGTCATCGTGCGAAGGATCCTGGCCCGATGAGCGTGCTGAGCAAGGCAACCTACAAGCCGTTGAGCTTGGTCAGCGGCATGATCGGGGGCGCACTGGCCGGTGCCCTCTTCACCCGGATCTGGCGCGCCCTCGCCGACGCTGACGAGGCTCCGGAGCCGACCGCGCTGGACCACCGCACCCGCGAGGTGTTGATTGCCGCCGCTTTGCACGGCGCGGTGTTCGGGCTGGTCAAAGCGGCCGTGGATCGAACGACTGCGAAAGGTTACCGGCGCCTCACCGGGACAACCCGAAGCGCTGAGCCATCCTGTCCTGGGCTGGACCGGACCGCTGAGCGGCACCACGGCGCTCAGGCCAGTCGAGCGCGCAGTTCCGGCAGCAGCAGGGGATTGGCCCGGAACGGTGCGGTCAGCTGGAGCACATCGGGTAACTGAGCTCCCCCCCGGCTCCGGAGCAGGAAGGCGATCGCCTCGTGCGCGACCACCTCCTCGTCTGCGGTGCCCAGCCCCGCCTGAGCGAGGAAGTCCGGCGCCAGCACCACCTGGTGATAGCTGGTGCCCCGGTGGTAGTGGGTGCTGTGGTCGATGAAGGCTGCGAAGGCGTGCGGCCCCACGGGGACGATGGCGATGCGAGGGCTCATCGGGCTCACCTACGGTGTTCGGAAGCGCCGTCCACTCGCGGCGCTGACCAGGTAATACCCATTCGTGGGCGACATCACACCTGGAGTAGCAACCGCACCGGCGGGGGCCGGACACTGGTGGGGAGGTGGCATGGCAGAGCAGGATGTCGACGAGGTGGCCGCGGCGCTCTATGCGGTGGAGCCAGCAGCGTTCGTGGCGGCCCGCAACGCTGCCGTTCAGCAGGCCCGCGATGCTGGTGATCGCGACCTGGCCGCCGCGATCGGACGGCTACGCAGACCGACCATGTCCGCCTGGACGGTGAACCTGCTGGTGCGCTCCGCAGCTGCCGAGGTAACCGAGTTGCTGGCGCTGGGCGAAGAGCTACGCGCCGCCCAGCAGCGGTTGCAGGGGGAGCGGTTGCGACAGCTCGCTCAACGGCGGCGCGAGGTGGTCGGTGTGCTCGCCCGGCGGGCCCGCCAGCTCGCCGCGGAGGCCGGGCGTCCACTCACCGATGCGACCACGGTGGAGGTGGAGCAGACCCTCGCGGCGGCGTTGGCGGATCCCGAGGCGGCCGAGGCAGTGCGGGCCGGACAGCTCACCCGGGCGCTGCACCACGTCGGCCTCGGCGCCGAACCGTTGGTCGCGCTACCACCGGACTCGCCGGCATCGGACTCGCCAGCACTGGACTCGCGGACCCCGGCTGGGCAGCAGGGCTCGCCGCCGTCGTCGCCCTCAGCGGACGACCCCTCAGCGGACGACCCCTCAGCGGACGACCCCTCAGCGGACGACCCCTCAGCGGACGACGTCGCCCGCCATCGCCAGCGTCGTGCGGTGCGCGTGGCGAGGGACCTGGCCCAGGCCCGCCAGGAGCTGGACGAGGCGACCGCGCGGGCTACCCTCGCCGAGCAGCAGGTCCGGGCAGCCGCGGAACGGTTCGCCGAGGTCGAGCGCCAGATCGTGGAGTTGCAGCGCGAGCGGGAGCGGGCCGAGCGGGAACGCGCTGACGCGCAGCGCCGCGCCCGATCGGCAGCACGGGTGCGCGACGAGGCCGAGCGCCGGGTGCAGCGGCTCACGAAGGTTTCCGGTTGCAGCTGGCCGGGTACCGACTGAGCATGTTGCGTCAGCTGCTGATCGGCGCGGCGGCCGGGGCTGCGGGCACCACCGCGCTCAACGCCGTTACCTACCTCGACATGGCGGTGCGGGGGCGGCCCGCGAGCGACACCCCGGAGCGGTCCGTGCAGCGACTGGCCGCCCTCGCCCAGGTGGAGGTGCCCGGCGGGCCGGAGCAGCGGCAGGCTACTCGGGGTCACCGATCCCCGCACCTGGAGTGGGCTCGACTGGCTCGCCGACTGGTACCGCATGCCGCCTACGGCGCGGTCACGGCAGCCACCTACGCGGCGGTAGCAGGCGATACCCGCTGGGCCCCGAACTCATCGCCAGAGTTGTGCGCTTGATCTCGCGCAGCTGAGCCCGCCGTGCTCAGCTGAGGGTTCACCCGATGAGCACGCCTGGGTTCAGCACGCTGTGCGGGTCCAGCACCTGTTTTGCCGCGGTGAGGACCGCCGCGAAGAGATCCGGGCGCTGCTGGTCGTACCAGGGACGGTGGTCGCGCCCTACGGCGTGGTGGTGGGTGATGGTGGCCCGGTGCCGGTGCAGGATCTCGCTCGCTGCGGCCTTGATCTCGTCCCATTGCGCGATCTCCGAGCCCTGCCTGCCGGGTGCGATCACGGTGAAGTAGGGGGCGGGGCCGTCGGGATATACGTGGGTGATGCGGCAGTTGACGATCCCTGGGGCGCCGCAGACCTGCGTGAGCGCCGCACCGACCCCGCTGCGTACCGCCGTGCACAGGTGCGCGGCGCGGTCCCACGTGCAGGCCGTCTCAAAGGTCTCGGCGATCCCGCTCATCCGGGCGAGCCCATCGCGCAGGTAGGGCATCCGCAGGAACCCCGAACGCCAGGACTCCACGGCGTCACCGCCGTCGCGCTCGTGCGCCGTTCCGCCGTGCGAGACCGCGATCTCGATGGCACCGGCCAGCGCACCGTCCACCGGCCCAGCCACCGACTCGAAGCCGAGCACCAGCACACTGTGCTCGCCGCTCGCCGCGCCGCTGAACAGCGCCTCGCCCGGATCGAGTAGCCGGCAGTTGGACGGATGCAGTCCGGACTGAGCAACCGCCCGCACCGCATCGAGGGCACTGACGAAGTCGGTGAACCGCACCACGCCCGACGCCTTGAACCGCGGCCGATCCTGGACTCGCAACCACGCCTCGGTGATCACTCCGAGGGCGCCCTCGGAGCCGAGGAACAACCGGTCCGGTGACGGACCCGCGCCCGAACCGGGCAGCCGCCAGGACTCGCTGCTCCCGGCTGGGGTGATCACCCGCAGGGACTCGACGAAATCGTCGATCCGGGTGTACAGGGTCGCGAAATGGCCCCCCGCGCGGGTCGCGAGCCAGCCACCGAGCGTGGAGAACTCGAAGCTCTGCGGGAAGTGCCGCAGCGTGTAGCCGTGCGGGCGTAGCTGGTCCTCCAGGGCCGGCCCGAATGTCCCGGCTTGGATTCGCGCCGCCCGGCTCACGTCGTCGATCTCCAGCACCTGACCGAACCCGGACAGGTCCAGCGAGACCACCCCGGCGTGGTCGCCGCCGCGGTACTCCACGCCACCGACGACGGAGCTGCCGCCGCCATAAGGGATGACCGCGAGGTTGGCCTCGCTCGCCCAGTGCAGCAGGTTGACGACGTCGGCCTCGGTGCCCGGGTAGGCCACCAGATCCGGTGCACTGTGCAGCTCCCCGCGCAGCGCCCGCAACACGTCCCGGTACGCCTTGCCGTAGGTGTGCCCGGCCCGGTCGGGTGTGGTCTGCGAGCACCAGCCGCCCAGCGAGCGGGGCGCAGCTATCCGCGGTGCCGGCAGCTGCAACTGTGCTAGTGGCGGCACCGGGATCGGCTCGGCGCGAAGGCCGGGGAGTACCGCGGCGAGCTGCCTGCACTCCAGATCGGACAGTGCCTGATCCGCCCAGCCCCAGCCCCACCAGGACCGGGCGCGTCCCACCACGTTGCGCCTCCACCGGTGCCGTTCCGCGGGTATCGATGCGGTGCGGGCATCGGCTCGATGCCTACGCCCGGAGAGTCCTGCTCAGCAGTTGTCCGTCTCGTGCGTCGGCACGCCGGGCGTGGATGCGCAGCCCCGCCGCGATCCGCTGCCCAGCCAGCACCACCGGGTGTTCACCAGCCGCGGCGGCGACGTCGCGCATCCGATGAGCCAGTGCGATCACCTCGGAGTCGCCGCACACGTAGCCGATGCTGTGCCGACTGTGCGTGCAGGGTCCGGCGGCGGAATCCGGGTAGAGATGCAGCCCGCGGTCGGCCAGCAGCTCGCGGACGGACGCCTCGTCCGGCTCCGGCTGGGATGTCGGTACACCCGAACTGATCCAGTCCACCATCGTCCCCAGCGCCGTGCCAGGGTCGAGTTCGCGGAGCTCCACCGTCCAGTTGGCCCCCACTGAGCAGCACCACATCGCCACCAGCACCGGCGCCCCGGCGGCCACACCGTCCGCACCCGTCATGGCGGGCGCACCGACAGCGGTACGGGTTGCCGATGCCCAGGTGTGGAGTGGGGGCACGATCGACGCGCGGGATCGCTGTCCCGGTGGGACGGGGCGGCTTGACGACATCTCGCATCACCCAACGACTCAGCTATGGGCTGGCCGCGCTGTCGGACCGCGCCTAAAAACCTAACAAGGAAATGCGAACTTGGGTAGCCCCCTCCGCACCGCTATGCGACCATGGCCCGGTCGGAGGTACCCCGAGCCGTCCATCCACGTGGCGCGCCATCTGCGATGAGTATCCAACGCGGAGCCACCACTCCGGGATCGGCGTAGATCCGATGCGCGACCGTGCCCTCGACCGGGCCAGCGCCGCCAGCGAGCTGCAAACACTGCTCCTCGACACCGAGGACATCACCGACTTTCTCGACGAGCTAGCCCGTTACGCCGCCGACACAGTCGCCCCCAATCTGTCCTGCGGGATCACCCTCGAACGCGACGGCAACCCGCTGACCGCGGCCAGCAGCGGTGCCCTCGCCCTCAGCCTCGACGAGGTGCAGTACGGCCACCACAGCGGCCCCTGCCTCACCGCCATGAACACCGGCGAAACCGTGATCATCACGAATCTGGCCACCGACGACCGCTGGGGTGCCTACCGGCTCGATGGCCTGGCCCACGGGATCGTCTCCGCCCTGTCGAACTCGCTGAACGCCGGTCCGGGCGTGCGAGGAGCGCTCAACCTCTACTCCGGACAGCCGGAGGTGTTCGACGCCGATTCGCAACAACGAGCCGAGAGCCTCGCCGCCGAAGCATCTCGTGCGCTGCGCCTGGCCGTGCGGCTTACCGACCAGGTCCAGCTCACCCGGCACCTCGAGGTCGCGATGGCCTCCCGCTCGGTTATCGACCAGGCAATCGGCATCATCATGGGCCAGAACCGGTGCACCGCCACCGCCGCCTTCGAGATCCTCCGGCGGGCCTCGAACCACCGCAACATCAAACTCCGCGACGTCGCGAGCGAGATCGTCACCCGGATCGGCGGCGAACCACCCGGCCCCGAAGGCTGACCCGCAGGGGAGCAACAGCTGGTCGCGCTCCACCCGGACCGGTGGTACCCACAGGTGACACGTCGAATCGATTGTGGGCCTGCCATGACCAGGTTCGGAGAAGATGCCCGTGACCTGCTTGGCTCCCTCGCCCAGGAGTTGCTCGCCGAGTAGGTCGGGGAGATTGAGCGGCGGGTGGCGGTGATGTGCTACGACCAGCAGGAGCGGTTCGTCGGGGCGGCTGAGCCCCTCGAGCCGATCGAGGTCTACATTGCCTGCAGGGACCTGGCGATGACGTACGCTGCGCCGTTCGAGCAGTGGATGGCCGAGCATCGGGAGCGGCTGGCTGATTGAGCGTTGAGCACGACGACTCCCCGATCGAGCCCGGCGAGCAGCGCCGCAGGCTGGGTGAGCTGCTGCTCCGGATGCGCGAGGACACCGGGCTGAACCAGACGGGCTTCGGCTCGCGGGCCGGGATGAACCAGTCCAAGGTGTCCCGGCTGGAGACCGCCCGGCAGGTACCCACCCTCGCCGAGGCCGAAGCGTGGGCGCGCGCCGCCGGGGCCAGCGACGACGCTCGCGAGCAGTTGCATGAGTGGGTCGAGGCGGCCCTGGCCGAAAGCACCAACTGGGTCGAGGATGTCCGCCGCCGTGGATCGGCGAGTATGCAGCGGCGGATCGCCAGCGCGGAGGCGACCGTCAGCATCGTCCGGACCTTTCTGACCCAGCTCGTGCCCGGCCTGCTGCAGACCGCCGAGTACACCCGTCGGCAAGCCATGATCGCGGCCGACTTCCAGCCTCTGTTGTCTCATGACCAGGCGGCTTCGCTCGCCGCGTGGGCCGAGCGCCAGTTGATACTTTATGAGCCGGGGCACCGGTTCGAGTTCGTGGTCACCGAGGCAGCGTTGCGCTGGCGACCCGGCCCGGACGACAACCCGTGGATATTGGCCGCTCAGATGCAGCACATCGCCTCGCTCAGCACGCTGGAGAGCGTCCGGCTCGGCGTCATCCCCTGGAAGCGGGTCCAGCGGGTCCCACCGAGAGGCGACTTCATCGTCTACGGCGAGCCGGGCGTCGATGAGGACGTTCACGTCGATCTCTACACCGCTACCCGTGAGTTGCATATCCGGGATCAGACGGAGGTCGCGGTCTACCTGGAGCTGTGGAGCAAGCTCTGCGAGGACGCGACGTTCGGCGAAGACGCCCGCGACCTGCTCCGTTCCCTGGCTGCCGAACTCCTGGCCGAGTAGGCCGATGCCCAGCGGCGGCCACCTTGACGAGAAGTCACCCATCGTGCATAGTCATCACTAGAGCTTGAATGGACTGCATAGCAGTGACTGCAGCTGAATGCCACAAGCAGCGGCGGGGGCGGGATGGACGCTGTGCTCCCGGCCCCGCCGCCACCACGGGGAGGACCCTGCCACCACGGGAGGACCCCGCGACGGGAGGACCATGATGGGCGCACCGAACGGCACCGACCGCAGCGCGGTCGTGGCGCGGACCGCGTCGGGTTACCAGCCTGTACTTCCACGCCAGCACGGCGACGAGTGCGATGCTGGATGCCGCGGGGACGGAGCAGCTGCGGACCGCGCTGGAATCGCTGGGCGACCGAGTCGCGACGTGAGATGCCTGCGGATCGAACTGGACTGGTCGGGCGTGGGCCAGGGGCCACCATCACCTACTCCACGTCGGACGACCCGGCCGGTGCTGGACTGATCGCTCCCAGCGCGGCGCGGAGCCGGTGTGGGTTCATCAGGGCAGCCGTGGGTCGCCCGGCACGCTGGGCTTGC
This sequence comes from Pseudonocardiaceae bacterium, assembly GCA_050699435.1. GTDB lineage: Bacteria > Actinomycetota > Actinomycetes > Mycobacteriales > Pseudonocardiaceae. The sequence continues at coordinate 18,204 of JBOHGM010000078.1, read as the reverse complement.
AGCAGGGTGGCCTCGATGTCGTCGATCGTGCTGCGGAGCTCGGCGAGGACGGCGCGATCGCTGGAGCAGGCGGCTTCGCGTGGGCTCAGCTCACCGATCACGCCAGCGGTGTCGAGCCAGCCTGCTTCGGCGTCGCGACTCACCCGCTCGGCTGGCTGGTCTTCATCGGCGGCGGATGCCGCGTCGATGATGTAGCTCTCCAGAATGAGGACCCGAGCATCGCGGCCGTCGGGGTCGGGGTCGGGGCTGACGCGCTCCGCGTGCCGGTCCTGTGCGACGGCGTCGGGGGCGACGTCGAACAGCATGGCCTCGAGTTCGGTGAGCCGGGTGGGGGAGTTCGCGGTGAGGGTGAAGGCGTCGCCCTCCCGGTGGATCTGCCCGAGGCTGAGCACTCTCCCGTCGGGCAGCGGCCGGTGCCAGTCGATCAGCTCGTCACCGGTCTGGGTCAGCCGCCCGCTGAGCCGGTCGAAGGTCTGCTGGGCGCTGCGCACCTGATAGGTGCCGCGGCAGTCGTGGACGTCGTCGCCGTCACTGTTGCGCAACTGGAGGGGAGGTTCGGCAGCGAAGAAGTCGGCGATCTGTTCGATCGAGGGACCGGATGCGAGCAGGGTGACCAGCGCGCGGCGGCGGTGGCGGAGGACGTGCACGGGCAGCGCGAGCATGCGAGGCCCGGTGTCGTCGTGCAGGACCCGCCCGCAGAACAGCTCGAGGCGCTGGGCGGACTGCGAGAACAGCGTGTCGACCAGGTGGATCGGGTCACCGTCCGGCAGGGCACGCAGCGTGACGTTGACGTCGCGCTCCACGTGCAACGTCTCGTAGAGCGTGACCGGGACCTGCCGCCAGCGCTCGATGAGGTCGCGTTCCTCGGGGCGCAGCCAGTGTCCCCGGGCGGCGAGGAACCTCTCCACCAGGCCGCCCTGGAACAGGGCGACATCCAGCAAGAACATCGCGCAGCGCGGCGCGTCCTCGGTGCGGTCGAACAGCGGTGTGATCATCTCGAGGCCGGGAGCGCGCTCGCCGTAAGTGCCCAGCAGTGCGTAGATGAGCTGGGCTCGCGCGGTCAGCGCAGGTGCCGTGGTGCGCTGGCAGCAGACCTTGAACTTGCGGCCCGATCCGCACGGGCACGGCGTGTTGCGTCCGACGTCGATGGGCTTGGCGGTGAGGACCTCGCTCAGCCCGGGTCGTAGCGGGCTGGGACGGTCAGCTCGCCGCAGGTATCGGTCAGCGGTGGCGTAGTCGCCGCGGGCGGCGGCGTACTGGGCGCCGTCGTGCAGGGCCGGTTCCATGCCGGGGCGCAGGGTCAGCGCCTCGTCGATCAGGTCGCACGCGGTGGCGGAGTCCCCGGCGCCTTCGGCAGCGCGGGCGGCGAGCAGCGCGACAGCGGCCTTGGCCTCCCTGCCGCGGGCAGCCGAGCCCAGCGCCGCTAGCTGCGGCGCGACCACACCGCCCTGTGCAGTGTGGCACTCGATCCGGCCGGAAATCGAGCTCAGTGCATTGTCGGTGGCCGAGGTCAGCGCATCGAGGAGGAACCGGGTCTGGTCCGCGTCCGGCGGCGCCGCGTCGACGAGCATTCCTGCGACGGTCTCGACGTCGGCGAGCAGGTCATTCTCGGCAGCCATCGGCGCAGGGTAACCCATCGGGCCAGGCCCATCACGGATCGCCTCTCAGCACGGATCGTGCAGCGGGGCGCGGGAGCGGTGGCGCAACCCCTCGATAGCGGCAGCGCGACCGGGATCGGTGAGTTGCTGGAGCGGCTCAGTCGTGCCAGGCGGGTAGCTGAGCCAGCGCAGCATGTGACCTGGCCGCAGCCATTCCCACAGCGCGGTGCGCACCTCCCGATAATCGGGGTGGGCGCCGTCTTGATCGCAGAAGCTGGCGGCGACCGCTTCGTGCGCGGCGCCCGCCAGGGCTGGTGCTGCGGTGGCGGGCCCCGCCAGCAGGATCGCGGCGGCGATCTCGGCGACGTGCGCGGCGAAATCGTCGAGATCGAACCAGCCTGCCGCGGCGGTGGCCCACAGCTGTGCCGGGTCGTCCAGGGCCGCCTGGCCTGCGGCGGTGAGGGTGAGGGTCTGCGGACGCCTGCGCAGGGTGATCAGGCCGGTCCGGGTCGCGAGATCACGGAGCTCCCCGAGCTCGACGACGTCGCCCTCGTGGCGGATCTTGAAGGCGGGCATGCCCCAGCCGAAGCGGGCGGCGACGTCCCGGACGAAGGCCAGCGGCAGCCGGCCGGTGGTGGTGAGCGCGATCCCCTGGTTGATGGTGTCGAGCAGGAACCGTAACGGTTCCATCGTGTCGGTGGCCGGCTTGATAGGCGTGCTGAGGCGGGGTAGCACGGCGCGCATGATGATGTGACGGGCCGACGTGCCGTCTTCCACCCAGTGCGCAGTGCGCTCGGCATGAACCACTTCGACCGGTGGTTGTCCGGCGAACAACGGCGACGGGGCGCGCAGCCAGGTCTCGACCAGGCTGCACTGGGAGCTGCGCCAGGACTGCTCACCGGGGACGAACGCGTCGGTGTCGATGGCCGACTCCAGCATGCGCTGCGCGGCGTCGAGCACGCTCGCCTCGGCGCTGCCCATGATCGATCCCCAGACGAGTGTGGGCGTGTCGGGCGGCTGCACCCCGGTGGCCTGCATGGCCCGGTGGCAAGCGGCGCGCCCGTGCTGTGCTGATCGGGCCCAGGCGGCCAGCACCGCCGGGGTGTGCTCGCGCAACGCCGCTGCGGCGCGGTGCCTGCCCGAGGTCTCCAGCAGCCCGGCGCAGGCGGACGCCACCTCGGTCAACTCGTCCTGTCGCATGAACCACGTGCGCGGTGCCGTCCACCAGGCCAGCTGCTGGGCATCGTGCTGGCTGATCGAGGCCGGGTCACGGCCGTCCGGCGACAACCAGCCGAGCACCTGCTCGTCCAGCTCTCGCGAGTCGGTCACCAGCCGTTCTCATCCTCACCTGCGGTCCGCCCACCTGTCATCCATCCTGCCGAAATCGCTGCCCCGCCGCACCCCTGCACTCAGCGGAGTCGGCCCGTGTATGTGAGCTGTAATCTACTCGTATGTATGTGCTCGTGGCATACTAGTCCCATGGCTACCACGACAGTACGGATGGATAGCTGTACTCGGGATCGGCTCGCGGCGTTGGCGCGCGAGGACTTCGGGGGTGTCAGCCAAGAGGCGGCCCTCAACCGGCTGATCGACGAACACGAAATGCGCCAGGTCCACGCGGCGTATGCCCGGCTCCGCAACGACCCCGAGCATTGGGCCGGCTACGAGCAGGAACTTCAGCTTACCGACAACACCGCCGCCGATGGGCTCGGCAACGCCCGCGACGAATACCCCGAGTACAACCAATGACCGGTGCTGTGACGACCGAGCCATGGCAGGTGTGGCTGGCCGACTTCGGGACACCGCTGGGAAGCGAACAAGGCGGGAGCCGCCCAGCGGTGGTCGTCGGCTCTGCGGACCACTGCCGGTTCCCCATCCAGATGGCGCTGGTTGTACCGCTCACGGCGCGTGATCGCGGGTTGCCGCACCACATTGCCATCACGTCGACCGAGTCGGGCCTCAACCGGCCTAGTTGGGCCCGCACAGACGATATTCGCACGATCTCGACCATCCGCTTCACCCGGCCCGTACCGCTGGGACGACTGTCGGACCAGGAAGTCGAGCAGGTACGCCGATGGGTGCATCGAATGCTCGCCTGAAATCATCGTGAAGGTGGACCCGGGCCGGGGCGGCGACGTGGTGATCGCCCAGGACGAGGAGCGGCCGGCCCGTCGCCTCACCGGGCGGGTGGCCACCGGGGTCACCGCGGCCAGCGCGCTGGTCGCGGTGGGCACGATCTACCAGGTGTTCTGGCCGCTGGCGCAGGGCAACCAGTTCGCGCTCATCCTGTTCCTGGCCGCGACGCTGCCGCTGGTCTTCCTCTGCTACCGCTCCGGCGGGCGGCTCGGCGGTCGAGGACGGCCGGGCCGCGACAACCCCACTGCCGCGGATTACGTGCTGGCGGCGCTGGCGTTGGGGGTCGGCCTGTATCCGGTGCTCCCGGCACCGCTCGGAGCAGGAGGTTTCGATGCGTTTCTGGACCGCCAGGGCATCCTGGCCACACCGGACGTGCTGGCCGGCGCGGTGCTGCTGCTCCTGGTGCTGGAGGCCTGCCGGCGGACCACCGGCTGGCTGCTGCCCGCGGTCTGCCTGCTGTTTCTGAGCTACTCCTACTACGGCGGCCTGCTGCCGCAGAACTGGTCGATCGCGCACCAGGGCCTGAACGTCGACGAGATCGCGGGCGCGCTGTACAACGACGCATCCGGCTTCTACGGGGTGCCGCTGGACGTGGCGGCGAGCTACATCGTGCTGTTCGCGATCTACGCTGCCGTGCTGGACCTGTCCGGCGCGGGCCGGTTCTTCATCGAACTGTCGCTGGCCGCATTCGGCCGCTCCCGCTGCGCACCGGGCCGAACCGTGGCCCTGTCCGGGTTCCTGCTCGGCACGGTGTCCGGCTCGGGCACGGCGACCACGGTCAGCCTCGGCTCGGTGACCTGGCCGATCCTGCGCCGCGCGGGCTACCCGGCCGAGCACGCGGGCGGGATGCTGGCCGCGGCGGGCATCGGCGCGATCCTCTCACCACCCACGCTCGGCGCCGCAGCCTTCATCATCGCCGAGTACCTGCAGGTGTCCTACCTGCAGGTACTGCTGTGGGCGATCATCCCGACGCTGCTGTACTACCTCGGCATCCTGCTCGCCGTCGAGATCGACGCCCGGCGGCTGGGAGCCACCGCGGTCGAGGTCGCGACCGCGTCACCGTGGCGGCTGCTCGGCCGCTTCGGCTACCACTTCATCTCGCTTGCCGTGATCGTGGTGTTCCTCGCGCTGGGCAGCACGCCATTCGCCGCGGTGATCTATGCCTGCGGGGTACAGGTGGTGCTGTCCTTTCTGGACCGCCGTCACGCGCTCACGCCACGGCGGCTCTACGCCGCGCTGGCCACCGGGGTGCGCAGCGTGCTGCCGGTCGTCGCGGTCTGCGCGGCCGCCGGGATCATCACCTCGACCATCGCCAAGACCGGCCTCGGGCTGGCGCTCTCCTCGATCCTGGTCGGCACGGCGCGGGCCATCACCGATCACCCGACCGGTGCCCTGATCGCCACCGCCGTACTCGCCGCGGTGGCCGTCGCCCTGCTCGGGCTCGCGGTGCCGGTGACCGCCTCGTTCATCATCGCCTGGGTGATCATCGGACCGGCGCTGCAGAATGTGGGGGTGGCCCCGGCTGAGGCGGCGATGTTCCTGTTCTACTTCGCCGTCCTCTCCGAGGTCACCCCACCCACCGCGCTGGCCGCCGTGGCGGCGTCCGCGATTACCGGAGGCCGGGTGATGGCCACCATGGGGCAGGCCGCCAAGTACGCGCTGCCCGCCTTCCTGGTGCCGTTCGCGTTCGTGCTTACCGGCAACGGCGCCGCGCTGCTGACCATCGGCTCGCCGTGGACCATCCTCTGGACGACCGTCGTCTCGGTGCTCGCGATCGCCGCGCTGGCGGTGGCCACCGGCGGTTGGCTGGTCCGCCGGGCCGGCGGGGCCGAACGTGGCCTGTGCTTGCTCGCCGCGCTGTTGCTGCTCTACTTGGAGTCGGCTGCGATCGCCGCCGGAGCTACCCTGCTGGCCGTCGCCGTCGTGATCCACCTGTTGACCAGCCGAACGCCCCTCGCACCTGGGGAGAACCGATGACGTGTCGCCGATCGTCCCTGGTGTTGCTCGCCACCGCGCTCGTGGTGACCAGCCTAGTGGCCTGTGGTGGTCGCCAGCAGAGCGCCACCCCTGCTCCAGGTGGTGCCGGCTGCGAGATCACCGCGAACAACCGGATCGCCGTCGCCACCGGCAACACCGGCGGCGTCTACTACGTCCTGGGCGGTGCGTTCGCCGAAGCGGTGAGCGCTGCCACCGGCGGCAGGCTCAAGGCCACCGCCGCCGAGACCGGCGCCTCGGTGCAGAACATCCAGCAGGTCGTCGCGGGCAACTACCAGGTGGCGTTCTCGCTGGCCGACACCGCCGCCGACGCGGTCAACGGGGCCGGCTCCTTCGGCGGCAGCCCGCAGCCGATCAGGGCGCTGGCCCGGCTCTACCCCAACTTCAGCCAGGTCGTGGTCCGCGCCGACGCCGACGTCAGCACCCTCGCGGATCTGCGCGGCAAGCGGGTATCCACCGGGTCACCGAAGTCCGGTACCGAAGTGATCGCCAACCGGATGCTGCGCGCCACCGGGCTGAATCCGGACACGGATCTGGCCGCTCAGCGACTCGACATCGGCACCAGCGTGGACGGGATGAAGGACGGCACGATCGACGCCATGTTCTTCTCCGGGGGGCTGCCCACTCCCAACATCACCGACCTGTTCACCAGCCTCGGCGACCAGGTGCGGTTGCTCGACACCTCCGCCGTGCTGGGCCCGTTGCAGGAGATCAACCCGGTCTACGACGTCGCCACCATCCCCGCCTCGACCTACCCAGACGCCACCGACACCCCGACCATCGTGGTGCCGAACCTGCTGGTCGTGCCGGAGAACCTGGACCAGGCCACCGCATGTGTGCTGACCAAGACCCTGTTCGAGCGCAAGGCGGATCTGGTGACGGTCAACCCGGCCGCCGAGGACATCGCCCTGCGGCAGGCCCGTCAGACCGACCCAGTCCCCCTGCATCCCGGCGCCACGCAAGCGCTGGACACCCTCGGCGCGCCCTAACGGCGGTCACCCCTAACGGCGGTCACCCCTAACGGCGGTCACCCCTAACGGCGGTCACCCCTAACGGCGGTCACCCCTAACGGCGGTCACCCCTAACGGCGGTCACCCCTAACGGCGGTCACCCAGCGTCGCCCGCCAACTCTCTGACCGCGAGGCTGACAGCGCAGGTGATGTCGGCGCCGTACGGGCCATCGATCGTCGCGTCGGCATTGCGATGATAATTGGGGTTCGCGTCTGCAACCGGCTCGGCGGGATCATTGGGGAAGAAGTCCTCTGTGACCACCACCGCCGGGTAGCCCTGCTGGTGAAAGGCGGCGTGATCGCTGCGGTTGATGGCACCGTCGTAGAGCGCCCGGTCAGTCCCGCCCACTTGGATCGTCCCCCGGTAAACCTGCGCCGGGGGCAGCGCGCCGAGGGACGCGGCTGAGGCGGCGACGACCTCGGCGATGGGCATGCTCGCGTCGCGCACGGCCGGGTCGGTGAATCCCGCGTGCACCTCGAAGACGCGTTGCGCGTCGCTGTTGTACCCGATCATGTCGCAGCACACCACCGCTTTGATCGGCGCATCAGCGGCCTTGAGCGCCGACGCGTACGCCTTGCTGCCGATGAGCCCCGACTCCTCGGCGTTGAAGAAGCAGAAGCGAACCGTGTGCCTCAGCCGGCCCCGATAAGCCCAGAACTCGCGAGCGATGGCGAGTGTCGCGGCGATGCCTGAGCCGTCGTCGTCGGCCCCTGAGGCCGGGCCGCTGCCCGGGTCGTAACCGGCGTCGCGGGCGGCGGTCGAGTCGAGGTGGCATCCGACAACGACGAGGCCGGCCCCGAATCCCGGCAGTGGGACGTCCGCATCCCACCAGGGATACCAGCTTCCGAGGCCGATCGGCGGCTCCGTCTCGGCCGAGAAAACGCCCCGTGCTTCTTCTCGCGGGTCGGGATCCACCGTCTCGAACCCGGCCCCCGGAAGGTCGGCTATCACGTTGTGCAGCGGGTGGCCGCCGAAGGTGAAGGCATGGGTATAGGGCGCGTACCCGATGGCCGCAAGATCGGCCAGGAGCGCCTGGACGACCCGGGCGTTGTCGGGGTGGGAGCTGTGCCTGGACCTTACCGGGCCAGCGGCGTCGAGCGGCCTCGCGCCCGAATAGCGTTCCACGTCTGCGGTGAAGGACGCGGCGGTGGCCGGAGGTGCTGCCACCGCAGGGGCACCGGCCGGCTCGATGTCCAGCGTCACCTCCGCTAGCTGGGCACTCGGTCGCTCCTGGATCCACTGAGCCAGCGCCTGACGGGTGACGAGCGCTGCTTCTCGGTGGTCGGGTGCGGGCCGGAGCAGCTCGGGGCTCGGGGTGAGAAGGAGGAAGTGCCCGTGCGGTCCGTGGATCGCGATGGCGTCGTTGCGAGTGAACGCGTCGAGTGCCAGCAGCACCCGACGCCCATCGGACCAGAGGACGTTGCGCTCGGCCAACTCCTGGCGAGCCGCGTCATCCGTCGGGTCCAGCTGGATGAGGAGGGGGTCTTCGACGCCGGGATCGAGGGCAAGCCGCTCAAGCCTGAGACGCTTCGTGACCGCATGCGCGAAGGCGCTCAGCGACAGCACGCCGAAGCAGCGCCAGGTGCCGTCGGCACCGTGCTCGAGCCAGTAGGGAACAAGCCCAGGCAGGTCAGAGAGCTCGGACCGGGCGCCGGACACCGCGACGAACAAGAACCGGGCTTCCCCGGCTGCGTCGAGGGCGAGCGCCGGGTGTGGAACCGGTCGCTCTCCGCGGTCGGCTGCCGCCTGTCGGAGCACGCGGTCGGCCGCCACGAACACCCGTGGCTCGGTCACTGCACCAGCACCGCCCAGCTGAGCATGCTCGTCGAGGGTGACGACAGGCAGCGGCGCGAGGAGCTCGGCGGCGTGTGCGGCCGTCGCCGCTTCACCATCGGGCAGCAGCAGCGTTACGGCGAAGCCACGGTCAGCGGCCTCCCGGAGGAGCGCCTGAGCTGCTGGCAGGAGGTCGATGCCGACCACCTGGCTCGCGTCGCCACGGCCGCTCCAGCGCAGCGCGCCGGTGAGCTGGTCGAGGACGACAGCGATGCGAGCGCGCTGGCCAGGACCCGCGCCCATGTCACTCAATCCCGATCCACTTGATGTGCCAGCGTCGGGCGGCGGCGTCGGACTCCAGCGGAGTCACCTCGAACGCCATGAGTCCTCCTCCGTAGGTGCACACCCTCAGTCGGCTGCCCACGTTCGCCTGGTAGCACCGGCTGTCCCGGAAAGGTGATCGTGACAAGCCGAGCTACCTGCGTCTGTTCACACATGATCCTGCCGACGAGACAGACATGGCTGGCCGATCGGGCAACCTATGGGGCATCTCGCGGGAAGTACGCCCATGCGGTGAGCCCGTGTGGACGTCGTCCGGCTCAGCGCCGCGGTGCGGTTACCGACTTCGCGGGGTGAACGAACTGGCCGACCACGGCCTCGCGCGAGGGGCCTGGACTGGTACCGATATGGGACTAGACTGGTCCCATGGCTGAACTCCACGTGCGCAACCTGCCCCCGGAAGTCCATAACTGGCTGCGGCAGCGGGCAGCGGGTCGCCGCCGGAGTTGTGATCGTGGTACCAAGCTATCCGGAGAATAACCGGTTCAGCCATGCCTGCCAGGCTTTTGTGGCCTCTTCGCCGTTCACGTCCTCGGCGAAGAGGTGGTGTCCCACGCTGATCTGGTGGCCGCCGCCGTGGAACCGGTACAGCCCGTCGCTGCCGCGGACCCCCAGGAACTCCCGATATCCGGGGACCACGTAGTCCACCACGCCCTCGATCGCGGCGAGTCCTTGCGGGGTGAGCCGCACCTGGTCCCCGTTGCTGACTGGACCGGTCAGACCGAGTCCCTCGGTGAGCACAGTCCAGGCATCCTGTCCCTCGGCCGCGGTGGGCCCCTCGGCGTAGACAAAGGTGCCGGGCCGCCCGGTGAAGTACGTCAGGTATTGGGCAAGGGTGTGCAGGTAGCGGTCCCAGCCGTGGCTGGTCATGTCCTCGTACTCGGCTCCCCAGTCGTCGCTGAGAAAGCCGCTGTGCACGAACCTGAGCACGGTGCTGGTGCCCTCGCGTCCCTCGATGAGGTATTCCATTGCGTGGAACGACCCGTCCGCGCCCTCCTCACCCCGGTACGCGAGCCGCTTCGGCGGGTCCCAGGCGGTGATCGTGGCCTGCTCGGAGAAGTCGCCGATGGTGAGGGTGATCGTGCCGCCTACCCGCGGCTCGACATCGTGCGGTCCCATGAACCATGAGGAGATGCCGGGGCCGGTGGCGATCGCCTCCCACACCTGCTCGGGGCTGGCGTCGAGCTCGACTTCCTTGTGCAGCTCGAATTCTCGGGACATCTCAGGACTCCTTCGTCTGCGGTGTGATACTCGTCTGTGGTGTGACACTCGGGTGGACGGCGATGACCACGCGGTGGTCACGTCCGCCTTCGGCTTTCTCGTCGTGGTACTTGCTGACCAGTGCGGCAACTGCGCTGGTCAGTTCCTCGGCAAAGGCGGCACGATCGGCCGCTGAGGCGAACCGCACCTCGCCGTCCAGTGCGAACGTCGCGAGCCGTTGGCGAGCCTTCGCCGCACCGGTGATCAGCGCGCCCACATCCCGCACCAGCCTGGCCGCGACCGCGAGCAGCCAGCGCGCCGACAGCCGGTCCGGCGAGCGGGCCGGGTCGGGCGCCACCGCGGCGAGCGCGGTCGGCGAGATCACGTAGGACGCCGCCGTGGCCCGCAGCACCCGCTCGGTGCAGTTGCCCTTCCTGCGCTCTTGCACCAGCTCGACCAGCCCATGCCGCTCGAGTGCCCGCAGGTGGTAGTTCACCTTCTGCCTCGGCAGGCCGAGCCTGGCGGCCAGCATCGTGGCCGAACCGGGCTCGGCCAGCTCGGCCAGCAGCCGGGCCCGCACCGGGTCCAGCGAGACCTCGGCCGCGGCCGGGTCCTCGATCACCGCCACGTTGAACATGCCAGCCACGATCCTACCGACGAGTTTTGCTGTCAAGAGCCGTGAAGTCGTCGGCATTGGACGTTGCGGCGGACGGATGCGGCTCCCGCGCGAGACCGCAGCGCTTGACCTCGACTGCGGTCGAGGTGTGAGCATGCACCCATGAGCGCCCCGACGCAGCAGGCCACCGGGACCGACGAGTGGGACGTCGTCTCCGTCGATGTCGACGCCTACCTCCAGCGTATCGGCCACCCCCAGGAGGCTCCCTCGGCCGACGCACTGCGGTCACTGCACGAGGCGCATGTACGTGCCATCCCCTTCGAGAATGTCGACGTCGTCCTCGGGACGCATCGCGGGCTGAAACTGGAGGTGATCAGCGACAAGCTCGTGCGCCGGCGCCGGGGCGGATACTGCTACGAGCACGCCCTGCTGTTCGCCGCCGTGCTCGAACGACTCGGCTTCGCGGTGCAGCGGCGGATCGCGCGCGTCCAGCCGGACCGGCCAGGTCCGCGGACACACATGATGTTGGTCGTGCACGCCGACGGGGTGGACCACCTCGCCGACGTGGGATTCGGGGCCACGATGCTGTACCCGATGCCGCTGCGGAACGGGGCCGTGGTGGACCAGGCGGGGTGGGAGCACCGGCTGACCCACGACGGTGCGCTGTGGACGCTGTGGAAACGCCGTGACCATGGTTGGGAGGCCCTGCATGCCTCTGACGACACACCGCAGCACCCCGTCGACTACGAGGTCGCCCACCATTACACCGCGACCCACCCCCGCTCCCCGTTCACCGGCCAGCTGGTCGTCATGCGGCTCGATCACGGCGTCAGCCGCCGCCTCATCGGCGACGAGCTCACCGTGGAGTACGCGGACGGCCGCTTCGAGCGCATCTCCATACCGCCCGATCGTCTCGAAGCGACGCTGCGCGAACTCGACGTCGTCCTTGACACCCACGAGATCGACGCGCTGCACGCCCGTCGCACCTGAGGCGTGTTCGCAGCGCCCGGCTTACGCCCCCGGAAGTGCCTGTGACATTGAAACCGACGCGGCGAGCGTGCGGCGAAGCCACCATCGAGCCATGACCGAAACGAGCGCCGCCTCGCAGGCGACGAGCGACCTGTCCGTGCGCCTACGGTGCGTTGGTGGCCGCGTAGACGGCCAAGCCCCCCGCGCACTGGTCAACGAATCGTCTGATCCCCCAGCGCCACAGCCATCCGGTACCGGGCACTTTCGGCAGGAATGAGGTGCGCCAGCGGATCCTGGTACCACGCTCGGTCGGTTCGAGGTCGACGGCTGTGTGGTAGTCGCGCACCGGCAGCCCGGACAGATGCCGGTAGCTGAAGCGGCGATCGGGAACCAGCTCGACGACCTGGTCTCGGCCGATCACCCGGCCTTTGCGGAAGATCCGGATCGCGCCGACGCCCTCCGGCTCGTCGGCACCCGCCCGTTCCAGCTGGAACGACTCGATCGGCGACCAATTCGGCCAGCTCGCCCCGCCCCGTAGCAGTTCGTACAGGGTCGCGGCGTCGGCAGAAGTGTGGACCTCGACATCAATATGTTGTCTGCGCACGATACCTCCCGAATGAACCAACTGGTACATCTCCCATGTGGTTCAGTCAGGGGCAATCCGGTGGAAGCAGGATCCGCCGCGACCGCGTCCTCGAAGTCTTGGCGGCTGACAGTCAAGGGTCTTCCTCCTAATCAGGAAGTTCGATGAGCCCGTAGGCGCGGAGTGCTGCCCGCGTGGCTGCCTGCACGTCACGTCGGTCGAACGCGTCCGCCAGCGCAACCCGGTCCGTCTCACTGATCTCCGACGGATCGGGCACTCGGATCTTACGGAGGTACTGGGCCTGAAACCGCAGAGTGCCACCCCGCATCTTCACCGCGTAGGCGGCGACGAACGCCTCGGCTATTTTCGAGAGAAGCAGGCCGCCGAGCACTCGCAGATCCCACACGTCCGAGACGATATAGTACAGATTGTGGTGCGGGTACAAGCCACCTTTGTCAAGTACTGGGTGGATGGTCAGCTTCATGTCCGGGAACAGAAGTTTCGGCCTCCTGGTCAGTCGGTGATCGACCTTGTCGATAGTCTTGTACCAGCGGTGCGGCTGTTTGATGGCGATGTAGCGTCCGCGCAGCGCGTCGCCGTGCTCCTCGAAGTGGCTCGCCAGACGGGGATAGTCAGCGAGGTCGATCAGGCCGCCGTGAGCGTTCCATGGGTTCACCAGGTAGGCACCGTTCCAATTGAGAGTGCCGCTGGCTATGTCGCGGGCCATGGCCAGCGGAAGGAGCCGGTCGTCTTCCACGTCCGCACAGTCCCCGTGGCGGGTGATGAAGACCTCGTCAGCGCCAGTGGCGACACCGATGCCGACCCGGGTGCCGGTGGACTGATCTTCCAAGCGCCCAAACCGAGCGCTGAGATCTTCCAGCATGGCAAGGCGTGCCGGTGATGCGGTCGGCCACGAGTCTTCTCCGGGAAACCAGTGCGGCAGCCGCGCAGCGTGATAAGACGGCGCTCTGATGAACGTCTGATCTGGCTTCATCACCCAGGCCCGGAACTCCTCGGCTGCACCGGGGCCGAAGGCTGAGGTGGTGTCAGCGGCAATGGCCTGGCCTTGCGGAGCGTTCCTGATGATGGTGATGGCAGGGTAGGCCGACACGTGCTCGTGGAAGGCATCCACATCATGCATGGTGAGCACGAGCTCAATACTGTATCGGCGGGTCACCAGCTCGCGAAGCCGGTGGCCGTACTGGTTGCGCATCCAGCGGTCGGCGCAGATGAAGCCGAGCCGCCCCCCAGGCCGGAGGCTCCGCAGGCCGACCTCGTAGAAGCCGACGTAGATGTCCGCCCTGCCACCCATGGTCGGGCAGGCCGACCGATAGGCACTCATACGCGCATCCGGGACATCTTCGAGCCGGATGTACGGCGGGTTGCCGACCACGAGGTCAACAGGGCGCGGCCCGTGGTCGGCGAGCAGGTAGTCGCCCTGCCGGATCCAGCCCTGCACAACCTTGTCGACGTCGTCAGGCTTCCAGTCATCGGCGAGCAGCTGGCGGGTCACCAGGTCCTGGCTCAACCGCACATCGTGCTCCAGCAGGTCAAACGCCTGGACAGCATGGACCGCATCCGGCAGCGAGCGTCCATGGGCGTGACACGAAGCGCTCAGGCGCTCGATGATCGGCCCGAGGAACGCCCCGGCACCGCAGGCGGGCTCGACGATGAGCACGTCGGCAAGATCGCGATCGGGCGTATACCCGACCATGTCGAGCATGGCCTCGACGACCCAGCGGCGGGTGAAGACCTCACCATGCCGGAGGGCGTCCTGCAAGGACTCCGGCAGGCCCAGCCAGTCGAGGCCGAACAGCTCACGAGTTGCCACGGCCGGACGATAGCCGTCGCCACCGACACTCCCGGGCGCCTGCCTCGCGACTCGCCGCCAGACATGCACCCCAGCGCGCACGGCTGGCACGTCAGGCTGGCAGCAGCCGAACGGTTGGCAGCCAGGTTGGAGGCATGCGACAGGATGGCTCGCCAGCCGCCGGAGTTCGTCGAGCAGCAGCGAGCGCTGCGCCGACACCAGGCCACGCTGAGGGAGGAGGCGGTCTCTACCAGACAGACATCGCACGCGCAGCCCGGAAGGATGTATCGGTCAGGGCTAGGCATTTGGAGCTGGCTGATGGGCCAGGACGCCGGGCCCCGGCCTCGCACCGCCGTTTCAAGATCGCTTTGTCGTGCTGAAACCTGCATAAGCATCCATGAGACGGCTCCCGCGCCCTCGAAAATCTGCACAAGCATCCATAAGACGCAGAGGAGCCCGAATCAATCGGATGATCTTGAAATTTGCCGTGCCCGGCTTCGCAACTGAGGGGGAGTCCACTCACTGTCCGCGTCCATGTACTCCAGAATGGAACCGACCAGGCGCGCTTCGCCACCATAGACGAGCGCAAGGGCAAGACGTGCGCTCGACGATGTTTCGGACGAGAAGCCATGCATCGGGGCATCTAAAGCCGTCCAAGCCTGTGAAGTCCTCAGCGCCAAGGCGTCGAGCAGGTACATCCAGACGATGATCCACATCGACCAGTCTGGTACGGGTCTAGCTGGCGGGAATCGGGGTCCGCAGCAGGTAGAGGACGTCCTTGCGGACCGGGCGGAAGCCGAGCCGGGCGGCAACGTCGAGGCTGCCGGTGTTGTCGGGCGAGGTGGTCCAGGTGGCGCGCCGTCCCCGAGCTCGGATATCGGCGGTCACCGCAGCGGCGCACGCAGTGGACAGACCCCGGCGGCGAAACGTGTGCTCGGTGACCACACCCACGTCCTCGTAGTGTTCGCCCAGGTAGAACGGCACCGCCACCGAGACCAGCCGACCCTCCTCGAGGGCGCCCCAGGCCAGTTCGCTGCTCGCCAGCTCCGCGGGCCCACCGAGCGTCGCAGCGATCCAGCGGAGGTCCTCGGCAAGGCCGGCGAGAGCGTCGGCATCGGCCGCTGCGAGGCGGCGCACGGTCGCGGCCGGCTGCGGTGGGCGGGGGGTGGCACCGGGGAGCTGGAAAATCACTCGATCCCAGATGCACAGGTCGGGGTCCAGATTGCGGAGCACCGCCAGGAATGACTCAGGGGCCTCGACGAATCCGGTCATCGGCTCGTCCAGGTCGCTCAGGTGGCTCGGATCGCCCCGCAGGCTGATATTGCCTGCGACCTCGGCCAGCACCGTGCGCGGGTTCGGCCACCGGTCCACCAGGCATCGGCCGTGGCCGGTCCGCATGAGGTGCGACCAGACCAGCGGGCCCGGCCGTTCCGGCCTAAACCACGGCCGCAGCTGTCCGTGGTATCGGCGAGCGAGCAGCAGCACACGGGGAAGGCAACCAGCCCGGAGGGTGTGGGGCAACCCCGAATCAGCGCCACGTGGATGCCCTTAAGGCTGCCCAGTAGCCACCCCCGGGTACCTCGCAGCCACGGATACTGCGGACATCGACGCAAAGGAGGACGCGTGGCAGGTATGGCCCTCCCGGGGACTGCGCAGAGTCCGATTGACTTTCGCGAAAGCGAGATCACCTTCGTCGATCGCCTGCCGAGGATCGAGTTCTCCTACCCGCAGAGCACGGCCGTTACGGTGGTAAACACCGGGTCGCCGGACGAGTTCGCCACCGTCCGGGCCGATGTTCCGCTGGGCGCTGCGTCCCTCACGCTTGAAGGTGTCCGCTACAGCCTGTTGCAGTTCCACTGGCACACACCGTCCGAACACGAGATCGAGGGCCGGAAGACACCGCTCGAGATGCACCTCGTGCACCGCCGGGCGGACGGTGCGCTCCTCGTGATCGGCGTCTTCATGGAACAGGGACACGCCAACAGACCGATCGATCCGATCTTCCGCGAGCTTCCGGAGCATCCCGGCGCGACACATGTCATCTCGGGAGTGCGCCTGATGCGCCTGCTCCCTGAGCGGCGCGAGTCGTTCCGCTACTCGGGGTCGCTGACCACACCTCCGTTCACGGAAGGCGTCCAGTTCATCGTGCTCGCTGACGCGATGAGCCTCTCGGAACGGCAGATCGGCTCCTTCCAGGAGTTGTTCGAGGACGGCAACAGCCGAGAGGTGCAACCGCGGTGCGGCCGGGAGGTCCTCAGCGACGCGGACGACGTCTTCGACGACGACTGAGCAGGGCGGGGAGCCCGCCGGGAGGCGGTCGGCGTGCTCCCTGCGGTAGGTCATCGCACGGCGTGTAGCGTGCCGAACGCAGGTGTCAGCGGACGCACCTAGTGGAGCATACCGACGGCCGCTGACGGCATCACCCCGTTGCAGGAGGACCCGCTGCAGGAAGAGTGGTTGTTCACCGGTCGCCGCGCGGTCCTGGCGCGGATCCTGGCCTGGATTCACACGGAGCTGCCCGGTGCTTTCGTGGTGACCGGATCGGCGGGCAGCGGGAAGTCCGCCGTGGTGGGGCGCATCGCTGCGCTGTCTGAGTCCGCCGCACGACGGGCGCTGCTCGAGCACGCCCCACTCGAGCCAGCCGACCCAGACCCGGGCCTCGGTTGCGTCGATGCGGCGGTGCACCTGCGGGGCATGGGAGCGCACGACCTCGCGATCGTTCTGGCGGACCGTCTGCAGCTGCCCGCGCCGGCGAGCTGCTGGCAGCTGATCGAGGCCGTGGCGGCGATGCCCTATCCGCCGGTCCTGGTGTTCGACGGGTTGGACGAGGCGATCGCCGAGCAGGCCACCGAGATCGTGACAGATCTGCTGGTTCCGCTCAGTGTGCTGGCGAGCGTGCTGCTCGCGACCCGGCACCACGAGTTCGGCTGGCGCCAGCCGCCGTCCGGCCAGGGGGCTGCTGCCCGGCTGGACGAGTTGTTCGGGGGGAGGGCGACGGTCCTCGATCTGGACGTCGAGCCGGACACCGGGCACGACATCGAGCGGTATGTGGCTGGTCGGCTGCGCGCCGCCGGCCGGGTCGATCTCGCGCCGCGGGTGGCGCCGGTGCTGGCCAGGCGGGCGGCCGCCCAGCGGGGCGGGTTCCTCTACGCCCGCACGGTGGTCTCGCAGATTGTGCGCGGGGTCATCGATGTCCAGGCGCAGGGCTGGGAAGGGCAGCTGGCCGTGACGACCGTCGGGGCGCTGGAACACGACCTGGCGAGCGGGACCCGGATACGGGATGGGGTGGAGCTGGCGGACGCCGCCAGGGATCTGCTGCGCGCGCTGGCCTGGGGGATGGGCCGGGGGATGCCGGGCCGAGGGGTGTGGGAGGCGGCGGCCACCGCGCTGAGCCCGAATGGTGTCGAGTATCGCGCCGCTGACCTGGACTGGGTGCTCGAACACTACGGCTGCTACCTCGTCGAGGACGAGCAGGATGGGGAGGTGCTCTACCGGCTCTGGCACCGCGAGTTCGTCGAGCATTTCCTCGAGTGCTCCCCGGACGTCGGCGGTCGCGCGGCGGGTCAGGCGCTGGCCGAGGCCCTGGTCGCGCTCGCCTGGACGCAGACCACCCAGACGCCGACCCGCCGCGGCGGTGCGACGGACCTGTGCAGCCCCTACCTGCGACGTCACCTGCCCAGGCACGCCGCACACGCCGGCCCTGCCGGGGTGCGCGCCCTGCGCAGGCTGGCCGAGGCCGACCCCGAGTTCTACCTACCTGGCCTCGCGGTAGCGCTGACCGACTTCGCCGCCCATCTGCTCGCGTTCGGCAGCCGCGAGGCGGCGCTGTCCGCCACCCGGCACATTGTCGAGACCTACCGGGCACTGGTGGACGCGAACCCCACTACCTACCTGCCTGGCCTCGCGGCCGCGCTGAGCAGCCTCGCGGCTCAGCACGGCGAGCTGAGCCAGCACCGAGTTGCCCTGGCCCCCGCCCAGGAGGCAGCCGACATCTACCGGCGGTTGACCGAGACGTCCGCCGAGGTCTACTTCTCCCACTTCGTCGTCTCGCTGAAGGACCTCACCGGCCACCTCGCGGCACTCAACCGGATCTCCGCTGCGGTCGACATCTACACCGACTGCATCGAGACCTTCGCCGGGTCGCCGGCCCCGAGAGATGCGTTGATCATCGAGC
>JBOHGM010000077.1:0-26341 GCA_050699435.1 Pseudonocardiaceae bacterium | reverse complement strand
TCCTCGCCGTGACCGGCGTCGACCTGTTCGGCGGCCACCTGGGCGGCTGCGGTGAGCCAGCGCAACCGCTGCGCCGTCGTGCACCCGGCTTGCAGCAGCGCGGCGTGCGTGCGGACCAGCTCTATCGCCGCCGCGCCGTTGCCCGTGAGCCGGAGGAAGTCCAGGTGGTCCGCGAGCAGGTGCAGCCGGTTCCGGTCATGGGCTACCCGGCGCAGACCCTCCGCGTGCCAGGCCGTTGCGCGAGACCCCTGGCCGGCTCCCAGCAACGGCAGCAGCGCAGCACCGAGCAACGCAGCATCGGACTCCGGGCACCACAGCTCCGCGGCCGGCTGCCCCCTGAGCAGGTCTGCCGCCTCCTGGTATCGCCCGAGCTCCGCGAGCAACCGCACCTCCAGCTCCGCAGTGCAGCAGGGGCATCCCACCGCAGACGGCCCTGCGCCCTCCCGCGCGACGCGCCAGGGAACCAGCAGGTCACCGGCGACCTGCGGCCCGTCGACCGCGAGCACGGTGGCCACCGCCAGCCGGGCCGCCGTTCCCGCGTCGCCCCGCTCACCGGCCTGCCCTACCAACCGGGCGAGCAACTGGTCGATCCGGCTGCGCGGCACCATCGGATCGGCCACCGCAGCGGCGAGTTCCCGTTCCAGCTGCCCCGGGGCGCCCGGGTGTGGGTGATGGGCCGGGTGGGAGTGATGGGCCGGGTGGGAGTGATGGGTACTGCGCTGCCCAGCGTGGTGCGCTTCTCGCGCAGGGTTGTTCACCTGCTCGGCCAGTGCGTCCAGTGCGCGCAGCGCTTCGTCCCGGATCGTCATGGGTCCCTCCCGACACATGCGGCCTTGCTCGCCACGGTGTGGCCTGCTTGCCAGGGAGTCGTCGCCGCTCGCAGCAACCCGCAAAAAATTCTTGAGAATCTCAGCGAGTGCCATTCGGAGCCGAAATGCGGTCCGGGACAGCGCGCTGGCGCTATTCGGAACCGAATTGCAGTCCGGGACTGCGTGCCGGGCGTCAGACGCCGCAGGGGCCGGCCCGTAACGGGCCGGCCCCTGCGGGCGGAACTAGCGGATCAGAAGTCCATGCCGCCACCGTCGGGCATGCCGCCGCCCGCCGGTGCCTGGTGCTTCTCCGGCTTGTCCGCGACCACGGCCTCGGTGGTGAGGAACAGGGCCGCGATGGATGCCGCGTTCTGCATTGCCGAGCGAGTGACCTTGGCTGGATCGATGATGCCTGCCTTGATCAGGTCCTCGTACTCGCCAGTGGCCGCGTTGAGGCCGTGCCCGGCGGGCAGGCCGCGCACCTTCTCGGCCACCACGCCGCCCTCGAGGCCGGCGTTGATCGCGATCTGCTTCAGCGGAGCCTCGATCGCCACCTTGACGATGTTGGCACCGGTCGCCTCGTCACCGGTGACGTCGAGCTTCTCGAAGGCCAGCGCGCCGGCCTGGATCAGCGACACGCCGCCGCCGGCGACGATGCCCTCTTCGACAGCGGCCTTCGCGTTGCGCACCGCGTCCTCGATGCGGTGCTTGCGCTCCTTGAGCTCGACCTCGGTGGCAGCTCCGGCCTTGATCACCGCAACGCCGCCGGCCAGCTTGGCCAGCCGCTCCTGCAGCTTCTCGCGGTCGTAGTCGGAGTCCGAGTTCTCGATCTCCGCCCGGATCTGGTTGACCCGGCCCTGGATCTGCTCCGGGTCGCCGGCACCCTCGACGATGGTGGTCTCGTCCTTGGTGACGACGACCTTGCGGGCCCGGCCCAGCAGCGACAGGTCGGCGTTCTCCAGCTTGAGGCCGACCTCCTCGCTGATGACCTCGCCACCGGTGAGCGTGGCGATGTCGGCCAGCATGGCCTTGCGGCGGTCACCGAAGCCGGGGGCCTTGACCGCCACCGACTTGAAGATGCCGCGGATCTTGTTGACGACCAGGGTGGCCAGCGCCTCGCCCTCGACGTCCTCGGAGATGATCGCCAGCGGCCGGTTGGACTGCATGACCTTCTCCAGCAGCGGGAGCAGGTCCTTCACCGACGAGATCTTCGAGGCGACCAGCAGGACGTACGGGTCCTCGAGCACGGTCTCCATGCGCTCGGGGTCGGTGACGAAGTACGGCGAGATGTAACCCTTGTCGAAGCGCATGCCCTCGGTGAGCTCGAGCTCAAGGCCGAAGGTCTGGCTCTCTTCGACGGTGATGACGCCTTCCTTGCCGACCTTGTCCATCGCCTCGGCGATGAGCTCACCGATCGCTGGGTCGGCGGCGGAGATCCCGGCGGTCGCCGCGATCTGCTCCTTGGTCTCGACCTCCTTGGCCGAGTTCAGCAGCTGCTCCGAGACGGCCTCGACGGCCTTCTCAATGCCCCGCTTGAGCGCCATCGGGTTGGCACCTGCTGCGACGTTACGCAGCCCCTCGCGCACCAGTGCCTGGGCCAGCACGGTAGCGGTGGTGGTGCCGTCACCGGCGACATCGTCGGTCTTCTTGGCAACTTCCTTGACGAGCTCGGCCCCGATCTTCTCCCACGGGTCCTCCAGCTCGATCTCCTTGGCGATGCTCACACCATCGTTGGTGATGGTGGGGGCACCCCACTTCTTCTCCAGAACGACGTTGCGGCCCCTGGGGCCCAACGTCACCCGGACGGCGTCGGCGAGCTGATTCATCCCGCGCTCGAGACCGCGACGGGCTTCCTCGTCGAACGCGATCATCTTGGCCATTGCGGTGTGGTCCTCCGGTCATGGGCGCCGCGGGGTCTCCGCGGCAAGGACACAGTGCTCGGCCAGGCTCGGTGCCCGCGACGGACGTCCGGATAACGTCTCCGGACTCACCGTCCCGACCTCATTTGGCACTCGACGGAGCCGAGTGCCAACCCGTGTTTAGCACTCGCACCCCTCGAGTGCAAGATGAGGGGGAGGAGGACCTCAGCGAGTCGGGTCGGTGACGTATCGGGGCGGCGTCTGACCCTCGTCACCGACCTCGACGCTCGGTGGCGGCGAGACCGGCACGTCCCCCGTATCGTCCCCGCCGAGGCTCAGCGCGAGACCCACCACGGCCAGCACGATCGCGCCGGCCAGCACGAGCGCCGCGGGGACGATCCAGCGGTTGAGGCGATCACCGGCCGCGAACGACATAGGCTGGGCGGGTAGCGGGTCCCGCAGCCGCCTCGGCTGGCCAGGCGGGGGCGGAGCGGGCCGCGGGGTGGGCGGAGCGGGCCGCGGACCAGGTGGCGCAGGGCGCGGGGTGGGCGGAGCGGGCCGCGGGGTGGGCGGGCGGCCCGCGACGGCGGGCGGCAGCGGCGGGGGTGACCCGCCCTGGCGGGGCCAGCCGATCAGCGAAGCGCGGGCCGCTGCCACGATCTCGCGGCAGCTGCCGAAACGGGCCGCCGGATCCCGGGCCATCCCGCGACGCACCACGTCGTCGACCGTGCGGGGTAGCGCCACCAGCGCGCTCACCGCGGGCACCGCTCCGCCAAGGTGACCTTGGATCACGTCCGAGACGGTGCCGCGGAACGGGGCCCGCCCGGTGAGGCACGCGAACAGCACGCAGGCCAGCGCGTACTGGTCGGTGCGCGGGTCCACCG
This sequence comes from Pseudonocardiaceae bacterium, assembly GCA_050699435.1. Lineage (GTDB taxonomy): Bacteria > Actinomycetota > Actinomycetes > Mycobacteriales > Pseudonocardiaceae. The sequence continues at coordinate 22,789 of JBOHGM010000077.1, read as the reverse complement.
GCTCGCCACGCAGGTGCTCGGGCGCGGCGTAGGTGGGCGAGCCGAGGAAATCGCCGGCGGAGGTGCGGTGGCCGGTGGCGCCGCGCCGGGTCAACCCGAAGTCGGCGAGGTAGGCGTGCTCGGAGCCGGCCGACTCGCGGGTGGTCACCAGCACGTTGGCCGGTTTGACGTCGAGGTGTACCAGGCCCCGGCTGTGCACCGAGTCCAGCGCATCGGCGACCTGACCCAGCAGCGCCAGCGCCCGGGCAGGCACCAGCGGACCGTCCTTGATCAGGCTCGCCAGGTCGTTGCCTTCGACGTAGCGCATCGCGATGTAGAGCAGCCCGCCGGTCTCACCGAAGTCGTAGAGCGGGACGACGTGCGAGTGGTCGATCGCGGAGGTGTTACGGGCCTCGTCGGCGAAGCGCTCACGGAACTCCGGGTCGCCACTGAGGTGCTGGGCCATGACCTTGAGGGCGACCTTGCGACCCAGCCGGACGTCGGTGGCGCGGTACAGGACGCTCATCCCGCCCTTGCCGATCACCCCGTCGACCTGGTAATGGCCAAGGCGGCGCCCGGTGAGGTCGTCAGACACGGTGCGCGAGCCTACTCACGAGCCTTGCCACCTGCCTGCAGCCAGCAGACGACCCCTCGGGGGCTGCGGGTCTGGGTGAGGACCTGGCCGGGTCCGGCGAAGTCGAAGACCAAGCCCTCCCCGCTGCGCATCGACTGCGTCATCCCCTGTCCCATGGGCCGGATCCGGGACTGCATCGTGTCCGGGAAACCCACCACGTACCCGGTGTCCACCGTGACGTACTGGCCGGCCTCCAGGCTCAGCACGTCCAGGGCCCCGTAGCAGCACAGCACCATCGAGCCAGCACCCGAGGCATGCACCAGGAAGCCGCGCTCACCCCCGAACAGCGAGCGGAACCCGCCCCACTGGGTCTGCAACTCCACACCGGCTTCCCAGGCCAGCCCGCAGCCCCTGGCGAGGCACCAGCCGCCCACGCCGTTCAGTTCGACCACGTGCAGTTCCCCTGGCAGCGCTGGGGCGGCGTCGACCCAGCCACCCTGCGCCGGGGCCGTGTAGGTGAACACCAGCGCCGACTCGCCGCCCAGCGCCGCACGGGCCAGGGAGGTGAGCAGCCCACCCTGCGGGCGAGCCTCGATGCCGACCCCGTAGCTGGTCGCGAGCATCGCACCGGACTCGGCCCGCACGGCCTCGCCCGGCGCGAGCCTCAGCCGGGCTACCCCGAACGAAGGCGTGTGCCGCGTGTGGACTTGCACCCTGCCACCTCTGCTCTGCCCCTACTGCTGCCTGGGGTCGACTGCTGCCTGGGTCGCCTGCTGCCTAGCCTGCGCCTGCCGCCTAGCCTGCGCCTGCCGCCTAGCCTGCGCCTGCCGCTCCCGCCAGCCGCGCGGCGCGAGTGTGGCACGGAGCCGGTCTGCCTCGACCTCGGCTCGAGACCTTCCCTCGGGACCAGGCACGATGCAGCCGTGACCAGCACCGAGAAACCCCGATCTGTCGATGAGCACAGCCGGGTGGTTGCTGCCCTGCTGACCTCCACTCCGGTGATCCGGCTGCCCCTGGTGGAGTGCGCCGGCCTGGCCCTGGCCGAGCCGGTGACCTCGCCGCTGCCACTGCCCCCCTTCGATAACTCCGGGATGGACGGCTACGCGGTCCGCTGCGCGGACATTCCCGGGGCGAGCGCCGAGGAACCGGTGCATCTGCCGGTCACCGAGGACATTCCGGCCGGGCGAACCGACTCCCCAGCACTGCAGCCAGGCACCGCGCACCGGATCATGACCGGCGCTCCGATGCCGCCCGGCGCAGACGCCGTGGTGCCAGTCGAGCTCACCGACGGTGGGCGGCACCGAGTGCAGATCTTCGCGCCCCGGTCTCCCGGGGACAGTGTGCGCCGGGCCGGCGGGGACGTCGCGGCCGGGGACGAGGTGCTGGCGGCAGGCGTGCTACTGGGGCCGGCGCAGCTCGGCGTCGCGGCCGCCGTCGGCCACCCTGAGCTGCCGGTGCATCGCCGGGCCCGGGTGCTGGTGCTGGCCACCGGCTCCGAGCTGGTGGTGCCCGGTGAACCGCTGCGGCACGGCCAGATCTACGAGTCGAACAGCACGATGCTGGCGGCCGCGGTCCGGGAGGCAGGTGGCGAGGCGGAGCTGATGCACTTCGTGCCGGATGATGTGACGGCGCTGGAGGCCGCACTCGCCGCCCGGCTGGACGGGATCGACCTGCTGGTGACCTCGGGCGGGGTCAGCGCAGGTGCCTACGAGGTGGTCAAGAGCGCCATGACCGGCCACGGCGTGAAGTTCGGCAAAGTGGCGATGCAGCCCGGCGGTCCGCAAGGTGCCGGCCGTTACCGTGGGGTGGCGGTGGCGGCGCTGCCGGGCAATCCGGTGAGCTCGTCGGTGTCCTTCGAGGTGTTCGTCCGTCCCGCGCTGCGGGCTGCGATGGGCCTGCCCGCGCAGCGGCCCCGGATCACCGCTGCGCTGACCGAGACGCTGGACTCCCCCGCGGGCAAGCGGCAGTTCCGGCGTGGCTCGCTGGATCCGGTCGCGGGCACTGTAGCCCTGGTCGGCGGTCCCGCTTCGCATCTGCTCGGCGCGCTGGCCAAGGCGGACTGCCTGATCGACATTCCAGCGGCGGTGACCCATGTGGAAGCGGGTGACGAGGTGGTGGTGCTGCGCACCAGCGGCACCTGAACGGCGATACCGGGAACTCCTTGTGATTGCCAGTGCGGCAACTCACACTGGACGCTGAGCAGGGTCGTCGGTGATGCAGGAACGTCTGGGGGAAACCGTTCGCCATGCTGGGGAGCGGACGAGCGGTTTGCCTGCATCGGGGATCCGCTGTCGGCGGATGGCGGATCCCCGATGCTCTCCCGCCAGCTCACAGGCGATCGCGTACGGTGAGGCGCCCTTCGGCGGAGCACCGGTCCGCCTTCACCAACCCGCGAGGGACCTCCGAACGCATGGCCTCCCCCCGCCTCTCAGCGGCGCTGCGATCTCTTCCGGCGCTGCGATCGCCCATCGCGCTGAGGCTGCCCGCCGGGCTGCGGCACACGGTGGAACTCGCCCGTGAAACCCTGCCTCCGATGCATCCGGCAGGCCGGCCGTTCGTGGCGGGCGGTGCCGCCGCGACGGTGCTGCTGCGCAGGATCTCCCCGACGGCAGGCATCCTCGGCGCCGTCGGCACGGTGTGCTGCGCGGCCTTCTTCCGCGCACCACACCGGGTGCCACCGCAGGACCCCGGGCTCGCGGTCGCGCCCGCCGACGGCACGGTGAGCAACGTGGCGCCCGCGCCGGCCCCCGCTGAACTAGGTCTCGGCGCTACGCCGCGCCCGCGGATCAGCGTGTTCCTCTCGGTGTTCGATGTGCATGTGCAGCGCATCCCGGTGGACGGGGTGGTCCGCCACGTCGTCCACCGCCCGGGAACGTTCCTCTCCGCTGATCTGAACAAGGCGAGCGAGGTCAACGAACGCACCGGCATGGTGCTCCACTCGGCAGCCGGACACGACATCGCCGTGGTGCAGATCGCGGGGCTGGTCGCGCGTCGCATCGTGTGCTCGGTACAGCCCGGCGACGTGGTGCGGGCCGGATCCACCTACGGTCTGATCCGCTTCGGGTCCCGGGTGGACCTCTACCTCCCGCCCGGCAGCGAGGTGCTGGTCCGGGCCGGGCAACGCACGATCGGCGGGGAGACCGCACTGGCCCGGCTCCCCGCGCCCGCGGAGGTCTGAGCGGTGCCCACAGCCGGGGTCCGTCTGCTCCCCAATGCGATCACCGTGCTGGCGTTGTGCTCGGGCCTGTCCGCGGTGTACTTCGCGCTGGACGGCAACAATGTGGGGGCGCTCGCCGCGATCGCGTTGGCGGCACTGCTCGACTCGCTGGACGGACGGCTGGCCCGGTTGCTCGACGCCACCTCCCGGATCGGCGCCGAACTGGACTCGCTGGCCGACTGTATCTCCTTCGGCGTGGCACCCGCCGTCGTGCTGTTCATCTGGGGCCTGGACGGCACCCGCGCCGGGTGGCCGGTGGCGCTGGTGTTCGCGGTGTGTGTGGTGTTGCGGCTGGCCCGGTTCAACACCCTGCTCGACGACACCGAGGCGCCCCCGTTCGCCAAGGAGTTCTTCGTCGGCATTCCGTCGCCTGCGGGCGCGTTGCTGGCACTGCTCCCGCTCACGCTCTCGCTGCAGTGGGGGGACGGCTGGTGGTCGTCCCCGATCACCGTGGCGGCCTGGACGGTCGGGGTCGCCGTGATGATGGTGAGCCGGATACCGACCCTGTCGGCCAAGACCGTGCGGGTCCCAGCGAAGGCGGTCGCATCGCTGCTGGTACTGATCGCCGGGCTGGCCGCCACCGTGATCACCTTCCCGTTCGCGTCGCTGGCCGTCGCGACGCTGCTGTACGTGGCGCACCTGCCCTACGCGAGCTACCGCTACCGCTGGCTGGCCGAGCACCCCTCGGCGTGGGAGGTGCCACCCCGGCAGCGCCGCGCGATCCGGCGCACCGCGCGTACCGTGCGCAGGCTCGGGCTTCGACCGCCGCTGCGCAGGCGGGTGGCGGGCGCTGCCGCCCGGGCTGGCGCCGTGGTGCGCCGCCGCCGGGGCGGGGAGGTCAACGGCCAGGTCCCGGCCGACCGTCGCCGGTCCCGCCGGCTCGGCCTGCGCAGGCAACACTGAGGCTGCCCGCTACTCCGAGCGTGGTAGTGGCCCGTCCGCCCGCTGATCGATGACGCGGGTGGGTGCGCTGGCTAGCGTGCTCCCCATGGCGCACACGGCCGTCCGGAGGCTGACCGGCGTCGGCCCGTTCCGGAGTCTCGCGGTCGTCGTGCTGCCGTTGGTCATCGCCTTCGTCCAGCTGATGGGTACCCGGGGCGCCGCGACCAATCAGCCCGAGGCAGCGCCGCTCGACGGTCTCGCAGTTGCGCTGCTGCTGGCCGGCCCAGTGGCACTGCTGGCCCGTCGGCGGCATCCGGTGCTGGTGCTCGGGGCGGTGCTCACCGTGACGGTGACCTACTACGCCTTGGACTACCCCTACGGCCCCGCGTTCCTGAGCGCGGTGGTGGCTCTCGCGGTGGCGATGCGCAGCCACCGGCTCGCCGCCTGGGTCGGCGCCGCAGTCGCGTACCTCGCACTGCTGCTGATGCAGGCCTTGCCCGGCGGTGCACCCGCCCCTGGGTGGGCGCTGGCAACCGGCGTCGCGGCCTGGATGCTCGTGGTGCTGCTGGCCAGCGAGGGGCTTCGGATCCGGGCCGAACGCAGCGCCGAGGCCGCCCGGTCCAGGGCCGAGCAGGATCGGCGCCGGGCCAGCGAGGAACGGCTGCAGATCGCCAGGGAGCTGCACGACGTGCTCGCACACAACATTTCACTGATCAACGTGCAGGCCTCGGTGGCCTTGCACCTGCTCGACGAGCAACCCGATGCCGCGCGCGGCGCGCTGACCACGATCAAGCAGGCGAGCAAGGACGTGCTCACCGAGATGCGCTCGGTCCTGGGCGTGCTGCGCGCCGGGGGCGAGGCGGCGCCGCGGGTTCCGGCTCCGAGCCTGGCCCGGCTCGACGAGTTGGTGGCCCGCGGCCGCGACGCCGGGCTCGATCTGCGCACCGAGCTGCGCGGCGAGTCGGTCCCGCTGCCCGCGAGCGTGGACGCCGCGGCCTACCGGATCCTGCAGGAGGCGCTGACCAACGCCGCCCGGCACGGCAGCTCAGCGCAGGCCACCGCGCTGATCACCTATGAGCACAGCGCGCTGACCGTCCAGGTGAACAACCAGACAGCGGTCGCACAATCGGCCGTTGGGACATCGGCCATTGGGACATCGGCGGCTGGGACATCGGCGGCTGGGACATCGGCGGCTGGGACACCCTCCGTTGGGGAGGGGACCGGGAACGGGATCGCCGGGATGCGAGAACGGGCCACCGCGCTGGGCGGCACGTTCAGCGCAGGCCCGCTGCCCGGCGGCCGGGAGTTCCGAGTGCTGGCCCGCCTCCCGCTGAAGCCGCTCCCGACGAAGACTCTGTCGATGGAGGATGGGTCGATGGAGGATGGGTCGATGGAGGATGGGACGTGATCAGGGTGCTGCTCGCCGACGATCAGGCGCTGGTCCGCGCCGGGTTCCACGCATTGCTCGCCGCCCAGCCCGACATCGACGTCGTCGCGGAGGCGGGCGACGGCGCGCAGGCGGTCCAGCTGGCCGTCGAACTGCGCCCCGACGTGGTGCTGATGGACATCCGGATGCCGGGCACCGACGGGCTCGCCGCGACCAAGCAGATCGCCGCCGACCCGCGGTTGTCGGACGTGCACGTGGTCATCCTGACCACCTTCGAGCTCGACGAGTACGTCTTCGAGGCGCTGCGCACCGGGGCGAGCGGGTTCCTGGTCAAGGACACCGAGCCGGCCGACCTGATCAGTGGGGTGCGCGCGGTGGCCCGAGGTGATGCGCTGCTGTCCCCCGGGGTCACCCGGCGGCTGATCGCCGAGTTCGCCAGCCGGGCCAAGCAGCCCGCGAATACCGCGGCGCTGCGCGGGCTCACCGAGCGGGAGCGGGAGGTGATGGCCCTGGTCGCCCAGGGGTTGTCCAACGAGGACATCGCCGGGCGACTGTTCGTCAGCCCGGCGACGGCGAAGACGCACGTCAGCCGCGCGATGGTCAAGCTCGGCGCCCGCGACCGCGCCCAGTTGGTAGTACTCGCCTACGAATCCGGCCTAGTCCGCCCCCGCTGGCATCCCTGACCCGTTCTAGGATCAGCGGGAGATCAGTTCGAAGCTCACCGCACGGCGGCCGCCGAAGCGGTCTGCCACCTGGTCGGCCATCTGCTCGAGGAGTGCCCTGGCCTGCTGCTCGGGGGGCTCGTCGCCCAGCGCCGCGAGGTAGGCGCGATGCGCGGCCAGCGAGGCGACCGCCCGGTCCAGCTGCGCCGAGACGTCCACCGCGTGAGTCCCGTGTGGCGAGGCCGCCACCGCCACCCACCGGACCCCGCCCCACGGCTCGAGACCCGCCGGCTCCGGGAAGATCCACCGGTTGCCCGCGTCGGCGACCGCGTCGAGCACGGCCCGGCCCACCGCGCGGTGATCCGGAGTGTTCCAGCTGCCAGGGCCCCAGCTGTCGTGGTGGTTGATCGTGACCAGCAGCTCCGGGCGATGCAGGCGGATCGCCCGGGTGAGGTCCCGGCGCAGCGGCACGCCGTACTCGATCACCCCGTCGGGGTGGTCGAGGAACTCCACGGTGTGCACTCCGACCTCGGCGGCGCTCGCCCGCTGCTCGGCCTCCCGCAGCGGCCCTGCCCGGTCCGGCGCTATCCCGTCGATCCCCGCTTCGCCGCGGGTGACGAGCAGGTAAGCGATCTCGCGACCCTCCGACGTCCAGGCCGCGATCGCGCCCGCCGCGCCGTACTCGAGGTCGTCCGGATGGGCCACGATCGCCAGCCCGCGCTTCCAGTCGGCGGGCATCGGCAGCAGATCGGGCATGGGACCACCCTGCCATGCGGCGTACGCCGATCCCGGTAGCGCACCGGCGCGGCGTGCTTCCCAGGAGGTATCCGGGAAGCCGCCGCGGGCACGATGACGCCGCGCTACCCGCGCAGCAGCATGGCCACCGTCACCAGACAACCGGGAGGCCATCCATGAGCACAGCACCCACCTGTGGACAACCCGTGAGTGCCGATACGAGCCATCGCGCGCATCACCACTCACAGGCACTTGTGCACACCCAGCAGCTGACCAAACTGTACCGCGGCGGCATCACCGCAGTGGACCGTGTGAACCTCACCGTGCACCGGGGCGAGGTGTACGGCTTCCTCGGCCCCAACGGCGCGGGCAAGACGACCACGCTGCGGATGCTGCTCGGGCTGATCCGCCCGACCGCGGGCACCGCCACCGTGCTCGGGAACTCCCCCGGCCACCCCCGCGGGCTGGCCCGGATCGGGGCGATGGTGGAGACCCCCGCCTTCTACCCGTACCTGTCCGGGCGGAACAACCTCCGGGTGCTGGCCCGCTACGCCGACGTCGGGGAGAAGTGGATCGACGATGCGCTGTCCACCGTGGACCTCACTGCTCGAGCAGGCGATCAGTTCGGTACCTACTCGCTGGGCATGAAACAGCGACTCGGCGTGGCCGCCGCCCTGCTCAAGGATCCCGAACTGCTCATACTCGACGAGCCGACCAACGGCTTGGATCCCGCCGGGATGGCCGATATGCGGGCTCTGATCCGGCGGCTGGGCACCGGGCAGCGCAGCGTGCTGCTGTCCAGCCACCTACTCGGCGAGGTGCAGCAGATCTGCGACCGGGTCGGGGTGATCTCCCGCGGCCGGCTGATCGCCGACAGCACCGTGGACGACCTGCGCGGCTCGACGTCGCTGGTGCTCACCGCGCAGCCGCTGGACGAGGCGGCCCGGCTGGCCGCCGAGCTGCTCGGCGCGGCACGGGTCGGGCGCCGTGACGGCAGGCTGCGCCTGGACGCCGGACCGGCGCAGGCCGCGCAACTGAACCGGAAGCTGGTGCTGGCCGGAGTGCAGGTCAGCGAGCTGCGCTCGGAGGAACGCAGCCTTGAAGAGGTGTTTCTGGCCATGACCGAGGAGGACCCGCGATGATCAACGTGCTCTCCGCTGAGCTGCTCAAGCTGCGCAAACGCCCGGCGATCTGGATCCTGATCGGCGTCTGGCTGGCGCTCAACCTCACCTTCGCCTACCTGTTCCCCTACCTGAGCTATCGCACCGGGGCCCCGGCCGGGCCGCAGGACGCCGCACCGGCCGCCCAGCTACTGGCGGCTGTGCTCCCGGCCAACCTGGTCCCTAATGTGCTCGGTGGCTACCCGCTGTTCGGTGGCGCGATCGTGCTGATCCTCGGCGCACTGATCACCGGATCCGAGTACGGCTTCGGCACCATGAAGACGCTGCTCACCCAGCGCCCCCGGCGCATCGAGGTGCTCGGCGGCATCCTCGGCGCACTGGTCGTGGTGGTGCTCGGGCTCGGCGTGGCGAGCTTCACGATCAGCGCGGGCGCCAGCAGCCTCGTCGCGGCTGTCGAGTCCGCACCGGGGACGTTCCCGCCTGCTGCCGAACTGGCCCGCGGGCTCGCCTCGGGCTGGCTGATCCTCGGCATGTGGGGGCTGCTCGGGGCGCTGGCCGGGATCGCCTTCCGGGGCACCGCGCTGGCCGTCGGGCTCGGCCTGGTGTGGGCACTGGTGATCGAGAACCTGATCCGGGGCGCGGCAGCGCTGCTGGACTTCTTCGACCCGGTACTGCGGGCGATGCCCGGGGTCAACGCGGGCTCCCTGGTGGCCGCGCTCACCACCGCGGGCGAGGGCCGTGGGACACCCGGGGTGTCGGCGGTGGTCGGCGGCACCCAGGCGGCGGTGGTGCTCGCCTGCTACGCCGTCGGCTTCGTGGTGGTTGCCGCAATGCTGCTGACCCGGCGCGACGTGACCTGAAGACCCGTGAGTGGCGATGCGAGTGATAGCTCGCATCGCCACTCACGGGTTATCCACATGGAGGGGCCTACCTCATGCACCTCACCGTCTTCGGTAGCACCCGCGGGACCGGCGCTCACGTTGTCCGGTTGGCCCTGGACGCAGGCCATACCGTGACCGCCGCCGCCCGCGACCCGGCCGATGTGCAGGGCTCGCACGAGCGGCTGCGCACCGTCCGCACCGACGTGCTCGACCCGGCGTCGCTGCCCGGCAGCGTGGATGGTGCGGACGCGGGACGATCGTGCGCTCCCCCCGGCTGACCGACGGGCCGCTCACCGGCAGTTACCGGACGGCGGTGAATCACCACCTGCGGGGCGGGCGCACGATCTCCCGTTCCGACCTCGCCGCCGCGATACTCGATCTGCTGGCCAGCCCTGACGCCGTGCGGGCCACCGTCGGCGTCGCGTACTGAGCCAGCCCTTGAGCGTGCCACAGAGCACTCCACCCGAGGTGTCGACGCATTCCCGGGCGGATATTGATCGTCATTCCAGCCAGGACCGCTGGCTGAAATCTTCCGGGTCGTCGCGACGCCGCGGCTGCCCCTGCATTGCTCGGCGCTCATGCGCGGCCTGTGTCCGCTGTTCGGCTCACGGCGCGACCTGAAGGTCGTAGGCTCTACCCGTCGTGAGCGCACCTCAGATCACCCTCACCGCCAGGCTCACCACGTCGGCGCTGGACAGCCGGCGGGGCGTGGTCCGCCTGCACCCGGAGGTGCTCGACGCCCTGGGGTTGCGGCCGTGGGACGCGGTCCGGCTCATCGGGGCGCGGGTCAGCGCGGCGCTGGCTGCCGCCGGGCCGGCGGCCCTCGGTATCGCCCTGGTCGACGACCTCACGCTGTCCAACCTAGGGCTCACCGAGGGCTCCGAGGTGGTGGTCTCCCCGGTGCAGGTTCCCGCGGCCCGCTCGATCACCGTCGCCGGTTCCACCCTGGCCAGCCACTCAGTAAGCCCGGAGACGCTCCGGCTCGCCCTGCTCGGCAAGGTGCTCACCACCGGGGATGCGGTCTCGCTGCTGCCGCAGGACCTGCAGCCCGGTTCCGACTCCGCGCGGGTGCGTCAGCGGCTGGCCGCGGCGATCGGGCTCACCTGGACCAACGAGCTGCTGACGGTGACCGGTACCGATCCGGCCGGGCCGGTGGCCCCGCACCCGTCCACCGTGCTCGGCTGGCGCGACGGCCCCCGCACCGGGGATCCACCACCAGCGCCTCCCCTGCCACCCCCCACCGCGCGGCCCACCGCACCGGGCACAGTCACACCCGCGTCAGTCCCCACGGCCGCCGCCTCCCGGCATGCCACCCGCGAGGGGCCGATGGTGGCCGACCTGATCGGCGCTCAGGACGCCGCCCGGCGCCTCGCCGAGTGGCTCGAACTGGCCTTCCGCCGTCCCGAGCTGCTGCGCAAACTCGGTGCCGGCACCCATCTCGGGGTGGCGGTGCACGGCCCCGAAGGGGTCGGGAAGTCCACCATGGTGCGCGCGGTGGCCCGGGAAGCCGCCGTGCGGGTGGTGGAGCTGGCCGCACCGAGCGTGGCCGCGCTCGAACCCGGCGCCGCCTCCCAGCGGGTGCACGACGCGGTGGCGGCCGCCCGGGATGCCCAGCCGGGCCTGCTCCTGGTCACCGACGTCGAAGCGCTGCTGCCCGCCACCAGCCCGCCACCGCTGGCCACCGTGGTGCTCGACGCGCTGCAGTCCGCCCTGACCGGGGACCAGTTGGCGATCGTGGTCACCACCGCGCACCCGGAGTCGGTGGATCCGCGGCTGCGCGCGCCAGAGCTGGTGGATCGGGAACTGTCCCTGCCGCTACCCGTTGCCTGGGCCCGCGCCGAGCTACTGCGGGTGTTGCTGCGTGCGGTACCGCTGGCGGCCGACGTCGATCTCGCCGTGCTCGGCGAACGCACCCCCGGCTTCGTCGCAGCAGATCTCGCCGCGCTGCGCCGCGAGGCAGCGGTGCGCGCCGCGCTACGACACGCCGCCCAGCGGCATTCCGCCCAAGGCGGCGAGCCTGAGCTGGTGATCTCGCAGCAGGACCTGATCGACGCGCTGGACACCGTCCGGCCGATCTCGATGTCCGCTTCCGACGTCGTCCTCACCGGCGGCCTGACCCTGGACGACGTCGGCGACATGACCGAGACCAAGCAGGCGCTGACCGAGACCGTGCTCTGGCCGCTGCGCTATCCCGATTCGTTCACCCGGCTCGGCGTCGACCCGCCCCGCGGCGTGCTGCTCTACGGCCCGCCCGGCTGCGGCAAGACCTTCCTGGTGCGGGCGCTGGCCGGGTCCGGCGCGCTCAACGTCTTCACCGTCAAGGGCGCCGAACTGCTGGACAAGTGGGTCGGCGAGTCCGAGCGGGCGGTGCGCGAACTGTTCCGCCGGGCCGCCGACGCCGCCCCCGCGCTGGTGTTCCTCGACGAGGTCGACGCGCTGGCGCCGCGGCGTGGCGGCTCTTCGGATTCCGGGGTGGCCGACCGGGTGGTCGCCGCGCTGCTCACCGAGCTGGACGGGGTGCAGCCGCTGCGCGACGTCGTGGTGCTCGGCGCCACCAACCGCCCCGAACTGATCGACCCGGCGCTGCTGCGCCCCGGCCGGATGGAGCGGGTGGTGTACGTACCACCACCCGACGCACCGGCCCGCGCGGCCATCCTGCGGGCCGCCGCGCGCAACACCCCGCTGGGCGCCGACGTGGACCTCGACGTACTCGCTGCGGATCTCGACGGCTACTCCGCAGCGGACTGCACAGCGCTGATCCGCGAGGCCGCGCTCACCGCGATGCGCGAATCCCTGGACGCTACCGAGGTCACCGCCACCCACCTGCACACCGCAGGCAGCGCGGTGCAGCCGTCGCTGGACCCGAGGCAACTCGCTGAACTGGAGACCTACGCCTCCGGACGCGGTCTGTAGGGCATGAGCGGCTATGTCCGCTGCCGGTGCCGCAGCTCCTCCAGCAGCAGGGCCTCGGCCAGCACGGCACGGCCGAACATCTCCAGGTGCAGACTCTCATCGATGCCGTGCCACCGGCTGGCCGGATCGCCGACCCCGGTCACCAGCACCGCGGCGCCGGGAAAGGCCCGGGCGAACTCGGCGATGAACGGGATGGAGCCGCCGATCCCGGTCTCCACCGTGGCGTTGCCGTAGGCCGAGGCGAACGCGCGGCGGGCCGCGTCGTAGGCCTGTCCCGTGGCGTCCAGGGTGAACGGCTCGGCCACACCGGTGCCCGGCGTGACGGTGACCTGCGCGCCCCACGGGACGTGCGACGCCAGGTGCTCGGCGAGCGCCCGCTGCGCATCAGCCACCTTGTCACCGGGCGCGATCCGCAGGCTGACCACGGCCCGCGCGCTGGGAAGCAGGACATTGGACACCTCGCTCACCCTCGGCGCGTCGATGCCGAGCACCGCGACCGCGGGCTTGCACCACATGCGGTCGGAGATGGTGCCGGTGCCCAGCAGCTCGACACCGTCCAGCAACCCGGCGGCGGAACGGAAGGCGGCCTCGTCCATGTCCGGGGCACCCGACTGACCGTGCACCAGACCCGGCACGGCGACCTCGCCCTTGGCGTCGTGCAGCGAGCCCAGCGCCGTGCACAGCGCGGTGAGCGCGTCGCCCGCCGGGCCGCCGAAGACCCCCGAGTGCGCCGGGCGCTGCAGCATCGCGACCTCGATGGTGCAGTCCACCACGCCGCGCAGGCTGGTGGTGAGCGCCGGGACGTCGACCGACGGGTTCGCCGAGTCGGCGATGACGATGACGTCGGCGCGCAGCAGCCCGTGGTGCTTGAGCAGCAACGCGGACAGCGTCGGCGACCCGGACTCCTCCTCGCCCTCGATGAACAGCGTGACCCCGACCGGCGGGCGACCTTCGTACGCACGCAGCACGGCCAGATGTGTCATCACCCCGGCCTTGTCGTCGGCGGCGCCGCGCCCGTAGAGCCGGCCTTCGCGCTCGGTGGGCTCGAACGGCGGGCTGGTCCAGTGCTGGTCACCGCCGGTGGGCTGCACGTCGTGGTGGGCATAGAGCAGCACGGTGGGTTGCCCCCGCGGGGCGGGCCACTGCGCCAGGACCGCGGGCGCGCCGGCCACGCCCCGCCCGCCCCTCACGGCCTGCGCACCCGCCTCGGCCCGGATGATCCGGACGGACTCGGCGCCCGCGCCACGCGCCAGCTCGGCCACTGCCTCAGCGCAGCGCTCGGTGTCCTGCGCATGTGCCGGATCGGCCCAGATGCTGGGGATACGGACCAGGCGTTCCAGGTCCGCGCGGGCCGCAGGCAGCCCCGCCTCGACGGCTTCTCGCAGTTCCGGCACGGTGCCCAGGCTACGCGGCAGGGCAGGATGGAAGAGACGGCGCGGCAGGCCGCTGCGCGCGAGCTGACCGAGGAGACCGGCATCGTCGCCGCGGAGCTGGGCTTCGCGGCGGTGGCCGAGTGCGAGCTGCAACGCCCCGCCCGCCGGGAGTACGGCGCGATCTACCGCTACGCGCTGCCGGCCGAACCACTCCTGGTGGTGAACGACGAAATTGCCGCCTTCCACTGGTGGGATCCGCGCTCGCCGCTGATCGAGAACATGAGCCCACTCGACGCCGAGATCGCGCGGCGCACGCGTGCGATTTAGCGTGCTCCGAGACCCCGATTGCTCAAGGTGGATAGGTGGATAGGTCTACAAAAGCCGCTCGAAGACCTCGGTGTACAACGCTTTCTCCTCGGCGGCCCGGAATGCGAGTTCTGCACCGATCGTCTCCACCAGCACGAGATCATCGTCGAACATGGTGAAGGCGTGTGAGGGCACCACCGGCAGGGTGGCCGTGAACGGGATGATCGCGAGCGTGATGGTTTCCATGCCTGGCCCGGACCGCCTGCGCCCAGGCTTCGACGTCGCCCAGGGTGGCCGTTTGCTTGCCGTTCTCCAGCCGGGAGACCTTGGACTGGGCCCAGCCCAGCCGAGCGGCCAGGTCCTTACCGGTGAGCCGGGATTCCTCGCGCAGCACCCGAAGCCGACGGCCGAACTGCGCACGCCCGTCCGCACTGGCGATCAGACGCCTCCCGGCGGCATGGCTCGCGCGGGGTCGGCCGCCAAGAAGTCGCGGTAGGGGCTGGCGTGTGCCTCGGCCAGGTCGAGCCAGTGCGCGTGTTGGCGCACCACGCTCGGCTCGGTGACGATCTGCGCACCGACCAGCCGATCGTCGGCGGTGAACCCGGGCACCGGCGACCCTGGTCCACCGCTGGGAGCTAGTCGCCTACCGCGCAGCCTCACTTCAGTTCGGCGACCACGAATCGGGTCACGTCCTCGGTGCTCGCGGTGCCGCCGATGTCGGGGGTGCGGGTGCGCTCGTCGGCGAGGCTTCGGATGATCGCGGCGTCCAGCGCGGCCGCGGCCTCGTCGTGGCCGAGGTGGCGCAGCATGAGCACCGCCGAGGCGAGCATCCCGACCGGATTGGCCTTGCCCTGCCCGGCGATGTCCGGCGCTGAACCGTGCACCGGCTCGAACATCGAGGGGTGCTGGCCGCTCGGGTCCAGGTTGGCGCTGGCCGCAATCCCGATCGATCCGGCGACCGCGGCCGTGAGGTCGGACAGGATGTCCCCGAAGAGGTTGGACGCGAGGATGACGTCGAACGAGCCCGGGTCGAGCACCACCTTGGCGACCAGTGCGTCGATGTGTTCGGAGCGCCATTGCACGGTCGCGAAGCCCTGTGCCCGCCGGGCGACCACCTCGTCCCAGAACGGCATCGTGTGCATGATCCCGTTGGACTTGGTGGCCGACACCAGGTTTCGGCGCCGGGACGCGGCCAGTTCGAAGGCGTAATCCGCGATGCGGGCCACCCCGGCGCGGGTGAACACCGACTCCTGAACCGCCATCTCCTGCGGGAATCCGCGGTACATCCGGCCGCCGACCTCGGAGTACTCGCCCTCGTTGTTCTCCCGCACCACGACCAGGTCCACATCGCCCGGGCCGATCCCGGCCAGTGGGCTGGGTACCCCGGCATAGCTGCGCACCGGGCGCAGGTTGACGTACTGCCGGAAGGTCCGCCGGAGCGGGATGAGCAGCTCCCACAGCGACACGTGATCGGGAACCCCCGGCCAGCCCACCGCGCCGAGCAGCACCGCGTCGTACTTGGCGAGGGTCTCCAGCCCGCCCCCGGGCATCATGGTGCCGGTCTCGGTGTACCGCTGGCAGGACCAGTCGAACTCATTGAGCACGAGGTCAAGGTTCATCGCGTTCAGCACCTGAAGGGCGGCGTCCATCACCTCAACCCCGATCCCATCGCCGGGCAGCACCGCTATCCGCTTGACCATCGGTCTCCTCTCGAGCGCTTTTACGCACCGTAGTCGTTCGTGACGATCACAATGACGCCAGGTGGTGCGTTCGCGATGCCGGCGAAGCGGGGCTCCACGCGCAGTCCGAACTCGGCACCGATGGCCTCTGCGGTCGCGCGCTGATCGGTGCCCTCCTGGTAGTACACGGTAGTCGTCGGGATCCGCCCGCCGGAGTAGTTGCCCACCTCCACCACCGTCCACCCGGCCGCGGTGAGGTCGCTCGCGGCCCGCGTGGCGAGGCCACGGATGGTGCTGTTGTTGTACACCCGGGCCGCACCGTGGCCGTCGCCCTTGCCGCTGGTCGCCACGTCGGCGTCGCTCTCGGCTGGGACTGGCGCGGCCGGCCCGGGACCGGGGATGGCCGGCCCGGGACCAGCCGGCCCGGGGACTGCGGGAGCGGGGGCAGGAGTAGCCGGGACGCTGGGGGGTGGAGCCGGGCTGGTGGGCGCGGTCGGAGGGGCTGGGATGACCGGCGGGGGCGCCGATTCGCTGGCCGGATGCTGATCCGTGGTGGCCGGGATCGGCCCGTCGGCTGCGGTCTGGTCCGCATCGGTGATGACGAGCACCAGCCCGATCAACGCGGCCACCGCCGCCAGCCCGAGCAGGGCCAACCCGGCGGTCCGCAGCGGCCAGCGGGGACCGGTTCCTTCCGGCGTGCTCATGACCTCTCTGCCCGGTTCGAGTTGCCGCTACTGAGGATCGACACCGAGCCGCCGGGCGGCCCTGGCCCGTTGGCGGCTGGCCCGCAGCCGACGCAACCTCTTGATCAACATCGGGTCGGCGGCAAGCGCCTCCCGCCGGTCGATCAACCCGTTGAGCACCTGGTAATAGCGCGTTGCGGACATGTCGAACAGTTCGCGGATGGCCTGCTCCTTGGCACCGGCGTACTTCCACCACTGGCGCTCGAAAGCCAGGATCTCGCGCTCGCGATGGCTCAGACCCTTGGTCGGGCCTTCCATCGGGTGCAGCGCCTCTGCGGCGTCCATCACGCTCCTCGGCTCACGGTCCCCGGGGCTGGGCCAGGCGGGTCGGCCCCAGAATGACAGTCCTGTGATTCGGCGCCATTGAACCACGCGGCTACTGTCCCCACATCATGACTGTTCGACCGATCCGGATCGTCGGCGACCCTGTGCTGCACACCCCGACCAGCCCCGTAACCGAGTTCGGCAGGCCGCTACACGCGCTGGTACAGGACATGTTCGACACGATGGCAGCGGCCGACGGTGTCGGGCTCGCCGCCAACCAGATCGGCGTGGGCCTGCGACTGTTCGTCTACGACTGCAGGGACGGGCAAGGCAGCCGGCACCGAGGCGTGGTGGTCAACCCGGTGCTGGAAGCCACCGGGCAGCCCGAGACCAGGCCCGATCCGGACGACGACTGGGAGGGGTGCCTGTCCGTGCCGGGCGAGTCGTTCCCCACCGGACGGGCGACCTGGGGGCGGGTCACCGGGGTCGACGCAGACGGCGCGCCAGTCGTCGTCGAGGGCACCGGCTTGCTAGCCCGCTGCTTGCAGCATGAGACCGACCATCTCGACGGAACCCTCTACCTGGACCGCCTGGTGGGCCGCTACACCCGCGAGGCGAAGAAGATGCTTCGGGCCCAGGGCTGGGGCGTCCCGGGTCTGGCCTGGGACCCCACCGTGGGCCGACCCGAGAACTGAGAACGATGCGAGCTGTAGCCAACCCCTCGATGGTTAACCCGGCCGTAGCTACTCACAGCGCGGTCGCTGTGGGCGGCAGGAGCCCGGTCTGGGCGTGGGTCAGGCGCTGCGCGGAGAGTGGCGGACGACTTGGGAGACCCGACCGGGGCTAATGCCTAGGAGGTCGGCCACATCTCGCACCGAGACACCTTCGGCGACCAGCCCGCGTGCCGCCTCGTCGACCCTGGCCCGCACGTCGGCTAGCTTACGGGTCAGCTCCTCACGGGCTTGCGCGAGAGCACGCGCCTGCGCGGCGCCGGCGATCCGTACCTCATCACGTATGTCGAGGTTGTCGAGCGATTCGACACCGAGCTCATCGAGCCAGAGCTCGGCAGCATCACTGATCTCGCGACGGGCAGAGGCATAGGAACGTGCCCAGGTATGGCAGCGTGGTTCTTCCGCGATATGGACGAGCCATCGACCCTGGACGTCGCGCTCGTAGACGGCTGTGACGGTCACTATGGTGCTCACCTCCGTAGCCAATCGCTGCCCAGGCAGTCGCGAAGCTGTTCCTCGATCTTGTTGAGTGTGCCGTCCGGGATATCGCCGGGGTGCCATGAGACGGTTGCGGCGGCTGTGGCCAGTGTGAAGCGTTCGACCTGAGCTGTCTTGGCACATGCTTCTGTACTGAGTGAGCTTGAGTTTGGCATCACCGCTGAGTCCGGTAGACAACCTCAAGCCCGAGAACGCCTGTGGTGAGCAGGGCAGGCGATGCTGGAAGGAGGTGATCGACGCATCGAAGCAACCTACCTGCGTGCAGCGCGTGCCCCTTGGTGAGGGCTACCTGACGACCAGTACGCTTGACCAGGTGCCTACGCCCGTAACCGTCGACTGCGTCATCGTGTCGTACAACAGCGCTGAAGATCTGCCGGCTTGCCTCGGTTCGGTGGCTGACCAGTACGGCGTCGAGGTTGCCGTCACGGTGGTGGACAACTGTTCAGTGGATGACAGCGTGGTTGTGGCACGCGTGCATGGTGCTCGTGTCGTGGTCAACGCCAGCAACCGGGGCTTCGCTGCTGCGGTGAACCAGGGACTTCGAACTGGCCGCTCGCCCTGGGTGCTCATCCTCAATCCGGACGCCCGTCTGATGCCAGGTGGATTGCGCACGATGATTGATGCGGTGAACCAAGAAAATCGTGTCGGATGTGTTGGCCCCAAGACGACCGATGTGGCGGGTGTTACCTATCCCAGTGCCCGTTCGTTTCCTGGCGTGTTCACCGCCATGATTCACGGACTTCTAGGTTCAGTATGGCCTGGAAATCTCGCGACGAGACGTTACCACGCGAGTAACGACATCCGCAACGAGACATCCGAAGTCGACTGGGTATCAGGTTGTTGCATGCTGCTGCTGCGCCGAGCCTGGGACCAGATCGGTGGCTTCGACGAACGCTACTTCATGTACGTCGAGGACATGGATCTGTGCTTTCGGCTGCGCAGGGCCGGATGGCGAACGGTGTTCGAGCCGAAGGCGACGGTCATGCACGTCGGCGGTCGTTCGTCGCGACGTCGCCCCTTGCGTTCGATCTACCATCACCATCGCGGGGCTATCCGCTTCTACTGGCGCTCCGCATCGCCGTGGCACCGGCCAGTGACAGGCCCACTGGCCACGCTTGTACTCGTGACGCGAGGGGTCGCGGCGGGCGTCTGGGTGGTGGCCTCGCCTCGCAGGTAGTCAGCGAGGTAGCTTGGCCGCCAGCTTGGATCGTTGTGACGGTGCCGAAAACCACGGATCACCTTCCGGCAGTTCGCCGCTCCGCACAGACAGCAAGGGACAGCGATGCTGATGTACTCGCTCGTTTCGTAATCCCAGGTGAGTTCCTCCCCCGGAGCTATCTCACGGAGGGCGACGAAGTCGAAGCCGCCATGGTCGTTGTCCCGGATACCCGTGTTCGGGTCGCACGAGTGGTTGATGTAACAGGCCGGGGCGGCGAGGTCGACGTGCGTGTTCCAGCCGACTTGAAACGAGTGACTCGTTCGACGAGGAAGAACTCGCACGGCTCGGCCGATGACGATCACCTGCCCGGGTTGACAGAGCTGAGCCGTGACAACGATAAGGCCTTTGTGGATGTGGGTGTCGACCCGGATACCGGCAGCTATGGTTTCGTTCGTGGTCACGGTCCCTCCGCAAGCCTCAAGGAGCGCATATACGTGAGCTTCGATTCACCCGGCCTGTGCGCGATTCCCACTCGGTCCAAATAGGCACGGATCGCCCCGCCGAGAACGGCCAGCTCGGCCTCCACTGCACAGCGGGCGGCGGTGTTGAGTGTTCTGCTGTGCAGGTATTCGATCTCGATCTGATACAGGTGGGGTGTTTCGGGACGAGCAAGCGGGCGACACCAATCGACCATGAACCCGTAGATGTTGCCAGTCCGGGTGAACTCGCAGGTGCTGTCGAATCGGGTCCGCCGAAACGATCCGAGGAACCTGAAGTCACCGCTGAGATGAGATCGGATATAGCTCTCGAAGCCGTCGGCGCTGTTGGGGATCGGCACACCTCGCCAGCGCGTCTCGCGGCGGCGCGGGGAGTCGCACGTGAACCACTTTCTCTTAACAATCATGGTCCCGGAGGAGTCCGGGATGAACGAGATGTAGCCGGCCTCGGTTGGCGGGCCAAGGACTTCGAACATGTGGTTGTTGAAATCCCAAATCTGGAAGTCGTCCCGATAGTCCCATATCGTGCCAGGTAGATACGGGCTGCCCACAAGATTGCGGAGACCAACGGTGACGGCGTGCAGGTCGACAGGGCCCGGCATGGTGATCTTGTGTTCGAGTTCCTCGTCGGGCCAGAACTTCTGATAGCAGCACTGGTGGTTGTTCAGGAATTCGCGGTTCCTGCTCGTGCTCGTGAGCGCGGCGGACATCAGGATCGCGAGATCGACTGAATTGCCAGGGTGCGCCAACGTGCCGGCTCGGATGAACAGGCCGTCGTGCTCACCCAGGCGCACCAAGGCGTGCGCGACGATCTCCGGGCCCGATCGTCCGAAGAGGAACAGTGGTGCGGCTGACAGGCCAGCCCAGTGCCTACGCGCGAGGTCCTCCACCGTCCTGCTCGGCGCGA
The DNA here is from genome assembly GCA_050699435.1 of Pseudonocardiaceae bacterium. Taxonomy (GTDB): domain Bacteria; phylum Actinomycetota; class Actinomycetes; order Mycobacteriales; family Pseudonocardiaceae. The sequence goes on along the minus strand of JBOHGM010000077.1, from coordinate 2,281 downwards.
GTTGACAGAACAGCGGTGAGTCGAGGGCGACTGCCACGACGTGGTTGCGGGCGATCAGGGATGCCGGCGCCCCGACCAGGTCGTTCCACCTCAGCAGCACGGTGTTGTCGGCGACGGGGCCGTCGACCAGGTCGACGGCCAGAATGGGCTGGTCCTCGTTCCACCGCTCGTCGAACCGCCACACGGCGGGGCCGATGACAAGAATCTGGGAGCTGTCACAAGCAAGCACCACGAGTCACTTCCTTTACCGTCGCGTCTTTCCGTCGGAGATGGTCGAGAACGCCCTGCACGGTCTCCGCTGGAGTGGCGGTGTGAGTGTTGAGGACCAGTTCGGCGGGGATCTGACTGATCGCTGGTCCGAAGACAGCGGGCTCGTCGATGACTGACTGGTCGCGACGTCCGGCCAATCGCGCATGCCGGGTCTCGTCGGGGCACTCCAAACGGATCACACAGAATCCCGCTGAGAGCAATCCTGCTGCGTCGGGATCAGGAACCCGCAGGTCGTCGTTGACGATGGCGGTGTCAGGTGGCACTGCTGCGAGCGCGGCCAGGAACTGGTTCAGCAGCGCGTCAGAGGAGATTCTACGCAGCTGTGCGGCGATCTCGGCCATTAGTTCCTGGTCCTGCGTTGCAGGTCCCAGTTCGACACCAGCCTCGGTGTAATAGATGTGTTGGAGTCGATACAGCGGCGCGGAGAGCTTGATCAGAAGTGCTTGCCGGCCGCCGGAGCGCAGTTCGTGGAGTAGGTGTGTGGCGATGGTGGTTTTTCCCGTGCCGGTGAACCCGACCAACGCCACCCGCGCACCTGGAGCGGTCATGAGACGTCTCCGAACGTGAGGTGACCGTCGGGGGACAGTTCGACCCACTGCCCCTCCTGCGGCATCGGGTCTGCGGGAGCGTAGATCGCGGGGATCCTGTTTTCTCGCAGGAGGATCGCCAAATGACACAGGCGTGCTGCTGGTTGGGTGAACACGAAACCGGCGACATGGGGAATCAGCGTCGCCAGCACAGCGTAGGGACGGTCGACGAACAGGACGGGTGGACTATCCAGCTGGGCGATGAGGTCATGCAACCCGGCGACGCTGGTTCCAGAAGGGCGGGGTAGAGATGCCCCCACCGAGACCACGGGTGCGATGCTGTCGTCGGTCAGTGCTTGTGTGGACAGCGACGGGATCGTCATGGCGGGCCCCTGGCAGGAACCACTGCTGATGACCATGCCGGAGTCTCCGGGGGGCATGTGGGTCGAACTGGGATCAACCAGCGAGTAGTCGACCAGTACGGGTCGCCCGGCCCGGAGCACCCATTCCACCACGGCATTCCCGTGGCGATCGGCGAACCGCCGTGTCACATTGTCGACGACCGTCAGCGTAGAGCCATACCAACCCGATGGCGCGGCGGCGACCGCTCCGGCGCGAGGAATGACGAATTCGTCGGTCGATACGATACCGCGGTTGAGGCACAGCAATCCTTCTCGGCTGAATTCCACGCGAACGTCGGCGCCGGACACAGCGCTGAGCACGCCGCAGTCGCCAGCGATGAACTCGCGGACCACCACCGTGCGTAGGGCATCGGGATCACTGCCGCACAGACCAGACAGGTACTGGCGAAGGTCGCTCGTGGGGATGATGACCTGGCGCTGGCTGGTCGACACGTCGAGAACGGCGGTGGGCCCGAGCCGACCGACCAGTTCCGCCCACGGCGGGTCATACAACAGCCCCAATTCGTTGAAGTGCACAACGAGGGCGACACCCAGGTCGCAGTCGTGCTCGGCGCCGACGGCGTACAGGGGCCGACGTTTCGTGCGGTAGTGGCCGACTACTTCCGCCAGCGATCCCAGCGGCACCACGTCACCTGGTGCGGTGTCGGCGTACAGCTCCGCCGATCGCAGCGTGGGGTGGGTGCAGGAGTCAACCCAACTCAGACCTGTCGCGGTTGGCGGTCGTGCGGTCAGCGGCCGAGCCTGCACGATCCAGACCCGATCGCGGTCTGCTGCCCATTCAACCTCCAGGTCTCCTACGGGTAGCTGATCACGAAGCGCGGATGCCAGCGCGGCGGCGTGTTCGACCGGACTGCGCGGGTGGGTTACGGGTGCTGAGAACAGGTGCCGGTGGGGTTCCGCCGTGCCGTTGACCAGTTCATCGCCGGTGCCTACGACGTAGCTATTCAGCTGGGGTGAGGGCTGGTGGCAGCCATGGGCCGGTGGTGAAGAGCTGGCGGAGGGCGTGGAGTTTGTCGATTCCCCACTTGGTGGCGGTGTCGAGGTAGGAGTGCACGACCGCGA
>JBOHGM010000076.1:0-26958 GCA_050699435.1 Pseudonocardiaceae bacterium | reverse complement strand
GGCGAGCAACCGCTCGACCAACGCCTCCAACGACCCGGAATCCGACACCCCAAGATCATCCCAGGCTACGGCCCTCAGCGCCCGCAGCGACACGCCACGACCATCAACCAGCTGAACAGCTACGTCAAGGGCATTAATCGGAGCGCCGAAGGCACGGTCTAACGTTTGTTAGCCGGTTAATGTTACGACAACTCGATGATGGAATCGTTCTGGAACACCCTGCAACTCGAAGTTCTCGACACCAGGACCTGGGAAACACGCGCTGAGCTTGCCAACGCCATCTTCGAATGGATAGAATGCTGGTACAACACCGAGCGGCGGCATTCCAGCCTGGCATGCTCAGTCCGGTCGCGTTTGAAGCCGCTTCACCGCCCCATACGTCCACACAGGATGATCGTGCTGTACCGCGCGTTGCGACAGACCCAGGGTATGCAGTTTCGGCTGCACTCCACCGTGCTGTACAACTCGATCTACCGCGCCGATGACGAGCTGCTGGTCAACCCGCACGTCCACGGCGCCGGCGGCGCAGGCCCCGGTCATGCATCTTCGCCGGGTGGTCGGCGGCGGTATGGTCCGGACCTACCTGGACATCTTCGAGCGGGTGTGGTCCCGAGCGCGGCCACTGACTGAGAGGGCTGTTTGTGGCGCGCATCGACTACTACGACGACCCGGCCGCCCCGGCTGCGACCAGTGTCGTCCCGTCGGCGAATGTGGTCGTGGTCAATGACGAGGGCGCGCTGCTGGTCATCCACCGCAGCGACAACGACAACTGGGCCTTGCCTGGCGGTGCCCTGGACCTCGGGGAGTCCCTGCTCGCCACGGCCGTGCGTGAGGTCAAGGAAGAGACCGGGATCGACTGCGAAGTCACCGGCCTGGTCGGGATCTACACCGACCCCAAGCACATCATCTTCTACACCAGCGACGGCGAGGCCCGCCAAGAGTTCTCCATCCTGTTCACCGCCCGTGCGGCCGGGGGTACGCCGACCCCAAGTAGCGAGTCTCGCGAGGTGGTGTGGGTGCCCCGGGAGAAGGTCCTCGGGCTGACCATGGACCGCTCCATGCGGATGCGGGTGCAGCACTACCTCGACGACCGCCCGCAGCCCTACCTCGGCTGATCGTGCTGCCCGCCGCCTGGCTCGACGTCGGAGCCAACCTGCTGGGCCGCCGTCGGCACCGTCGGCGCGTTCGGTGTCGCCAGGTATCTGCTGCGCAAGGAACACAAGCGCGAGGAACGCCACGACGAGGAACCAGCCTGCACCCGACGTTCGGGACAGGGTTTATGGTCGAGCCAATACCTCTGGCTGACGAGAGGAAGAACCTGTGCCCGCTGATCGACCGACAATTCTCGCCACTTCTATGGGGTTTCACCGAGCGCGTGAACGGTGGCGACCAGCACCCGTCTTCGAATATGCGTTTGACTTGGCGGGTAGCCCGTCGTGTCCGAAGCTATGCTTCCTGACGACCGGTACCGGCGATCGACAGTCCAGCATCGACAGCTTCTATGCGGCATTCGAGTGTAGTGGCGTAGAAACCAGCCACCTGTCACTTTTTGATAAGCCGAACGTTCCAGACACAGCCGCTCACTTGCGTGAACAAGACGTCATCTGGGTTGATCGGGGCAGCCTGGCCAACCTGCTTGCCGTCTGGCGGACCCATGAATTGGACAGAATACTGCGTGACTGCTGGCAAAGCGGCGTGGTGCTCGGTGGCGAATCGGCGGGCTCACTCTGTTGGCACACTGGAGGGACCACCGACTCATTCGGCGAGGTGCGCCCTCTGAACGATGGCCTTGACTTCCTGCCGTACTCGAATGCAGTGCACTATCGAGAACGGCGCGAACTCTTCCAGCAATGTGTCGCTTTTGGAGTGTTACGTGACGGGTACGCAACCGACTCGGGAGCCGGCTTACATTACGAAGGAACCGATCTTGTAGCAGTTATTGCTGATCGGAAAAGCGCCGGCGCGTACCGCGTCACCCGACGTTCCGCCGATGGTGCGGTGTCCGAGGAGTCGCTTGACGTAACGTACCTCACCAAGTAATACGGTTACCTACCCAGCCGGTGCGCGATATCTTGCACATCGCTTCGGCCGTGCCACCGATTCAGGATAGGAAGCGCTCGGCGCAACTCGTTGCGGGCCGACAGTGAGCCAACCTGCTCAATGCCGTCGAGAGTTTCCCACGCCACCCGGCACGCTTCCTCTGGCTGACCAGCATTAGCGTACGCCCGCACCAGCTTGGCACGCGTGATAGTGGCCGTTCGCAGCGAAGAACTCGACAACGCCACGAGGCGAGGTTCCAACACCGCAATGACCTGTGCCCCATAGCCAAGGTAGGCATCACATGTGGCCTTGTAGACCGTATAAAGATCATCGACTGCCACGCTGCGTTGAAGTGCGGCGTCATCCTCATGTGCGGGCTGAGCGAGCCAGCCAATCGCCGTATCGAGGGAACGATAGCTCTCTTCCGGTTTACTGGCCAGCGCATATCCGACGGCCATCTCGTTGGCTGCCCACCCCTTCATACGCGGTGACGCTTGAGACATCTCAAGCACAGGTATCGCTTGATTAACAACGCGAAGTCCTTCACTCGAAGATCTTCCGACCATCATCGCTCGGCGAACAAATCCGTACACAGTCATGCCAGGCCAGCCAGCGGCCTGCGCCCACTGGGAGGCCCGGTCGCTCCACCACACCACCCCAGAAAAATCCCCCGCTTCCTCGCTCAACCAGCTCAGCAATTCGGCGTAGCGAGCCTGCAGCGTACTGCAACGGCGCCAGTCCTCGCCGGTCGCCCTGCGGCGCAAACCATCCAGCATGGCAACATCACCTGTCATCCCGTCGATGAGCTGGATGGGCGACAGAATTCGGGCAGTCTCTTGGAAACCACGAAATGAGTCCTCAAAGAAATGTATGACGTCACCGTTGATCTCAACACGGTCGAGCGCCCGTTCGAACTCCTCCTGCAGACCGCCGCTGACAATCCCAAGGCCAAGGGCTGCCAGCACCTGCCGCCGGGACAGGAGCATCACCACACCTCCCTGCGGCAGCCGCACGACGAACACGTCTGTCTTGGGTACCCTCGGCGCGGAGTTGTCCTGCGGTGTGCCGTCAGTGCCACGCACGAGGGATTCGACCACGCTACCCGTTCGGTAGATTCGGTCCAGCGCCCGTGCCAGCCACGGCAGCAAGGCGCGGTCGCCCGACTCGACGTAGGACAGCAGGGCTACCGAACAGTTGGCCTGCCGGGCCACCCCGGCCAGCGTCAACCCCCGCGCCGTCCGCATCTGGTCCAGAACAGCTCCGAGCCGGACGTCACCTGGCACTGGGCTCACCCCCGTTGACCGCGTTTCACAGTCACCTGCGGTCACTCGACTGCCGAAAGTGAATCACACAATGCTGTCCGTCAAGGCCCCAGCGCCGGGCTGGGCCACAGGCCGATGCCCACCCGCAGACGGTCCCAACGTCTGACCCTGGCTTGCCCGGCGCTGGTGGCGCCCCGATGGAGCAGACAAGCAGCGCGAGGAAGCAGATGAGCGAGCCAGATACCGACACCGGCGTGAGCGAAGCCACCAACCACCTGCGGCTGGCACTCCCGGTTACTGACCCACGGCGCGGCAGGAGCTGCTTGGTGTGCATCGAGCGCGGTCGCGCTGGCCTCGGCGGGGTAGCGGTGGAGCTTGAGGCGCTACCGGGAGTCGTGACCCATGATGAAAGGGCTGTGCTATGCCCGCGGTAGACCAGGTCCGGCGCCGTAGCAGTACTCGGCCTGCGACGGTGACCAGCACTGTCGACGGACGTGATCATCTGATCAGCGCACCGGCGTCGGTCGGGCTGGCGGCGGGCCACGGGAGATCGGTGGCGCTGTGCGGGCGGCTGGTGCTGGCGGCGCCGCTGACGGCCCCGCCGGGGCCGACGTGCTTCGATTGCGAGACCGCACTGCACCGCGTCACCGTCGGCGGTAACACCTCCTGTCGCCGTGATGGACTGATGGCGCGACTGCTGCGGCGAGGCCGCTCACGCCCTGGTTCGCGTTCCCTGTCTGCGGGCAGGCATCGGGCGGTGCGGGCGTGATGCGCTGGTGTGTGGCCTCGTTTGCCGACGCCGACACGCACCTGGCCGAGCCTGGGGCGCCTGGGCAGACGGTCACCGCGCACTGTGATGGCAGGCAGTTCTCTCCTCTGGCGATCCTGCCCGGAGCACCACCGGACCAGGAGCAGGTCTGCCCCGTCTGCCGAGCGGGTCAGCCGAGCCCGGCGACCCAGACCCATCGAACCACGGCTGAAAGAGTCACTACGTGAGCACATTCCGAGACACCAACATCAGCACAGCCGACGAGGCCACGCGAGCTGACGCACTACGCGAGGCGATGGTCCGTGAACTGCGCGAGCCGGGTTGGATCCGCAGCGAGCGGGTCGCCGACGCCTTCTGCACCGTGCCACGGCACCGCTTTGCGCCGGGGACGCCGCTGGAGACCGCCTATGCCACTCACGACTCCGTGATCACCAACAGTGACGAACACGGCAAAGCCACCAGTGTGGTGTCCGCGCCGTATATCCAGGCCATGATGGTGGAGCAAGCGGGGATCAGCCCCGGCATGCGGGTCTTGGAGATCGGGTCGGGCGGCTACAACGCGGCGCTGATCGCCGAGCTGGTCGGTCAGGCCGGGCAGGTCACCACGGTCGACATCGACCCAGACGTGGTGGACCGGGCGCGGAGCCGCCTGAGGGCAGCCGGATACCACAAGGTCAACCTCGTGTTGGCGGACGCTGAGGGCGGTGTGCCGGAACATGCTCCCTACGATCGGGTGATCGTCACTGTCGGCGCGTGGGACATCCCGCCTGCGTGGACTGATCAGCTTGCCGAGGGCGGGCGGATGGTCGTCCCGCTGCGGATGCGTGGTCTGACCCGCTCGGTGGCCTTCGAGCGCGACGGAGATCACCTAGTCAGCCGCGGCTATCACCTGTGCGGGTTCGTGCCGATGCAGGGTGCTGGCGCCCACACCGAACGCCTGATCTCGCTCAACGGGGACGACGTCACCCTCAGGGTCGAGGAGGCGCTGCCGGTGAACGCCGATCGGCTGCGGGACGCCTTGTTCGCGCCGAGGGTGCAGCGGTGGTCGGGCGTTGACCTCGGCGGAGTCGAGCCGATCGATGACCTGGACCTGTGGCTGGCCACGGTCGTGGACGGTTTCGGTCTGCTCACCGCGAATAAGGCTGCCATTGACAGCGGACGTCTCCCCGCAGCGGCGCGCGTAGGAGCAAAGACGATACTGACGGCTGGGACGTTCGCCTACCGTGCCCCGGCGCGACCGGTCGACCCGGATCGCACCCGGTTCGAGCTGGGTGTGTATGCCCATGGCCCGCAGGCTGAGACCCTCGCCGAGCAATACGTGGAGCTGATCCGCACGTGGGACCGCGACCACCGCGGCAGCCCAGCAGCACGCATCGAGATCTATCCCGCGGCAACCCCGGACGTGGACCTTCCTCCGGGGCGGGTCGTCGACAAGAAGCACACCCGAGTCGTCATCTCCTGGCCCGCGCCACATACACCCTGACCAACATCAGGAACTCTCGAAAACAGCATTATGACCCCAGGAGGAAACTGTGGAAATTCAGATCTTGGTGTCAGATCAGGGCGGCGTTGTGTTTCTTGCCTTCGTCGCGTTTGCGCTGGTAGTAGGTCCTGCTGGCGGGGTCGTGGAGGGCTGCGAACGCGGCGAGGAAGAACGCGCGTTTGAGTTTGCGGTTGCCGGTGCGGGCGGGGTGTTCGCCCTTGATTGAGGAGCCGGAGCTGCGGGTGACCGGGGCGATGCCAGCGTAGGCGGCCAGATGCGCCGAGGATGCGAAGGCCGACGCGTCGCCGATCTCCAACAGGATGCGGGCGGCGGTCCTGATCCCGATACCGGGCATGGAGATCAGGACCCCGGCGAGAGGGTGCGCATCGAGGATCTCCTCTACTTCACCGGCGACCGCTTCCGTTGCAGGAGAACGGTTTTCAGGTTGTCGGCTAAGCGGGGCAGGACGGTGTCGGCTGCGGTGGTGCCCGGGACGGTAACGGTTTGCTCGTCCAACGCCGTCCAGATGTTGTCGATGAGTTTCTCGCCCATGCGGGGAGCGTGCGCGGCCGCGATCGTGGTCAGTTTGCGACGTCCGGCCTTACGGATCCCGGCGGGTCCGTCGCAGCGGGACAGGATCTCCAGCACCGCCGGATGAGTAACCCGTGGCCCCAGGACCCGTTCCAGAGCGGGATGCAGCCCGGTGAGCAGGCCGCGGATACGGTTGCCGATCCGGGTCGCCTCGCCGGCTAGGTTGTCGTCAAACCCGACCAGGACTTCCAGTTCAGCCAGGATGTCGTCCCCCACATCGACCTGACGCAGAGTATGGGGCAGGGTGCGGGCGGCATCGGCGATGATGAACGCGTCGCGGGGGTCGGTTTTGGCCCGGCCGGGGTAAAGGTCGGCGATGCGGCGCATGGCCAGGCCGGGCAGGTAGGCCACCTGGTGACCGCACGCCCGCGCGACAGCCGCGGGCAGAGCGCCAATCGTGGCAGGTTGATCGACCACAACTAGCAGCCGACCCCGGGCGGCGAGTTTGTTAAACACCGCCCGCAGTTTCGGTTCGCTGTTGGGCAGCGGTGCGTCGTAGAGCCGTTTCCCGGTGACATCCAGGCAGACCGCGTGGTGTTCACCTTTGCCGACGTCCAAGCCGAGGAACACGCTGGAACCACTGGTCATGTGCGGTGTCTTTCGTCTGGTCGGGGTGGTCGCCGGTCAGACCTCGATGGCCGGCACCCACGTTACGACGAGACCTACCCAGCGGGTGGTCGTGTCCCTATCAGCGGTCCTTCGATGCCACCAGGCCCGGTGACACCACCCCCCGGATCATGGGTTCGACTGGGGCTTCAGCCATGCCGGACCTGGCGACCACAACTCCTTGATCAGGAGCCACGAAGAAGGTAACGGGGCGCGGCAGGGGTCGCCCTGCTCCACATCGAACGCGCCCACACCGGCCACGGTCTCGGAGTTCGATCTCGACGTCAGCATCGTCGAATCCGGTCCGGTGGTCACCGAGCTGATGCGGCTCACCGACGACGGCTGTGGCCAAACCTGAGAAAGCGCCTGCAACAGCTGCTAGATCGTCCGCCTGAACCGGCATGTGGCTTAGTTTTGTCGGGCGCTGCGGGTGAAGAAGGTGGTCAGCCGCTCGTCCAGCTCACGCAGGTGGGGGGAGCCGGCGCGCAGGGGCTGGATTTGCCCGTGCAAGGTGCCCGAGCAGGGCCAAGCCGCGTGCCTCCAGCGCGTGCAACTCGGCGGCCAGCGCCGGGGTGGCCGCACCCTGGGTAATGGTCAGCCCGGCCCGGGCGAGCGCGGCCCCTTGGCGCCCGTGCCGCAGCGTGTCGTGCTCGGTCAGGGTGTTCTCGCCGATCCGGACCGTCATCCGGCTCATGGTGGCCAGAACGAAGGCCGCATACAGCCGGTCGCCTGTCCCCATGGCCAGATCCAGTGCCTGGATGTAGTAGCGCTGCGCCAGCGCGTCGCGGCCCACGTCGGAGGACATGAAGCCGGCCAGCCGGGTGGCCCTGAGCGACCCTGGAGAGCAGGGCCTTACCGGTCTTCTCCGAGTAGCTGCCGTGCAGCAGGGTGTTGGCCTCCCGGTGCAGCAGCACCACATGGTCGGTGCCACCCCGTATCCGTTCGCTCGCTCAGTGCGGTCCATCGTGGACTGGCGCCGGGCGGCTTGGGAAGTCGTCACCGTCGAGTGAGACCCAGTGAAACCCCAGTGAGACCCCGTGAGACCCAGTGAGACCCAGTGAGACCCCGTCCCGCACGTCGTCCCGGTGCCGAGCCGCAGCCACCCCTACCGCCGGTGAGGTGCGCGTTCACTACTGGTGTTAGATCGCCGTGAAAAGTTGTCCAGGAGATCCAGGAGATACGGTCATGTTCTGCAGCAGTGCCGCAGGACCATGCGGGCTGGTTTCCAGGCCACCTATATCCGACCCGGATGCCCTCCCCCGCACAACCGGCCGTATCACCTGAAACCACCCCTGAAAGAGTCACCACATGAGTTCACTCCGAGACACGAACGTCAGCACTGCCGACGAGGCCACGCAGGCTGACGCGCTACGCGAGGCGATGATCGCTGAGTTGCGTGAGATGACGGCGATCCGCAGTGACCAGGTCGCCGACGCCTTCCGCACCGTGCTGCGGCACCTCTTCGCGCCCGGGGAGCCGTTGGAGACGGTCTATGCCGCCAACAGCACTGTGGTCACCAAGAGGGACGAGCACGGCGCCGCCCTCAGCGCGCTCTCCGCAGCGCACATCCAGGCCACGATGCTGGAACAGGCCCAGCTCGCAGCTGGTATGCGGGTGCTGGAGATCGGGTCGGGCGGCTACAACGCGGCGCTGATCGCCGAACTGGTCGGCGAGACCGGGCAGGTCACCACAGTCGACATCGACCCCGACGTGGTCGACCATGCCCAGAACTGCCTCGCGGCAGCGGGGTACCACAAGGTCAACGTAGTGTTGGCGGACGCCGAGGGCGGCGTCCCGGAGCATGCTCCCTACGATCTCGTGATCGTCACCGTTGGCGCGTGGGATATCCCCCCTGCCTGGTCCGATCAACTTGCCGATGATGGGCGGATTGTCGTCCCGCTTCGGATGCGCGGCCTGACCCGCTCGGTGGTGTTTGAGCGTGACGGGGATCACCTGGTAAGCCGGGGCTATCACCTGTGCGGTTTCGTGCCGATGCAGGGCGTCGGTGCCCACACCGAACGGCTGGTCGCGCTCGACGGGGACGAGGTCGGCCTGCGGGTCGATGACATGCAACCGGTTGAGGCCGATCATCTGCGGCACGCCTTGTTTGCGCCGAGGGTGGAGCGGTGGTCGGGGGTCGTGTTTGACCAGGTCGCCGAGCTGGACCTGTGGTTGGGCACCGCGGTGCCGGTTTTCGGCATCCTCGCGGCCAAGGACGGGCCCATCGATCGTGGCCTCGTGGCTCGGTCCGCGAATCCTCGTTCTGCGAACCGGGGCGTTCCCACGGCCTTGAGTGCAGGCAGCTTCGCCTACCGCACCAAGCGATCAATCGAAGGCACGACCGACTTCGAGACCGGCGTGTACGCCCACGGCCCGGAGGCTGAGGACCTCGCGGAGCAGTACGTGAAGCTGCTCCGGACATGGGACCGCGAGCACCGCCGTGGCCCGGGGGCGCGCATCGAGGTGTATCCCGCAGCAACTCCGGACGCGGACCTACCCCCGGGCCGGGTCATCGACAAGAAGCACACGCGAGTCGTCATTTCCTGGCCCTGACGGCGGACACCCCTGACCGACAGCGAGAGTGCTCGGTACCAGCACCATCACCCAAGGAGGAACCTGTGACCATGCAGATGGATCAGACGGCGGGGGTGCCGGACACCTCGGCGGCAGACGCGGAGTTCGATCTCGACGTCAGCCTCGTCGAATCCGGCCCGGTCGTCACCGAGCTGATGCGGCTCACCGACGACGGCTGTGGCCAAACCTGCGAAAGCGCCTGCAACAGCTGCTAGATCGTCTGATCCCGACAACCTGTCGGTCCGGTGCCCGTGTTGGCGGAGCCACCCCGGGCACCGGATGAGAACCTGCCCAGTCCTGGGGGTGGTGTGGTGTATCGGTGTGTCGATGCAGCCGTCGTGCGGGTAGCCACCCTGCCGTCCGGGGTGGTCATTCCGCCGTGGCCGGACCTGACTGGTACGACGAGTGAGGATGTGGCGCGGTGGCGATGCTGGCTGGCGCAGGTCTGGGCATCCGAGGCGGTCGCGGCGGCTATTGAGGTGGCCAGTCCGGTGCTAGCCCGCCGGGTCGGTGAGGTGTGCGCCGGGCGGAGGTGTCGGTCCGGCACACCCGGGCCGTCGAGACCGCCATCCAGGCCGCGGGCTCACCGATCCGCGTCGCTGACCTGGTCGGCAAACTGACAGCCGAGTTCCCCGAGACACCGGCACCTGTGATCGAGGGCATGCTGGCCGAGCTGGTGGCCCAGCGGGTCCTGGTCACCAGCCTGCGCCCGCCCATGACGGCCACCGATCCCCTGGGCCATGTCGTCGAGGAGTTGGCCGCGGCGGGCGCCGACGCGGTACCGCAGGTAGCAGAACTGGTCTGCGACCTGCGTGATATCCACCTCGACGTGGTCCGGCACGACCGTGCGTCCTCACCCACCAAGGGGCGTGAGTGCAGAACCTCCGCATCGACGAAGATGGCTGCGATCTTCACCACTGAGCGGCCGGTCACGGTGGACCTCCGGGCCGACTGCGCGTTGGTGCTACCGCAGGTGGTGGCGCGGGAAGTGGAGGCTGCGGCGGCGGCGCTGGCCCGCCTGACCCGGTATCCGGTCGGCGCCCCAGCCTGGCAGGACTACCACGGCAGGTTCTTCCTGGAACGGTATGGGATCGGCGCGCTGGTCCCCCTGTTGGAGATTCTGCACGCCGAGGCGGGGCTGGGGTTTCCCGCTGGGTACCGGGATGCGCGCCTGACGCCGCCACCGGCGCCGGGTCTGTCCGAGCGGGACGTGGCGCTGTTGGCGCTGGCGCAGAACGCCGCGAGGGACCACAGCGTGGAAGTCGTTCTCGACGAGGAGGCGATCGCGGACCTGGCAGTGGCCGACGTCGCGACGGCGACGGTGGCGCCACACACCGAACTGCGCTTCCGGGTTCAGGCACCGACACCGGGCGCGCTGGAGCGGGGCGAGTTCACCCTCGCCGTCGCGGGGGTGTCCCGCACGGCCGGAGCCACGACCGGGCGGTTCCTGGACCTGTTCGACCCTACGGATCGCGAGCGGATGTTCAGCGCCTACGCGGGGCTGCCCACGGTGAGCCAGGACGCGATGCTGGTGCAGGTGTCGTGTCCGCCGCTGTCCGGGCGGGCCGAGAACGTCGCCCGCAGTCCCGCGGTGCTGCCGCACCTGGTGTCGCTGGGCGAGCACCACCCGCCCGGCGCCGGGGTGCTCCCGCTGGAGGATCTCGCGGTGAGCGGTGATGCCCGGGGGTTGTACCTGGTGTCGCTGTCCCGGCGGCGCCGGGTGGAACCGGTGGTGTTCAGTGCCGTGGAGTTCACCCACGCCGCCCATCCGCTGCTGCGATTCCTCTGCGAGATCAGCACAGCGCGCGCCGCCGCGTGCGCCCCGTTCTCCTGGGGAGCCGCCAGCCGGTTGCCATTTTTGCCCAGGGTCCGCTACCGGCGCACGATCCTGTCCCCGGCCCGCTGGATTCTGACCGCGACCGACCTGCCCGCCCCCCGCGGCCGTGTGGCCGGAATGGGTGGCGAGCCTGGCGGTGTGGCGGGGCCGGTGCCGCGTCCCGGATGCGGTGTATCTCGGGCAGGGTGATCGCCGTATCCGGCTGGATCTGGACGAACCCGCCCACCTGCACCTGCTGCGCTGCGAGGTGGACCGTGCCGGGCACGCGACCGTGCGCGAGGCACCGGCCGACAGCGCGTGCGGGTGGTTCGCCGGTCGGGTCCACGAGATCGTCGTCCCCTTGGCGGCCACCCACCGGCCCGAGCGACCCCCCAGTCCGCGGCGGGCCTGGCCCGCCCGCACGCTCGGTGTCGAGCACGGGCACCTGCCCGGCAGCGGCGACTGGCTGTACGCCAAGCTCTACGCCCACCCGGACCGGCAGACCGCCATCCTCACCACCCACCTGCCCGGCCTGCTGTCCACCTGGGACAGTCCGCCGCAGTGGTAGTTTATCCGGTATCAGGAGCCCGAGCCGCATCTGCGCCTGCGGATCCGGCTGCGCACCGCGGAGGGCTTCAGCGAGACCGCGCAGCGGGTCGGCGCCTGGGCGGCGGGCCTGCGACGCCTAGGACTGATCGGGCAGGTGCAGCTGGACACCTACTATCCGGAGACCGGACGTTTCGGCGCCGGCGCGGCGATGACCGCCGCGGAGTCGGTGTTCGCCGCCGATTCGGCCGCGGCGATCGCCCAGCTGAGGTATACCAGTCGCAGCGGCGCCGGGCACCTGCACGCCCTCATCGCCGCGAGCCTGGTCGACCTGGCCACCTCCTTCACCGGAAGTATCGGCAACGGCATGCGCTGGTTGATCGACCACATCGGCACGACCCCGATCCCGGCTCCCGCCCGGGAGGTTCACGACCAGGCGATACGCCTGGCGAACCCGCACGATGGCTGGGCGGCGCTGCGCGCGTTACCCGGCGGCGAGGACATTGCGACCGCGTGGGCCAGGCGACGGCTGGCGCTGGGCGCCTACCGTGACACGCTCACCGCCTCCGGGCAGACCGCCCCGGAGGTGGTGCTGCCCGATCTGCTGCACCTGCACCAGGTCCGCATGGCCGGCATCTGTCCGGACACCGAGCGGGCCTGCGTCCGGCTGGCCCGCGCCGCCGCCCTGAGCTGGGCCACCCGCACCCAGGTAGCCCCGTGAGCCGTCCGGACCCGCACGTGCTCGCCGCCACCACGGCCATCGCCGAACGCCTGGCCGACCCGCACGTCATCCACACCGCAGACAATGGTGTTGGTCGCCGTCGGCCCCAGTCGCTGGCCGGCGGGGCGGCGGGCATCGCACTGCTGCACATCGAACGCGCTCGCGCCGGCCACGGTGACTGGACCACCGCGCACGCCTGGCTGTCCGCCGCCGCGCGCGACGATCTCAGCGCCGGCCCCAACGCCGGCCTGTTCTTCGGCGCCCCGACCCTGGCCTTCCTCACCCACGCCGCTGCCGACCGGCCGGGGAAGCTCACCCGGGCGCTGGCCGATCTCGACACGAGCACCACCGCCCTGACCCGCCGACGCCTCGACAAAGCCCACGTGCGCATCGACCGCGGGGACCGCCCCGCGCTGGCCGAGTTCGACCTCATCCGCGGGCTGGCCGGTCTCGGCGTCTACCACCTGGCGCGCAACCCGCACCACGACATCACCGCCGCCGTGCTGTCCTACCTTGTCCGGCTGACCGAACCGCTGGCTGGCCGTGCCGAGGGGCTGCCCGGCTGGTGGACCGACCTCGCCCCCACCGGTCGCCCATCACCGGACTATCCGGCAGGTCACGGGAACAGCGGCATGTCCCACGGCATCGCCGGACCCCTGGCCTTGCTGTCCCTGGCACTGCGGCGCGGTGTCGTCGTGGACCGGCACACCGACGCCATCAGCCGGATCTGTACCTGGCTAGACACCTGGCAACAGCAGCACCCCGCTGGCCCGTGGTGGCCAGGGATCCTCACCGCGGACGAGGTCCACAACGGACACCTCCGGCAACCCACCCCGCCACGGCCGTCGTGGTGCTACGGCACCCCCGGACTGGCCCGCGCCCACCAACTCGCGGGCCTGGCCACCGGTGACACCGCACGGCAACACACAGCCCAGACCGCGATGCTCGGCTGCCTCCGAGATCCCGCCCAGCTCGCCCGAATCGTCGACAGCGGTCTGTGCCACGGCATGGCCGGGGTGTTGCAGACCGCATGGCGCATGGCCGCCGACGCACCCACCCCAGACATCGCGGCCGAGTTGCCACACCTGTGCGCGAGGCTGCTTACCCAGCTTCGCTCCGCGCCCGAGGACACCGAGTTCCTCGACGGACACGCCGGCATTGCTCTCGCTCTGCACACCGCCGCAACTGGCACCGCCCCGCTCGCCCACTGGGACGCGTGCCTGCTGCTCACCTGACCGGAAACCCCGATGAAGGAACCCGAGCGTGAACCACGGCACCGACCCGCAACCGACGGGACCGTCATGGCGCCAGGTGTTCATCCAGTTCGACGACTACTCCGCCGCCGAACACACCGGTGTCGTCCACCTCGGCCCGGAGCTGACCAGCGCCGAGACAGTCGGGCTGATCGCGTCGTGGTTCTTCATCCGAAAAGCCCCCTGCTGGCGGCTGCGTTTCCTGCCGTCCCACGACAGAACCGAACAGGACGCGAAAACGGTCATCCACCAGCGACTCAACACTCTGCGGGACGCCGGTCGCATCGCGAGCTGGGTCGAGACCATCTACGAACCCGAGATGCACGCCTTCGGCGGGTCTGCGGCCATGGACCTCGCTCATGACCTGTTCCACTCCGACAGCCGCCACCTCCTCGCCTACCTCGCCAGCTTCCGCCCTACCACCTCCGCAGGCCGCAGCGACCGGCGGCGCGAGCTGTCGATCCTGCTGTGCAGCATCCTGATGCGCGGCGCAGGACAGGACTGGTACGAACAAGGAGACATCTGGGCCCGCGTCGCCGAGCACCGAACCCTTCCTCCAGATACGCCCCCCGACCGGCTGCGCACCATGGAAGCCGACCTACGGCAACTCATGACCATGGACGCGAGCCCTGCCAGTCCTTTACTGAAGGGTAACGGGCCGCTCACAGACCTTTCCGGCTGGGCCGCCGCCTTCGCGGAAGCAGGCACGGCACTAGGCGATCTCGCCCGTCACGGAACGCTCCGGAGAGGGGTGCGAGCCGTGCTCGCCCACCACGTCATCTTCCACTGGAACCGACTCGGCCTACCCCACACGACCCAAAGCATCCTCGCCAACGTCGCCAAAGCAGTCGTCCTGGGACAGTGACGGGAGGTGATGAGCCAGGTGATCAAAGCCGCTGCCGAGGCACAACATCCCCTTCTTCAGGGCAAGGTAATGGACTGGTTTCCGCTCCTGCCTCGCACGAGGCCAGCCGGCCAGGCCCTGCACCTGCGCATCGACGAGATTCGCGGACTAGCGTGCTCAGCATCCCACGGACCCGACCAGGTCCGACTATCCTCGGCAGCCCAGGCACTCAACAAGGCAGCCCTCATCGCCAGCGATTGCGGCCTCGTCGATCTCGCCCGGCAGCTGTGCTGGCGCCAGTTCGACATCTTCCAGGCCGCCACACCTCTCACCGCCAAGACGGCGAAGCTGGCGCTGCAGCCGATCGTCAACCTCGGCCGCCTAGCCACCCGCGGCGGCGACGGCACCCGCGCGTACCGGATCTTCGAGAACGCCTACACCGCGGTGCGAACCCAGACGGCCACGGAGATCGACGGCAGGGACATCGACTTCCGACACTTCGTGAGCCAGACGCAAGAGCGCCACGAACTCCGGAAATTCCTGTGGACCATCCTGCTGGCCGACGGCACCCGCGCACTGACCAAAGCCGGCAGATGGGGCGACGCGCTCAGACACCTCGAACAGCACAAGGGCATCGGAAAACGGATGCTGGACGGCCGGCAGGTCGCGATTCTCGCGCGATGCACCACCGGCGACCATGACGGCGCCCTCGACATCCTCGACGATAGCTCCACGCCCGATCCCTGGGAGCACGCCGTCGCGACCTGCCTGCGAACACTGTGCCTGCGGATCAGCAACCAGCCGGCCGACACGTCCGCCGCTGCGATGGTCAGGGCCTACCTGCGGCTCGAACCCTCACCCGAGCACATCCTCTTCCGCACCCGCCTGGGACTGTGCGCTATCGACCTTGGCGTTACCGACCTCGCCGCCGATGCACACCGAGCAGGCACGTCGCCGATCATCGCCAGGGTCATTCGTGAGGCGGTGGCCAGCGCCGACACCTACAGCGCTTCGGACGTGTTGTCACACCAGCTGTGCCACTCAAACATGGCGCAGGCCGATGAGGACGCCTTGGCCGACATCGTCGAAATGTCTGGACTCCGGCGCGCGACGATGCCGGCTAACCTGCTCGCCGATCTCATGACCTCGGAGACAACGAGCGAGGCACAGCTGGCGCAGGTACTCGCTCGAGGAACTCACTACCCGTCGACGGCCTGAGCTACCTGCTGGTCGGGTTTGTGACGGTGGCCGTGTCCACCCCGGCCGAGCGTGGGTTCGTGCTTGCCAAGGAAACCGGCGACAGTCTGCTCATCAGCGATGCGGCCCGCCGGGTCGCCCAAGGGCTCATGGTGATGAGCCATTACGACCAGGCGCTCGAACTGGTGCGGGCCGACATCGACCGTCTGCGGGACGTGACACGAGTCGGTCGGGCTGTTCGGGTGAGCAGCTGTGTGGCCTGGGCCTGATTCACGGTCTCGACCGCTACGCTAATTCCTTAACAAGGAATAGACGGTCACTGCCCGGTCAGCCGGGCGGCGCAGCGGTCGGCGATCTCGATCATTCGTTCGCTCCCTTCGCTTCGGTGCACCCAGGTGGACGGGATGCCGGTAGCGCTGCCCCGCGCGCCCACCACGGCGCCGGCCATGGAGGCGATGGTGTTGGTGTCGCCGCCGAGGCTGATCGCCTGGCGAGCTGCGTCCCGGTAGGAGTCTGGATGGAGCAGGAACGAGCAGATCGCCGCAGACACCGAAGCCGACACGGCCGTTTCCGCGGTACGGGTGCCAACCGGGTCTGCTGCCCGAGCTCGGCGGCTGCCCGCGCCACTCGGGAGACCCCCAGCCGATCCCTGTCGAGCTCGATTCCGCAGACCTTATCCGCCAGTAAAGGGACAACGATGGTCGAGGTCACTCCCGCTGGCACCCGCAGCGGGGGTGACCGCCAAATGGAACCATTTGCAGCTCCAAAGCTGGCTTTCCGCACTTCTCGGACGCAATATCGGCCCCCACCCCGGGTTCAGTCGTGTGTGACGCGGTGTGGCCGCTGAGCCGGTGATGTGGTGATGAGTAGGTCGGCTGCCTTTCGGGACAGCTCGTCCATCCGCGTGAGGAGCTCGTCGAGTTGGCGTCGGTTGAGGATCCATTCGCGGTAGGTGCGTGCCTGCTCGGGGTCGATCCGGCGGGTGAGGGTCTTGCCGGCTAGTTTGCGCGTGTACTGGTAGTAGGGGCCGTGTCGGGCGGTGGGCTCGGCGTGGCAGCGGCAGCCGGGGCTGGCGCAGACGGTGTAACGCTCGATCACGCTACCCGGGGCGATCAAGCCCAGCTCACGGACCTGGGCTTGAAGGTCCTGGTAGCGGGCCCGCAGCCCGGCGAGTTCGGTATCGGTCATCTGGTCTGCGTTGGGCGCGTCGCATCTGCGGCGGCGGACAGTAGCTAATACTGTCTGGCAGGTGAGGTCGAGCAGCGGCGCTGCGGGGGCGAAGATGGACACCGTGGACACCGGCCCGTTCGAGTTGTCGAGCCAGCGGCTGGGTGCGTTGCCGCTGGTCAACCACTTCTGGGACCGCGCTGGGCTGGCGGGGGGGCTGGAGCGCTACCTGCCAGCCGGCGATGCTCGGGTGCGGCTGGCCCCGGCGGCCGCGGTGCGGCTGGTGGTGACCAATCTGCTGCTGGGCCGGGCACCGCTCTACGGGCTCGGCGAGTGGGCTGCCCGGTTCGCCCCTGAGCGGCTCGGGCTGGCGCGCGGAGAGATCGACGCGGTCAACGACGACCGGGTCGGTCGGGCGCTGGAGCGGCTCTTCGACGCCGACCGGCTAGCCTGCTCACCGAGCTGATCCTGACCGTGGTCGCCGAGTTCGGCGTGGACACCACCGAGCTGCACCACGACTACTCATCGGCGGTCGGGACCCCACGCGGCGGCAAGCCCACCCCGGTGATCACCTTCGGGCATTCCAAGGACCACCGCCCCGACCTCAAGCAGCTGGTGTGGATCCTGACCGTGTCCGCCGACGGCGCGGTCCCGGTCGCCTACCGCCTCGCCGATGGCAACACCACCGACGACCCCACCCACGTGCCGACCTGGGATCAGCTGGTCGGGCTGCTCGGTCGCGCCGGCTTCCTCTACGTGGCCGACTCCAAGCTGTGCTCGCGCGAGGCGATGGGCCACATCGACGGTCGCGGGGGTCGGTTCGTCACCGTGCTACCCCGCTCCCGCGGCGAGGACCGCTGGTTCCGCGACTGGGCACAGACCAACCAGCCACAGTGGACAGAAGCGGAACGGGTACCCGGCGCCCGTCTCGGCGATCCCGACCAGGTGTATGCGACCTTCCCCGCCCCGCTGCCCTCTGCCGAGGGTCACCGCATCATCTGGGTGCACTCCACCGCCAAGGCCGCTCGCGATGCCGCGTCTCGCCAGGCCCGCATCGAGGCCGGCGCCACCGCGATCGAGGCCCTGGCCGCTCGCCTGGCCGGCCCCCAGTGCTGGCTCAAGACTCGGGTCGCGATCGAGGCCGAGGCCCAGGCTGCGCTCGCCCGGGCCGGAGCCACCCGCTGGATCACCTACACCGTGGACGAGGCCGTCGAGGAGACCTTCCGCCAGGAACCGCCGCGGCCGGCCCCGGGGCGGACACCCGCTACCGCCGTCACACCAAGACCCGACACACGATCGGCTGGGACACCCGCTTGGATGTGCTGGCCAACGGCGCGGCCACCGACGGCTGTTTCCCGCTGATTGTTGACCGCCGCTAAGGATGACGACGTAGCGCCGTTCGAGCGCCGTTGAGGGTGCGGATCGGGGTGGTGGTCTGCGAGTCGTGTTGACCTGGTTCGTCGGCGTCGTCACCGTGACGATCTTCGGGTCGGGGTGGGCCACGGCCCTCCCGCTGTTCTTCTTGGCTGGAGATGCGGGAGGGCCGTGTGGGTGCGCTCGGAGGCGCGGTGGTCACGGTAGAGACCGATGGCGAGGCAGTCGAGCAACGGCTTCGGTCGGGGTTGCTGGCGTGTCCGGGATGTTCGGGTGTGTTGGCCGGGTGGGGCCGGGCACGGGCCCGGCAGGTCCGTGGGTTGGACGGTCCGGTGCTGGTGGTTCCCCGGCGGGCGCGGTGCACCGGCTGTGGGAGGACGCAGGTGCTGTTGCCGGTGTTGTTGCTGGTCCGCCGCGCGGACACCGTCGCGGTGATCGGGGCGGGGTTGGCGGTGAAGGCGGCCGGGGGTGGGCATCGGGTGATCGCCGCGGTGTTGGGTCGGCCGGTGGCGACGGTGCGGGGCTGGTTGCGGCGTTTCGCTGGGCGGGTCGAGGCGGTCCGGGTGGTGTCACCGGTTGGTGTCGGGCGTTGGCCCCGGACCCGGTGCTGCCCGGACCGGCCGGGTCGGGGTTCGCGGACGCGGTCGCCGCGATCAGCGCCGCCGCGGGGGCGGTTGCGGTCCGGTTCGGGCTCGGCGAGGTGGCGTGCTGGCAGGCCGCCGCGGCGGTGTCGTCGGGGCGGTTGCTGGCTCCGGGCTGGCCGGACGTGACGGCACCGGGGGTGCGCAACACGAGTTGCCCCTGACACTGGAGGTGATCTTGGGGTGATCCTTGGCGCTCGACCTGCCCGGACCGGCCGGGTGGGGTGAGCACGAGGAGGTGCACCGCTGATGGCGGTCAGAGAGGACGAGGCGGCGGCGCGGGCCGAGCGGGCGCGGGCGATCGGGCTGTTCTGCTACCAGCTGATCCGTGAGGCCGCCGATCCCGGGCTGTCCTCGCGGGCCCGGGGCCGCCTGGTCCGCGCACTCGCCGCGGGCGAGCACACCAACCCGGCCGGACGCACGGTCCGGGTCTCCCGCGACACCCTGGACCGCTGGATTAGGGCGTGGCGCCGCGGCGGGTTCGACGCGCTGGTGCCCTGCCCGCGGCAGTCGACCCCGCGGGGGCCGGTCGAGTTGCTTCAGATGGCGGTCGCGCTCACGCGGGAGAACCCCGAGCGGACCGCCGCGCAGGTCCGTCGGATCCTGCGCACCCAGATGGGCTGGGCGCCCGGGGAACAGACCCTGCAACGCCACTTCGCCGAGCTGGCCACCACCGACCCGGCCCTCGGCGGGGCGAGCGGGGCCACGGCGGTGTTCGGGCGGTTCGAAGCGGCCCGGCCCCATGAGCTGTGGACCGGGGACGCCCTGCACGGCCCGCACCTCGGTGGCCGCAAGACCTACCTGTTCGCCTTCCTCGACGACTGTTCCCGCGCGATCGTGGGGCACCGGTTCGGGTTCGCCGAGGACACCGTCCGCCTCGCCGCCGCGCTGCGCCCGGCGCTCGGGTCGCGCGGGGTCCCCGACGGGGTCTATGTCGACAACGGCTCCGCGTTCGTCGACGCCTGGCTGCTGCGGGCCTGCGCGAAACTCGGCATCGCGCTGATCCACTCCACCCCGGGCCGCCCGCAGGGCCGGGGGAAGATCGAGCGGTTCTTCCGCACCGTGCGCGAGCAGTTCCTCGTCGAGATCACCGGCACCGGCGAACCGGGCCGCCACCACGTCGGCGACTTGATCGAGCTCAACGGGCTGTTCACCGCATGGGTCGAGACCGTCTACCACCGCCAGGTCCACTCCGAGACCGGACAGCCACCACTTGCCCGCTGGCAGGCCGGCGGCCCGTTCCCGCTGCCGACCCCAGCGGCGCTGGCCGAGGCATTCCTCTGGGAGGAACGCCGCACCGTGACCAAGACCGCGACGGTGTCGCTGCACGCCAACACCTACCAGGTCGCCGCCCTGGCCGGACGCCGTGTCGAGCTGGTCTTCGACCCATTCGACCTCACCACCGTCGAAGCCCGGATCAACGGTGCCCCGGCCGGGCCAGCGATCCCGCACCGGATCGGGCGCCACGCCCACCCCAAAACCCGACCCGAAACGCCACCCCCGCCGCCGGTGCCGACCGGGATCGACTACACCCGCCTCATCGACACCGCCTACCAGGCCGAACTCACCCAGGGTGTCAACTACGCCGCCCTCGCCCGGCGACCCGCACCACCGGCTCCCGACAGCACCGCCGGCGGGAACGCCGCCGCTGAGCCGCCCGGACAGCTCTACCTGCTCACCGGTGCCGACACAGCGCCGACCGACACCGCGAGCGTGATCAGCACAGAGGTGGCGACGTGATCGACCGCCTGCAAGGGTACTTCGGGTTCACCCGCACCCCGTTCGGCCGCGACCTCGCCCCCGCCATGCCCCACCGCCACGCCAGCCACGGCGAAGCGGTCGCCCGGATCGGCTGGTGCGTGGTCGAACGCCGCATCGGGGTGATCACCGGCGAGGTCGGCGCCGGGAAGACCGTCGCGATCCGCGCCGCACTGTCCACCCTGGACCCGACCCGGCACACCATCATCTACCTCCCGAACCCCACCGTCGGGGTCCGCGGCATCCACCACCAGATCGTCGCAGCCCTGGGCCGCCAACCCCTGGTCCACCACGCCACCCTCGTCCCGCAGACCGCCGACGCGCTGGCCACCGAGCAGGCCGAACGCGGCCGCACCCCCGTCCTCGTGATCGACGAAGCACACCTGCTCGACCACCCGCAGCTGGAGTCGCTCCGGATGCTGACCAACCACGACATGGACGCACACAGCCCGTTCGCCTGCCTGCTAGTCGGGCAACCCACCCTGCGACGGCGAATGAAACTCGGCGCCCTCGCAGCGCTCGACCAGCGCATCGGGCTGCGCTACGCCATGCCCCCGATGGCACCCGAGGAGACCGGCAGCTACCTGCGTCACCACCTCGGCCTGGCCGGACGCTCCGACACCCTGTTCTCCGACGACGCCGCCGCGTTGATCCACCAAACCAGCCGCGGCTACCCCCGCGCAGTCAACAACCTCGCCCTCCAAGCCCTCGTCGCCGCGTTCGCCGCGGACAAGGCCATCGTCGACGAATCCTCCGCCCGCGCCGCCGTCGCCCAGGTCACCACCGAATGAACCCCCCAGCGCCACCCTGACGGCCACACCGCCACCCCGACGACCAGGCCCCGTCCGGCACCACGCCGACGGGGCCTGCTCACCTCACCGACATCGGCACCGTCAATGACACCGTCGTCTGCATCCTCAGCGGCGGGCAACAGCTGATCACCAACGACACCGCCCTGACCGAGGCCGAGGTGCTGGCCGCCTACCGCTACCAGCCCCACCTCGAACGGCGTCACCACCTGCTCAAGTCCGTGCAGGATGCCTCTCCGCTACTGCTGCGCAACCCCGCCCGGATCGAAGCGCTGTTCTGCTGCCAGTTCCTCGCGCTGCTGCTCGGCGCCCTGATTGAACGCCAGATCCGCGCGCCGCAATGGCCAGCGCACACGCCCACGACATCCCGCTCTACCCCGAGCTGCGCGGCTGCGCCGCGCCCTCGACCGAGCGCATCGTGGAGATCTTCACCGACCTCACCCGACACGAACTCCACCAGCACGGACACCACATCCAGACCTTCGAACCCGACCTCACCCCACTACAACACCAGGTCCTCGACCTACTCGGCATCCCCGCCACCAGCTACTCGCCAGCTTGATCAACAATGCTGCGCTGGGGGCCGATATTGCGTCCGAGAAGTGCGGAAAGCCAGTTGGTCGTCCCTGAGTGCCCGGCGTCTGTAACCGGCAGCTCTGTGTCCTATACTTGTCAGATGCCACAGGGGCGCATGTACGGGGAGTTGCGCACCCTCAATTGGATCGGGGGTGGCGGGAATGGTGTTGTTTACCGCTGTCAGAAAGCTGATGGCACCGAAGCCGCCATCAAGGTGCTCAGGCGTGACAGAGACCGGCGGCGAGATCGCATCGTCCGCTTCCGTAACGAGGTTCAGTTTCTGATATCACAGGGGCGTCGTGCTGGTGTGATGCCGCTTTTGGATCATGCCTTGCCGGACGACCCGGGGGAACCAAGTTGGTATGTCATGCCTCTGGCGATACCTCTGCTAAAGAAGTTGGGTAATCCAGCTGAGTTCCCTCGGGTCGTTGAGGCTGTTGGCCACATTGCACAGACACTTGCAGAGCTCGCAGCCGAAGGCGTATCACACCGAGACATTAAGCCGGAGAACCTGTTCTGGCTCGATAACGAGTGGGTGATTGGTGACTTCGGCTTGGTAAAGTATCCGAAACAAGAGCCAGCTACAAGACAGGGCCAGCGGCTCGGGCCGCAGTACTTCATGGCTCCGGAAATGCAACGGATCGCCGACACTGCGGACGCTGAATTGGCCGATGTGTACTCATTGGCGAAGACGCTATGGGTCATCGCGGTAGGGGATATTGACCCACCGCCGGGCGAACTACGTCGCGATCGGGCCGCGTCACAGCTCAGTTCTCATGTGGAACATCGCCGAGCGAACTTGCTTGAACCCCTGCTGGAACGATGCACTGCTCATGATCTGCTTATGCGCCCCCGCATGCGTGAGCTTGCTGAAGAACTGTCCTGGTGGGCCGAACCAAATGTTTCAGTTCAACCGGACCTCTCGCACTATGCCACGGAAGTAGCGCATCTTCGCCGTGCCACTACTGTGGTCAAGGAGGAAAGTAAGCGGGAACGACTTGAAAAATTGTATAACGAAGCCGGAAGTCGAGTAGATTTGAGTTTAACAACTCACCTCTCAGAGGCAATGAAGCAGGCTGGCCTGTCAACCGTTTCCTTTGTGCCTAGAACGCCCGACAATCTTGCTGATAGAGCGCCTGATAACTGGGTTCCGGAGAACTATGGAGGCGGTGCGAATCTGCCCCGCTGGGGAATTGAAACGCTGTCAAGCCCTTGGCTTGCTGCAAGTATCGGCGTAGTCCACCGTGCTCAACCTGAGGAAGACCTTGAAGACCTTGCCGTCACAGCTGTGCTGGCGATGATGACCCCAGACTCACAGCACACTTATATCCAGGAGCATAGGCACTTTAGACCGGGGTCGCTGCGACTCGATCAAATCATGGGGGAGTTGAAGGCGCAGTTCGATCGAGAACTCCCCGGCATCATCGCGCACTTCTTGACTACTTGCAAGCAAATAGGGGTTTCACGATGAGTGATAGGACACGTCAGCAAATCAAGTATAATATCTATCTGGGGAGCTATATAGCATCAAACCATGAATCAGGCCGAAGCGTCCCGATACATCGAGGAACTCTGGCGCCGGTATGCTGAAACCCTCAGTCCTATCGTCGATGTGCCCCTACCCGCACATGTCGAGGACCAGTTTAAAGAATTCTTCGATGCGCTCCTCGACAAGTTATCTACTCCAGTGCCTGCCTGGATGATGAGCCTGTACGCGATGCAGGACGGGCTTACCGCAGCATATTACCGCCGCCGACGCGTGGAAGAAATAGAAGCGGCAGTGATTAAAATTTGTTCCCACACTGTGGCGAGCATGCCTCCGCCTCCGTCTCCGATGAATGCCAGCATTCGTTTATCTGCACTCAGTTACGAGTATCAATCCTTGGTCTCAAGTGTCGATGCGTTAATGCTAACCGCGAAGCACGTACCTTGATGGCCACGGTCGTATCAAACAACTGACTATCCGAAGTAAGCAGAACAAATACATTGACATTGATGAAATGACACGTATTGTTATGATGTTGGGTAGGCAATTGCAAGTAGAGGCAGCAGACCAGACCCAGCTTGAAAGAAGATCAGGTGGCGATCGTCCCACGTAGCTGCTCACCATCAGCTCCGCCGTACACCATGGCGATGCAAGAGCTTGGTGACACTGCTCAGGCTGCTACCGGCCCGATCAGCTAGCTCCTGAGCTGGCATGCCAGCAAGGTACAGCTTGCTCATCGCTTCCACGTTGTCCGGTGACAGTCGCTCTAACAGTGCTTGCACCTGGGGGCTTGACCGATCGAGCTGCAAGGCTGGTTCATCCGTCTGGGCACCCTGCTCGATACGTCGCAGCACGTCTACCAGCGGTTTTAGGAGTTCATCCCGGTTCGAGTACCGGCGGCAGAGCTCCACAGATGAACCCCAGCGGAACCTTCTGGACACCGAAACCAGCAGGTCAGCGGTCCGCAGGGGGTTCATGTGGTTCCCGGTCACCTGGGGTGGCTTACTAGAACATGAGGGCTACCCGATTTCTCCCCGGCCGTTTCGTAGCGTGCCAATGTGCGCTTTACGCGGCATGTGCGGACGTCTGCCGCCGGGACACGGGATGGACGCGGCACCCGGCTGCGGCTGCTGTAACCGCGGGTGGAAGCCTCGGGGATCATCGCGCGATCGGCGAGAGGTACCGGCTGCGTTGATCTTGTCGTCGGGTGGGCGGGGCGGCCGGGGGTGCCGGTCGGAGGCGTTGTGCGGGGCGGGGTCGGGCCGGGGACGGGGCGGCGGTTTGCGGCGGGACAGGGCCGGGTCCGGTGAGGCGGCCGGTGGGGTAGGGCACCGGCCGCACCGGCCGCGTCGAACCCGGCCGGAGATGGGTCCGATCCTGTCGGGCCACGAGGGCGCGTTCAGCTGGCGGCGGCGCCGAACCAGCGTGGCAGCTGGCTGTGCAGCTCCTGCTGATCGTCACCGACCCACGCCACGTGGCCGTCGGGGCGCAGCAGCACGGCGGGCAGGTCCAGTTCCTCGCTGACGTCGACGACGTGCTCGACCCGGTCTGCCCAGCCCGCCACCGAGAGCCGGCCGGTCTGGTCGAGCAGCAGTCCGCGGCCGCCGTGCATCAGGGCGTAGAGCCGCCCCCGCTTGAGCCCCACGTCCCGCATCCGCCGGCCGAGCAGTGCATGGCCCTCGCCGACGTCGTAGCGGACCCCGATCGCGGTGATCTTCTCGATCAGGTGCCGGTGCACGTCCTCGAAGTCCATCAGCTCCGACACCAGCCGGCGCACCGCCCGGGGACCCGGTTCGGGGGACAGCAGCTCGGTCTGCGCGCGGGTGTTGTCCAGCACGGCGGCGGCCACCGGATGCCGTTCGGTGTGGTAGCTGTCCAGCAGCCCTTCCGGGGCCCAGCCGTTGACCTCGGCGGCCAGTTTCCAGCCGAGGTTGAACGCGTCCTGGATGCCGAGGTTGAGGCCCTGCCCGCCCAGTGGCGGGTGGATGTGCGCCGCGTCGCCGGCCAGCAGCACCCGGCCGGTCCGGTAGCGCTCGGCCAGCCGGGTGGCGTCACCGAAGCGGGACAGCCAGCGCGGTGAGTGCACGCCGAAGTCGGTGCCGGCGAACACCCGCAGCCGCTGCTTGAGCTCGTCCAGGGTCGGTGGGACGGTGCGGTCCTCGGCCACCTCCGCGGCGGGCACGACGACGCGGTACAGCCCGTCCCCGGAGGGCCCGGCGCCGAACCGCTTGCAGGTCGTGCGGACTTGGGCCACCACGGCGGCCAGTTCCTCCGGTGGCATGGCCACCTCCATCTCGCCCAGCAGCCACTCGCCCGCGGGGGCCTCGCCGGGGAAGCCGACGCCCAGCAGCTTGCGCACCGTGCTGCGGCCACCGTCGCAGCCGAGGAGGTAGCGCGAGCGCAGCCGCGTGCCCTCGGCCAGCTCGGCGCTCACCCCGTGCTCGTCCTGGCTCAGCCCGACCAGTTCGCCGCCGCGCCGGATCTCGGCGCCGAGCTCGGTGGCGTGCTCGGTCAGCAGGCGCTCGGTGGTGGGCTGCGGGATGCCGAGGACGTACCCATGTGCGGTGTCCAGCCGGACCGGCTGCGGCTTGGCGATGGCGGCGAAGAAGCCGCCGAGCGGGTACTGCCGGCCGTGCGCGAGGAACCGTTCCAGCAGACCGCGCTGGTCCATCACCTCGACGCTGCGCGCGTGCAGACCCAGCGCACGGACCTGCCCGGTCGGCTCCGCCGCCTTCTCCAGCACCACCACGTGCACCCCGTGCAGCCCCAACTCACCGGCCAGCATCAACCCGGTCGGCCCACCACCAGCGATGATCACATCAAACATGAAAACCCCCAGTCAACAAGGTTGTCTTTCGGCCAGCTGCTCCACGCAGTCCACGCGGCGGGCGCACCCGCACCCCCGCGGCGAGTGCCCGCAACCGCACCGCAGGTCCCACCGGCGGTGCGACGTCCCGCGAGACCCCTACGTCGACGACGGCACACCTACCTCGCGAATCCCTGATTTCCGCAGGTTCTGGCTTCGGCCGGAGATTCTGCAGCACGACCCGGGTCTTGCCGCAAGGCCTCCCGTGCGCTATAGGTTGAGAGTGGCAGGGAGTGGGTACTCTCCTTGCCCTTTTTCGTCCGCTCTGGACGGACAAGCTCCCCCGAAGCGGTGACGCGCCGCGTACGGCGATGCCGGCAGTCCAGCAGGACCTACCATGGGCTGCGGATGCACCCGCAGAACGAGAGGGTCGTCACCCTCGTCCAGCTCGGCCGGCTCGAACGCCGTCGAGAACGCGGCCATTCTCATGCAGTTCGTCGCCGCGCCGCACGCCCAGCCGTCGCGGGTGAAGCTGATCTTTACGTGACGTCGTGCTGGGGGTCGATCAGTTCCTGGTTTCCGCTGGTCAGCGCCGTGCGTGGGTGCGCGCCGGGATGACCCTGTCCTCCGTCCGAGTCG
>JBOHGM010000075.1:4954-27556 GCA_050699435.1 Pseudonocardiaceae bacterium | reverse complement strand
TTCGGCTCCGAATGGCTGTCCAGCCGCGCCGCCAGACTGCCATTCGGCTCCGAATGGCGCTCGGCGATGCGCACTCGGGCGATTACCGTGGGTCCACCAAACTTGCGGAAACCCGAGGAGCGTCGTGAGTGAGCTGAACCCGACACCCGAGCCCGTGACCAACGTCACGCTGATCGGCTATCTGACCCGGTTGGGCTGGAGCCCGGAGCAGCTCGCCTACCACCTCAACAGGCTGGCCCGCTCGCTGCGGCTCTCGGTCCCGGAGATGCATCCCAAGACGCCCCGGCGGTGGCTGATTGCCCGCTCGTCGGCGACCCGGCCGTGCGCTCCCCGCCAGCCCTGGCCCGGGCTGGTGTGTGCGCTGTTGTCACGTCATCTCCAGGGGTCGGTGACCCTGGCATCCTTGGGGTGGCAGATGAGCGTGGGCGCGCTCTACGTTCCAGCCGACGACGGTCTGCACCACCCGTGGGATCCGCGGGACGCGGTGCGGCTGGCCGAGTCTGCGTTGACTGGCGCCAAGGACCTCACCCCGGCAATTGCGGCCTGGATCCAGGGCCGTCTCACCACCTCGGCCGCGTACGTCGGTGATGCGGCTGCCGCCGATCGGGCGCGAGGCCGGATGTTCGAACTTACGTCTGCCATTGATCCCGCTGCCGAGCCACCGTGGATTTACTGGTGGTCTGATGCTGAGGCGCACTACCACGCGGGCCAATCTGCACTTGCCAAGGAAGGCCGTGCAGCCCTACGCCAACACCGCGCAGGTCAAGGACTTCGACGCCAAGTTCGGCTACTTGCTCCACCCGACATCAGCGTAGTCAAACACTTCTCGGAGCACTGCGGCTCATCGTGGATTTGGTGTCCACTCCGAGGATCTGATAGTGCTCACCTATTTTACAGATTCTGGAAAGGGCAGAGAGAATGTTTAGCGTAGCCGATCCGACCCGCGAAGACACCCTGGACACTCCGCTGTCCTCGGCCAGCCTGCGCTATAGCCTGCGCGCAGTAGTCACCTCCGACGGGCCAGGTTCCCCCGAGACCCGCCCCTTCGGCCTCCGTTTCGCCCGAATTGTGCCAACCCCTATACATCCAGGGGTTCGCTACTGCCACCAGCTACAGGTCGCCGTCGATGACGACGGCTGCCCCCTGATCGAACGGATGGGCGGGGAAGAAGAGCAGAAAAAGGAATATGAGACCAAGACATACAGCGACGGTGATGAAGGCCAGGAAGAAGACACCTGGGGCTGGGAAGAGCGATGACTGTCGTAATCTTCGCGGAAAAGACTGACATTCCGGTAGATGCTGTGGTTCGCGAGCTCGCTGAGCGAGATGTTCCGGTCTTCCGAGTCGATACTAGTTGGTTTCCCCGCATATTAGTGCTTGAGGCACTTTTGGAGAGCGATGGCCGGTGGACCGGAACATTACGGACCAAGTACCGTACAGTGGACCTCGGTGCTATCCGATCGATCTGGTACCGCAGTCCGGGTGCGTTCTCTTTCGCCGACGGCCTGACCGATGTCGAGCGGGCCTATGCTCACCGAGAGGTCCGCCTCGGTCTTGGTGGCGTGCTGGCCAGCGTGGACGTATTGTGGATCAACCACCCCAACCGGTCCGCCGACAGCGTTTATAAGCCGCTTCAGCTGGCTGTAGCGGCGCGTTGCGGGCTGACTACTGTCGCGACCGTGATCACCAACAACCCAGACGCGGTGCGGCGTTTCGCTACCGAAAGCGCAACGGGGGTGGTGCGCAAGTCGCTGGGGCCGAACACGGTCACCGAAGGCAGCAACCTCACGGTGGCTTTCACTCATCGCCTGACCTCGGCCGATCTAGCCGATCTGGCCGGGGTAGATGCTACTGCGACGCAGGCGCAGCAGTGGGTGGATAAGATCCACGAGGCCCGGATAGTCGTGGTCGGTGAACGCATGTTCACCATCCTGATCAGGGCCGGTTCAGCGGCGTCGCGGGTGGATTGGCGGGCGGATTATCCGGCACTGAGCTACGAGTGGATCGATACCCCACCCGAGATAGAAAAGGGACTGCGCGCCTACATGACTATGATGGGCCTGACGTACGCTGCGGTCGACTTCGCCATTGATACTGCGGAGCGCTGGGTTTTCTTGGAATCCAACAGCTCAGGCCAGTATTTCTGGCTCGAAACCAATACCGGGGCGCCGATCACTCATGCCCTCGTTGACCTGCTGGCCGAAGGAGCCCGCCCATGAGCGTGCCCGCCAAAGAGTGGCTGCCCCGGGCGCGGCAGCTTGCCGAGGAACTGGTCGCGACCGGGAAGCTGTGGTCAGCACAGTGGCAGGAGGCGATCTGTGCGGTGCCCCGCCACGAACTCGTGCCTGACGTTTTCCGCCGGGATCCAGACGGATCGTGGCACCTGCTGGACCACACAACCGACCAGGGTCAGCGGGAATGGTTGGACCAGGTGTACTCCAACCGGGCGCTGCTGACCGCCGTGGCCGATCGCTCGGAATCTCGTAGCCTGCGCTCCTCGTCCAGTATGCCGGGGCTGATGACCCGCATGCTGGAAACTCTTGAGGTGCAGCGCGGGGATCGTGTGCTGGAAATCGGCACGGGCACCGGTTACAATGCCGCCCTGCTCGCCCACCGCCTCGGGGACGGATGCGTCTTCTCGGTCGACATTGAGCCCGATCTGGTTGATCTGGCCCGCCAGCGGCTGACCAGGATCGGCTGCCACCCCACCCTGGTTGCCACCGACGGCGCGGCGGGCCTGCCCGACCATGCCCCATTCGACCGGATCATCGCCACCTGCGCGGTACCCACCGTGCCCTGGGCCTGGGTGGAACAGACCAGCCCCGGTGGGGTCATCCTCACCGATCTAAAGACCGCGCCGGGCGCGGGCAGCCTGGTCCGCCTGATCCGCTACCCCGATCGGGCCGAAGGGCATTTCGACCCGACCTACGCGGCCTTCATGAGCCTGCGCCACCTCCCCGCCGACCAGGCCCCGGACCGACCCCGGCCCCGCAAACAACACGCCAGCCCGACCGAACAACGCACCACCACACTGGATCCGCACACTCCCTGGAAATCACTGGTGGTCTGGTTCCTGGCCAGCTTCGACCTCGGCACGGACATCTCACTCGGCTACGGCCGTCCCGACGAGGACTGGAAACCAACCGTCACGTCCATCACTGTGGCCGACGGTTCCTGGGCAGAGGTCACCCTCGCCGATGAGCATGGAGTGCACCAGGTCACCGAAGCAGGCCCGCGCCGGGTCTGGCAGATCATCGAGGACACATACGCCTTGTGGACCAGGTTCGGCCAGCCAGGCTGGGATCGATTCGGCCTCACCGTGACCGAGGACCACCAGAGGGTCTGGCTGGACAGCCCCACCAGCGGCCACACGTGGCCGTTGGCTGTCGACCTCGGCGAGAATCACTGCGTGAGATTGTCGAATGATTATACCGGAGGTTGAGTGGAACCACATCTGGCGTGTTATTCAGAAGTCCTGAGCGCTGGGTCGGCCGGTGCGCAGCGCGGTGGCGGGTATCTGCAGCTCCACGAGGGCCCGGCAGGCGGCGGAGCGAGTGGGGGTGCCGGTGGGTCGGGCGTGGGTGATCCCGCAGTGGGTCAGCTGCCCGTGTTCGTCGGTGAGCGCGAAGCGCCATTGGGCGCGGGCAACAACAGTTGTGGCTGGAGCGGGTTCATTCGGATGACTCGCTGGTGACGCAGTGTATGGCTCACCCTGCGCTCATGACAGCGGTAGGGCAGCCGTTGCTGGTGTCCACCAGTTCCAGCACCATGCCCAGCCTGATGGCGCGGATGCTGGAGGCACTGGACGTCCAGGACGGACACCGGGTGCTGGAGATCGGTACCGGCACTGGCTACAATGCCGCGTTGCTGTGCCATCGGCTCGGATCTGGCAAGGTGGTGAGCATTGATGTCGACCCCACTCTCGTGGCGGTGGCCAGGGATCACCTAGCCGGTCTTGATTACCATCCGATCCTGGTGGTGGGTGATGGTGCGGCCGGGGTTGCCCGGCACGGCCCCTATGACAGGATCATCGCCACTGCTGCTGTTCCGGAAATCCCGGTGCCCTGGATTGAACAGCTCACACCAGGTGGAAAGATTCTGGCGAACCTGCGTGGGAGCCCTCGCGTACTCGGAGCTCCCGGCACGCGGCGCGCACCAGCACCGCACTCGACCCGTCACCGCTGGTCGGCAACGACAGCTTCCGATTCTTGCTGCAACTCCAGCTCCGCGGTGGCTGCGGCTTCCGTCCCACAAAGGTCTACGATCCGCGCACCCGGGCGTCACGAGACGGTGTATTCGTCGAGACTTCTGATGGCTCCCAGGCCGCGGTCGTCACAGACACCGAACTCGACGGACAACGCCCGGTCCTCCAGACCGGTCCGCGTCGCCTATGGGACAGCGTGGAGACCGCCTACCAACTCTGGTGCCACCTCGGCCAGCCCGATCCCGGCCGCTTCGGGGTTGTCGCCAATCCCACCATCCAGTTCATCTGGCTTGACACTGATGAGAGCTGGTACCGGTGACCCCTCCCATTTGCCTAAACCTCGAGTATGAACGGCCGAGTGGGACGACACAGTGGCCAGGTCGGCGGATTCGGCGCTGCGTTCCGTCGTGGGAGCGGACCACCGCCGATGCGGTCAGGTGGCCGGGCGCCCAGGAGCGGGCGCAGCCGTCCGGGCGGGCCGCCAGCAACCCCAGGAACGCGTGCCGGAGCGCCTGCTGCCCGGGATCGGCGGGCTCCCAGGCGCTCAGTACACGCACCGCGTCGGCATGCACCGCAGCATTCGGAGCGCTCATCGCAGCACCAATCCATCGTCGGGATCGCGCCCCGGGCGCGGTTCGGGTGGTTGCTCCGGGTGGCCGACAGCGACGGCGCCGAGCGGGCGCCAGTCGGGCGGCAGTGCGAGTTCGGCGCGGACCACGTCTGGGCAGAACAGCGTCGAGCCGATCCAGCACGCGCCCAGGCCCTCGGCGGCCAGCGCCACCAGCAGGCCCTGCACGGCGGCGCCCGCCGCCACGGTGAACATCGCCTCCTCGGCGGCGCGCCTGCGCTCGTCGGGGTAGGCGTGCGCGCCGTCCGGCACGGCGCACGGCACCAGCACCTCAGGCGCGGTGCGCAGCAGGTCTCCGCGCCGGATCCGGCGCTCGATCTGATCCTCACTGCACCCGTCGCCGTGCAGATCCGCCCGCCATACCCGGGCCATCGCAGCCAGCAGCCGACGCCGGACCCCCGGGTCGGCCAGCCAGACGAAGCGCACCGGCCTGCTGTGGTGCGGCGCTGGCGCGGTCAGCGCAACCCCGACCGCGCGGCGCAGCGCGTCGGAACTCACCGGTTCGGGCCGAAAGGAGCGCACCGACCGGCGCAGCAGCACCGCCTCGCCCCGGCCGAGCTTGCGCCCCTGCTCGATCGCCAGGTCGGTGCCCAGCCGGAACAGGTCGTCGACCACCGGGCGGATCAGCTCCGCTGCGCTGCTCCCGTCGTCATCGGGGCGGACTCCGCGCAGCACCGCCACCGGCACCCTGGCCAGCTTGCCCTTGACCAGATCGGCCGCCGAGGCGATCTCGTCGGCGATCGCGACCTCGGTGACCGCGAGTTCGTTACCGTGGCCGTCCACAGTGCCCGCGTAGCGGTGCAGCACGGCGAGCCCGGCGGCCCCGATCGCGACGTCGGTCTGCCCGATCCGCCAGGCCCGGCCCATCGTGTCGGTGATCACCACGGCGACGTCGACGCCGAGTGCCGTGGCCAGCCCGGCACGCAACCGCGCCGCGCTGGCGTCCGGGTTGACCGGCAGCAGCGCTACCTCGTCACGCTCCACGTTGGATACATCCACTCCGGACGCGGCCTGCACGATGCCCAGCGCGTTCATGGTGATCAGAGTGCGGCCACGGCGCGCCAGCACCCACTGGGCCTCGGCGTCGACCAGCTTGCGCCGGGCCGCCTCCCTGGCTTGCGGCTCGGTGGGCACCGTGACGAGCCGGCCTTCCACCTTGGACACCACCTTGCTGGTGACCACCATGACGTCGCCGGTGGCCAGCCAGGGCGCTGCGCAGGCCAGCGCGGCGGTCAGGTCGTCGCCCGGCCGGAATTCGGGCAACCCGCGCACCGGCAGGAGACGAACTTCTCCCGGTGCGCTGTGATCGATCACCTCGCGCACCGGAAACCCGCCGGAGGCGCTCATGTCAGCCTCGCCGGAGCCGTTCATGTGTCCAACCCGGCGAGATCGAGAGCCGCCCTGGCCATCGCCGCGGTGGCGGCCACATCGGACATCAGGAGCGGCACCTCGCGCACGTCCACACCGGGCACGGTCGCCTGGTCCCCGGTGTGCACCAGCCACCCGTCCAGAATCCCGGCTTTGGCGCGCGCACCGTAGTGTCTGCCGACCGCGCCTGCCTCGCTGGGCACGCCGATGGCAGCCAGACAGGCCTCCGCCATCCCCCGTACCGCGCGGCCCGCGACGATAGGGGAGAGCCCGATCACCCGGGCTGGGGCACTGCGCAGTGCGTGGCGGATCCCGGGCACGGCCAGCATGGTGCCGATCGACACCACCGGGTTGGACGGGGCGAGCAGCACGGCGTCCGCCCCGGCGATCGCCTCCAGCACCCCGGTGGCCGGCTCGGCGTCGTCGGCGGCCACCGGCACAAACGCGGTGGCGGGCAGCTCCGCGTGATACCGGATCCACCACTCCTGGAAGTGCATCGCGCGCCGTCCCTCGGCCTCCTCCACCACCACATGGGTCTCGCATCGGTCGTCGGTGGCGGGCAGCAATCGCACGCCGGGGCGCCAGCGGTCGCACAGCGCCGCGGTTACGGCGGACAGCGGGTAGCCGGCGCGCAGCATCCGGGTGCGGATCAGGTGGGTGGCCAGGTCGCGGTCACCCAGCCCGAACCAGTCCGGATCGGCGCCGTAACGAGCCAGTTCCTCCTTGACCGCCCAGGTCTCGGCCGCCCGGCCCCAGCCACGCTCGGCGTCGATCCCACCACCGAGGGTGTACATGCAGGTGTCCAGATCGGGGCAGATCCGCAGGCCGTGCAGCCAGATGTCGTCGCCGGTGTTGACCACCGCGGTGATCTCGTGCTCGCTGTCACGCTCACCCGGCGCTTCACCGATGGCGGGCAGGCCCAGCGCGGCCTTCACCCCGAGCAGGAACCGGGCGCCGCCGACGCCGCCGACGAGCACCACGACCTTCGCGCCCTTCACGCCCTTCACGCCCGCGCACGCTACGCGGGCCGCGTTCAGCGCCAGAACATGAACTCGGAGAGACCATCGGCCGCTGCCGGTGCGTTGCCGCCGAACGCGCCGAAGACGGTGAAAGTGGCACTGAAGAGTGCCTCAACCACTGAAGGCACCGAGATGATCAGGACGAAGAGCAGCAGCGGGGCGTAAGGACGGACGGTGGTGGCGAACTCGCGGGCTGAGCCGGGCAGGTAGGGCTCCAGCGCACCGAACCCGTCCAGGCCCGGCACCGGCAGGATGTTGAGCACGAACGCGAGCACCTGCACCAGCGCGAGGTAGGAGAGCCCCGCGGCGAGCCCCTCCGGCAGCGTGCCGGTGCGGACCACGGCGATCAGCACGGCGCCCAGCGCCAGGTTGGTCAGCGGACCTGCCAGCGACACCGCCGAGACGACCGCGCGCGACCGCAGCGCGTGGTGATTGATCCACACCGCGCCGCCCGGCAGTGGGATGCCGCCCACGGCGAGCAGCAGCAGCGGCAGCAGCAGGGAGAACACCGGGTCGGTGTAGCGCCGGATGTCCAGGGTTAGGTACCCCTTGCCGCGCACTGAACGGTCCCCACCCCGGTAGGCCACCACAGCGTGCCCGAACTCGTGCAGACACAGCGAGACCGCCCATCCGCCGAGCACCAGCAGCACGATGCCTGCGGTACGCCCGATCCCGCTGGTCAGCGTCGCGAGCGTGCCGCCGGCCACGGTAGCCGCGACGAGCAGCACGAACAGCGGACTGGGGGCAAGGCCGGTGGCGCGCATCGGCTCAGTCTTGCCCACCCGGGTGGCGAGTCGTGAGTGGCCTGGGCGGCGCGCGTCAACTGCGACACGCCGAAAGGGGTCCTCGAATTTGGTTCGCGGGGTTGCGTTCACGGGATGACACAGGTGTAATCACAGCGATGTCATTAACCGGGCCATGCAGGCCCGGGGAGTCCGCCAACTGGGGAGGAACCAGATGGCGAGGAGGCGGACACACCATGGATGAGACGGACCGGGACTGGGGCGAGGATCAGGGGGAGACTGATCTGCGCTGCTGGACCCCGACAGCCGATGACCCGGTGCTCGCCGCCCTGTTCGACGAGCCGGCGCAGCCAGAGTGGCAGGAGCGGGCGCTGTGCGCCCAGACCGACCCGGAAGCATTCTTCCCCGAGAAGGGCGGCTCGACCAGGGAAGCGAAGCGGATCTGTGTGGGCTGCGAGGTCCGGGCCGAATGCCTGGAGTTCGCGCTGGCCCACGATGAGAGGTTCGGCATCTGGGGCGGGATGTCCGAGCGGGAGCGACGCAGGCTCAAGCACCGGGTGGTGTAGCGCTAGACCTGTGGTGCCCACGTCTGGCAACCTGCGACACGGCCCGGCTTGGACAGTGCTGCCGGGCCTCACGGTGCCCCACCCGACAGGTATGGACAGGAGGGGTCGGTGTCGCGCACAAGCACGACGGCGGCCACGGCCGGGTCGGCGGCCCGCTCGCGGCCCTCGCCGGTACGCAGGCAGTCCGGCGCCGCAACGCCGCAGAGCGAACACAGTCGGCTCGAGAGGTCGGACGCCGGGTTCCGCGCCCGCCTCGGTAAGCTCCTCCGATCGCCCTTGGTGCTGCTGGTAGCGGCGATGGCAGTGCTTGCGCTGCTGGTGAACCGCAGCAGGCTGGGCCTGGACCTGGCCGGCGGGCGACTGCTCCCACCGGAGGGCCTGGCCGACACCTGGTCGTCCTACCTGGCCGCGTGGCACCCGATCGGCGGCGGCAGTGCGGCCCCGGCGCCTGCGGCGCTCGCGGTGCTGGGGGTGCTGGGCCTGCCGGTCGGCTCGCCTGCTACCGCAGTCTCGGTGCTGCTGCTGGCCGCGATGCCGTTGGCCGCGCTGTCGGCCTATCTGGCCACCGGTGCCCTGCCGGTGAGCCGTGGTCGTCGCGCGCTGGCTGCCGCCGGGTACGCGCTGCTGCCGCCGGCCCTCGCAGGAGTGGCGCAGGGCCGGCTGGACGTGGTGCTGGCCGCCATCCTGCTGCCGCTCGTGCTGGCCGGTACCGCCGTGGTGCTGCGTGGCGGGACGGCTGGGCGGGCGGCTGCCTGGCTGTCCACTGCGGCCGCCACCGCGCTGGGGCTGGCGGTGATCAGCGCGTTCGCTCCCCTGCTGCACCTGCTGGTGCTGGCGGTTGTGCTGGTCGGGTTCGTCGTCATCCCGGCCCGCAAGGGGACCGGGCTGCGCCGGGCGGGCGGGTTGTTCGTGGTGGTACTGCTGCCGCTGGGAATGCTCGTGCCGTGGCCTGCCGTGGTGGTTCAGCGCCCCGCGGTGCTGCTGCACGGGGTGGGCGCGGTGGTGCCCGAGCAGGCGCCGGACTGGCTGCAGCTGCTCGCCTTGGATCCCGGCGGCGCGGGCGCCGCACCCTGGGTGGGCCTGGTCGTGGTGGTGGCGGCGGCGCTCGCGATGATCGCCCGCCCGTCCCGGGCGATGCTGCCGGGGCTGGGGTTGGTGCTGCTCGGTGCCGGCGCCGCGGTGGTGCTGACCAAGCTCCCGGTGCAACCGCTGGTGGGTGGCGATCCCCGGCCCGGGTTCACCGGTGGCGCGTTGCTGTTCGCCGGATGCGGGCTGCTGTGGGTAGCGCTGCTCGCCGGTCGCACCGCCAACCGGCCGACGGGACACCTCGGCGTGCTCAGTAGGGCGATACGTGTGACGCCGTGGGGCGGGGTGGGGGTGCTGGCCGTCGCGGCGGTGCTGGCCGGCGCGGCCGGGCCACTCGCCAATGGCACCTCTGCCGGTCAGCCGGTGCTGGCTGCGGCGCTGACCGACGAACTGGCCCGTGATGGCACGGCTGTGCTGGTCGTCGGTGAGGAGGGCGAGCCGGTGCGGCTGACCAGGTCGCGGACCGCGCGTTTCGGTGATGACGACATCGCTGCACTGCGGGCGACCGGTGCCCGGCTGGACCGGGTAGCTGCTGCGCTGCGGGCCGGAAAGCCAGGCGAGACCCCGGCCGCGATCGCCAACGTGGCGGCCACCGGGGTGGAGTTCGTGGTGCTGCCCACCGCCGAGCAGGGCGACCGTGCGCTGGCTGCGGCCGGCCCGCTGGCCAGCAGCGCACCCGCTACGGCCGACGGCAGGCCGGTGCTGCGGGTGGCCCGGCCGGTCCCGGGTGCGGAGTTGCTCGGCCCCGCGCTGGCCGAACAGTCGCGCGCCGGTGCCGCCCCGCCCATCGAGAAGGGGGTCACCGGGGTACTGGTGGACGGCCGGCCGCCGTCGGTGGCGGTGCAGGTCGCGCCTGGCGCAGACGGCCGGTTGCTGGTGATCTCCGCCAATCACGAACCCGGCTGGCGGGCCACGGTGGACGGCCGGGAGGTGCCGGTGGTGCGGGGCTGGGGACACCAGGTAGCGGTGCCGGTGTCGGCCGGCTCCTCCGAGGTGCGGGTGGACCGTCCGGACCTCGCCCGGGCTTTCCTGCTGCTCGGTCAGGCGGCGATCGTCTTGCTCGTCGTCGGTACTGCCTTGCCCGGCTGGCGCCGCCGCGAGGAGTAGTGCCGCGAATCGGTCAGCTCCGCTGGTCAGTGGGGCCGTCGATGTCGTCCGGGTCGACGCCGAGGTAGCTCGCGATCTGTTCGACGAGTACCTCGTGCACGAGGTCGGACAGGTCCCCGCCGTCCTGCGCCCGGGTCTCCAGCGGGCGGCGGTAGAGCACGATCCGCGCTCTCGTGGGCAGGCCTGCGCGGTCCACGCCGACCGGCACCAGCCGGGCCAGCGGGACCTTGCCGTCCTCCACCACGTCGCTGCCCCAGCTCACCGTGGCGGGATCGCAGTCGGTGACCTCGGGCACCTCGTCGACCGCCACATCGAGCTGATCGAGTTCGGCCTGCCAGCGCTCGTCGATCGGCTCCAGGGCGTCGAGCACGATCGCATCGAACCGCTCCGAGCGGCTGCGTGCAGCGGGAAGTGTGGCCGGGAACAGCAGTCCCCGCACTCCTCTGCCACGCCGGTCCTGGCGCCTGCGCGGGCGCGTGCGAGGTGACCGGGTCACCGTCATGACCGCCGACACACTCCTTCCCGTGGAGGCGGCGTTGTGACCGCCGAGACTACGCCCGCCGCGAACCGGGCCCGCCGCGAACCGGGCCCGCCGCGAACCGGGCCCGCCGCGAACCGGGCCCGCCGCGCACGGGAGCCTGCGCCGTCCTGCGCGCGCCTGCACCACCCGGAGGGATCAGCGCGCTAAGGTCCCGCCGTGCGCAGCGTGCGGCGGTGCTCGAGGACCGGGTGCATCAACCCGGCAGTCGCGACACTCACCTTTGTGTATGCCGACTCCACGGCCGTCGTGGGGCCGCTGGCGACCTACAGCGAGCCGCACTCCTATGACTTGTGCGAGCGGCACGCGCTGCGGTTGACGGCACCGCGAGGCTGGGACGTCGTCCGGTACGAGGGGGAATTCGCGGAGCCCGAGCCCTCGGTGGACGATCTCACCGCGCTGGCCGAGGCGGTACGCGAGGCGGGCCGGGCTGACCGCCCTATCGACCCCGTACTTGCTGGTCCCCCGACCGGTAACGGCCGCCGGGGGCACCTGCGGGTGCTGCCTGACCCGCTCGACGGCTAGTCGCAAGCTCAGGTCAGGCTGTCGAATTCGCCGTGCTTCACACCCTTGATCCACGCCGCCATCTCGGCGCGGGTGAAGAACACGACACCCTCATCCGGGTGGTTGCTGTTGCGCACCGCGATGCGATCGTCGTCCAGCGCGGCGACGTCGACGCACGTGCCGTTGTTGCCGCTGAAGCTGCTCTTGAAGCACGCCGCCGTGGTGAGGTCTGCGGCGGTCACGGTGTGCCTCCGGTGCTCATGCCTTGACCATGGAGTTGATCAGCGCGACGGACTGGTCTGACCAAGGGCTGATAAGTCCGCTCGTAAGGCACCGGATGCGCTGGGCCGGGACGTCACCCACTGGAGCGGCCGGATCTGCGTTGGGGTGGGGATCTGACCGAGGTTCCCACCGATGAGGGCAAGTTCTATCTGGCGGCGGTCCTGGATCTGCATTCCCGACGCTGCGTCGGGTTCGCCTTGGGCGCCCACCACGACACCGAGCTGGCGCGGGCGGCGTTGTGCGTGGCGATCGCGGTGCGCGGCGGGGTGGCCGGGGTGATCTTCCACACCGACCAGGGCGGCGAGTACACCGGTCACCTCTTCGCTGAGGCCTGCCGGCGCGCCGAGGTCACGCAGTCGATGGGTCGCACCGGCTCGGCGCTGGACAACGCCGTAGCCGAGTCGTTTAACTCCACCCTTGAGTTCGAGCTGCTGCGAGATCATCACTTCGCCACCCGGGAGCAGGCCCGCCGCGCGGTGGCCGGCTGGATCGACGAGTACAACACCGTCCGTCGCCACTTCACCGATCACAGGCTCAGCCCCGTCGACTACGAACGCACCCACGCCCCGGCACGGGCTACTCGGCAGGCGGCATGACCAACCCGGTCACCCAACTGCGCCGCAGCAACGACAACCGCAGCAACGACAACGGAGGCGGCTTCGCCGCCGCTGATCTTTCCCAGCCGCGCCGCGCAGGCTACGAGGCCGCCCCTCCAGCCTCAAGGGGTCGCTACGGCGATCGCTGCGCGACGGCCTACGGCCGCCCTTGACCCCGAAGACCTCTACGGCCCCTGGCAGCCAGCAGCGCGAGCAGGCCAGGGCCTGCCCCGCCGGGGGCGCGGCGCTACACCCACGATCACCAAGACCAAAAGATCACACTATCCAGTGTCTCTACGGTTTCAGGGGATTGCCGCCTGGCCTGGCCAGGCGCCATCGCACCCGATGGGGCCAACAGCGATTCACGGTGATTTACCGATGACATCGCGCCGCGCCGTTAGCCAACCGGGACTGTCGCCGCTGGTCGAGCAACTGCTGCTGGACATCGCGGCGGACGGCTGCACCCTCTACTGCTGCGGCGCGCGAGCCGAACCGACGGCGCTCGTCGCCTCCTACGAGTGGGAGTACTACATCGGGCCAACCGATCGGCCAGCCAGTCCTGCAGCCGCGGCGCAGTTGTGGTGTCCCAGCCGGCCAGCGACAACAGCACGGGGACGGGTTCGTCCGGTCTGCGGGTGTCCAGCAGCTCCAGCAGCAGTTGCACCGCGAGCGTGGTCTTGCCCGCCCCCGCCGGGCCGAGGATCACCAGGCGCCGCCGCGTGAGCCGGCCGAATTTCACGGTCAGGGAATCGATGTCGTTGCTGCGACCGGAGAAACCAGGGCCAGCCATGACGAGCTTCGGGTGGTCCATCACCGCCCGCTCGGTCAGTGCCCAGCGCACCGGCATCGGTTCGGGATCGCCCAGCGAGCGAGCCTCCGCTTCCCGGCGCCACTGCTCGCGCACCCGCATCGCCAGTAACTCGCGGGCCTGTGCCACCTGCTCGGCTGTGAGCGCGGAGGACGACTCGCGCCGCGACCACGCCAGCAACTGGACGGCCAACTGCGCCACCACAAGGAGGATCGAGATCACCCCCGCAGCCTTCGCAGCCTCGTCCCAGCCTTGGGCTCGCAGAAAGACGGCGACCAGTCCGACAGAGCCTGCGAGGCCCAGCAGGCCGATCACGGCCCAGACCCGCCGGGCGCTGCGGCCATTGATCGTCACGAGCGCAATCGTGCCCGACACCGAGCGCCGAAAGCCACCAACGGAGCACGGACCGTTGCCGTCCAGGGCGGCCGACGTTGAAGCCGGTCCGCTCGAAGGCGAATCCCTCAGCGAGGCACCACGGTCACCGGGCATCGGATGCCTGGTGCTCGGCTAAGTCGGCCATCGGCGGTCAGCAGAACGCAATCGAGGTGTTCGGCCAGAGCGACATACGTGGCGTCGTAGGCGGACAGGTCGTCTCGGAGTTGCCAGACCCGGTCCAGGATGGCGAACACTGGATATCGAGTCATGCCCAGGCGACGCCACGTGTCCAGCGCGCCCCACGCCGTGTCGGAGTTCATCTGCCGAGCCGCGACCCGGCGGCGGAGCCCACTGGTGACCTCCGGGTCGATCAGGTGCGGGACATGGATCTGCTCGGCGGCCAGCGCCCGGCGGGCGGCTCCTGCGGTCAGCAGCGCGGTCAAGGCCGCCGAGGCATCGACCACGATCACCTCGCGGCTCGGTCAGCGTCCAGGTCGGCGACGATGTCTGCGGCGTCGAGGCCCAGATCAGGGAGCACACCCAGCAGCGCCGGGTTGTCCGCCCGCCGGGACACCTCGGCAAGTTCTCGCACGGCCACTGCGGCTACCGACGTCGCGTCCCGGGCGGCGAGTCGCT
This sequence comes from Pseudonocardiaceae bacterium, assembly GCA_050699435.1. Taxonomy (GTDB): domain Bacteria; phylum Actinomycetota; class Actinomycetes; order Mycobacteriales; family Pseudonocardiaceae. The sequence continues at coordinate 13,096 of JBOHGM010000075.1, read as the reverse complement.
CAAGACGCTCAATCACGTCGTCCGGCACATTTCGCAAGTAGAGCGTCCTCATGTTGCTCGATGCTAGCAGTCTGCTTGCAGATGAGCAAACGTCTTCGGCGTGACCGCTGTACGCGGGTTAGCTTGCCTGACGCCGATCCCGCGATCTGGGCGCACGCCGTTAGGCTCGCTGACACCGCCACGTGGCGTGACCCGGCTGGACCGGCGTGGCCGGGCTCGAGGTGGCTGGACCCGGCGAAGGGAGAGCAGTGCCCGACCTGTCCGCGATCGTGAAGGCCTACGACATCCGTGGTGTCGTCGGTGCGCAACTCGATTCGGGGGTGGTGCGGGACATCGGCGCCGCCTTCGCTGATCTCGTGAGCAGCTCGACCGGCACCGGGGGGGTGGTCGTCGGATATGACATGCGGGACTCCTCGCCCGGTCTCGCGGACGCCTTCGCCGAGGGCGTGACCGGACGGGGTCTCGATGTGGTCTCGATCGGCCTGGCCAGCACTGACATGATCTACTTCGCTTCCGGACGGCTCGGACTGCCCGGCGCGATGTTCACCGCGAGCCACAACCCCGCCCGCTACAACGGCATCAAGCTCTGCCGCGCCGGTGCCACGCCGGTGGGTCAGGACAGTGGGCTGGAGGAGATCCGGGCCGCCGTCGAGCGCGGGATCGAGCCGGGGCCCGGCGGGGGCGCGGTCACCGAGCGGGACATGCTCATCGACTACGCCGACTACCTGCGCTCCCTGGTGGACCTGTCCGGGATCCGGTCGCTGCGGGTCGTCGTGGACGCAGGCAATGGAATGGGCGGCTATACCGTGCCCGCGGTGGTCGAAGGGTTACCGCTGCACGTCACCCCGCTGTATTTCGAGCTGGACGGTACTTTCCCGAACCACGAGGCCAATCCGATTGACCCGGCGAACCTGGTGGACCTCCAGGCTGCGGTGCGGGACGAGGGAGCCGATCTGGGGCTGGCCTTCGACGGCGACGCCGACCGCTGCTTCGTGATCGACGAGCGCGGCGAGCGGGTGAGTCCCAGCGCCATCACCGCGCTGGTCGCGACCAGGGAACTGGCCACCGAGCCCGGCGCTGCGGTGATCTACAACCTGATCACCTCGCAGGCGGTACCGGAGATCGTCGCCGAGCGTGGTGGGCGGCCGATTCGCAGCCGGGTCGGGCACTCCTTCATCAAGCAGACGATGGCGGAGACCGGGGCGATCTTCGGAGGCGAGCATTCTGCGCACTATTACTTCCGCGACTTCTGGCGGGCCGATTCCGGCATGCTCGCCGCGCTGCACGTGCTCGCCGCACTGGGTCAGCAGCAGCGCCCACTGTCCGAGCTGATGGCCGAGTTCAGCCGCTACGCCGCTTCCGGGGAGATCAACTCCACGGTCCAGGATCAGCGGGGCAGGATGGACGCTGTGCGGGAGCACTTCGCCAGGAAGGACGGCGCCGAGTTCGATGAGCTCGACGGCCTCACCGTGCGGTTGCCGGGTGGTTCATGGTTCAACCTGCGGCCGTCGAACACCGAGCCCCTGCTGCGGCTCAACGTCGAGGCTCGCGACACTGCGGCGGTCGAGGCATTGCGCGACGAGGTGCTCGCGCTGGTGCGCGAGGTTGGTAGCTCTCCAAGAACCACCAACCCAGGGTGAGGTGGTCTTGAAGAGCTACCAACCCCACCCCGTGAGGAGGACGACAATGGCCGTGCAACTGGATCCGCAGTTGCTGGAGATCCTGGCCTGCCCCTGCCCGGCGCACGCCGAGCTGCGTACCGGCACCGCCGCTGACCCGGAGGCCGACGCGTTGACCTGCACCTCGTGCGGGCGAAGCTTCCCGGTCACCGACGGCATCCCGGTGCTGTTGCTCGACGAGGCGCTGCCAGGAACCGGACCGGCTGGGGCTCATGAGGCTGGGGTCAGTCAGGCTGGGGTCAGTCAGGAGGGCAGCGCAGCCGCCTGCCCGGACAGCGGGACCCCTGGGCCGGTGTGAGGGTGTCAAGGTGAAGGCGAGGGGAGAGACGTGCCGACCGGGGTGTTCGACGATGGCCTGCTCGACGATCCTGCCCGGCTCGAGGCCACCGACACCGGTGGTCTGCTGCGGGCGGCGGCCACCGCGGGCGCCCAGGTGCGCTCCACGGCGACGGCCGCCGAGGAAGCGGGTCTGGCGCGGCTGCGCGGGGAAAGTCCGAGGGCGCTGGTGTTGCTGACCCGGCCGGGAGCGGCACCGGCCGCCGCCCCGCTGCTGCTCGCGCTGCTCGGACCGTCCTGCCCGGTGCCGGTGGTGACGACACGGTCGGTCCCGCTGTGGGTGGGCGCCCTGGACATCGTGCTGGCCAACACCGCTGATCCCGGCGACCGGGAGCTCGCGGAGGGTATCGACCGCGCGGTCCGGCGGGGCGCCCAGGTGGTGCTCACCGCGCCTGCCGAGGGTCCGGTGGCTGCTGCCGCCGCGGGCCGATCGGTGATGCTGGTGCCACGAATCGACGTGCCGCCCGGGCTGGCGCTGCCCCGCACGCTGACCGCCGGGCTGCTGCTGCTGAACACCCTGGGTCTGCTCCCCATCGATCCCGAGGTGCTGGCCGGCGAGCTGGATCGCGAGGCCGAGCGCGACCACGTCGGCCATGAGTCCTTCGTCAACCCCGCCAAGTCGCTGGCCTGGCGGCTCGCTGACCGCATCCCGTTGTTGTGGGGCACTGATCCGGTGGCCACCGCGGTGGCCGGGCACGCTGCGGGCGCGCTGGCCGCGCACGCCGGGGTGGTGGCGCACGCGGCCGGTTTCCATGAGGCGGCCGCGCTGCCCGCACTGCGGCAGGAAGCGGCCCGCGCAGGCGGGGTAGGCGACGTGTTCCATGATCCGTACGAGGGCGTGCCCGACGCCGGCACACCGCCGGTGCGGCCGGTGCTGCTCGGCGCCCTCTCCGGCGCCGCCCTGCCCGATTCCGACGGCGAGCCGGAGCGCACGGCGGCGAGGGAAGCGATTCCCGGCGCGGACGTCGTGACCGCCGACGAGGAGCTGATGGTTCGGCATGCCGACCCGGGCGCCCCGGCCTGCTCCGCGGCGGTGCTGGCGCTGCGGTTCGACCTCGCCGCGTTGTACCTGGGACTGGGCCGGGGCTTACTCGGTGGGCCGGGCCGGGCCGGGCCGGCTGGATCGGCCATCGGATGAGCGGTCGGCCACGACGCGAGGGAGGGGTTGTGGAGCTGTTGCGCAACGTGGTCCGGCCCTACGCCTGGGGTTCTCGCACGGCGATCGCGGAGTTGCTCGGCGGCCCGGTCCCCGCTCCGCACCCGCAGGCGGAGCTGTGGCTCGGTGCGCATCCGGCCGATCCGTCGATGCTGTTGCATGCCGACGGCGCCCAGACCTCGTTGCTGGAGGCACTGCACGCCGATCCGGACTGGCACCTCGGCGCCCGCTGCGCCCGGCACTGGGGTAAGCGACTGCCTTTCCTGCTCAAGGTGCTCGCCGCTGAGGAGCCGCTGAGCCTGCAGGCCCACCCGTCCGCGGAGCAGGCCGCTGAGGGGTTCGCCCGCGAAGAGGCCCGCGGGATCCCCCGGGACGCGCCGGAACGCAACTACCCCGACTCCAGCCACAAGCCCGAGCTGATCTGCGCGCTCACCGAACTCCATGCGCTCGTCGGGTTCCGGCACCCCATCCGCACCGTCGAACTGCTCGCGGCACTGGACGCGCCGCCGCTGGCGTCCTACTGCGCGCTGCTCGCCGCCGCGCCCGACGCGGACGGGCTGCGCACCCTGTTCACCACCTGGCTCACGCTGCCCCAGCCCGCGGTGCAGGCGGTGCTCTCGCCCACGCTGGATGCCTGCGTTGCGCTGCTGCGCCGGGAAGGGAGTGCTGGCTCTCGGGTTCCCGGCGGTAGCGAGTTCGGGGCGGTGGCCCGGGAGGTGCTGGCGCTGGCGGAGGCGCATCCGGGGGACGTCGGAGTGCTCGCCGCCTTGCTGCTCAACCACGTGGTGCTCGGGCCGGGAGAAGCCCTGTACCTGCCGGCCGGCAACCTGCACACCTATCTGCGGGGGACCGGCGTCGAGATCATGGCCAATTCGGACAACGTGCTGCGCGGCGGGCTGACCGCCAAGCATGTGGACGTCCCCGAGTTGCTCCGGGTGCTGGACTTCTCGCCTGGTGCGGTGCCGGTGCAGCGCGGCGAGCCCGCCGGCCCGCACGAGACCGCCTATCGCACTCCGGCCGAGGAGTTCCGGCTGACCCGCCTGGAGTGGGCGCAGCGCGAGTCGACACCGGTGCTGCTGCGCAGCCCGTGGCCGCAGATCCTGCTGTGCACCCAGGGCTCGGCCGAGCTGCGCCCCCGCGACGGGCGCAGCGTGACCCTGCACCGCGGCGGCTCGGTGTGGCTGGCCGCGGCGGATCCCGAGGTGCTGGTCTGCCCCGGACCTGGGCCGGTCCAGCTCTTCCGCGCGCTGCCCGGGCTCGCCACTGATCCTCAGACCGACTTGTAGGCTCCCAGCGGGCGGGAACCCGGACGGGCGACGAGGAGCTGGCGTGGCAGCAAGCGGCGGGACCAAGGCGATCATCGCGGCGTTGCTGGCCAACGCCGGTATCGCGGTGGCGAAGTTCATCGGCTACCTGGTCACCGGCTCGTCGTCGATGCTCGCCGAGGCGGTGCACTCGGTGGCCGACACGTCCAACCAGGGCCTGCTGCTGCTCGGGAAGCAGCGGGCCCGGCGGGAGGCCACCGAGGAACACCCGTTCGGCTACGGCCGCGACCGCTACTTCTACTCCTTTGTGGTGGCGTTGCTGCTGTTCAGCCTCGGGTCGGTGTTCGCGCTCTACGAGGGCTTCCACAAGCTGGAGGGCCACGAGCCGCTCACCTCGCCGCTCGTCGCGGTGGTGATCCTGGTCGTGGCGATCGGGCTGGAGACGCTGAGCTTCCGCACCGCGATCAGAGAGTCCCGGCCGCTCAAGGGCGACGGCACCTGGTGGCAGTTCATCCGCCAGGCCAAGACCCCGGAGCTGCCGGTGGTGCTGCTGGAGGACGCCGGAGCGCTGTTCGGGCTGATGCTCGCGCTGGGCGGGGTCGGGCTGGCGACGGTGACCGGTGACCCGGTCTGGGACGCGATCGGCACGCTGTGCATCGGTGTCCTGCTCGGCATCATCGCGATCATCCTCATCGTGGAGACCAAGAGCCTGCTGATCGGGGAGGGGTCCGGCCCGGACGAGCTGCGGGCCATCCGCGCGGCGATGGTCGGTGCGGGGGTGGACCGGGTGATCCACGTCAAGACCCAGTACCTCGGCCCGGACGAACTGCTGGTCGCCGCCAAGATCGCGGTGCCGGCCGTGCTGGCCACCGAGGAAGTCGCCCGGGTGATCGACGAGGCCGAGGCGCGAATCCGCGGCACGATCCCCGCCGCCCGCATCATCTACCTGGAGCCCGACCTGGATCGCACCCCGGCGGCCACCGGCTCGACGTGACAAGGAGGTGGCGGGCATGGCGACCAGCGCGCTCTGGCGGACCAAGTCGATCGAGCAGTCCATCGCGGACACCGACGATCCGGGCACCCGGCTGCGCAAGGACCTCACCGTCTGGGATCTGACGGTCTTCGGTGTCGCAGTCAGCATCGGCGCCGGCATCTTCGTGTTCGCCGCCCAGGAGGCCGGTGACACGGCGGGCCCGGCCGTCTCGCTGTCCTTCCTGCTGGCCGCGATCGCCTGCGGGTTCGCGGTGCTGTGCTACGCCGAGCTCGCGTCGACGGTGCCGGTCGCAGGCAGCGCGTACACCTACTCGTACGCCACCTTCGGCGAGTTCATCGCCTGGATCATCGGCTGGGACCTGGTGCTGGAGTTCAGCGTGGGCGGGGCGGTGCTGGCCAAGGCGTGGTCGCAGTACCTGGCGGAGGCCACCGGTGGCGCGCTCTCGACCACCACCGAGATCGCGGGCAGCCCGGTCGACTGGGCCGCACTGCTGGTCGTGGCTGTGCTCACGGTGGTGCTCGCGGTGGGGATCAAGCTCTCCTCCAGGGTCAGCCAGCTGATCACCGCCATCAAGATCGGCGTCGTGCTGCTGGTGATCATCGCCGGGATCGGCTTCATCGAGGCGGCCAACTACACCCCCTACATCCCGCCCGCCCAGCCGGCCGAGGGTGGCAGCGGGCTGGACCAGTCGCTGCTCTCGCTGGTCTTCGGCGCGGAGGGCAGCACCTTCGGGCTCTTCGGCGTCCTCGCCGCAGCGTCGGTGGTGTTCTTCGCCTTCATCGGCTTCGACGTGGTGGCCACCACCGCCGAGGAGACCCGCAACCCGCAGCGCGACCTGCCCCGCGGCATCATCGGCTCGCTGGCCATCGTCACCGTGCTCTACGTCGCGGTCGCCCTGGTCATCACGGGGATGCAGCCATACACCGCGCTGGCGAGCTCCGGGGGCGAGAGCGCCACGCTGGCGACGGCGTTCGACAACGTCGGGCTGGACTGGATCGCCCGGATCATCTCGCTCGGCGCGCTGGCCGGGCTGACCACGGTCGCGATGATCCTCATGCTCGGTCAGATCCGGGTGCTGTTCGCGATGTCCCGGGACGGTCTGCTGCCCCGGCCGTTGGCCCGCACCGGCGCTCGCGGCACCCCGGTGCGGGCCACGGTCCTGGTCGGTGCGGTGGTCGCCGTCGTCGCGGGGTTCTCCCCGATCGATGCGCTCGAGGAGATGGTCAACGTCGGCACGCTGTTCGCCTTCGTGCTGGTATCAGCCGGTGTGCTGGTGCTGCGCCGCACCCGGCCCGACCTGCCGCGCGGCTTCCGCACCCCGCTGGTGCCGCTGGTGCCGATCCTGGCGATCGTCTCCTGCCTGTGGCTGATGCTGAACCTGACCGCCCTCACCTGGGTCCGCTTCGTGGTCTGGCTTGCCCTCGGCATGGTCATCTACTTCCTCTACGGTGCCCGCCGGTCCCGGCTGCGCGAGGCGCAGACGTTGGGCGCATGATGCCTAGGTGTCAGCTATCGGGCCGTGCGCGGCGCGGCCGTAGGCAGGGGGAGTGAGCGCGTGTTCGAATCGTTGCTGATCGCCAACCGTGGGGAGATCGCCCGCCGGGTGATCCGCACCGCCCGCACGCTCGGGGTGCGCACGGTGGCGGGGTACTCCTCGGTGGACGGGGAGCTGCCGTTCGTTGCTGAGGCCGACGAGGCGGTCGCGTTGGAAGGGCCGCCTGCGCAGGCATACCGCGACGGGCCTGGATTGCTCGACGCTGCGCGGCGCACCGGGGCGGTCGCGGTACATCCGGGTTACGGCTTCCTGTCCGAGGATGCGGGATTCGCCCGGGCGGTGCGCGACGCGGGCCTGGTCTGGGTCGGTCCGCCCGCGGAGGCGATCTCCGCGATGGGCGACAAGGTGGCCGCTCGGGACACCATGGCCGCGGCCGGGGTACCGGTGGCGCCCGGGTCGAGCGGCGCGGTGATCGAGGCGGACGCCGCGGTGGCCGAGGCGGTGCGGGTCGGCTTTCCGGTGATGCTCAAGGCCGCCGCCGGGGGAGGTGGAATGGGCATGGCGGTGGCGGCCGACGCCGACGCGGTGCGCACCGAGCACGCCAGGGTCAGCGCGTACGCCGGGCGGCTCTTCGGTGACCCGCGGCTGTTCGTCGAGCGATACTTCCCCCGGGTGCGGCACGTCGAGGTGCAGGTGCTCGGGCTGGCCGACGGCCGGGTGGTCGCCCTGGGTGAACGGGACTGCTCGGTGCAGCGGCGCAATCAGAAGGTCGCTGAGGAGAGCCCGTCGCCCGCCGTCGATGCGGAGCTGCGCAGCCGCATGGAGAAGGCCGCGGTGCTGGCCGCGTCCACCGTGGACTACCGCAGCGCGGGGACGGTGGAGTTCCTGCTGGACGAGGACAGCGGGGAGTTCTTCTTCCTGGAGATGAACACCCGGCTGCAGGTGGAGCACCCGGTCACCGAGTTGCGCTACGGCATCGACCTGGTGGCCGCTCAGCTGCGGATCGCCGCGGGCGCCGCACCCGGCTTTAACGGCGACCTGCCGGTTCCTGGTGGGCACGCGATCGAGCTGCGGATCAACGCCGAGGACTCCCAGCGGTTCCTGCCCGGCCCCGGGCCGATCACGCAGTGGGTGGAGCCTGCCGGGGAAGGCGTGCGGGTGGACGCCGGTTATGCGGCGGGTACCACCGTGACCCCGACCTACGACTCGCTGATGGC
>JBOHGM010000075.1:0-4854 GCA_050699435.1 Pseudonocardiaceae bacterium | reverse complement strand
ACCGGGAAGTTCGTCATGGAGTCCAGGGAGGACACCGACCGGGATCGGCACCTGGCGATCGCGGTCGAGCTGACACCCGGCATCGAACCCACCACAGAAATGCAGCAGACGATCACCGAATCGATCCTCACCCAACTCCGTCGCCTCAACAGCGAGTTCGCGCACTACACCCCGCCCGAGTACCAGCGACCTCGGGTGACCCTGCACGCCACCGGAGACCCGGAGTACTTCTCACCCGGTATCAAACACCGTTACACCCGCGTGTCACTTTCCGGTCCCACCGTCCAGCGGGAGCCCCCACAGGGGGAACCAGCGGGCCAGGTCCGGCTCGAGGGGTAGCTCGGCCTCCGCCGCGCCGCGCAGCCGCAGCTCCAGCTCGTTGTCGCGGCGCTGACCCGCCCGCGGCGCGAAAGGGTAGAAGGTGCCGCGCTTGTACAGGTAGACCACGTGGCAGGCGGCCCCGTCGTCTTCGGAGGCGAACCCGAACACCGAGCACAGCAGCTGCGAGCCGAAGCCTTGGTCGGTCAGCCCGGCATTGACCAGGTGCACGGTCGCGACGAGATCTTCCAGGTCGGGGTCGTCCAGGACGATCCAACGGTAGCCGTACTCGTCGTCGATGGTCCGCAGCTCGGTGCCCGATGTCTGGCCGCTGTAGCGGGCGAGTTCCAGCAGTTCGTTGCTGGTGGCCGCGAAGGCCTGCCCCGATGCCGGTTTGAAGGCCACCGCCGCCTGGCCGGACGGCCGCAGCCCGACGGAGGCCTGCAGGGTGATGGCCGCGCCGGTCACGGCGAACAGGGCGTTGAGGTCGGGTTGCTTGGGTTTGGTGCGCCCGAGCAGCGCGTCGAGGAACCTCATGCCGCTGGGCCACTCTCGGCTTCGATGCGCGCAAGCTGCTCCAGCCGGCGCTCCAACGGCGGGTGGGTGGAGAACAGCGAGGACAGGCTGAACCCCTTGGCCAGTGCCGGGGTGAAGAAGAAAGCGTTGAGCGACTCGACGCCGCGCAGGTCCCGGGTGGGGATCTTGCTCATCTCACCGCTGACCTTGACCAGTGCCGTGGCCAGCGTGGACGGCCTGCCGGTCACCGTGGCCGCCGCCCGGTCGGCCGCCAGTTCACGGTAGCGCGACAACGCCCGCGTCAGCAGGAAGCTGATCCCGTAGACGACAGCCGACACCACCATGATGACCACCACGACCGGCACGCCGCCCTCCCGGCTGCGCCGACCGCCGAACCCGCCGAACATCCCGGCGTAGAACGCGAAGCGCACCACCAGCCCGGCTGCCAGACCCAGGAAGCTGGCGATCGTCATCACCGCGACGTCGCGGTGGGCGACATGGGACAGCTCGTGGGCGAGCACCGCTTCCAACTCGGGCTCGTCGAGCCGCCGCAGCAGTCCCCTGGTCACACATACCACCGACTTGTCAGGGCTGCGTCCGGTGGCGAAGGCATTCGGGATGTCGGCCTCGGCGATCGCCACCCGCGGTTTGGGCATGTCGGCCAGCGCGCACAACCGGTCCACCGCGCCGTGCAGTTGCGGCTCCTGTTGCGGGCTGACCACTTTGGCGCCCATCGCGGCCAGCGCGATGCGGTCCGACGCGAAATACTGGACAGCGAGGAAGCCACCGGCCACGACCAGGGCGACGATCGCCGAGGAGCTCACCGCGAGCAGGATCGCGACGAACACGACGTAGAGCAGCCCGAGCAGGAACATCGTGACCAGCATCCGCGACGCCAGGCCGCGGTCGGGGGGGAAGCGGGTGCGTGCCATCAGCTCACCCCGGGATGAGGCCTTCGTCGCCCAGCAGCGACCGGACCTCGGCCAGCGACGAATCGGGATCCGGCAGGATGAGGTCGGAACTGTCGAGCGCGTCGGCGGCGTGCGGCGTCGCGGCGGTGCGGACCCCGGCGAGCAGCTCACCCAGAGCACGGGTGAACGTGTCGGTGTCGCCCGACTCGACGGCGGTGACCAGCGCCTCATCGAGTTCGTTGAGCTCGTCCAGCGCCGTGTCGGGCACGTCGAACTGGCCCTCGCCGAGAATTCGCACGATCACCGGTTCTCCTCCCGCCGGTTCTCCTGCGATGGGGGCGCCTCCAGCGACGCCGGTTGCGGGCCCGAACCGAGTTCGGCCTTGAGCCGGGACAGCTCGGCGTCGACCCCGGAGGTTGCCGTGACCCGGTCGAGCTCGGCCTGGATCGGATCGCTCGATGCCGAGGCGTCGTCCAGGGCACCGGAGGCCAGCAGCTCGTCGATCGCCCCGGCGCGCGACCGCATCTGGAGGGTCTTGTCCTCGGCGCGCTGCATCGCCAGGCCGACATCGCCCATCTCCTCCGAGATGCCCGACACCGCCTCGCCGATTCTCGTCTGCGCCTCCGCGGCGGTGTAGGTCGCCTTGATCGTCTCCTTGCGAGTGCGGAACGCGTCCACCTTCGCCTGCAGCCGCTGGGCCGCCTGGGTGAGCTTGGCCTCCTCCGCCTGCAACTGCTCGTGCTGGGTGCGCAGGTCGTCGAGTTGCGGACCGATCGCGGCCCGTCGGGACAGCGCCTCCCGAGCGAGGTCCTCGCGGCCGGCCTCGACCGCCTGGCGGGCCTGGTTCTGCAGCTTGGTCACCTTCTGCTGGAGCTCGTGGGCCTGCAGCTCGACCCGCTTTCGCGAGGTCGCCACGTCCGCCACTCCGCGCTGCACGTCACGGAGCATCTCCAGCTGGCGCTCATAGGAGTAGTCCAGCGTCTCCCGCGGGTCCTCGGCCCGGTCGAGAATCTTGCTGGCCTTAGCCTGAAAGAGCATGGACAGCCGCTTCATCAAACTCATCGCGCTACGGCTCCTCTGTCGTGGGCTGCGCGTCGGAACTCGTCCCTCCCCACCGCGACCAGCTTCCCTGAATCGATAGTACGCAGTCACGCAGCGGGAGCGCGTCGCGGCCGGCGCGGTGCAGGTGGTGAAACTCATCGCCGCGCCGCGTGGAACTGCATGGCCCGGTACGGCCAGTTCGTGGTGGTGTTCCACTGGCTGACGACGAGGTGCAGGTCGTCGAGCGTCGAGCCGGGCACGATGTAGCCGCCGTAGAGCTGAGCCACCCGCCCCTGGGCGTGGTTCTCGTTGGCCCACGAACTGCCGTGCACGAGGGTCTCGCGCCGCGCCTGGTACAGGTTCTCCGTCGGCGAGCCGAGGCTCAGGACGTCGATGCGGTAGCCGCCCGCGTCGAAGAACGCCAGCAGCCAGCGGTCCTCGACGCGACGCAGACACAGTTCGCCGTGCGCTCCGGTGAGGGCGACGGTCGGGGGGTTGCCCCACGCCCACGTGCCGTCCCGGTATCCCCAGCCCTGCCAGGCGGCCGGATCGGTGAGGCGGTCTGCGGGGACGCGCTGCAGGATGAGGCCCTTGTCGCGTTGGAATCCGGTGGAGAACACGTAGAGGTAGCCGTCGTCACCGTGTTCCCAGGTGAGCATCTGGAACAGTCCGCCGTGGTGGCGGCCCGGCCACGTGACGCCCGTGGGCGTCCAGGTCTCGCCGTTGTCGGTCGAACGGTGCAGCTCGGTCCAGTGGACGTTGCCGAGGCCCTCGCACACCATCACGTGCAGGTACATCTCGCCGCCGACCGTGATGACGTCGGTGGGCAGGATCGTGGTGACCGTGCGGCCGTCGATGACCGAATTGTGGCGGTAGTCAAGCACCTGGGCGGCGTAGTCGCCCGGGCCGGCCGCCCCTGTCCATTCAATGCCCGTGCAAGCGGTCGCCGGGTCGCTGAACAGCACGACCGGTGACCGCCAGCCGGGGCCACCGACGCCCGCCTTCTCGAACGTGTCGCCGAACACCGAGACGAGCCGCCCGTCGGGGGCCGTGACGGTCACGCCGAGGTCGGTACCACCGACCCCGAAACGATCGGTGTGGCCGGGCCCGGTCAAGTTCTTGATCTTGCTCGCAACCGGCACGTCGCCTCCCTCAACTCAGTCGACGAAGGCGACGAGCGTGGCCGCCTCGTGCTCGATGATCGCACCTCGCCGTCCAGCGCGAACGTCGCGAGCCGTTGGCGAGCCTTCGCCGCACCGGTGATCAGCGTGCCGACATCTCGCACCAGCCTGGCCGCGACCGCGAGTAGTCAGCGCGCCGACAGCCGGTCCGGTGAGCGGGCCGGGTCGAGTGCCACCGCGGCGAGTGCGGTCCGCGAGATCACGTAGGACGCCGGCTGGACGTCGACACCCCGGTTGCCGTCCGGCTCCAGCCCGGCGACCCCGTCAAGGGGTTCATCCGCGCCGACGAGGTAGCCCGTACCTATGTACCGTGGCTGACCGGCCCGGTAGGAATGATCACCGTGGCCACGTTCGACGCGCTCGCCGCCGCACTCCGCACCGAGCTGGACCTCTAATGGTCCGTACCGGTCAGTCGGTGATCCGGCAGGCCACCTGCGGTTGGTCCAGGCGCCGCAGGCTGCTGCCATGCGAGTTACCCGGCAACCACGGGAGGACGCTCCAGCCGCAAAAGGAACTGCTACGTCCTCCATTGACGACCACGCCAATGGTGCCGAGCAGACCCGATATCACCGACCCGAGGAGGGCGAGCGAATACGAAAGCGTTCATGCCGGGCTGATCGACGAGTCCACCGTCACGCCCCACCACCACAACGGGCCACGATGAGCCGCCGGCGCGTCGTCGAGGCTTGCCGGGGGGATAGTATTACAGTCGCACTTTCACTCTAGGTGAGCTCCAATCACCGACAGCGATATAGCCTGTGAGTGGCGCGACCGCTTCCTCCTGGCTAGCCCTGCTGCGGCACTGGGCGAGCTTTCGGGGGCACCGGGGACCGGACTGGTGGAACGGTGATCGTCGTTGGGGAAGAATCAGCCGCGGTCACCGCGGC
>JBOHGM010000074.1:22905-27823 GCA_050699435.1 Pseudonocardiaceae bacterium | reverse complement strand
CACCGGCCAGCCGGGCCGCCGGCAGCCCACGCCCGGCGCCGCCCCGCTGGTGGTAGCGGGCCCGGCCGCGCAGCGCGCGCTCAACGGCGATCACCAGCAGCGCGAAGACCAGCACCAGGCCGGCCAGCTCGGTGGCGGCCTGCCGGTCGAACTGTCCCTTCCACACCTGGTAGACGCCGACTGAGACGGTCTGCACGTTGAAGTACTGCACGGTGGCGAAGTCGGTCAGCGTCTCCATCATCACCAGGGCCAGCCCGGCCGCCAGCGAAGGGCGGGCCAGCGGCAGCACCACCCGCCAGGCCGCCCGGCTACGTCCCGCGCCCAGGGTGCGGGCGGCGTCGAAGGTCGCCGGGGCCTGCTCCAGCAGCGCCGAACGGGCCAGCAGGTAGACGTAGGGGTACAGGGTCAGCGACAGCACCACTGCGGCACCGGGGATCGAGCGCACCTCGGGGAACCACACGTCCGGCCCGAACATCGCCCGCAAGCCCGTCTGCACCGGCCCGGGGAAGTCCAGCAGCGACAGGAACACGAACCCGAGCACGTAGGCGGGCATTGCCAGGGGCAGTACCAGCAGCCAGCCGAACACCGTACTGCCGGGGAAGCGGTAGGCGGTCACCAGCCAGGCCAGGCCCGCGCCGAGCAGCAGCGTGCCCGCGGCGACGGCGAGCATCAGCGCCAGCGTCGAGGCGATCATCTCGGGTAGCACGGTGGACCACAGCGCCGCCCACACCGCCGTGGTGGGGGTGAGCGCGCCCGCCGCCACCGCGAGCACCGGGATGACGGCCAGCACCGCTGCCGCGACCACCAGCGCGACCCATCCCGGGCGGGTCCTCCCAGCCAGCACACCTCGTTTCAGCAGCACCGACGGCTCACTGGTACCCCGCCTCGCGCATCAGTCGCACCGCGTCTGCGTTGCGCGCCCCGTAGGCCTCGGCGTTGATCGGCTGGTACTCGAAGTCCCCGAACCCGGCGATCAGCGGCTCGGGTTCGACGTCGGGGTTCACCGGGAACTCGTGGTTGCCGTCGACGAAGCTGTTCTGACCCGTGGTGGCCAGCCACTCGATCAGCCGCCGAGCCAGCTCGGGGTGGTCGGCATTGGCCAGTACCCCGGCGCCGGAGATGTTGACGTGCACACCGCGGCCGTCCTGATTGGCCCAGAACGGCCGCACTGACAGATCGGGATTCTCGTCGAGCAGGCGGGCCAGGTAGTAGTGGTTGGCGATCGCAACGTCGCAGCCGCCCGCGTCGACGTTCTCCAGGATACGGACGTCGTTGTTGGTGATCGCGACGTCGTTGTCCACCCAGCCTCGCACGATCTGGCGAGCCCGGTCGTAGCCGTGCTCCTCGATCAGGCTCGCCACCAGCGACTGGGTGTAGGTGTTGGTGGAGTTGCGCATGCACAGCCGGCCGTTCCACTTCGGGTCGGCCAGTCCGGCGTAGGTGTTGGTGGTGTCGAACTCGCTGGGGTCGACGCGCTCGGGGTTGTACATCACCGTGCGCACCCGCATGGAGAGCCCGTACCAGCGCCCCTGCGGGTCGCGCAGGCCCTCGGGCACCGCGTCGCGCAGCGCGGGCGAGGCGAGCGGGGCGAGCAGCCCTTCCTGCCCGGCCTGCCACAGGTTGCCGGCATCGACGGTCAGGTAGACGTCGGCGGGGGTGTCCTCGCCCTCGGCCTTGATCCGCTCCCGCAGCTCCGCGTCGCCCCCGTAGAGGAACTCGACCGAGATCCCGGTCTGCTCGGCGAAGGCCCCGAACGCCTGCTCAAGGTCGTAGTGCCGGCCGGAGTAGACCCGAACTGTGTCCTCGTCGCCGTAGCCGACACCGCACCCGGAGAGCACCAGCACGGTAACAACGAACAGCGAAGGGACAACAACGAACAGCGAAGGGCGCATCGGTCTCCTCAGCCATCGCCTCGCGCCCCGGGGAGGTCCGCCGCCGTCACCGCCAGCCACCAACCACGTCCTACCGCGAGCAGGTTTCCCTTACCTAACAAGATGACGGTAACGGTGCGACCGTAACGCCAGGTTGTCAAGGGCTAGCCCGCTTAGGCAAGGCTAAGATAGCTTAGCGAGCACACTATCGGGTATGCCCGGCACGGAGAGGTGAAGACGTCATGCTCAGGACTCGAACCGCTGCACTGATCGCGGCAGCCGCGCTGTTCGGCCTCGTCGCGGCCGGCTGCGGTAGCGACGACGGCGCCAACGTCCGCGAACTGGAGGGCGGCGGCGGCCCCGGGTCGGGCAGTGGCCCCGGGTCAGGCAGTGGCCCCGGGTCGGGCTCCGCCCACGGCGGCTCCGGGTCCGCGGCCGGCGGCGCGGCGGGCGTGCCCGCGGGGGTCGCGGCGCAGTACGCCACGCTGGAAAAGGAGATCGCGGCCGAGGGCGGCGAGACGACGTCGGGCCCGTGGCGGATCGCCTACATCGTCGAGGCGGCCGAGCCCTGGTTCGAGCCCGCCGGGACCGACTACCGGTTCCGCCAGCCCGCGCCCGGTGAGACGCACCACATCGAGATCATCCCATTCGAGGCATCGACCGGCCGGGTGGTGCCCACCGTGCCGATCCGCCTCGAGGTCGTCAACGCAGGCGGGCAGGTCGTCGACGCCAAGGACCTGAACTTCTACTACTCGGAGTTCTTCCACTACGCGAACAACTTCTCGGTCCCCCAGGCGGGCCAGTACACGCTGCGCGCCACGCTCCAGGAACCCCAGTTGATGCGCCACGGCGAGCAAGCCCAAGGCCCCGCGCTGCCCGAAGGCGCCCGGGTCGAGTTCGCAGGCGTGCAACTCGACCCGCCTGCCTAACCGATCCGGCACATCTGAGATCGCGGAAACCCACGCATCGCATCTGGGAAACGTAACATTCGGTGCCAGCCGAGCGATTCCCCAGCTTGCTGCGCTAGCGATCGAGCACCGGGGCGAGGCCGTCACGTATGACAGCGACGTCACGTATGACAGCGACTTCGGGCGCTTCGCGGGCGTCACCTGGTCCGCGCCGTGGGCACGTGAGGTTCCCACCAGAGAGGGTAGGGGGCGGGGATCAGACCGTGATGACGTCGAGCTGTGGATCGAGGCGGTGAAGGTCGTCCGGGTCGGAGGTGACGATCTGCTGACCACTACGTCGTGCGCACATCACGACGTGGGCGTCGGCGATATCGGCGGTACCGCTGGTTGCGAGCAGTCGCCCGATGTTGGTGGCATCGACACGATCGAGGGGGACGACGTCCGTCTTGGGCTGGCGGATCAACCTGGCGAGGCGGGCTTGCCGTTCAGGTCGGCGGATCGCCTGGGCAAGGGCACTTGCCGGGACGGTGACTCGGGCACCGGCCTCGGCGGCTCGGGCGAGCAGCACGATCACCTGCCGGACATCCCGATCGAGAGCGATGAGCCCTCCGGCGTCGAAGGTGATCCCCGCGGTCACGCTGCTGGTCGCTTGCCGCTCTTCCTGGTGCCGAGGACCTGGTCGGCCCACGCTCGCTCGTCTGCGGTGAGATCACCGCCGGTCTGCGCCAGGGCTTCGGCGAGCATCGCTCCCCACCCGGCGACATCATCGAGAGACACATTCACCGCGTGCTGCACGAAGCCCGAGACGCTCTGGGTCTTTCCGGATTCAACCAAGCTGCGGATGCGTGCGAGCTGGCCTTCGTCCAGGGTGATAGTGATCTTCTTCGTCGCCATACCAGTCACCATACCGCTCAGCACGGTCAGCGGGCGGCGAGGAGCGGATGACTTCGGTACTGATCTCGGCCACCGCCCTGGTCGCCCTCGTCACGGCGCCATTCGGAGCCGAATCGCGGCTCGGGCGTCGGATGTCCAGCGCGCTGGGGACCTGGGCTATCCGGGTACCCGATCCTTGGGGACCGGCTCGGTGAGAGTGTCGATTCGATCGAGTAGATACGCGGCGCGGGCGCGGGTGTCTCCGAACATGTCCACTGCGGCGAGCTGGTCGGCGGCGTACCACGCGAACGGCAGTTCGGCGCCGGGCATGGGGCCCGTCGCTTCGGTCAGAGCGAGGTAGAGGTGGTCGACGTGGACGTGCGGCTCGGGTTCGCGTGGTTCGGCAGGGACCTGTTGCTCAACGATCCACAACGGCGCGATCACCGAGGCTTCGGTGGCTCCGTCCGGCCCATCGAGCCCTGGGCCAGGCAAAAGCCGGGCGGCGAGGCCGGTCTCTTCGGCGACTTCTCGCAGCGCTGCCTCGGCGGGGTTCTCGTCGGGTTCGACGTGTCCGCCGGGCAGCATCCACCTTCCGAGCCGGGGGTGGCGGATGAGACCGACACGCCACGAGCTCTCGGTGCGGGCGAGGAGGAAGACGCTGGCGGTGGGGTGTTTGACGGTCACCCGCGCCATGCTGCTCCGATTCGGGTCAGGTCGTCGGTAGCGACACGCTCATGGCACGGAACTGTCAGCAGTGTCGCAGCAAGGCGTTCAGTGTTGCGGCACGGCTGGGTTGGCGCGTAACGGGCGAGCACCGGCGTCAGGTAGAGGGGCCGGTAGTCGTAGCGCAGTGCATCGGACTCGATCCCGGCCGCGCGGGATCTGTGCGCGATGCGCCTGGCGAGGTCCGGTTCGGCGGTGAACAGGGCGTAGCCGTTGGGCTCGGTGCCACGCGGGATACGGAACGACTCCAACCCGGCGACCCCGCTCGCCATGGTGTTCAGCGTGGCCAAGACAAGCCTCCGCCGGGCGAGACGGCCGGTGCGGCGAGAGAGTTGGACGCGGCCGAGCGCCGCTGCCAACGCGGGCAGCTTGTAGTTGAGGCCGAATCCGGTGCCGAAGTCGCCGCCACCAGGCGCTCGGCCGAGGTTACGCAGTTGGCGGAGCCGGTCGGCCAGCGCCGGATCGGCAGTGAGGCAGAAGCCGCCTTCCCCTGTGCAGATCAGCCTTCCCCTGTGCAGATCAGCCTTCCCCTGTGCAGATCAG
>JBOHGM010000074.1:0-22805 GCA_050699435.1 Pseudonocardiaceae bacterium | reverse complement strand
GCCTTCCCCTGTGCAGATCAGCCTTCCCCTGTGCAGATCAGCCTTCCCCTGTGCAGATCAGTTTGCGGGCATGGGTGCTGAACGTGCCGATCACGCCGTGGGTGCCGGCATAGCGGCCAAACAGGTTGGTGCCGTGGGCTTGGGCTGCGTCTTCGACCAGCGGCACACCCCAGTCGTGACACGCCCGAGCCAGCTCGGGCCCGTCGGCCGGGGTAGCCCCACATCGGAACCGCGATCACTGCCTTGGTGCGCGAGGTGAGCTTGCTCGCCACGTCGGCCAGTTCAAGGGCGAACGTGGCCGGGTGGGCGACGTCGGCGAATACGGGGACCGCGCCGACCGCGAGCACCGGCAATGCAGTCATCACGGGCGCGGTGGCCGCAACGATCACCTCCGTACCCGGACCGACCTCCAGCGCGAGCAACGATAGGTGGATAGCCGCCGTACCCGAGGAGCAGGCGACGACAAACCGCGCGTCGAACCACGCGGCAAGCTCTTGCTCGTAACGGCCAACGACTTCGGCATTGCCGGACAGATCGGTAGCTACGAGCGTGTTGCGGACCGCGAGACCAACGTTAACCATTTCCTCCACGTGGAGGGACTGGTATCACCTACTACAAAGGGCAGCCTAAGTCTCGCATGGCAACACAGAACGCATCTTTTGCAAGCGTAGTGTCATCCGATCTGCCTGGAGGTCGGCACCGTCTGGGATCAGATCGTGAGGATCTGGAGGTGTGGATCGATGATGCGGTGCTGGCGCTGCGCTCGGCGGAGAAGATCAGCCCCGACAGTGTGCGCCGGTCGCCGGGTGCCCGGCGGCTGCTGGGTGAACTGGTGACGCGGACGCGGGATGAAGCGCTGGGCCGGGAACTGCGAGGGATGGCCCACCGGGCTGGCCTTGCCGTGTAACCCATCCGGGTGGTACCGGATGGTCTTAACTAGGCGTTAAGACCAGCCGGTAACTAATCCGCCACGGTCAACACCGTGAACGGTGACACAGTGGCCGTGATAGTCCTGGCCCTTCTCTATTTCGTGGTGCTGATCGTGGTGGCCTGGGAGCCTCACGAACCTGCCAGGCGGGGACGGCACCGCCGGGACCTAGCCAAGGGGGCACGATGAGCGCTCCCGCCGTGGTGCTCCTCACGGTGACCGAAGCCGGGGGCCTCGCGCACCTGGTCACCGAGGACGCGATGATTGTCGGCCGCTTTCATGGGCGCTACGTGGCCTGCTGCGGAACCGAGATACTCGCCGGGAGCCTCACCGAGCCCGAGCGCCGCTACTGCCAGGACTGCGCCCGGTGGAGGACAGTGCGGTGAGCACGCCGGACCCCGCTGCCGCCAGCGGCACGGAGCTGCACTGGGCACGCTGCCCCGACGACGGGCGGCTGCACGCGCTGGCGTCCTACGACGTGCGGCGCGCCGAGTCCCGCGGCTACGCCGAGTGCCTCTGCACTCACAAGCTGCCCGCCGAGGTGGTGTTCGAGAACGGCCCATCCGGTCCGCTGTGCCTGCCGTGCCGGATCGGCGCAGCATCCGACCTGCGCGACTTGGGTCTACTCGACGGCCCCCGGTAGACCCCGGCCGGCCGCCGTCATCGTCGGCCGTGATCGGGTACCCATTTCTTGGCGTGGCGTCGAAACGGCGGTCCGCTTCGCACCGGCACTGCTCACGGCCGACGTTCCTTACGCTGCGTGGAGCGCGCGGGTTGCCGCGTCGAAACTCTCGCGGAATTCCGCCGCAGCGGGACCGTTGGCGCCGTCGCGGACCGGCCGCAGTTCGCGCAGTACCCGGGCCGAGGCCAGGGGCGAGCCCAGCTCAGGCAGGATCATCAGACCGTGGCTGACCGCCTGCTCCAGGTCTCCGGCCGCGACCAGGTTTCCGGCCAGCAGCGCCCGGAAGTAGGCCTGATCGCGCGGGGAGCGAGTGGTGTCGTCGAGGACTACTTCATGCAACCGGGTGGCCTGGGCGACAGCGCCGA
Source organism: Pseudonocardiaceae bacterium (assembly GCA_050699435.1). Lineage (GTDB taxonomy): Bacteria > Actinomycetota > Actinomycetes > Mycobacteriales > Pseudonocardiaceae. The sequence continues at coordinate 20,830 of JBOHGM010000074.1, read as the reverse complement.
GCTGGGCTCTGCCCAAAGCCTCGTACACGGTGATCTCCGAGCGGCGGACGAACCTCGTCCGCACCGTGTCGGCCTCGTGCGGGCCCCGGTCCAGCTCGCGGCGGGCGGTGCTGATGGCCGAGCGGAACGCCCCCTCATCCCCCAGCTGGGCGTGCGCGAGAGCGCCGCGCAGCGAGATCAGGGCGTGCAGCGCCGGGGAGGGCTCACTACGGGCGGCGTCCTCGGCGCGGCCGGCAAACCGCAGCGCCTCCCGGGCGAGGTCCTTGCGGCCGGTGTAGCGGGCCAGGCACGTCGACTGCTGGACCATGTTGGCGTACAGGTAGGCCCGCTGCGCACCGTCACCGGCACTGTCGACCAGCAGGGCGGACTGCTCATACAGCCGGCGGGCGAGCACCTGAGCGTCGGCATCGTAGGCCGACCACGCACTCTTGATACCCAGATCCGCCGCGGCGACCAGCAGTTGCTGGCCGACCGCCGCACTGTAGTCGCTCTCGTCGAGCATCCGGCGGGCCTGGGCGAACAGCCGCAGGCACTGCCCCAGCACACCACCGCCTCCGACGAAGTCGTCCTGGTCACGCAGCCGGACCAAGGCATCCTGCAGGTACCGCACGTGCGCCAGATCGACCCGCTCCGGCACCGGCAGCACGGCCGCCATGCCCAGCCCGGCGCTCAACGTGGCGAATCCCCGACGACTCAGGGCCAAGGTGTCCACTCCCCACAGGGCGACGATGTCCTCGCCGTCCAGTGTGGCATCCGGATCGCCGAGAATCAGCGGCGCCAGCGCCGCACGGGGCATGCCGAGCGCATCGGTGAACACCAGCAGCTTGCGGATGTCGTACAACGTGTCACGCTGCCCGTGCTCGATCATCGACATCAGGGCCGCCGACCAGCCACCGGCCACCAGGGCGCCCAGTCGCTCCAACGAGAGCCGCGAGGCCCTTCGCACGAGCACGGCAAACGCCGCGAGGTCCACTCGGGCCAGCGCCGCCCGCAACGGGACCGAGTCCCACACCCAGGCCGGCACGACCCCGGTCGCCTCTCGCGCGGCCCGCGCACACCCCGAGCACACCGGATCGGAGTTGTACCGGGACAACACCGTAACCCGGCACGCCACACAGACCCGCTTACCAGCAGCCGATCTACCCATTCCCGGGTCCTCCCTGCCGGGTCCGCCCCCTCATCCGCCCCGCGCGGAGAAGTGAAAGCGGCCACACCGTAGCGCACTCGAAGGGCTCGAAGCTCTGGCTGCGCCGTCACCAATGCCGGCCCGCTCCCTGACCCGGCGCACGATGCAGCGCATCCTCGTCCAGGGGATCACTAGCCCGAGTTCTGGTTGATCTGACCATAGGGTGGAACCGGCGGAGTGTGTTGATAGGATTCATGGGCACGCAGCGGCGCGTCTTGGACCAGCTCCTCGTGCGTGAAGAGAGCGTTGGAGCCGGTCTCCTGTTCCTTGCGGTCTCGGCGGCGGGCGCGCGCCTCCTGTCGCATCTTCGGGAACCGCTCCGCAGCCTTCTGGTATACCGACCTCATAATCTTGTCGCCAATCTCGTGATCGGTAGCGAAGATCATGTCATAGAGGGGGACGCCGTTGACGTTGGTCAAGCGCAGGGTGTGGGTGAAGCCGTAGCCCAGCGTCTTCTCCAGCCGCCAGCGCATGAGATTGGTCAGCTCGTCGCGCGTACGCTCCGCATCGAGGGCACATGTCAAGCTTGCTCTCGGTCCAAAATCCCCACGGCCGTTCCGCCACTGTCCCTCACTAGCACAGACCCGTCATAGGGCAGCCGAATGCTGCGTCGACCCGGTTGTCCATCGGGTCTGCGCCCGCGGCAGGGCGTCCCACGTCCTGCCCTCCAGGTCCCGCCCGCCCGCCTTCGGTGTACGCCCACCCCACTGCTTGAAGAAGAACGCGACTTCCGCGTCCGCGCACGCGTCACGCAGGTCCGCCACCCAGGAGGCGTCCACCGGGCGAGCCCCGTGCCCGCTCTCCCCACCCGCGATCAGCCAGTCCACGCCCTCAAGGCCCAGGCTCGGCAGCGGGCCAAGCAGCGGTTCGGCGGAGATGAAGCGCACCGCCGCCGGCACCTGGCGAAGGTCGTCAACCCGGCGCACGTGGTCGTCGTCCTCCACACTCACGCCCATCCACACGTTCTCCGGCCAGGGCAGTCGGGGTGCGAGGCGCCGCAGCCGCGGCGAGCGCTTCGTCAACACCTGGTAGGTGTGCCGAGGCGTCGCCTGCATCACCGCGAAAACGCGGAAGATGAACTCGTCTGGGACGCGCGCATGGAACAGGTCACTCATCGAGTTGACGAACACGATGCGCGGCTGCCGCCACCGCAACGGCAGGGTCAGCGTGTCCGGGTGCACCGCCACCCCAAAGCCAGGACCCGACGTCCGCGGGTCCCCGTCCGTCTGGTACCTCGCACTGCCCATCGCCTTCAATCGCTTCGCCAAGGTCAACGCATAGCAGTGATCGCAGCCCCGCGAGATGCGGTCGCAGCCCGTCGTCGGGTTCCACGTGGCCTCAGTCCACTCGATCGAGCTCTTATCACCCACGTGGCACAGGGTATGCGCCCACACCGCCAAAATCGATCAGGCCACGCGGTGTCGCGCGAAGTCAGTTGCAGTCTGGATGCGAACTGCACTTATCGAGCCCTCGATAAGTGCAGTTCGCATCCAGACTGCAGGAAAGTCAGGCGAGGCGGACGACTTCGATGGTGTGGGGGAGGTGGGCGGGTTTCGAACCTGCGATCAGGACGTCCAGGCGGCGGACGTCTACGGTGGCCGGGTCGGGCACCCGGACCCGGACGTGCAGGGCGGGCCGGTCTGAGCCAGGAAAGGGAGTCTGCGGACGCACCGACCATGCCGTCGCGCCGCTGTCAGTGATCTCGACCTCCCCGCCGGTGACCAGCCGGACGTGTTTGGCGAGCCCCCGAGCGGTGCCCCGCCAGCTGTGCAGCTCGACCGCATGGCTCACCACCTCGCGCCGCCGCTCGATGGTCCAGCTCTCGTCCAGGGTGAGCCCCACCCAGTCGGCCAGCCAGTCGAGGAAGTCCTCCGGCGCAAGCAGCGGATCGAAGTAGGCGGGCAGGCAGTCCAGCGTGACGAAGATCGGCGCGAGTACGGTGTCGAAAGCGGAGACGAAGCGCTGGGTGAAGTCGTCGTCGGCATACAGACCGGGTAGCCGCATCCCGATCGGGTGCGGGCTGTCCAGGCCCTCGATGATCCCTCGCATCGATCCCCTCCGTAGAAATATCTCAGATCGGAGTGACCCGGATCTGATGGTCATAGGAGAAGACCAGCGCATGCTCGCCGAGTTCGAGCCTGGTCACCACGTCGCCCCGGGTACCGGCGACCGGGTCGGCACCGAAGAGGCGGACGTCCTCGACCATCTCGACCCCCGCCAGGCGCTGGAGCACCGCGAACACCTCCCCGGCCTGCACCGGGCGGCCGAATGGCCAGCCGGAACCGTCCGGACCACCAGTGATCGGGTTGAAGTACCGGTAGAGCGCTTCGGTCGCCCGGCTCCGCAGCCTGTCCACGGACGCCCGGGGCTGGGCCAGCAGCCTGGCGACCACCGTCACACCCTGGTAGAACGGCGGTTCGATCATCACCCGAGCCCCGAGGCAGCGCCGTTCGTCGAGGTAGTGACCTATTGCGGCCAGCGTCTCCTCGGAAGGCACGAGGTCCTCGAACCGCAGCCTGCCGGTGCCATCGTCGCCAACGGCGGGGACGACCAGCACCCGCGCACCTCCTGCCGCCAGATCCGGGCCGACGGGCACGCAGCGCACCCTGGCCACGTCGGGGGCGGCCTGGCGGGCCAGCAGCTCGTAGTCCTCGGCGGTGACGGCGCGGTCCCGGGTGCGCAGCAGCAGTGGCCCGCGCAGCGCCGCGTTGGATACGGTCTCTCCTTCGACACCGCCGGTGGCGGGGTGGCGGTTTTCCACGCTGGTCACGAACGGCACCGGCTCGCGCTGCACCGCCAGCAGACCGCGGGCCACATTGCCGCGCCGACCTCCGCCGGTTCGGTAAGCGGGCAGCCGCAGCGGAACACCCTTGGGTGGCACCGCCCCGTACTGGCGCAGCGATCCGTCCGCCTCTCGCACCGCGGGTCCGAACACCACCTCCCCCGCCACGTGGTCGACGACGAAGTGCCGGTCAGCCGGGCCGGACACCGCGAAATGCTCCACCGCCCGCCATCCCTCCCAGCCCTCACCGCCTGCGGATTCGAGTGTCAGCGGCTGGTCGCTGGGGACGATCGGGCGGTGCTGGACCGGGAACCGCTGCCCCGGCACACCCTCGGAGAGCCCGATGATCTCGTCGCGAATCGTCTCGGCGTGCACGGCCAGCACCGTCCCGCCAATGGTGCTCACGGAGGCGGCCCGCACCTGCGGTGGCTCGCTGTAGAACGGCTGGCCTTCGGCCGGGGACACCACCCGGCAGCGCAACCAGCCGGCCCGCTGCTGATTGAGCACCGACGCGACGTGGCTCGCCGGCACGTGCAGCACGATGTCACCGGGGCGGTTGAGCCCGCCGGTCTCGTCCTGGTCGACCTCGCAGGCCACCCAGTCGCCACCGTCCCAGGCCTCCCAGACCAGCGGCGGGTCCTTCGGGTCGACGCCGACACCTTGGACCTCGCAGTCCAGCCGCAGCAGCACCGCGCAGCACGGCACCGGGCCGGAGAGCCCGATCAGCAGGGTGTCACCGACCTGCGGGGGGCTGCCGAAACTGGCGAAGCCCTGCTCGGCACCCTCGACAACCTGATCCAGCCCGCCGATCGCCAGCGCTTCGGTGCGGTCGACCGGGTGGCCTTCCGGCCCGGCGGTGGCGAGCTTCTCCAGTGCACAGGGCACGATCGCCAGTTCCCGGGTGGTGCCGAAGACGACCTGGTCCTCGGTTTCGGTGCGCGGGGTGCAGATCGGCGTACCTGCCGGGACCACGACCGGGGCCGGCTGCGGTGCGGACAACCAGAACGTCACGTCGCCGCGTGCCGCGGTCGGCGGGTACAGCCGTACCCCGATCAGATCCAGGAAACGCAGATAGTGCCGGTCCGGTACCCGGTTCAGCCGGTAACCGAGCTGGTCCACCATGGACGCGAACGTCTCGATCAGGGTGACGCCCGGATCGGAGACGTTGTGGTCGGTCCACTCCGGGCAGCGCTGCTGCACGAGCCGTTTCGCGTCGTCGACCAGATCCTGGAAGCGGCGATCGTCGAGATTCGGTGCGGGTAGCGCCATCACGCACCTCCTTGGGGCAGCGACGTGAGCGGGGACTCGGGTGCGGGCTCGTGCGAGGGGATCACGTAGAACGGGAAGACCAGGTTGCGCGGGTCATTCGTGTCGCGCAGCGTGTAGTGGATGTCGATGAGCAGGGTGCCTGCCTCCGCCGCGTCGAAGTGGATAGTCACGTCATGCAGGTCTATCCGCGGCTCCCACCGTTCCAGCGCTTGGCGCACGTGGTAGGCGAGCTGCCCGGCAGTGGTGGCATCGGCCGGGGCGAACACCAGGTCGTGGATGGCGCAGCCGAACTCGGGGCGCATCGGCCGCTCACCTGGGGCGGTACCGAGGATGATCCGGATGCTTTCGGCGACCTCACGCTCAGCGCTGACCAGCGCGATGCTGCCGGTCGCGTCGGTGCGCAGCGGGAACGCCCAGCCCGCACCGAGGAACTGCTGGTTCGCGCCCACGCTCACCCTCCGATCAGGACGGTCGGGGCGCCCATGACGATCGGGGCGCCGCAGGCCGACAGGTCGCCCATTCGCGCGGCGGGCCGCCCGCCGATGAGCACGGTGGGGCAGCCGGGTGGGGCGATCGGGGCAGGCGGATGCGGGCCGGCGGGCGGCGGCATCGAGCAGACGTGCGGCGTGCCGACGGTGGCCGCGGGCTTCCCGGCGATGAGCACGGTCGGAACCCCGGGCGGCCCGATCACGCCGGGGTGTGCGGTGGGGTCCCCGACCCGCGCTGCCGGTGGCATCAGACTCGCCCGCCTTCCATCAGTTGATTTTCACCAGGCCACCCCGGACGGTGACATTGCCGGACGCGGTGAGCTCGGCCGACCCCTGGCCGGTGATCGAGACCGTGGCCCCCTCGACCTTGACCCCACTCGTTCCCTTGATCGACACGTTGGTGCCCTTGAGTTCCAGCGGTCCTGATTTCGCATCGACCGTGACACCCCGGTTGCCCTCGATGAGCACCGTGCCATCGCTTTTCACGGTGACTTTGGTGCCCTTCTTGTCCAGCTCCAGGCAGTACTTGTCGTCCCCGGTGATCAGCCGCACCACGTTGTCCGCGGCGGCGGTCTCCACCAGCTCCAGCCGGTGCCCGGTGCGGGAGACCAGCCGGCGGGCCACCACCTGGCCGCTGTTGCCGTCGACGAGTTCATAAGGGCTGGTGGCCGGTGCGTCCTTGCCGTTGTACAACCCGCCGAGCACATAGGGGTTGTCGAAGTCACCCTGTTCGAAGCCGACCAGCACCTCGTCGCCGACCTCGGGAAGGATCATGGCACCTCGGTTGCTTCCGGCGCCGATCTGTACGGTTCGGGCCCAGCCACTGGCATAGTCGTCGGCCAGCCACGGGAATTTGACCTTGACCCGGCCGAGCTTGCGCGGGTCCCGGACATCAGTGACCAGTGCGGGTGCCAGACCGGAGACCGCGCGTGTTCCGTTGCGCTCGTGCCCGCCGTGCGTCAGCCCGTACAGCGAGCGTTCCTGACGGCCGCTGACGGCGAACAGCGTCGTGTAGCCGGCGTCCTCGGAGAACAGGTGCCGGGTGGTCGACAGGGTGTACTTGCCCTCGAACGGGGTGCCGACCCCGGAGAGTGAGACCGAGTTTCCGGCGCGCAGCTTCGGATTACCCTTCGCCACCCCCTCGATCTCGGCGAACGCGCCGGCGATCTGCGCGGCGAGCGCCTCGGCTGCGGACTTCGCCGCTGCCTGCGTACGGTGCGGCAGGTCGGTGGCGAGAAAGGTGCCGTTCCCGAACTTCTGCGCAAGGTCCTGCGGGGTGAGGCCGGCGAGCTGCGCGCTCGAGGTCTTCGCGGGCGCGTTGGCGGTGACCGCCTGCTTGGCGAGGTAGTCCCAGCCCCGTACCTCGACCTGGCCGACCTGCTCGGCGGAGCTCACCGCAGCGCGCACGGCGGTGACGTTCTGACCCGCCTCGAGCACCAGCGGGTCCTGCCGGGCACGGGCACCCGCCCCCGGTGCGGCCGACGACTCGGCGGGCAGCTGGAATGACAGCTTGCCGTCGATGACCGCCAGTTCGGCGCCGGTGATGTCGGCCAGCCGTTGCAGGAAATCCCAGTCGCTGACGTTGTCCTGAGCGATCTCGCTGTCGGCGGAGGGCGCGCCCAGGCTGTCCACCGTGCCGATCTGCAGTCCCGCGCGCTCCGCCACCTTGCGCACGACGTCGCTGATCGACATGTTCGCGTACGCGGCCACCCGGCGGCCGCGGAACAACCGGTGCGAGTGGTCGTAGCCACGCACCTCGGTGACCGTGCCGGTGGTGTCGATGTCCACGGACAGCGCGGTCACCTCGCCGGAAAGCAGCGGCTCCGGGGTGGGGCTGTCGCCGGCCTGCGCCTTGAGGCCCACCTTGGTGCCGATCTTGATTCCGGTCTTCTCGAGTACGTTGCGGCCGGGGTCGCGGAACCGCAGCATGAACGCGTCGGGCAACACCCGGCTGTCGTCCACATAGGCGTAGGTCAGCGCCACGGCGATCTCGGGTCGCAGCGGCGCCCCTTCCACCTCGACGACCAGCGCGTTCGTGAACCCCTGGTTAGGCACCGTTCAGCTCCTCGATCGCGGGCACCAGCAGCGCGCGGCCCACCGGCAACCGCATCGGGTCGTCGATGTCGTTCGCTTCGGCCAGCGCCCGCCATCTCGTCGGGTCGCCGTACTCGCGGTAGGCGACCGAGGCCAGCGAGTCACCGTCGATCACGGTGCGCACCGCGCGGGCGGCCAGCGCCCCGGAGGTCGGGTTCTGCCCGCTGGTCTCACCACCCATCTCCTCCATTTGGACGGTGCACACCGCGCGAACCGGCAGACCACTCGGGGCGAACAGGGTGTACTTCACGGTAACGCTTTTGATGTGGCCCGGAAAACCGGTGACCGGCCCCCAGTGGAACCGTACCCACGGCGGGGACGCCTTCTGCTTTTCCGTCGTACCGGTAGCCGGCACGCAGCAGCCGAACAGCTTCTCAACCGCCTTGACGACGCTGTCGTCCATTTTCCTGGTGGCGTCGAGGAACATCTCCACCGACATCTTCGCCGGTTCGGCGCCCAGGAACTCCGGCACGCCGCTCTTCTTCGCCCCCTTGGCGGCCTCCCGCTTCCACTTCGCTGTCTTGGTGAGGGTGAGCTCCTTGGGGTTGAACTGGAATTCGATCCGCTCGCCGGTGGGCGTCGCCGGTGCGTCGGTGGTTCCGCTCGGCGGTGGCGTGAGGATCTCCAGGGAGGCATGCACCAACTTCGGCGGTGCACCGCCGGGAGTCCCGGGAGGAGCTGCACCGGCGGCCTGAAAGACGGTGGGAGATCCAGCCATGTCAGTTCTTCCCTCGACGCGCTTAGCGGGGCTTGCCGGCGGGTGGGACGAAACCGTGGTGGGCGAACTCCACCGTCTCAGTAGCGACCTTGGGCGAATCCGGGTTGAGCGAAGGCCCGGTCCAGCGCACCGGCACAACGTCCATCAGGCCCCAGCGAGCGACCTCCCTGCCGTCGAGAGCCCGCGCGGTAATGAACGCGGTCCTGGGACTCACCCCGGTGGTCACGCTGGAGAACCACTTGAGCACCTGCTCGGTGTCCCCGGTGACCGGCCGGGTGAGCTTGATGTTGGGGTACTTGAGCCGGGTGGGCAGTTGCCAGACCGCGCCGTTGTGGCCACCCTCCTCGCGCTGCTCGATGACGACCTCACAGCCCAGCCCTTCGCAGCCGTTGAACGCGCCGAGGTTGTTGCCGTCGATTTGTACCTCGAAGCACACGCTGACCGCCGGGTCTTTCGTATCCATCGGCTCCTCCTCAGTTCTCGGGTCCCAGCTTTCGGGTCCAGGCCGACCGGGCGGCAGGGCCCCTAGTGGCGCAGGTCAGTGAGCATCCCGCGACGCTCACGGTCGAGCCGCAATTCGGTCTTGAGCCGGCGCAGCAGGGGGTCGAACAGTTTCTTGACCAGCTCATCCGGGCTGCCGGCCAGGTTTCCGGCGGCCGCAGCGCCGGCGGCCCCGGCACCGGCGGCCGGAGCACCCGCGGGTGGTGCCCCGGCCGGGGCAGCCGACGGGGCTTGGCCGGGGTTGTCCGGCTCGCCCGGCACATCGGCGCCCAGGTCCGCTGCGATGTCCTGAGCCGGCGGCACGGCAGGCGCCGTTGGCACCAGGGCCTCGGGCGCCTCCGCAGGCGCGGCCTGCACGACCAGCGCTGGCTGTGGCGCTTGCGGTGCCGAGGCGGACACCACCGGAGCCGTCTGCTGCAACGAGGGTGTGAGCCGGGCAGGCAACGGAGCCGGTCCCGCGGTCGGGCCTGCCGGATGCAGTGGTGCGGTACTCATCGGCTGCATCGGGGGCTGCTGCCCGCCGCCCGTCTCCCTCGGTCCCGACGACGGGGCGGCGGTGGCGGTGAGCAGCGGTGGCGTCCGGTCACCGACCAGTCTGGCAACGACAGGAGGTGCGGGCCGTGGTGGCGCGGACGGCTCGGCGGGGGGCGACGACACAGGGGCGTACACCCGCAGCACGGGAAGTAGCGGCGACGGTGGCTGTGGGCTTGCCGAGGGGGCCAGCGGCGGGCTCGGGTCCCGACCTGCCTGGACCACGGGTTCGGTGGTCACTGCGGCATCGGTCACTGCGGCATCGGACACCGCGGCATCGGACACCGCAGCATCGGACACCGCGGCGTGGGACACCGCGGCGTCGGCCTGCAATGCCGAGCCAGGCTGGCCGAGCAGAGGAACGATCATCTCGCTGACCGGCCGGGGTGCGCCCTCGGTTACCTGCGCCTCGGGAGGGCTGACCGGTCCTGCCGGAAACGAGGCCGGCGGGACGAGCGGTGGCCTCGTCATCGATGTGGCCTGGCTGAGTTGTGCCGTCACGGCATCGGGTGCGAGCGGCGGACCGAGCCCGAGTCGGCGGGAGGCACCTGCCCTGCTGGTCGTGCTCGGCAGCGGCAGCGCTGCAGGGTCGGTTTCCGCCGCCCGCTGCACTGTCGGAGCGACGAGCGGGGCCGGAGCGCCAGCGCGACGCTCCTGGCTAGCGAACTCGGCCGGGCCTCCCGCTTCGTCCGCTGCTACCTGGGTGGCAGACGGCGGCGGGCCCAACCCGAGGATCGGTACCTCCCCGACACCACCGTCTCCTACACCACCGTCTCCTCCACCACCGTCCTCAGGCCGCTGGGGTGCGGCGGACCAGGCGGTGCCGACGCGCTGCACCGTCGGGCTTATGGGAGTGAGCCGACCGGACGTCTCGACGGCTGGAGCGCTGGCGCGACGCTCCTGCCCGATGACGTCGGCCGGCCCCCCCACGCCACCGTCCACCGGGTGGGTAGCAGACGGCGGCGGGTCCGTCCCGAGCGTGGGTACCTCACCGACGTCCGGCTCCCCCGTGAGCTGCGTCCTGGCCTGCAGCACGGGGAGCTCGAGGATCGGCAGCGCAGGCGATGGTGCCTGGGTCATCGGCGCCGGTGTCGCGGGAGCCGAGCCTGGCCCGGATCGCTGCACCGACGCCGCCACAACCGGCGCAGTGGTGCGGGACGCGGCCGGGGCCGGCGCCTGCTCACCCTGATGGGAAGCCGTATCGGGGCTAGCGCGGGTCCCATAACCCCGATACGGCTCTGGGTCGGCCGGTTCATTGTCCCGGCTCGCCCACGGCGTGATCGTCGCGAGCATCCGCTGGACGACGCCGCCCTTCGGGCGCCGCGGTGCCGCGGCGGCGAACTCCAGCGCGGAGCCGGCCGGACCGGTGGTCGGCGGTGCCACCGGTTCGATCAGCCGATGGATCACGCCGGACGGCGCATCCGCGGAGACCAGGTGGCCCAGCGGCGCCAGGAATGACGGGTTGCGCCACGACACCAGCGAGTCACCGAAGTCCTGCTGCGGCGACACCGGGCGCATCGCGCCAACACTGCGCTGGATCGATGGCAGCGTCCCCCATTCGCGTTGCCGCGCCGCTACCGGGACGCCAGGGCCCGCGCTCTCGGCGGGATGATCCGCCTGCCGCGCGCGCTGCCATGGCCACATGAGGTGATCACCGGCCCTGGTTGATCCGGGTATTGATCTTGCCGATTTCCGCCACATACCGCTGGCGCTCGGCGTGCTCCAGATCGAGGATGTCGTCGAGCCCCCAGTGGAAGTGGTAGGCGATGTACGCGACCTCCTCGTGAAGCCGATCAGCCGCGTACGTCACGATTCCCCCAGGCGCCCACCGGCGATGTCCACGGTGAATCGATGCTGGCAATCCGGACAGGTCACCGCCGCCTTGGTGTGTCCCTCGGTGTTGATCCGCCGATAAAAGTCCTGCAGGAACGCGAGGTCCGAAGCGAACAGGTCCTCGATTATTCCCGCATGGATGTCGGTGATGTTGCCGAGCTGGGTGATCACCCGGCCCAGTAACACCACGGTGAGGAATGCGGGATTCTCCCGGACCCGATCATCGCGCAGCGGAATCAGCTCGTCCCGCGCAGTGGCCAGCCGCATCACCCCGGAACGGTGCACCGTGCCCGAGCTATCCACATAACCGCGGGGAAGATCGAAGGCAAACTCCGTCCGCAACGTCTCGCGGTGCTCGGTGTCCACGGCCGTCGGGCTGCCCTGATTCTCACCGAGGTCGACCGCGCTCAGACCTCGTCGTATCACTCGACGTCCATCTCCTCATAGGTGATCACAAGCTTCTCGGTGAGTACGCTGGTATCGCCTGCCTTGAGCGTGCCGATCTCCAGGCTCTTGGGCCACGCGTTCGTCAGCCGGTAGCGCTTGATCGGCTGACCCTCGTAATCGAAAACGACGATCGCGCCACCCTTGCGGGCGTCCGGCATCTTGCCGAAGCGCGAGTCCTTGACCCACTTCTCGAAGCTGGTGTCCGAAGTGAGGCCACGGGTCAGCGTCACCTCACCAGCCTTCGGTCGGCCGGGCAGCTTTTTGATCATGTACTTGCCGTCGTTGCTGTTCTGTTTCAGCTCGATGACGTCCTGCTCCATCTTGAGTCCGCTGACCTCGGTGATCTGCGTGATCATGACTCCATCGACATCGAGGCCGAAGGAGTGGCCGACCGAGGTGTCGAGATCGGGGAGTGGCATGTTTTCCTACCGCCTTTCGCTGGTCACTCGGTGACGATGCTGGTGCCGCCGGAGAACTGTGCCAGGCGGAAGATGACGAACTCGGCGGGCTTGACCGGCGCGACACCGACCTGGCAGACCACCTGTCCTGCGTCGATGCCCTCGGCCGGATTGGTTTCCCGGTCACATTTGACGTAGAACGCCTCGTCCGGGGTGAGCCCGAACAGCGAACCCTTGCGCCACTCCATGACCAGGAAGGCGGCGATAGTGCGGCGGATCCGCGCCCACAGCGCATCGTCGTTCGGCTCGAAGACGACCCACTGCGTCCCGTTGAGGATCGACTCCTCAAGATAGTTGAACAGCCGGCGCACATTGAGATAACGCCAGGCGGGATCCGAGGACAGCGTGCGGGCACCCCAGACGCGCAGGCCGCGGCCGGGGAAGGAACGTAGGCAGTTGACCCCGATGGGGTTGAGCAGATCGTGCTCGGCCTTAGTGATCTGCGTTTCCAGCGCGATGGCGCCGCGGATCACCTCGTTCGCCGGGGCCTTGTGCACGCCGCGGGTATCGTCGTTGCGGGCCCAGATCCCGGCCATATGCCCGCTCGGAGGGACGAGGATGTTCGTGCCGGTCGAGGGGTCGAACACCTTGGGCCACGGGTAGTACAGCGCGGCGTACTTGGAGTCGTAGCCGGTGGTGTCGACCCGCCATTCCCTGATCTGCTGCGGGTTGAGGCCAGGCGGTGGATCGAGGATGGCCATCCGGTCGCCCATCAGCTCGCAGTGCGCGATCATCGCAATCTGGACGGCCTGCACGCCCTCGGCGTCGATGACGCCCTGGTGGTAGGCGCTCATCAGGTCGGGCACCGCCAGCATGGTGATCTCGTCCACGGCTTCCAGACCGCCGAACCCGGTGCGCTGAGCCACATCACCCACATAGTCGTCGGCACGGAGTTCGCTCGGGACCGGCGGGGGAGGTGCGGCCGGCTGCAATGTCACGCTGGTCTTGTCCGGCTTGGCCAGCGCGGCACCCGTGGCGACCTCTTCGATCTTGATGAGCTTGGAGCGCTCGGTCACCGCGGTGACCACGTTCTCCTTGCCCCGCGTGGTGGTCACCGGGTCGAAGGTCTCCTCGACCTTGTTGCCGCGTTTGACCACCAGCTTGAAACTGCCCTCTGGCGCGTTCTCGGCGCTCGAGTCGGCGACCTGCACGGTGATCTGCGGGGTGCTGCTCGCGCCACTGTCGAGCGCGCTCACCCGGTAGCCGCCGAGCGTGGCCTGCGACCCTTCGGTCAGCTCCTTCTTGGCCGTGGACCCCTTGCCGTCGGCGGCACCGTTGCCACCGATGCGCACGATGTAGCAGGCGCCGCCACCGTTGAGGAAGTAGCCGTAGACGGAGTGCGCGAGGTAGGAGCTCTCGACGAACTCCCCGAAGGTCTGGGTGAACTGGTTCCAGTTGGTGACCAGCGTGGGCGTGTTGTACGGGCCCTGTGCGGCGAGTCCGACGAAGGCGGCCACGGCGGTGCCCACGCCCTCGATCGGCCGGGAACCGGCCTCGACTTCCTCGACGTACACGCCCGGCGAGAGATACGTGGGCATACCTTGCCTCCTCATCGACCCGGATCGGTCAACGGTCAGCGTGGCCCCGCCGGGCGGCGCAGATAACGGCTGCCCGGACCCCCCTCCGGGAAGCCATGCCTGCACGATGAGGCAGGACCCTTTGGACACCCCCTTTCGGGCACCTGAAGCTGCCCGGTCGGGTGCACGGGCACTACATGGCGGAAGGTGTGCGGCAAAGGACGGCGACCGCTTGCAGCGCGCCCGCCCGGATGAACCGCGCTCGCTGATGTCGACGTGACGACGTACACCTTCGCGCACCTGCATGCTGACAGCGGGAACGCCGCCGCAGCCGCACGTCGCGGGGCTCGTTCAGGCCGGTGACCGGGGAGGCGCTCCTCTTCCTCACCCCGGTGACCCCGGCATTGCCGATGGCTCGCTGCAGACCGAGGGCCACGTCAAGGTCGCTTAACGTTCAATGGCAGTGACACCGCGTAGTTTGCGGCCCCTTCGTTCATCGGCGTCCGCGGTCCCGTTCGTGCGGTGGCCTGCCGGCACCGCCAAAAGGTTCCATTTGACCGTCCGCGAGCCCTCCGAGCAAGCGCCTGGCCGGCGGCGGCACCCTGGCCACGGACCGCGGCTTGAGCCCGCGTCGCCGCTTGCGCGAGCTGCGTCCGCGTCGCAGCGACCGCCGAGCTGATCTGGCCGAGGGTGCCCGCCTGCTGTCCGGCGAGCTCTTTGCCCGTCGCCTGCTCAAGCTTTCCGAGCGTCCCTAGCCCGCTCGCGACCGCCTGCCCAACGCTGGTCTGCGCGGCACTCGCGATGGCCCGGACCTCGGAGAGGGCGCCCGGGAGCTGCGATTGGATCTGCGCTGCCGCCTCGCCACCGCTCCTCCGGACTCGACTGGCGGACCCTGAGGTATTCAGCCACTCATCCTTCTTCCTCGGGTGCTTCCTCATCCGCCTGCCGCTGGACGAAGGCGCCCTGGACCGACGGCGACTCCTCTTCCGCCTTCTCCTCTTCCTCTCCCTCGGGAGCCGCAGCCTGCCGCTGGACTGCTGGGCTCGACACCTCCGACGCGCCCACCGGCGAGGGTGCGGACATGGCGCGCTCGGCGTTGGAGACGGCCTCGCGCTCGAAGCGGTCGGAGGGGTCGCTGACCTGGATGCCGCCACCGGTCGGGGTGCCGTCCACCGGACCGCTGCGCTGTTGCACCACGTGGGTGAGCTCGTGGGCCAGCGTAGTACGCCCGTCGGAGGACGAGGGGTCGTACTTGTCGCGCTGGAACACGATGTTCGAGCCGACAGTGTAAGCGTGTGCATTGACCGCCCTGGCCGACTCGTGCGCGCCGGAGTCGGTGTGCACCCGCACGTCGCCGAAGTCGTGGCCCAGTCGCGACTCCATGTCCGCGCGAGTGTCCTTGTCCAGCGGCGCCCCGCCGCCGGAGCCCACCACATCAAGCACCGGGGAGCGCTCCTCTTCCATCACCCCGGCCACCCCGGCGTTGCCGACCGCCCGCTGCAGCCCGAGCAGCCCGGCCGGGCCGAGCACGTCAGTCCGGCCCGCGGCGGCCGCCCGATACATCAGACCGGCGTCCTCGGACTCGACCCGGTCGGCCTTGGGCCGCAGCTCCCGGCCCTCATCCACGTCATAGCTATGAGCTCGCATCACATCTCCTCGGCAGGGTGCTCCAGTCGAATTCTCGCAGCGATAGCGCACGACGACCAGACGCCACCGCACTACCCACCGGGCAACGAGCCCTGCCCGATCGGGCAGCCTGTCCTCGCTCTCGTGGCGGGATCGCATCACATCTCCTGGGCACGGGTTCTCCATTCGTATTATCTCGGCGTGAAAAGGAGCCGGTCCCGGACAACCGTCACCTGGTGTGGGGTGATCGCCTCGCAGTAGACGACGAGATCGTCAGCAGAGTGAAACCCACCGACCCTGGTCCGCTGCGCAACGATCTCCTCGACGACGGAGCGAGGGAGCCCTAGCTCCCTCGCGATGACCTCAGCAGGCACGTGATTGATGTCAACAAGCCCACCGTCATCGTAATGCCGGCCAAGGTCGGGCCGGCCGATACGCAGCTCCGCCGCAAGCGCCGGATCGCTGGTGAGCAGCGCACGTGCCTCCTTCCTCCGCATTAGCCGCTGTTGTGCAGCCAGCAGCGCTGGGTCTGCCGGTGAGATTGGTTCCGCCGCGGATCGTCTGAACTTGAGCTGCAACTCCAGCCAGCCGGCATGGGCACTGCCGACCAGCCAGTTGACGAGAAACAGCGGAGCAACGATCGCATCAACAATTCCGGATTCCCCGGGATCAGCGAACTGGACACCGACAAAGAAACCGATGAACATCAGGAAATAAGCAGCTGCGGCGGCGGCGTGCCAGCGGCTGCGCAACCGCCACCCGGCGTATCCCACGACGGCGAATGTCGCCGTACCGAAGGTCAGCAGAGGAAGCAAGAACCACCACAGGATACGCCGTCTCGTCGGCTCCGGCTGGTTTGACGGATGCATGTCAGAAGTTCCCGGCCCGCATGTCTGCGATGAACGGAGCAAGTTCTGCCTCGGTCGCCCCGAACTCAGCTGGCAGCCCGTTGCGGACCTTGTAATAGTCCTCACATAGTGCGGCCTGTTGCTCCCGGTTGAAGTCGGCGAACCGTCTACCGGCCGCCCGGGCGTTGGTCAGGTTGCCATAGTCATAGCCGGTACTGCCCTGGGCGTGCAGCGCCTCCGGCATGTAGACCGCGCCCACTTGCTCGTACTGCCCCACGTGAGTGAGCTCGTGGACGGCGAGTGGCATGTCAAGCCCACCGGCAGGAGCGTGGATGATATGCATGGTAGTGATCGCACCAGGACTGACCTTGGTCTTGAACAGTCTGGCGAGGGCCGCGCCAATCTTGATCAGGTAGGAATCGTCGTCGACCCGCACCTGCCAGTAGGGAATCAGGCCCGGCGGATGCACCGACGCCGAGGCGGCACGCTCCGCCGCGGTCAGCGACCGCAGCCGGAAGATCAGCCCCCACAGTAACTGCAGCGCCTCGGACAGACCGAACAGCTCAAGCAGGTGCAGGAGCACTTGACCGCACCAAGTCACACCGCCGATTACGCCGTCCCACAGCCACCTTCCGGCGGCCTTGATTCCCGACCAGGCCCATTTCGCCGCCGCGACCAGCCCGTTCCAGCCCCATTGACCGAGGCCCTGGACACCGTCCCCGACCCACGACAGGACACCCAGCAGGCCGTCGCGCAGCGTGTCGAAGCTCGGGTGGGAGACGAAGTCGACCGCCCAGGCCACCCCGCGGGCCAGCCCGTTACCAAGCCATCGCAGAGCCCCACCGAGGCCGGCGGCGATCCAGCCGAAGACACCGGTCACCGCATCCCAGGTGCCCCTGGCCACGCCCTTGAGTCCGGTCCACAGCCAGCCGAGCACACCCGTGATCCCATGCCAGGCATCGACGACTATCCGCCACAACCGTTCGGGCAAGTTGGAGATGAACGACCACGCAAGCGAGCCGAGCAGCGCCAGCTGCTCCCAACCCCAGCGGCCGATCGCCTTGATGACCGTCCAGGACTTGCTGCCAAACCACTTGATCGCGTTCCAGACGTGGCTTCCCGCCGACTTGAGCCAGCTCAATACGGAACCGCCCAGCGACTTCGCACCTTTCCAGACACTCGAGGCAACGCCGCTGATGCCGCCCCACGCCGCCGACGCCGCCCGCTTGACACCGCCCCAGACGCCCCCGGCCACGCCTTTGATCGCACCCCACAGTGAGCGCTGCACCGGGCGCACCGGCCGGGCTGGTTGCCGCACGTCACGCAGGAGTGCGGTGACGGCAGCATTCCCCGCGGTCGTCTGCAGGTGCAGGATCGCGGTACGAGTCGGCGGCGCGCCGAGCGGCCGGTATACCGGTCTGTGTACCGGCCGACATACCGGCACGGGCGCCCGCCGAAGCCGATGGACACCGCCGACGGTCGTCCTGCATCGCACTCGCACAGCAGCAATGGTGTCAGCTACCGAAAGCGCCGAATAGTCTCTGCTGAGTGCACTTTTCGGCTGCCGCCTTGTACATCAGACCGGTGTCCTCGGACCCCTGCCCTATCGGGCGGCCCACGACAACTGGCTCTGGTCAATCCGATGAGCGGCCACGTAGTAGACCACCGCGCCGGCCTGGATCGGCGTGCCCCACGCCGGGCTCACCGATAACCCATCGCCCTGCCGGACCGCGATGACGGTCGCACCGAAACGCCTGCCGAACTGCGTCTGGCACTCCCCGAAGGTCCGTCCTGACAGAGCATCCGGAAGCCGCGCCGAGTAGGTGTTACCGCTGCCTGCGCTGCTCATCAGCTCGGCATAGACCTGGGTGATCCCCGGATCCAGGGCCTCCTCGGTCAGCAGGTTCGGCATGTGCCACTGCACGCACTGCACGTTCGGGTTCACGTACCGCAGGTGCTGGCAACGACTCATGTCGCGCAGCGCCGCCACCAAGTGCACCTGCGGGTTGAGGTGGTCGACGGCCACCGCGATGGCCAGCGTCTCGTTGTCGTCGCGTCCGTCGATCACGACGGTGGCCGCGCGCCCGACACAAGCCCTGGCAAGGACGTCGGCGGCGGTCAGGTCGCCCCGCACGAACCGCACCCCCGCCTGCTCCGGCATCGGGTGCTCGGTGACCTCGTCCCAGGCGCACAGCACGAGCTCGAGCCGGCCCTCGACCCCGAACTCGGCGACGATGCGCTGGGTCCGTCCCGGGGTGTACCCGAGGATGACGGTGTGATCGCTGACGTCAAGGGCGACAACACCCTTCATACGCTTTCCCTTCGCGTTCTGGATGGCGGACGCCAGCTCGGTGAACAGGATGGTCAGCGCGACGATCCCGCCGACGATGACGTAGGCGCCCACGAGGTGCCCGGCACCAGACATCGGGAAGAAGTCCCCGTACCCCACCGTGGCGGCGGTGACGAGGAACCACCACCAGTAGTTCTGCGGACTGGTGATCTCGTTCGTAGCCGGCTCGACCAGCCACATCGCGACCCAGCTCGTCCCGAACACGAACGCGGCGATAGCGAGGGAGAGCCGCCAGCCTCGCACCCGCGTGCGCACGAGCCGCACGAACCTGGCCACGAAGATCGGCATCCGCGCTCCCGACCAACACTGTTGATGTCGCAGCTTAGAGCGTTGAGACGGCCCGCACCTGCTGTGACTGTGGTTCGGCAGCGCCTCGATCACGTCGCGGATGGGATGCCCGGCGCCGTCTCAGCTCAGCGGCGTCCACGTGGTGCAGGTACCGAACCGCACCGAACCGGCTCGCCGAAGCGGGGTGCGCCACGGGTCCAACGCGCAGGTGTGGCAGCTGGCGATCGAGGTCGGCGATGCCTACTGCCAGGCCCTCGCCCTGAACGACGCCGAGCTGGCCACCGTGACGCACGGCCACCCGGACGACGGGCTGACGATGCTCCAATTTGGGCAGGTCAAGGCGTGGGGTATCCCGGGTTTTCGGGCGTCTGTCTCCTCGTCTACCACGAAGTGGCAGGACAAATAGCCCGGACCGGCGGGCAGGGCAAACGATCACCGTCTGGAGTGCCAATGGAGTACTGTATCATCCCTGGCAATCCAAACATCATTCCATTCCCGACAAAGGGGCAGATAATGAAAATCGGCTTTGTGGGCGACATTCACGGTCGAGTTTTCCATACCCTTAGCGCCGTCCTCACCTGGCAGTCCATACTTAACAGAAAGCTTGATCTGGTGATTCAGGTCGGCGACTTCGGCACCTTTCCCGAACCAGACCGGCTGGACCCGGCCACGAGTCGATTCGCCCAGGAGGATCCGACCGAACTGGACTTCAGCCGACTCTTGAATGCCGACAATTACCTCGGTTCCGCCCTTCGAGACACCCGGCGACAGCTCTTACGCCCGATTCATTTCATACGAGGTAATCACGAGGACCACGCGTGGCTGGCTGAGCTTCACGTGCGTCAGGCGACATCGGTCTCGGCGGTGGATCGGTTCGACCTTTTCAGGCACGTCGAAGACGGCGTCGTTCTTGACTTCGAAGCAGCACGAATCGCCTTCCTGGGAGGCATCGAGTCGACCGACACCGACGAACAAATCTATCTCGAAGCGTACCGGACGCTCAAGAGAATGCCGGCTGGATTCGTGGATATCCTCGTGACCCACGACGCGCCTTTCGGAATCGGCACATACCGCAGCCAGCCGCAGGGCTCACCCATGATTTCTGCGCTCATCGAAACACTACAGCCACGATATCATGTCGCTGGCCACTATCATCACATGAACGGCCCGAGAAACTACGGCAAGACAGTCTACCTCGGACTTTGCTGCCTGCTACACCCATTGCGGCGTGATCCCACACGCTCGGTACAACCGGGAAGTCTGGCACTACTGGACACCGAGACAGATGAATTTCGGCACGTCACCGAGGACTGGCTGGAAAAAGTTCGCCCACAGTATCCCTAATTTCTTTGATCGGGTGGGGGCGAACTCATGTCGCGATCAAGAGCGTCACCATAGGCCAACTCTGCTTCGATCTCGGCCTCTGACGGGATGTGCCACCGGCCGGCGCCGTAAACTTCGAGAAGATCAATTATTCCACGATCGAGATTTTGCACGATGAGTTCGACTGACCCCTCCCCTTCGGGGGCATCGAGAAAATGCACGTCACGAAGTCTGCCGTGAAACTGGAATATTGGCCTATTAGCAATTCCCCGCCACTTGTATAGATAGGCCCGCATACCCAAGAAGTCGGCGGCGCGTGCCGGTGTTCCACGGAAGTCTTTGACTCGGAATTGACAACCCAGCGCGCGCTCCACACGCTGCCGCATCTCCTCCAACGACACAGTGGAATCTGCGCGGATAGAGAATTCAAATGTCACTCGTGCTACCACCGCCGGCTACCTCCATGCTACCTACTAAACACGTGTATCACCAAGGATCTTCTCTCCGTATTACAATCTCAGTCTCAGCCAGCCTCTCCGTATTCTTTACCTGATCCTTCAGTTTATCCTGC
>JBOHGM010000073.1:1422-27969 GCA_050699435.1 Pseudonocardiaceae bacterium | reverse complement strand
CTCGCTGGATGCACATGCCATGACCGGACATGTCAGCTTGGACGTTGGCGACTATGCGACTGCCATCTCCGCCTTCGAGAAGGTTGTGCCACAGCGCACCGGACGGCTGGTCGTACAGGAGATGGCGCCCCTTGCAATCGCGCACCTGAAAGCTGGAGAAGTGCGGACAGGGGTACAACACGCTGAGCGCGCGCTCTTCCTTGTTGAGCAGGTCCGCTCAATACAGTGCTTGGGCGTCATGCAAAAGCTCGGTGCAGAGCTAGCTGTCCACAAGGACAGCACCTCCCAGGACCTAGCGCGCCAGATACATGCCCGGAATGCCTAGACCGACGCCCCAAAGCCTCGCTGTGACCTTTGCGGTCGATTGATGAACTGGCACTAGCCGTGCGTTCGCTCGGCGCCGAATCTCTTGATTGGCCTGCCGCCAGAGGAAGCCCGCCAGGGTGGCACCTAGTGAGCAGATGATGAAGATTGCGGCGATGAAGATAGGTAAGCCTGCCGAGCCCGCGCACCGCGCTCTGGGTCACTTGGACGATGGCCGAGCCGACGACCAGTCTACTCGTCGGATGGAGCGGACAGGCCCCCGGGCAGCACGACCACGGCGAGCATCCCCGGCCCCGCATGCGCCCCGATCGCCGCCCCCACCTCGGAGACGTGGCATTCGGTCAGCTTCGGGAGCCGGTTGTGCAGTTGCGCCACCAGCTCCACCGCGCGGTCCGCGGCACCGAGGTGATGCACCGCGGCCTCGACCGGGTCCGACCCCGCCGCCTGCACCACCAACTCCACCAGCCGGGCCCGGGCCCGGGCCGCGGTGCGGACCTTCTCCAACGGCACGATCCGGCCAGAGTCGACGTACAGCAGGGGCTTAACCGCCAGGGCGGTGCCCAGGAACGCGGCTGCCGGGCCGATCCGGCCGCCGCGGCGCAGGTGCTCCAGGGTGTCCACGGAGAAGTAGGCGTGCGTGCGGGCGGCCACCCGTTGCGCGGTGTCGAACGCGTCGTCCAGATCACCGCCCGCTGCGGCGACGGCGGCCGCGGCGAGCACGGCGAAGCCCAGGCCCATGCCGGTGGACCGCGAGTCGAGCACCCGGACCCGCTCGGACCCGACCTGCTCGGCGGCCAGCCGGGCGGCCTCCCAAGCGCCGGACAGTGCGCGGGACAGATGCACCGACAGCACGCCGTCGGCACCGGCCTGCAGCGCCTCGGCATACACCGTCTCGAACTCCCCCGGCGTCGGACGGGACGTGCTCACCGTGGCCCGTCGACCGAGCGCGGCGACCAGCTCCGACGGTCCGAGCTGCACGCCGTCCAGCTG
Source organism: Pseudonocardiaceae bacterium (assembly GCA_050699435.1). Lineage (GTDB taxonomy): Bacteria > Actinomycetota > Actinomycetes > Mycobacteriales > Pseudonocardiaceae. The sequence continues at coordinate 26,655 of JBOHGM010000073.1, read as the reverse complement.
GCTGCTGCCGTCGACCAGAACGTGCATCGGTACCTGCCGGATCCCACGCCGCTCGGCCATCCCGGCCGGGAAATACGCAGTGGAGTCTGTGACGACGGCGACGGGCACAACCGTCAGCGTAGGGTCCTGGCACTGCCTCAAAGCTCACACCGGGGCGGCGGTGTTGTAGGACGCCAGCCGCCAGCCGCAGCCACGGCGCAGCAGCACCGTCCAGTGGCAGTTGCTGATCCCGCCGAACGCCGGCCAGCGCGCCACCGGCAGTCCGAGCAGCAGCGGCGTCAGTCCGGCGATCAGCCCGCCGTGGGTGCACAACACCGCGGTGCCGGGGCCTGCGGCGTCGAGTTCCTCGACCACCTGCACGGCCCGCCAGGCGACCTCGACCCGGGTCTCGCCGGCCGGGGGCGCCCACTCCGGGTCGCCTCGCCAGGTCTGCACACCGCCCGGCCAGACCGCCTCCACCTCGGCGTGCGTCAAGCCCTGCCACTTCCCGAGGTGGGTCTCCCGCAGCCGCTTGTCTACCCGCAGCGGCAGTCCCGTCTCGGCCGCGAGCACCGCTGCAGTGTCCGCCGCGCGAGACAGGTCGGAGGTCACCAGCACCTCGGGCCGCAGGGTCGCCAGCACGGGAGCCGCCCGCCGAGCCTGCCCGAGACCCTTGGCGGTGAGCTGAGAGTCCAGCTGACCCTGCATCCGCAGCGCGGCGTTGTAGTCGGTCTCGCCGTGTCTCCACAACACCAGCCGCTGCAGGGTCACGCCGAGTCGTCCTCGGGCCCCTCGGGGGCATCGGCGTCGAACGGGATCGTCGGGCAGTCCTTCCACAGCCGCTCCAGGCCGTAGAACAAGCGCTCTTCGGCGTGCTGTACGTGCACCACAACGTCGACGAAGTCCAGCAGTACCCACCGCCCCTCGCGGGCGCCCTCGCGGCGTACCGGCTTGGTCCCGGCGGCGGCCATCTGCTCCTCGACGGCGTCCACGATGGCCTGGACCTGACGTTCGTTGGGCGCCGAAGCGATCACGAAACAGTCCGTGATCACCAGTCGGTCGGACACGTCGAGCAGCACGATGTCGCGCGCTTTCTTGCCCGCTGCGGCAGTCGCTGCGGTCAGCGCCAGGTCGCGGGCATGTGCAGTGGCTGACACGTCCCTCCCTCCGTCCGATCCGATCGTCCGCGTCCGGCCACACGTGAGCCTACGTGTTCAGCGCGATCGTCTGATCCGAGTAGTCGACGGCTCGGGGGCGCCGGGCTGCGCCATTTGCCACCCTCACCCACCGGAGCGAGCAGGGAGGGACACCTGGTCTGACGCTGCCCTCGTGCCGAGTGGACAGGCGGAATACCGCCGGTCAGACTGATGGCATGACCGCCAAGCTCGGGATCTCTCTGTCCGATGAGACCCATGCCGCTATCGCGGCAGCCGCCAAGGCCGAGGGCCTGCCGCTGTCCACGTTCGTTGACCGGGTACTCGCCCAGGAGATTTTCCGCCGTGGCGTCGACGACCACAACGACATGCTCCGCGAGGCATGCCTTGCCGATCCGGACCGTCTGCGCACCAGGATCGATGCCCGCCAACAATCGATCGGTGAGTGGAAGGCGGCTCGCCGCAGGACCGAGGGTGGCGTTGCGTGAAGCAGGGAGAGGTCTGTCTCTCCGCCCCGTCTCCGATCACCGGCGAACGTGAGCTGCGCGTCATCGTCTCGTCCGACGCCTACAACACCCGCCCCGGCTGCGTGTCCGTCCTCATCGCAGAGATCGAGACCGGCACTAGGCTACGCCCCACCCAGCACGGCATCCGCACCGACTATGGCGTGGTGCTTGCAGATCGGATCGTCTGGTTTCCGCTCGAGATGGTGGGCGAGCGATTCGGACAGATCAGCAACGAGGAGCGCAGCGCTGTGGTCGAGGCGGCTGGCCTGGTCATCCGAAGTAGGTGACCGATTTGCGCCTCGACCTCGTGGGGAGTCAGATAATCTCCGTCGGTCCGCGGCTAGTCCACAAGAGTTCGTGACCGTCACAACACGGCGTAACATCACGAACGCTGAACCGCTGGTCAAACCGGCCGCGAGGGGTCCCGTCGACAGTCAGCCCGATAGAGACCACGTTTACTGATGTACTGCACCACCCCGTCGGGCACCAGGTACCAGACCGGCAGGCCCTCGGCGACGCGCTGCCGGCAGTCCGTCGAGGAGATCGCCATGGCGGGTACCTCGACCAGGCTCACCGCATCGTCGGGCAGGTGCTCGTCGTCGAGGTGAAACCCCGGACGGGTCACCCCGACCAAGTGGGCCAGGTCGAGCAACTCGCCGACCCGTTTCCAGGACAGTATCTGTGCCAGCGCGTCCGCGCCGGTGATGAAGAACAACTCGTGGTCGGGAAACTGCGTGTGCAGGTCGGTGAGGGTGTCGACGGTGTAGGTGGGACCGTGTCGGTCGATGTCCACCCGGCTGGTGCCGAACCGCGGGTTCGACGCCGTGGCGATGACGGTCATCAGGTAGCGGTCCTCGGCCGGGCTGACCGCACCCTCCCCCTTCTGCCAGGGCATCCCGGTGGGCACGAAGATGACCTCGTCCAGCCCGAACCGCGCCTGCACCTCGCTCGCGGCGACGAGGTGGCCGTGGTGAATCGGGTCGAAGGTCCCGCCCATCACCCCGAGTCGCCGACCGGACATGGGCGCAGCCTAGGCGACACCCGCGTCGGCTAGCGTCGACAGATGCCCCCGGCGCTGCGGATCGGAGTGGACCTCGACGGCGTGGTGGCGGACTTCGTGTCCGGCTGGGTGCAGCGCTACAACGCCGAGTTCGGCACCCGGTTGCGGGCCTGCGACGCGGTCGAGTGGCATGCCGCGGTACGGCTGACACACTTCACCTCCACAGGGGAGTTCTGGCGGTGGGCGCGGCACGCCGGGCGAGGCGGCCGCAGCCTGTTCCGCGACCTGCCGCGCTACCCCGGCGCGGTCGAAGGCCTGCGCGGGTTGCAGCGACTCGCGCACGTCGTGATCATCACCACCAAGCCGCAGTGGGCGGTCGCCGACACCCTGGCCTGGCTGGGCGATCTGGATCTCCCGCTGCGCGAGGTGCACGTGACCGGTGACAAGACCGCAGTGGAGTGCCAGGTGTACGTGGAGGACTCCCCGGAGCAGCTGGCCGCACTACGCAGGCACCGGCCGGACGCCGTGGTGTGCCGGTGGATCCGGCCGTGGAACTCGCCACTCGCCGGATGCCTGGACGTGGACTCCTGGCCGGACCTGCACGTCGTGGCACGCGAACTCGCCCGCTTGTGATCGCCAGTCTCATCTTTGCCAGCGCGAAGGGACCACCACGAACTGGCGCAGGTACAGGTCCTGGAAGGTGACCGGGCCGCGCGGGCCGGGTACCCGGTCCACGTTGATCCCGGTCTCCGGAACGCGCCGCAGCTTGAAGCCGTCGAGCAGCCGGGTGCTGGCATTCCAGAACACCCCGGTGCCGGTGTAGGTGTCCAGGAACTCGTGCGCTGCGACGTCGTCGCGGGTGACGATGGTGGCGGCCAGACCGGAAGTCTCCCGGTTGGCGACCTGGGCGGCCGCCACGGGGCCGGTGACCCGGCTCACGGTCAGCGTCGCCTCCCGGCCGGTGTCCAGCGCCCATTCGTGGCCGAGCGGGTGATCGTGCGGCGGCAAGGACAGCGTGATCCCGCGCTGCCGGGCGGCGTCGAGCAGCTCATCATGCAGCCCGACCGGGACGGCCTCGGCCACCAGCAGCAAGTTCACCCGGTTGCAGACACCGAGCCGGTCCAGCCCGGCGACGAGCAGGTCGACGGCCAGCGCGGGGTCGGCCGCGGCGTCGATGTAGAGCACCCCGCCACCGTCGGCATGGGCCAGCACCCGCACGCCGTGCCGGGCTCCCTCGGCGGCCAGCGCCCGGGTCGTCTCTCCGCTACCCCGCACGATGACCAGCGGGATGAGCTGGGCCTGCTGGGCCAGGGCGACGGCGCTGTCCCGGCGTGGGTCGGGCACCAGTTGGATCGCGTCCGGGTCCAGCCCGGCGTCGGCCAGCGCTGGCGCGATGACCTGCTCGCGCAACGCCAGCGCCGAGCGCAGCGCCGCGGATCCGGTCCGCAGCACCCCGGCGTTGCGCGACTTCACCAGTTGCGACGCGACGTCGACGGTGACGTTGGGCCGGGCCTCGAAGGTGGCCCCCACCACCCCGACCGGGCGGCGGCGTTCGATCAGCCGCAGCCCGTCCGGGCGGTCCTCCAGTACCCGGTCGCGGGGCGGGAACGGGGCCCGCGCGAGCAGGGCCAGCTGATCGGCCATCTCGGCCAACCGGGCCTGGCTGAGGCGCAGCCGGTCGACCAGCGCAGCGGTCATCCCGGACTGCTCGGCGGCGGCGACGTCCTCGGCGTTCGCCGCGAGTACCGCCTCGGCGGAGCCGGTCAGCCGCTGCGCCATGGCCCCGAGCGCGGCGTCGATGTCCTGGTCAGATGCGGTGGCGAGGGTGGGCGCGGCCCGCTGGGCGGCCCGAGCGCAGCCAGCGACCACCGCGGCCGCGGACTCGGTCAGCGCCCCACCAGTGGGGTCAGGAGTTCGGAGCTGCACGGCTCCTGAGCCTACGGTGCGCGGTGTCGGGACGGTGGGAGAGCATGGCGCCATGACCTCCACCGATCTGCGCGAGCCCGCGGAGGCGGCGCTCAAGGCGCTGGCCGGCCCGGGCGCGCGGTTGCGAGACGACCAGTGGACGGCGATCGAGGCGCTGGTGACACACCGGCGTCGCGCGCTGGTCGTGCAGCGCACCGGCTGGGGCAAGTCGGCGGTGTACTTCGTGGCCACCGCGCTGCTGCGGGCCGCGGGGGCCGGGCCGACGGTGATCGTCTCGCCGCTACTGGCGTTGATGCGCAACCAGATCGACGCCGCCGCCCGGGCAGGCGTGCACGCCGCGACGATCAACTCGTCCAACGTGGACTCCTGGGGCAGGTGCGCCGACCAGGTGGCCGCAGGCGAGGTGGACGTGCTGCTCGTGAGCCCGGAGCGGTTGAACAACCCGGACTTCCGGGACGGCGTGCTGCCCGCGCTGACCGCCACCGCGGGGATGCTGGTGGTCGACGAGGCGCATTGCATCTCCGACTGGGGACACGACTTCCGGCCCGACTACCGTCGGCTGCGCACCCTGCTCACCGAACTGCCGGACGGGGTACCGGTGCTCGCCACCACGGCGACCGCGAACGACCGGGTGGTACGTGACGTCGCCGAGCAGCTCGCCATCTCCGACGACTCGAGCACCGGCGGGAAAGCGCTGGTGCTGCGCGGATCGCTGGATCGCGACTCGCTGCACCTGGGGGTGCTGCGGCTGGCGACATCGGAGCAGCGGCTGGCCTGGCTGGCTGCGCACCTGGACGACCTGCCCGGCTCCGGGATCGTCTACGTGCTCACCGTTGCCGCGGCCGATGATGTCGCGGCGTTCCTGCGCGCGGCCGGGCATCAGGTGGTGGCGTACACCGGACGCACCGACGCGGCCGAGCGCGAGTCGACCGAAGCCGATCTGCTGGCCAACCGGGTCAAGGCGGTGGTGGCCACCTCGGCGCTGGGCATGGGGTTCGACAAGCCCGATCTCGGGTTCGTGGTGCATCTGGGTGCTCCCCAGTCCCCGATCGCCTACTACCAGCAGGTCGGCCGGGCCGGCCGGGGGGTACGACGCGCCGAGGTACTGCTGTTGCCCGGGCCGGAGGACCGCGACATCTGGGCTTACTTCGGCTCGCTCGCCTTCCCGGCCGAACCGGTGGTGCGGCGGATTCTTCAGGTCCTCGCCACTGCGGAGGGTGCACTGTCGACGCAGGCGCTGGAGTCCCGGGTGGAGCTGGGCCGGACTCGGCTGGAGGTGGTGCTCAAGGTGCTCGACGTGGACGGGGCGGTGCGCCGGGTGCGTGGCGGCTGGCTCGCGACCGGCCAGCCGTGGCACTACGAGGCCGAGCGCTACGCCCGCATCGCGGAGGCCCGAAAGGCCGAGCAGCGGGCCATGCTGTCCTACGTGGGCACCGAGGGGTGCCGCATGGAGTTCCTGCGCCGCGCACTGGACGACCCGGCCGCCGCCCCCTGCGGGCGCTGCGACAACTGCACCGGCAGCCATGCCTCGCCCGAGATCCCGGCGGCCGTGCGGGTCGCCGCACGGGACCGGCTGCGGCGCCCCGGCGTGGAGATCGCCCCGCGGCGGCAGTGGCCGAGCGGGCTCGCCGCGCTGGATGTGGAGCTCGCCGGGCGTATCCCCGCGGCCGAGCTGCCCGAGCCTGGCCGGGCGGTGGGGCGGCTCACCGATGTGGGCTGGGGTGGTCGGCTGCGCCAGGTCTGCTCGCGGGATGCCGCGGACGGGCCGGTCCCCCAGGAGCTGTTCGACGCCTGCGTCACGGTGCTGGCCGGCTGGGACTGGCAGACGCGCCCGGTGGGCGTGGTCGCCATGGGCTCTCGGTCCCGGCCCAGATTGGTGCTCGATCTCGCCAAGCGGATCGCCGCGGTGGGCCGGCTGCCGATGCTCGGCACGATCACGGCTGAGGGAAGCGCCCCCTCAGCAGCCAATTCGGCGCACCGCGCCGCAGCGCTGCTGCGTTCACTGCACGCGCCCGGGCTTCCCGCACTGGACGGTCCGGTTCTACTCGTCGACGATCGGGTGGACACCGGCTGGACACTCACCGTGGCCGCCCGCGCCCTGCGCCGCGCTGGGGCCTCCGCCGTACTCCCCCTCACCCTGGCGACCACCACCTGACCCCACGCACCGAACGAGAAATGATCTGCCCGCGTTTTCGGGCCGCGTGAGATTGGTCTTTCTACGGTGCATCCTGCTCGTTGCTCCACTCGTCGTGGACCTCCCGTGGTGTCCTGTAGCCCAGGCTTGAGTGGAGCCGGCAGCTACAGTAACTGGATGAGTGGGCGGTGATTAGCTCGAAGAACCAGCCGGGTTCGTCAGAACGCGGCGGGACGCGCAGGATTACCTGGTTACCGCCGCAGACGGGCCTCAGATATCGATTCGCCGTCCACGCTCGCTTCGGTCGCCTGCGTTCGTATGCCGCGGCAAGGGCCCCGTTTGCCTTCCTCGGGTATCAACCTCCATGTCGCGCGAGATCGTCGGGAGTTCGGCACCTGAGAGGTCGACAGTGAAGGACAATGGCCGCCACCCGGTCGAGGTCTGCAACTGGTATAAATCATGCTGCACACTTATCCCAACTGTTCCGGCGACAAGCAGTACCAGCGGGCCCGCCGGCGCGCCACGAGGGACCGCGACGCATAGCAGAAGAACCGTGCCGAGCGTGAGGAGCAGGACGGGACCTGCCTTAACGGCAACGATAACACCAGTCTCTATGGCAGCGACACCGGCCACGAACCACGCCGTGCCGAGGCCGACCGCGAGCAAGCCCAAGCCAATGCGCGCGCGGCTCACATTACCTCCAACTCAGTGCTCGACACAGCAGACACTGAGCGCGGAGATCAGCGGGGGAGGCGCGCCAACCTTGGACAGCTCCTCGGCTTGTTGATCAGGTCGGCACGGCGTTGGCGCTCGGTGAGTGCCTCGGTCGGGTTCGGTAGCTGAGGCTGAACTGCAGCCTGGGCCCGTTGGAGAAGATCTCGATGTAGTCCAGCCGGGCGCAAGCACCTCGCGCAGGGCTTGGTCGATCACGGCCCAGAGTGGTACCGGCCCAGGTGGCCTGGGTCTAGGCGAATCCCCGCCGGCCATGCGAGGTAGGTGACGTTGCCGACCACATCGAGCAGGTACGCAACTCGCGGGCGTGGATCACCTGGGGCGAGGCGCAGCGGACCTGTGACCCGTCACTGGCCACCGTCGGGAACTCGACTCCCCCACCACATCCTTGATCACACCCCGACTGGCCGACGCACCTCTCTCCTCTCTCCGTACGCGCGACGCACGCAGCGGTAGGAAGTTGTATCGTAGTGGTTCGGTTCAATTGATCCTGAAGGTTTGCGTCAACGAATGAGGCGCCATGACTGTTGAAAGCCCCCAGCGCCGCACTCTCTACCCCGAGATCGAGCCCTACCGCACCGGCACCCTTGGCGTCTCCGATCTCCACGAGATCTACTTTGAAGAGTCAGGCAACCCGGAGGGCAAGCCGGTCGTCTTCGTCCACGGAGGTCCAGGCGGTGGCACCGAACCCCAGCAGCGTCGCTTCTTCGACCCCGCAGCATACCGCATCGTGCTGTTCGACCAGCGCGGCTGCGGCAAGAGCAAGCCCCACGCGTGCCTTACCGACAACACCACCTGGCACCTGGTCGCTGACATGGAGCAGATCCGAGAACACCTGGGTATCCGGCGGTGGCAGGCGTTCGGCGGATCGTGGGGCAGCACCCTCGCGCTCGCGTACGCCGAAAAATACCCGGACCGTGTGACCGAGCTCGTGCTTCGCGGGATCTTCCTGCTCCGCAAGCAGGAGATCGACTGGTTCTACCAGCGTGGTGCGGACGCCATCTTCCCCGACGCGTGGGAGGAGTTCCTGGCCCCCATTCCTATCGAAGAGCGCGGGAATCTGCTGCATGCTTACTACGGCCGGCTGACCAGCAGCGACCCGGACATCCAGCAGTCGGCGGCCAAGGCGTGGAGCATCTGGGAAGGCAAGACGAGTTGCCTGTACCCCAACCCAGAGCTCATCGCACGGAGTTCGGGCGAAGAGTTCTCTCTCGCGCGCTCCCGGATCGAGTGCCACTACTTCGTCAATCGCGCCTTCTTCGAACGCGACGGGGAACTCATCGCGAACATCGGACGCATCCGTCACATCCCGACCATGATCGTCCAGGGACGTTACGATATCCCCTGCCCCATGACGAGCGCGTGGGCGCTTCATCGCGCCTTTCCCGAGGCGCATCTGCACATCGTGCCCGACGCCGGCCACTCGGCGTCCGAGCCCGGCAACGTCCATGAGCTGATCGAGACAACCGACCGCTTCCGTGAGACCTGAGTGAAACTGCATTCATTCAAATCGCCGAAGCGTACGGCGCGGACACGCCGGGCATCGGCGCAGGACACGCCGGGAATTAAACAGGCACCAGGTCGTCGGCGTGCACGACTTCGCGGCGGAACTCGGGAGGCAGGTCACGGGTGGGTCGACCGATCAGCGCGGGTAGCTCAGCGGCGTCGAAACCGACCATCCCCCGGGCGACCAGTGCACCCGTACCATCGACCAGCTCCACCACGTCACCCGCTTCGAAGTCGCCCTCGACGCCGGTGATGCCCGCGGCGAGCAGCGAGCGCCGGCGGCGTGCCACCGCGGCCACCGCCCCGTCGTCGAGCGACAGCCGGCCCGCCGACCCGGCAGCGTGGCGCAGCCAGAACCGCCGGGCGGACAACCGGGTCCCGGTAGGCGCGAACGCGGTACCGACGTCGGCCGGGCCCAGTGCCCGCGCAACCTGCGCCGCGGCGGCCAGCAGCACGGGAATCCCGGCTTGCGAGGCCACCGTCGCGGCGTCGAGCTTGGCGGCCATCCCCCCGGTGCCCAGCACACCACCGTTGCCGGCCCGCACACCGTGCACATCCGCAGGCCCGGACACTTCCGGAACCAGACAGGCCGCACCGCGTCGGGGGTCACCGTCGTAGAGGCCGGCGACATCGGAGAGCAGCACCAAGGCGTCGGCACCGACCAGGTGCGCCACTAGGGCAGCCAGCCGGTCGTTGTCCCCGAACCGGATTTCGTCGGTGGCCACCGTGTCGTTCTCGTTGACCACCGGCACCACCCCGAGTCCGCGCAACCGGGCGAAGGTGCGCTGGGCATTGCGGTAGTGCGCGCGCCGGACCACATCGTCCGCGGTCAACAGGACCTGACCGACGGTGCGGCCGTGCCGCCCCCAGGACTCGGCATAGGCGTGCGCCAGCGCCAGCTGCCCTACGCTGGCCGCGGCCTGCTGGGTGGCCAGATCCCGCGGCCGACGGCGCAGCCCGAGCGGAACGAGACCGGCCGCGATCGCTCCGGACGACACCAACACCACATGGGTGCCCGCCGCGACCCGGGCCGCTAGCGCGTCGACCACGGTGTCCAGCCGCGCCCGGTCCAGCCCGCCCGCCGCGGTGGTGAGCGCCGAGGACCCGACCTTGACCACCACATGACGGGCCTGTGCCACCGCCTCGCGGGTCGGGCTGTTCACTCCTGCTCCGCCTCGCCGTCGGAACCAGGGCCGTCGGAACCAGGGCCGACAGAACCAGGGCCGACAGAACCAGGGCCGACAGAACCAGGGGTGTGGGCAGCGGGCTCGCGCCGGATCCGCCGGGCGGCCTTGCGCTCAGTGGCGCTGACGCGATCGTCGCTGTCCAGCCGCGGGTCGGTACCCCGCCCGCTGAGCCGGACCGCGGCGGCACCGGCAGGCGTAGCGGGCTCCCAGTCGAAGGTGACGCCGCCGATGGTCACCGCCGCCCCAGCGCGAGCACCGGCACTGGCCAGGGCGTCCTCGACACCGAGCCGGGCCAGCCGATCAGCGAGATACCCGACTGCCTCGGCGTTGTCGAAGTTGGTCTGCCGCACCCACCGCTCCGGGCGCTCACCATGGACCACGAAACCGCCGAGTCGCTCGGGATCGGCCGTGACCTCGAACCCGGACTCACCGACCGGACTGGGTCGCAGCACCACCCGGGTGGGCTCAGCCGGGGGCAGCGCGGCCCGACGCTGCGCCACGGCGGTGGCGAGCGCGAAGGTCAGCTCTCGGAGCCCTTCGGTACTCGCGGCCGAGACGGCGAACACTCCCAGCCCGCGCGCCTCGAACTCGGGGCGCACCAGGTCGGCCAGCTCCCGGGCATCCGGTACGTCGATCTTGTTGAGCACCACGAGCCGAGGGCGGGACGCCAGCTCGCCACCCAGGGCCGGGGTGTAGGCGGCGAGCTCACGCTCCAGGGTGTCCACATCGGAGAGCGGGTCGCGGCCGGGTTCCAGGGTCGCGCAGTCCACCACGTGCACCAGCACCGCGCAGCGTTCGATATGCCGCAGGAACTCCAGCCCGAGCCCCTTGCCCTGGCTGGCCCCGGGGATCAGGCCGGGCACGTCGGCCACGGTGAACACGGTCTCGCCCGCGGTGACCACGCCGAGGCCAGGCACCAGCGTGGTGAACGGGTAGTCGGCGATCTTCGGACGGGCCGCCGAGAGCACCGCGACCAGCGAGGACTTGCCCGCCGAGGGGAACCCGACGAGTCCGACATCGGCCACCGACTTCAACTCCAGGACCAGATCCCGAGCCTCACCGGGCTCACCCAGCAGGGCGAACCCCGGCGCCTTGCGGGCTTTGGAGGCCAACGCCGCATTGCCGAGCCCGCCGGGCCCACCCCGCGCGGCGACGAACCTCGTCCCGGCGCCGACCAGGTCGGCCAGCACCTCGCCGCCCGGGGTGAGCACCACAGTGCCGTCCGGTACCCGCATTTCGAGATCGTCGCCCACCGCGCCGTTGCGATTCCCGCCCTGTCCCTGCTTGCCCCCGGAGGCGCTCGCCTGGGAGCGGTAATGGAAGTCGAGCAGGGTGTGCACCCCGGGATCGACCACCAGGACCACGTCACCGCCGTGCCCACCGTTGCCACCGTCCGGGCCACCCAGTGGCTTGAACTTCTCCCGGTGCACCGACGCGCAGCCATGACCGCCGTCGCCCGCAGCGACCTGGATGACCACGCGGTCCACGAAGCGGGACACCTCGCGTCCTTCCTTCCACGACGCCGACGAGGGGCGGGCCGGTCATCGCCGGGTCCCGCCCCTCGTCGCGGTGCGCTGGTGTGGGCCGGGCTCAGGCCTCGGCCGGGACGATACTGACGGTCTTGCGCCCGCGCTTGGTGCCGAACTGCACCGAGCCTGCTTCGAGGGCGAACAAGGTGTCGTCGCCACCGCGGCCGACGTGCACGCCCGGGTGGAACTTGGTGCCGCGCTGGCGAACCAGGATCTCGCCTGCGCTGACCACCTGGCCGCCGAACCGCTTCACCCCGAGCCGCTGGGCGTTGGAGTCGCGGCCGTTGCGGGAACTCGACGCGCCCTTCTTGTGTGCCATGGTGTTCGTCTACCTTCCGACAACGACCAAGAGACCAGTCTCAGTCACTTCGAGATGCCGGTGACCTCGACGCGGGTCAGTTGCTGGCGGTGACCCTGGCGTTTGTGGTAGCCGGTCTTGTTCTTGAACTTGTGGATCCGGATCTTGGGGCCCTTCGACTGCTCGACGACCTTCCCGGTGATCGAGGCCGCGCCCAGGGCTGCTGCGTCAGTGGTCACATCGGAGCCGTCAACGAGCAGCACAGCGGGCAAGCTGACCACCGTGCCCGGCGCGCCCCCGAGCTTCTCCACCTCGACAACGTCCCCGACGGACACTGTGTACTGCTTGCCGCCAGTCTTCACGATCGCGTACATCGGGTGGGGACTCCTGCTGCTCGATGGAATGGGGCGCACAAGCCTCGGCCCGCCGTACACGGCGGGCCGCGCACCAGGATACGGCCTGTCGTTCGACCGGGTCAAACCAGGGTGTTCACCCGGCCTGCTGCACCGCGGAGCGCACCTGGGTGCCCGAATCGGCGCTCTCCGGCTGCTCCGTGGCGGGCGGGCCCGCAGGCCGAGAGGCCGCCCGGCGGCGCCGTGTCGTCGTCCGGGTCACCGGCTGCGCAGGCACCTCCGGTTCATCCGGCGCCGGGGACGCCTGCGTGGTGCCGTTGGCGGTGGACCCGGGCGTGGGGGCGGGTTCGGCCGACGTCCTCGCCGGTGCCGCGGGTTCCGGAACCGAGGCTGGTTCTGCCGCCTCGGCCGTGGACTCTGCGACCGAGCCACCCCCCGACCCCTGGCCACGGGAGCGCGCACGACGGGTGCCGCCGGAACCGGAGTCCCGGGCGCCGGACGGCGCCTGCAACGCAGCGCTGCGGACGTTCACCGGTTCCGAGGACACCACGACGCCGCGACCCTTGCAGTGCTCGCAGGTGGACGAGTGCGCCTCCAGCAGGCCCGTGCCGACCTTCTTCCTGGTCATCTGGACCAGTCCGAGTGAGGTGACCTCGGCGACCTGGTGACGGGTACGGTCCCGGCCCAGGCATTCGGTCAGCCTGCGCAGTACGAGGTCCCGGTTCGACTCGAGCACCATGTCGATGAAGTCGATCACGATGATCCCGCCGATGTCCCGCAGCCGAAGCTGCCGGATGACCTCCTCAGCAGCTTCGAGGTTGTTGCGGGTGACGGTCTCCTCGAGGTTGCCGCCAGAGCCGGTGAACTTGCCGGTGTTGACGTCGATCACGGTCATCGCTTCGGTGCGATCGATGACCAGGTAACCGCCCGAGGGCAGCCAGACCTTCCGGTCCAGCGCCTTGGTGATCTGCTCGTCGATCCGGAACTCGCTGAACACGTCACCATCGGCGGTATAGCGCCGCACCCGGGGCATCAGGTCCGGGGCGACATGCAGGACGTAGCCCTCCACGGTGTCCCAGGCGTCTTCGCCCTGCACGACCAGTTCGCGGAAATCCTCGGTGAACAGGTCGCGGACCACCTTCACCAGCAGGTCGGGCTCCTCGTAGAGCAGTTCCGGTGCCTTGACCTTGGGCCCGGAGACCTTGTTCCCTGACGGGTCGGTCGAGGACACCGACCGGTTCTGGATGACCTCCCACTGCGCCTGCAACCGGCGGACGTCGCGGGCCAGTTCCTCCTCGCTGACTCCCTCCGAGGCGGTCCGGATGATCACGCCGGCATCGTCGGGGACAATCCGCTTGAGCACCTCCTTGAGGCGCTGGCGCTCATTGTCCGGCAGCTTACGACTGATCCCGGTGGCCCGGCCGCCCGGCACGTACACCAGGAACCGGCCGGGCAGGCTGATCTGAGTGGTCAGCCGGGCACCCTTATGACCGACCGGGTCCTTGGTGACCTGGACCAGAACGCTGTCGCCGCTGGAGAGGGCCTGCTCGATGCGGCGCGCCTTACCCTCGAGGCCTGCGGCGTCCCAATCCACCTCACCGGCGTAGAGCACGGCGTTACGACCCCGTCCGATGTCGACGAACGCGGCCTCCATGGAGGGCAGCACGTTCTGCACCTTGCCGAGGTAGACGTTGCCGACCAGCGACCCGGAGCCCGATGCGGTAACGAAGTGCTCGACCAGAACGTCATCCTCGAGCACCCCGATCTGGGTGCGCTCGGGATCCTCGCGAACAACCATGGTCCGCGCCACGGCCTCGCGCCGGGTGAGGAACTCCGATTCGGACAGGATCGGTGCCCGCCGCCTGCCTGCCTCCCTTCCGTCGCGTCGGCGCTGCCGCTTGGCCTCCAGGCGGGTGGAGCCCCGGACGGCCTGCACTTCGTCCTCGGCAGGCCGGTCGGTGCTGTCCCGGACGTGCCCAGTATCCCGGTGTGCAGTGTCCCGGACGTGCACGACGGTGTCCGGCGGGTCGTCCTCGCGGGGAGTTGCTTCGTCGTCGCCGCCGTTGCGACGGCGCCTGCGCCGGCGCCGGCGCCTGCCGGTGGACTCGTCGGACTCCTCCGCGTCACCGTCGTCGGCCTGCTCCTCGGAGTCGCCGGTACCCTGCGCAGTGTCATCCTGCTCGGTCGAGTCCTCCTCACTCTCCTCGCCCTTACCCCGACCCCGGCCGCGCCTGCCCCGCCGGCGCCTGCGCCTGCCGCCACCGTCGCGGTCCGGGTCGTCCTCGCCCTGGTGCGGCTCCGCCTCGCCCTCGGCAACGGACGCAGCGAAGTCTTCGGAGTCCGCTGTGGACGACTTCCGGCTCGGCGGGAGGAAGACCGGCGCCGGCGCGTTGAACACCGGCGCCAGGGTCCCGGAGGTAGCCGGGGGTCGCCGCTGCGCGGTCTCCGAGTCGACGTCTGACTCGATCTCGATCTCGGCGGCGTCCGGGCCCGGATCCGGCAGCAGCACTTGCGCCGCCCGCACTGCGGTATCCCGGTCGATGCTGGACTGCGCGCTACGCACCGCAACGCCGAGCTCGGTCAACGTGGCCACGACCTCCTTGCTGCTCACGGAGAGCAGCCTGGCCAGCGCGTGTACCCGCAGTTTGGCCGGCAACGAGGCAGCCAGATCGGCCCCCTTGGATGCGCGTGCATCGGGTGTGCCTGTCGGCCCGCCGATGCCACCGGCGGGCGCCTTCGTGTTCGCCATTCAGCTCCTCCAGCCCCCGGGCGCGTCCCGACTGCCGGGAAGCGGCCGCACAGGGGCCCTGTGCGTCATCCGTCGCCATGCCAGCGACGGCAATCCTGTTGTCCACCGGCTGCTACTCCGTTGGAGCGGTCAGCTGGCGTGTCCTGCGACACCGTGCTGATCCGGCGCACCGTCACCGGCCTGCCCCGGAGCCATCCGGATGGGCGCCCGGTCCGGAGCGAGCGGATCAACGAGACTCCCGTCATCGTCGAGCCGACCCTGCGCCATCCGGGTCGCCCTCGCGGGCGCCAGCGGCCGGAGTCCGGCGACGACGCCGAGTGCGCTCACCACGTCGTCGGGTCGCACCGCAGGGCTGACCTGCCGCACGACCGCAGTCAGTATCCCACACTCGGGGAGTCGACCGGGTCCGGGCGGCAGCACCGGCGGTTCCTCGACGCCCAGGGAGACGATTGCCGCCCGGGCGTCGATGCTGCGTCGTCCATCCGTGGTAATCCGCTCGACCAGCACTTCCGGTGCGGCCAGCAACGCACTGACTGCGTGGCGCAGCTGCTCGGCCCCCACCCCGGAAATCTCGATCCACCATCGGCTCGCCTCGATCCGCTCGGCGAGCCCCCCCGAGCCGGCCAGCACGCCGTCGATGACCGCGAGCCCGTCGGGCAGCGCCGCGTTCAGCTCGGCGCACACCACGTCCGGATCGACCTGGGCAACGAGCTGGATCTCGGCGTACTCCGCCTCGCTGGCCGTCCCGGTGGGCGCCGCACCCACCCAGGAGATCTTGGGGTGCGGGCTGTACCCCTGCGAGTAGGCCATCGGCAACCCGGCCCGACGCAATGCCCGCTCAAACGTCCTGGCGACATCGCGGTGCGAGGTGAATCGCAGCCTGCCCCGTTTGGCGTAGCGCAGCCGCACCTTGCAGATCGGAGCCGCGGAGGGGTTGGGGCGGTGCACGTCAACTCCCGGTCAGGAACCGTAGAAGGCGGGGTTACGAACGGGGGAACCCGGACCGACCGGGCTGATCGGCAGCAGGTGCCGCCCGCTCGGGCCGACCTCGATGTCGGTGCCCATCGAGGGGCAGACCCCGCAGTCGAAGCACGGGGTCCATCGGCAGTCGTCCTGCTCGCGGCCGTCGAGGGCGTCGCACCAGTCGTCCCAGAGCCATTCCTTGTCCAGACCGGAGTCCAGGTGATCCCACGGCAGCACCTCGTCACGGCCGCGTTCCCGGGTAGTGAACCACTCCAGCGACACACCCAGCGGGGTGAGCTCGTCGGCACACGCCGCGACCCAGCGGTGGTAACTGAAGTGCTCGCTCCAGCCGTCGAACCGGCCACCCTCGCGCCAGACCCGCTCGATCACCCGGCCAACCCGCCGGTCACCGCGGGAGAGCAAACCCTCGATGAGCGCAGGCTTGCCGTCGTGGTACCGCATCCCGACGTTGCGGCCGATCTTGCGGTCCGTGTTGATCTCAGCGCGCAGCTTGCGCAACCGGTCGTCCACCACGTCGGGGTGCTCCTGAGCAGCCCACTGGAACGGGGTGTGCGGCTTGGGTACGAAGGCTCCGATCGAGATCGTGCACCGGATGTCCATCCGGCCGCTGGCCTCCCGGCCGGCCCGGATCACCTGGTGCGCCAGCTGCGCAATCTGCAGTACATCGTCGTCGGTCTCGGTGGGTAGCCCGCACATGAAGTACAGCTTCACCTGCCGCCAGCCAGCGCCGAACGCGGTGCAGACGGTGCGGATGAGGTCCTCCTCGGAGACCATCTTGTTGATCACACGACGAATCCGTTCGGACCCGCCTTCGGGGGCGAACGTCAAGCCAGAACGGCGGCCGTTGCGGGAGATCTCATTGGCGAGGTCGATGTTGAACGCGTCGACGCGAGTCGAAGGCAGGCTCAGACTGGTGCCGCTGCCCGCATAGCGGTCCGCGAGGCCCTTGGTGATCTCGCCGATGTCGGAGTGGTCCGCGCTGGACAGCGACAGCAGACCCACCTCGGTGAACCCGCTTGCCTCCAGGCCACGCTGGACCATCTCCCCGATGCCCTCGATGGACCGTTCCCGGACCGGGCGGGTGATCATCCCGGCCTGGCAGAACCGGCAGCCGCGGGTACAGCCACGGAAGATCTCCACGCTCATCCGCTCATGCACGCTCTCCGCGATCGGCACCAGCGGCTGTTTCGGGTAGGGCCACTCGTCCAGGTTCATCGTGGTGCGCTTGGCCACCCGTTGCGGGGCTCGTGCGGTATTGGGCGTGACCTGCTCGATGGCGCCGTCGCCGGCGTAGCTCACCTCGTAGCAGCCCGGCACGTAGACGCCGTCGGTCCCGGCCAGTCGGCCGAGCAGTTCAGCACGGCCACCCGGGCGGCACTGCGCTTTCCAGTCCCGCACCACCATGGTGATCTCGAGCACCGCAGCCTCGCCGTCACCCAGGACCGCGGCGTCGATGAAATCGGCGATCGGCTCCGGGTTTAACGCGGCATGCCCGCCCGCGATCACGACCGGGTGCTCGTCGGTGCGGTTCTTCGCGTGCAGCGGGACGCCGGCGAGGTCCAGTGCGGTGAGCAGGTTGGTGTAGCCGAGTTCGGTGGCAAGCGAGACCCCGAGCAGGTCGAATGCCCCGACCGGCCGGTGCGACTCCACCGTGAACTGCGGGACACCGTGCTCGCGCATCAGCTCCTCGAGGTCCGGCCAGACCGCGTAGGTCCGCTCGGCGAGGACGTCGGGCTGCTCGTTGAGCACCTCGTAAAGGATCATGATTCCCTGATTGGGCAGCCCGACCTCGTAGGCGTCCGGGTACATCAGCACCCAGCGCACCGCGGTCGCGTCCCAGTCCTTCACCGTGGCGTTGAGCTCGCCTCCCACATACTGCACCGGCTTGGACACCCGGGGCAGCAGGGGCTCGAGCTGCTCGAACACCGATGTTGCAGCCATGCGGGCCAGGGTAGTTGGCCGGTCTTCAAGAGCGGCCAACCCCGGTCAGCGCTGCCGCTAACCGCTACCAACCCCAGAGGTAGGACGGGCGGTATGCGCTCCACAGCACAACCACAGCGCACCTGACCTGCGCACATACGCAATTCGCGTCGTGGTCATCATGTATCAGCGTAGCGAGTGGCGGTGGTCGGCGACTCTGACCACGGGTCCTTGCGTGAGCTTGCCCAAGTTCTGTTCATCGCCTCGGCAAGCCGCCGGTACATGCCTTGTCGGGCTGGGGCGCAGCCCCGGTAGTTGTCAAGCAGCAGCTTGTTGATCTCGCCAGGTGTGGTGTCCCCAGGCGATGGCTTCGTGGTAGCAGGTTCGGCTGCTCACCCTGGGCTGCAACGTCCAACTCACCCCAGCCAACACCGCCTGAAACCAACTCGAAACCCGCAGCCACGAACGTCACCCTCCAACCCCTCACCAGCCCATGAACCACCCCGGGTTCGGTAGAGACTCGTTGTTGGGTCAGGCGACCAGGCTGATCAGGTCGCCCAGCTCGTACAGGGTCTCGTACTCGACCGGTGGCCTGCCTCCGCAGGCTCCGTGCAGTCGACGGTTGTTGTACCAATCCAGCCATGCTGCGGTGGCGACGTCGACTTCTTTAATAGTATGCCATGGCCCTCGTGGTTTAATCAACTCGGTCTTGTACAGGCCGATCGTGGATTCCGCGAGGGCGTTGTCGAGTGCGTCGCCGACGGTGCCGATCGAGGTGTCGATGCCTGAATCGAGCAGGTGCTGGGTGAACCGGAACGATGTGTACTGGCTCCCGGCATCGGAATGGTGAACTAGCTTGTCGGCGCTTTCTGCCCAGTGATAGTCTCGTTGTGCTAGGCCCATGTCGATTGCGTCGAGCACGAGATCGGTCTCCTTCGACATGCTTGTTGTCCAGCCGACGATCCGGCGGGAGAACACATCGATGGCGAACGCGGTGTACACCGTGCCAGTCGACACGTAGGTGAAATCGGCCACCCACAGCCGGTTCGGGGCGCCGGCGGTGAACTGGCGTTTCACCAGGTCGGCGGCACGAACACCGTCCGGGTCGGGCACAGTCGTGTGGACCGTCTTGTCTCGCACAGCGCCGACCAGGCCCAACGCTCGCATGAGCCGCTCGACCCGGCACCGGCCCACCCGGATCCCCTCCCGATTCAACGCCCACCACACCTTCTTGGCCCCATACACCGAGTAATTCTCCTCATACACACGTGTGATTTCTTTCTTGAGTTCCTCGTCGCGCATCGCGCGCGCCGACGGCGGCCGGGAATACGCCGCATAATAGGTGGACGGAGCGATCTGCATACCGAAATCAGTCAACACGGCACAGATCGGCTCGACTCCGAACCGGTCCTTGTTCTCCGTGATGAACGCTACGAGCGTGGCAGTCGAGGGTCGAGCTCCCTCGCGAAGAAAGCCGAAGCCGCCTTCAGGATCTCGTTCGCCCGCCGCAACTCGCGATTCTCCCGCCGCAACTCACGGATCTGTTCAGCGTCCGCAGACGTCGTCCCCGCCCGCCGGCCGGCATCGGTCTCGGCCTGACGAACCCACCGGCGCAACGACTCGGTCGATACCCCGACCTTCCCCGCGACCAACACGATCGCGTCCCACTGCGAGCCGTAGTCCGGACTGATTGTCCAGTACCAGCGCCACCGCGCGCTCACGCACCTCACGAGGGTGCCTCGAAGACCGGGTCATCTCTCCATCCTCCACTCAGGACAGAATCTCCATCAGACCCGGGGTGGTTCACCACAGTCCCACCGGGTCACCTCACTGATAGTCCCATCCCCCCGTCCCCGACTCCGCGACACAACAAACGCCGTGCCGGTGGTCCCGCTCGCCCGTCTCCGGCTCTGTTTCCGGTCAGGCGGCTCGTCCCCGCAATGTGCGCCGCACTCTCGCAGCTACGCCCTCCGGGTCGCGCATCACGTCCCACCAGGTGAAACGGAGCACCATCCAGCCGAGTTCGGACAGGCGGTTCTGCCGCCACCGGTCGCGGAAGACAGCTTCGGGCAGGCCGTGCGGATCCGCCCCGTCGAACTCCAGAGCTACCTTCTCGCGAAGGTAGGCACCGTCGAGCCGGGCGATGAACGTCCCGTCGGGAGCCCGCAGCGAGTACTGCGGGATGGGCAACGGCACGTCCCGATCACGCAAGATCAGGCGCCCCGCCGTTTCGAGGATCGACTCGGCAATCCCGTCGGCCTCGTCGAGCCGGTCCCCGGCACGAGCGCATCCCGAGCCACCGCGCCACCGCTTGATGACGGCGACGATGTCGGCCTTGGCACTGAGACCCTGCCGCAGCGCATCGTCCAACGCCCACACCGCGGGCAGGCGGTCCAGGCTCGTCGTCAGATCGGCCAGCGTGCGCGCGACGGTGGTGACCGGCACGCCGTCGCGCATCTGCACCTCACCGCACCCGATCGATCGGGTGTGGAAGTGCAGGTCCCGGCGGTTCTCGCGGCGCTGTGCCCTCGTGACCGTGACGTGCTGCACGCGGTGCCCGTCGGGTACCGCGAGGTGGTGCACTCGTGCCGCGGTCGCGTGGCTGGGGACCGCCCCGGCTACTCCCGAACTGAGCAGCGCGGCCCGGGCGAGCACGAGCGGGGTCGCCTCGACCCTTCTGGGCAGGTAGATCCCGCGCTGAATACGCCGGAGCCGGCCGGACCGCAACGCCGTCAGCAGATCATCGGGATCAGCGGTGGCGAGCGCTCGATCGCGCAGCAGCAGGCCATCCGATTCCAGCAGGGGAACCCACCACTCATGCATGGGCTGAGCGTGCCGCCGGATCCGCAATGCGCAAACCGGCATATCCGGGACCTGTGGACAGCTACTCCGGATGTGAACAACCGCCCCCGGGACGGGGTTGGTAGCGGTTATGAGCGCCATCTGGGTGGGTTGGTAGCTCTTGAAGAGCCCCCTACCGCAACAGGAGGGCCCTCAGGCGGCGAGCGGCGACGATGACGCCAAAGGTGGCCATCACGACGAAGTACGCCAGGTGGCCGAGCATCGACCAGCCGACCACGCCGGTGGTGAGCCCGCGCATCAGCTCCACAGCGTGGTAGAGCGGAAACGCCTGCACCAGCCATTGCAGCGCAGCCGGGTACACCGACAGCGGGAAGAAGGTCGCCGAGAACAGGAACATTGGCAGCACCGCGAGTTGCACCAGGTCGAAGTCCTGCCAGGAGCGCATGTACGAAGTGGCCGCCATCCCGACCGCCGCGAACGCGAACGCCACGAACAGCGCGGCGGGGAGCACCAGCAACGCCCACGGCGAGGAGATCAGCCCCAGCCCGAGCAGCACCCCGAGGAAGGCAGTCGAGTACAACCCGCCGCGGATCAGCGCAAAGCCGATCTCCCCCAGCGCGATGTCCACCGGACCCAGCGGGGTGGCGAGCATCGCGTCGTAGAGCTTCGCGTACTTGAGCTTGAAGAAGAAACTGAACGTGGCGTCGTACACCGCCCCGTTCATCGCCGACGCGGCCAGCAGCCCGGGCGCGATGAACGCCGCATAGCTCAGCTGCTGCCCACCCGGCCCGCCGACCTCGCCGACCAGGCTGCCCAGCCCCTGCCCCATCGCCAGCAGGAAGAACAGCGGTTCGAAGAACCCGGAGAAGATCGCCAGCCAGGCGCTGCGGGACGCCAGCGAGGAGCGCAGGATCAGCATTCTGGCCCGACCGGCGTACAGCGCCGGTGGCAGTATCCGCACCAGCAGCCCGCCCGGCGGCTCGGCGACCGTGCGCGCCGCCTCCCGCAGCGCGGTCACGTGGTCAACCTCACCTGGAAGCGCCACCGCGACAGCAGCACACCGGCCACCAGCAGGGCCGTCAGATACGCGGTGTGCCCGACCGCAGGCCATAGCTGCACGGTGCCCAGTGCGGCGCCGCGCGCGAGTTCGGTGCCGTGCCACAGCGGGCTGAGCCAGGCCAGCGGCTGGATCACCTCGGGTAGCTGCGAGATCGGGAAGAAGGTGCCGGAGAACAGCGTCATCGGCACCACCACGAACCGGAACACGGCGGCGAACACGTTGCCCTCGCCCTCCTGCGCGGCCGCGAACGCCACCAGCGGGGCGCTGAACGCCATCCCGCACAGCACAGCGAAGGCCAGCGCAGCGAGCACCCCAGGCCCGCGTACCGCCCCGAACAACGCGACAACCAGCAGATAGGCGACGCCGGACAAGGTCAGCCGCAGCGCGATCCAGGTCAGCTGTCCACCAACCAGCTGACCAGGCGTGATCGGGGTGGCCGTGATGCCCCAGTAGGTACGCTGCCACTTGAACGCCGACAAGATGGGGTAGGTCGACTCGAAGGCCGCGCTCTGCACGGCGCCGACGGCCAGCAGTGCGGGCGCCAGGTAGACCAGGTAGGCCACCCCGCCGGTGGCCTGCGTCGCGTGGCCGTTCGCGTCGATGAGCGTGCCGAAGCCGACGCCGAAGGCCACCAGGAACAGCAGCGGCTGCAGCAAGCTGGAGATGGCGGTAGCGCGCCAGTTGCGCCGGTACCACGTCCACAGCCCCTCGACGACGAGCAGCGTGGCCCGCCATCCGGGCAGCACCCGGCCGCTGCTGCGGCGCGTCTGGACCGTCGTCATCAGTCGACCAGCGATCGTCCGGTGAGCCGGAGGAACACATCCTCCAGCGTGGATCGCCGGACCAGGCTGGACACCGGCTGCACCCCGCGCTGGTGCGCGGCGGACAGCGCCACCTCACCGTCGGAGGTGTAGAGCAGCAGCCGGTCCGGCAGCTCCTCGATCCGGTCGGCCAAGCCGTCCACCGCGGAAACCCAGCGGTGTTGCTCACCGGGCCGGAACCGCAGCTCGAGCACCTCGCGGGTGGAGTACCGGGCGATCAGCTCACCCGGCGAGCCCGCCGCGACGATGAGCCCGCCATCCATCACGACGAGCCGGTCACACAGCTGCTCGGCCTCGTCCATGTAGTGCGTCGTGATGATCAGCGTCACACCCTGCTGCTTGAGCCGGAACAACCGGTCCCACAGCAGGTGCCGGGCCTGCGGATCCAGCCCGGTGGTCGGCTCGTCAAGCAGCATCAGCTCGGGGTCGTTGACCAGCGAGCGGGCGATGGTGAGCCGTCGCTTCATGCCTCCGGACAGCGTGTCGACGGCGTCGGCGGCCCGGTCGGTGAGCTGAGCGAAGTCCAGCAGTTCGACCGTCTTGGCCCGCACCGCGGCCCTGGACATGCCGAAGTAGCGGCCGTAGATGTGCAGGTTGTCCCGCACCGACAGTTCGGCGTCCAGATTGTCCTGCTGCGGCACCACGCCGAGCCGGGCGCGGATCCGCGGCCCGTCGGCGTCCGGATCCATCCCGAGCACCTGGAGTTCCCCAGCGCTGCGCGGGGAGACACAGGCGATCATGCGCATGGTGGAGGACTTGCCCGCCCCGTTGGGCCCGAGGAAGCCGAACGCCTCAGCGGGCCGGACCTCGACGTCGATCCCCCGCACCGCCTCGACAGCGCCGAACCGCTTGCGCAACCCACGAGCCTGCACGAGAGCATCGGACACGGGATCGACGCTACCCACGGGCCCCGACGGATTCCGACCGATTTCCTGGGAGCCCCGCCGAACCCCTACATCTCCGGAAACCCTCCAACTCCGGAAACCCCTACGACTCCGGAAACCCCTACAACTCCGGAAACCACAGCGCGATCTCGCGCTTGGCGGAGTCCACCGAGTCCGACCCGTGCACCAGGTTCGACTGGGTCGCCAGGGCGAGGTCGCCCCGGATCGTGCCTGGCGCCGCCTTCTCCACCGGGTCGGTGCCCCCGGCCAGCTGCCGGAAGGCGGCCACCGCCCGCTCTCCTTCCACCACCGCGGCCAGCACCGGACCGGAGGTGATGAACTCCACCAGCTCACCGAAGAACGGCTTCTCCGCATGCTCGGCGTAGTGCTGCTCGGCGAGGTCACGCGGCACCCTGCACAGCTCCACCGCGGCCAGGGTCAGCCCCTTGCGCTCGATCCTGGCGATCACTTCGCCGACCAGACCACGGCCGACACCGTCGGGCTTGACCAGGACCAGGGTGCGCTCGCTCACTGCTGCTCGTTCTCCTCGTCATGAGGTGGTGCGGACAGGGGTGAGCCTAGCGACCGGTATCCGGAGCGATGAGCTCGACAGTAGGGAAATAGCTGCGATAGCGAGCGGTGTCCCTGGTAAGCAGCCGTATACCGAGAACCGCAGCATGTGCTCCGATGAGGAAGTCGGGCAGCGTCCGCACCCGCGCGCCACCTCGCCGCCGATACTCGACATGGCAGCGACCGGCGAGGAACGCGGCTGGCCAGGGCACGTGCGATCGCACCAACTCGGCGTCGGCCAGCACTGCGTCGAGTTCCTCGACGGTGGCGTAGGTCGTCGACACCTCCGCGTAGATAATCGAGTTGATCACGAGCGGCCCCTCGTCCGCAACTCGCCCGAGAGTGGCCGCGGACCAGGACGACCAGACCGGATCCTCCCGGATGACGTCGAGCAGAACGTTCGAGTCGACGAGGGTCGCGACCTCAGTCGTCGTCACGTAGCAGCGCCATCAGCTCATCGGTGCTCATGTCGAGGTGAGCAGTGGCCGTGCCGCGCAACCGGGAGACCAAGCGCTGACCATGGGTTGGCGCTCCCGCAACCCGGACGATGCGGGCACTATCCCCGTCGATGACAACGTCGACCTCGTCGCCGGGCTGAAGACCCAGATCACGCCGGACCTGCTGCGGGATGGTGATCTGGCCCTTGCTGGTGATCCGCACCGAGTAAGAGTACCACCGTTCTTACCACACCTTACCTGACCCATGCGTTATGCCGTCGCCGGGCTCAGGTAGAAATCCGTCGGAGGACCTCCCGGCGCAGGTACAGCAGGTAGACCCAGACCAGGACGAACAGCAGCCCGATCGCGCCCAGCGCGGGATGGGCGAACCCGCCCGCGACCATCGCGACCTGCAGCGCGATTGCCAGCCCCAACCCCCACCGGCGGCCCTGCACGAAAGCCGCGGCCAGCATGCCCAGCGCCAGGCCCACGGTGTACCAGCCGGCCGGGCTGCCCAACCCGGCACCGAAGCGGGCCACCACCAACAGTGCCAGCCCGACGACGATGGCCTCCATCACCAGGGTGCCCGCGAAGACGCCGCGCAGCCCGCGCATCGGATCCGGCCGGACCGTGGGGCTGCTCACTGAAGTTCCACGATCACTGAAGTTCCACCATCACTGAAGTTCCACCATCACTGAAGTT
>JBOHGM010000073.1:0-1322 GCA_050699435.1 Pseudonocardiaceae bacterium | reverse complement strand
CCTGGTCACTGAGGCTCCCTGCCGAAGAGCGTGCGCGCCTCGCCCACCATCGCCACCGACCCCGTGATCACCACGCCGGCCCCGGAAATATGGTCTGCACCCGGCTCGACCTCCTCGGCCATCGCCATGGCTGTCTCGATCGCCTCCGGCAAGCGGGGCTCGACCTGGAGCCGCTGCGCGCCGACGACCTCCCGAGCCACGGCGGCAAGCTCATCGACTGCCATCGCGCGGGGCGAGCTGCTGGTGGTGACCACCACCTCGTCGACCACCGGCGCCAGCTCCGCGAGGATGCCCCCGGCGTCCTTGTCGCGCATCACCCCTACCACGGCGACCAGCCTGCGGAAGGCGAACTCGGCGCGCAGGGCGGCGGCCAGCGCCCGCGCCCCGTGCGGGTTGTGCGCACTGTCCAGGAACACCGACGGCGCGCTGCGCACCCGTTCCAACCGGCCCGGCGCGCGCACCGTCGCGAAGGCTTCCCGTACCGCCTCGGGGTCCAGCGACCGGCCGGCGCCCGCGCCGAAGAACGCCTCCGTAGCGGCCAGCGCCAGCACGGCGTTGCGGGCCTGATGCTCACCGTGCAGCGGCAGGAAGATCTCGTCGTAGGCCCCGCCGAGACCCTGCAGCCGCAACCACTGACCGCCGACGGCGACGTCGCGCTGCAGCACACCGAACTCCATTCCCTCGCGGGCCACGGTCGCGTCCACCTCGACGCTGCGGGCCGCGATCACCCTGGCCACCTCGGGTTGCTGCGCGGCGAGCACCGCAACCGAACCCGGCTTGATGATCCCGGCCTTCTCCGCGGCGATGCCAGCGAGATCGCTGCCCAGGTAGTTGACATGATCCAGCGCGATCGGGGTGATCGCCGCGACGGCTGCGTCGGCCACGTTGGTGGCATCCCAGCTGCCACCCATGCCGACCTCCAGCACAGCGGCGTCCACCGGCGCATCGGCGAAGGCGGCGAAGGCCATCCCAGTCAGCACCTCGAACTTGCTCATCGACACGTCAGAACCGGTGTCCACCAGGGCCACGTACTGCGCGATGTCCTGGTATGCCTCGACGTAGCGCGCCGCGCTGATCAGTGCCCCGTCCACACTGATCCGCTCGGTGGCCAGCTGCAGGTGCGGGCTGGTGTAGCGACCCACCCGCAGCGCGATCCGGGTCAGCAGCGCGTCGAGCATCCGGGCGACCGAGGTCTTGCCGTTGGTCCCCGCGATGTGCAGCACCGGGTAAGAGCGTTGCGGTGAGCCGAGCAGATCGGCCAGCGCCGCGATCCGGGTCAGCGACGGCTCGATCCGGCTCTCCGGCCAGCGTTTGTCCAGCTC
>JBOHGM010000072.1:5429-28233 GCA_050699435.1 Pseudonocardiaceae bacterium | reverse complement strand
CCGAAGCTGCCCTCCCGGCGCACCACGACCCGGCTCGCCTCCCCCGACACATCGGCGATCATCGGGAGCACGCTGTCGACCACGCCGTCGATGTCCACCCGCTGGTCCAACGACATCGACAAGGTCTCGTGCACCATGGCGATGCACGCCACCCGGCGCACCGACTCCTGCAGCGCCTCACGCGCCTCGTCGTTCTCGGTGCGGCGGGATTGCAGCCGCAGCAGCGCCGCCACGGTCTGCAGATTGTTCTTCACCCGATGGTGGATCTCCCGGATCGTGGCGTCCTTGGACAGCAATGCACGATCCCGGCTGCGCACTTCGGTCACATCCCGGACCAGCACCAGCGCTCCGGCCGCCTCCCCCCGGGGGCGCAACGGCAGCGCCCGGAACAGCATGGTGGCGCCGGCCGCGTCAGCCTCGATCCGCATACTCGGGCGGCCCTCCAACGCGGCGCGGATCCGCGCCACAACCTCCGCGGCATCGAACGGGTCGGAGACCAAAGTGCGGGTCAACGGCACGAGTTGCTCGCCTCGCAGGTCCGCAGCATGCCCCATCCGGTGATAGGCGGACAGCGCATTGGGGCTCGCGTAGATCACGGTCCCGGTGGGATGGACCCGAATCAGGCCGTCCCCCGCCCGCGGGCCGCTGTGCACGTCCGGACCGGTGGTGCCATCCGGGAAGGTGCCGTCGGCCAGCATCTGGCACAGGTCCGCCGCGATGCCCAGGTAAGCGATCTCCAGCGGGCTGGGCACCCGGGGTAGCGCCAGGTTCGCGTCCCGGGCGAGAACCGCAATCTGCAGCTCATCCAGCCGCACCGGCACGGTCTCCCGGCGCACCGGAACGCCGAGCTGCCAGCGCGGCTCCCCGTCGCGCAGGATGCGACCCTCCTGCAGAGCGCGGCGCAATCGCGGGTGCTCGGTGGCCGCAGCACGGGTACCGACCACGTCCTCGGGGTGGGCAGTGGGTCCGGTGGTGGGCCGGGCGTGCGCCACGCACAGGAAGTCGCCTGCCGGCTCGGCGGTGGCTTCGGCAACTGTGGCTTCGGCAACTGTGGCTTCGGCAACTGGGGAGTCGGCTGGGTCCAGGGGCACCCACAGCAGCAGATCCGCGAAAGACAGGTCGGCAAGCAACTGCCACTCGGCGACGACCCGCTGCAGGTGACCTACCGCCACCCCAGGCAGGTCGGTGTAGTGGGCGAGCAACTCACTCAGCGTCGACATCGCGGCTCACCCGCTTCGCCGCAGCATCACTCGAGTACGGCGATCAAGTCGCCCTCCTGCACGACGTCGCCCTCCGAGACAGCCAACGTCGAGATGGTCCCGTCGGCTTCGGCGAGGACCGGGATCTCCATCTTCATCGACTCGAGAATCACCAGGGTGTCGCCGTCGGATACGGAGTCGCCCTGCGCGACCACGATCTTCCAGACGTTGGCCACCATTTCGGCGCGGATCTCCTCAGACATGGATCGGTCCTCCTCGATGCTGCGGCGTCGTCATCCAACCACGACCGGCGCCACCCACCCGAAGCGAAGACCACGCACGTGACACACTAGGTTGGTTGCGATCAAGGAGGAGACGCCGTGTCCAAGCGGGCCCGCAAGAAGCGCGACCGGAAGAAGAACGCTGCCAGCCACGGCAAGCGTCCGAACAGCTGACGTCCGGGCGGGCCCGCCCGCTGGGGCAGACGGCGGGCGGGCTTGCCGTGGACTCAACCTCGGCGGCGCCCGGCCCACTCAGTGCTCGCGGCCCACTCAGTGCTCGCGGGATAGCCAGGTCCGGGTCTCGGCACTGGTGCGCACCTCAACGACCGTGCCGTCCTCGCTCTGCTGCACCGTGACCTCGGCGCCAAGGACGGCTTGACGCAGCACGATCTCCCGGATCGACTGGCGCAACCGCTGCTTGAGCGCGTCCGGCGCGTGGTCGCCACGGCACTTGCGCGCGAGCAACGCCTTCAGGTGCTCCACGAGCCCGAACTCCTCCAGGCAGGGGCCGCACTCCTCCAGGTGTCTCTGCAGCAGTGCCCGCCGCTCGTGGTCGCACTCATTGTCCAGAAACAGCCACACCTCTGCGAGCACCTCACTGCAGTCGGTTTCGTGGGGGTCGCCACAGCTCATGACGCGATCTCCGTATCGCGCAGGAAGCCCCGCTCGCGGGCGACGCCGGTCAGCATGTCGCGCAGTTGCTTGCGGCCCCGATGCAGCCGGGACATCACCGTCCCGATCGGGGTACCCATGATCTCGGCGATCTCCTTGTACGCGAAGCCCTCGACGTCGGCCAGGTAGACGGCCATCCGGAAGTCCTCGACCAGCTCGCCCAGGGCCTCCTTGACATCGGAGTCGGGCAACCGGTCCAGCGCCTCCATCTCTGCCGAGCGCAGCCCCGACGAGGTGTGCTGCTCGGCCTGCGCCAGCTGCCAGTCGCTGATCTCGTCGGTGGGCTGCTGCGCGGGCTGGCGCTGCCGCTTGCGGTAGCCGTTGATGTAAGTGTTGGTGAGGATCCGGTACAGCCAGGCCCGCAGGTTCGTACCCGCGCGGAAGGACTCGAAGGCGGCGTATGCCTTGAGGTAGGTCTCCTGTACCAGATCCTCGGCGTCGGCCGGGTTTCGGGTCATCCGCAACGCCGCCGCGTACAACTGGTCGAGCAACGGCATGGCATCGCGCTCAAAGC
Organism: Pseudonocardiaceae bacterium; assembly: GCA_050699435.1. Taxonomy (GTDB): domain Bacteria; phylum Actinomycetota; class Actinomycetes; order Mycobacteriales; family Pseudonocardiaceae. Next base: position 25,567 of record JBOHGM010000072.1, on the reverse strand, counting down.
GCGCGCTGCGCTGTACAGCCGTCTCCAGGGCAGTCTCGTCCGGTACCGCCGTCTCCTGGGCAGTCTGGCCCTGGCCGTCCGGCGACTGTGGATCTTCGGCTCCGCCTGCGGGGCCGTCCACACTGACGCCTGGCACGACTCTCCTTTCCGGCCGCGCAGACCGGGCCAGCGCTGCGCTGGCGGCTACCATCCCGACGTCTACTCCGCTGGCCGGGTCAACGGCGTTGGGGGCCGAGGGTACGCGCCCTCCGCGCCCTCGGCCCAGCGAACCGGACCGGCGCTGCATCGCCCGGCCGAGGTCGCTGCGGCGAGCAGGTCTCTGCATCGTGGGTACCACGGCCCAAGCAACGCCACACTCCGCACGACCATTCCCCGCACGCCGATAAGGCCGATCCTTCCGGCTGAGCGCACTACGAGGCCAGCGGCCGCAGCCTGCGTTGCAGCCATTCCGCCACCGCACGTCCCACCGCGCCGGGGTCCGCCTTGAGCGAGTGATCCCCGGGCAGCAGCACGACCTCCCGCCCGGCAGCGGGCTCGGGGCGGCCGAACGGGTCTTGCTCCCCCTGCACGACCAGCACCGGCACCTCCACCCCGGTCAGCTCGTCCAGCCGGCTCTTCTCCGGCCGCCCCGGTGGGTGCACCGGGAAGGCCAGGCACAGCACTGCGGAGGCACCCCCCGCGGTGGCGGTGCGGCAGGCCACCCGGGCTCCCGAGGAACGCCCGCCGAAGACCAGCGGCAGGTCCGCGAATACTCCCTGCGCCAGGCAGGTGACGACGGCCAGCCACGCCTCGTCGAGCTGCCCAGCAGGCGCCGGGGCACGCCTGCCCGCGACCCGGTAGGGCTGCTCGACCAGCGCTACATGCACTCCCGCGGCAGTGGCCGCCCTGGTAGTGGCCACCAGGTCGGGCGCGCTGGTGGCACCGCCCGCGCCATGCCCGAGCAACAGTGCCGCGGCGCCCTGCGGGCAGCAGTGCAGCTCGGCGCGGGCCGGCCCGTGCGGCGTCGGGACGGTCAGTCCGGTCATCGAACTCGGCCCAGGTCGAGCAGCATGGGCTGCTCCGGCTCGATCCGTTCCACCAGCTCGGGGCCTTGCCTGCGGACGTCGCCCACCGCCGTGGACACCGGCCGCAGCTCCAGGGTGCGCACCAGCGCAGCGGACGGCGCAGCGAGCCACCGGCTGGGATCCTCGGAGTCCGGGTTCAGCCAGTCCTGCCACGCCTCGGCGGGCAGCACCAGCGGCATCCGGTCGTGGATCTCGGCGAGCGGACCGACCGCCTCGGTGGTGAGCACCGCACAGGTCACCAGCGGGGGTGCGCCGGCTTCGGCGTCAGCACCGCGCCAGGTGGCCCATAGTCCAGCCAGGGCGAGCCCGGAACCATCCGCCGGGGTGATGAAGAACGGCCGCTTGCCCATGCCGGGGGTGGCCGACGGCTGCCACTCGTACCACCCGTCGGCGGGGAGCAGGCAGCGCCGCCGAGCCACCGCGTCCCGGAACGCGGGTTTGCCTGTCGCCGTCTCGGCGCGCGCATTGATCATTCGCGATCCGACGCCGGGATCCTTGGCCCAATGCGGTACCAGGCCCCACCGCATCACCCGGATGCTGCGCACCGTGCGGTCCGGGTCGGGGGATCCCGGTGCGTCGCGTGGATGCCGGGTCACCACGGACAGCACCGGTTTGGTCGGCGCGACGTTGTAGTCGGCGCCCGGGTAACCGCCGCCCGGCGCTCCCTCGTCGGCACCGGCCGTCCCGTCCAGCGCGTCGAACTCGACGGCCAGCGTTGCGGGATCCCTGGTCGAGGCGTACCTACCGCACATAGGGCCATCGTGGCACGGCATCGGTGACCTGGCGCCGGTACGCGATGATGGGGCCATGACGACCCCTATCGGGATGCCGCGGGCGGCACCATCTGACCCAGCCTCATGGAGCGCGCCGCTCGCGGCGGGGCCGGTGCGCGCCACCGTCGCGGTACCGGGCTCAAAGTCGATCACCAACCGGGCCTTGCTGCTGGCCGCGCTGGCCGGCACCGGGGGCACCATACGTCGCGCGCTGCGCAGCCGGGACACCGATCTCATGGTCGCCGCGCTGCGCGCGCTGGGGGTAGGAGTGACCAGTCGCGACGACGAACTGGACGTGGCGGCGCACGAAGGACTGCGCGGGCCGGCCACGGTGGACTGCGGGCTGGCGGGCACCGTGATGCGCTTCGTCCCGCCGCTGGCCGCGTTGGCGCAGGGCCCGGTGCGCTTCGACGGCGACGAGCGCGCCCGGCAGCGGCCGATGGGCGCGGTGCTCGGGGCGCTGCGGGCGATTGGCTGCTCGGTCGAGGGGGATGCGCTTCCGTTCGTGCTGTCCGGGTCGGGTCGGCTGGCCGGCGGTGCGGTGCGCATCGACGCGTCGGGGTCCTCGCAGTTCGTCTCCGGTTTGCTACTCTCCGCAGCCAGGTACGACGCGGGCATCACGGTCCGGCACGACGGCCCGCCGGTGCCCTCCCTGCCGCATATCGGGATGACGGTGCAGATGCTGGCCGAGCGGGGGGTGGTGGTGGACACCGACGGGGCGACGTGGTGGCGGGTCGCACCCGGCCCGGTCGCGGGCGGGGACTACGACATCGAACCGGACCTGTCCAATGCGTCGGTGTTCCTGGCGGCGGCCGCGGCCACCGCAGGGCGAGTCACCGTGCCGGGCTGGCCGCCACGCACCACTCAGGCAGGCGACGCGATCCGCGGGCTGCTCGCCCAGCTGGGCGCCCAGGTGGACCTCGACGAACGCGGGCTCACCGTCACCGGCCCTGGACGGCTGACCGGCCTGGACGCCGAGCTGCACGAGGCCGGGGAGCTGACCCCCACCGTGGCAGCGTTGGCGGCGCTGGCTGCCGGGCCCTCTCGGCTGCGCGGGATCGCCCATCTGCGGGGGCACGAAACCGACCGGCTGGCTGCGCTGGCCACTGAGATCAATGCGCTGGGCGGCGATGTCCGCGAGCTGCCCGACGGCTTGGAGATCCATCCGCGCCCGTTGCGCGCGGATCCTGGCCGTCCGTGGGGCGCCTATGCCGATCACCGGATGGCCACCGCAGGCGCCATCATGGGTCTGGTGGTACCGGGGATCGCCGTCGATGACGTTACCGCGACCAGCAAGACGCTGCCTGACTTCCCGCTGAGCTGGTCGACGATGCTGGCAGGTGAGGCCTGCTGAGCCGGCCCGGCGGCGGCACCCATGGTGGACCCGGCGGCGGCACCCATGGTGGACCCGGCGGCGGCACCCATAGTGGTCCCCGCAGTGGACACAGCCTCGACGAGTCCGATGTCCGGGTTCGGCCGGGGCGGCAAGGTTCTCGGCCGCGCACCAAGCGCAGGCCGGAGCACGCCGACGCGGTGCCCGCGATGGTGGTAGCGGTGGACCGGGGCCGGTGGACCTGCGCCGTTGACGGCGATCCAGGTCGGCGAGTGACCGCGATGCGGGCCCGGGAGCTCGGCCGCACTCCGGTGGTGGTCGGCGACTGGGTCGGGCTGGTCGGTGAGGTGAGCGGGGCACCAGACCGGCTGGTCCGGATCGTCCGGGTGGATGAGCGGTCCAGCGTGCTGCGCCGCACGGCCGACGACACCGATCCCTACGAGCGGATCGTGGTGGCCAACGCCGAGCAGCTGTTCATCGTGGCATCGCTGGCCGATCCGCCACCGCGCACCGGGCTGATCGACCGGTGCCTGGTGGCCGCTTACGCCGGGCGCCTCGAACCGGTGCTCTGCCTGACCAAACGGGATCTCGCCGCGCCCGACGCCGTGCTGGAGCGCTACGCCGCACTGGACCTGCCGGTGCTCGTCACGTCCCCGCAGGCCGGGACCGACGAGGTGCGCGAGCGGCTGGCCGGGCGGATCTCCGTCCTGGTCGGGCACTCCGGGGTGGGCAAGTCGACGCTGGTGAACCGGCTGGTGCCGGACGCCTCCCGGGTCACCGCTGCGGTGAGCGGGGTGGGCAAGGGACGGCATACCTCCAGCTCCGTGGTCGCGCTGCCGCTATCGGGTGGCGGCTGGGTGATCGACACCCCCGGGATCCGCTCCTTCGGGCTGGCGCATGTGACCCCCGATGACGTGGCCCGCGCATTCGGCGACCTGGCCGAGGCGATCACGGACTGTCCGCGCGGCTGTACCCACCTCGGATCCCCGGCCGACCCGGAATGCGCGCTGGACGAACTCGACGGCGCCGCCCGGCGTCGGGCGATGTCGGTCCGCGGACTGCTCACCGCGCTCACCGAGTCCACCTGATCTGCGAACCGGCTCAGCGCGCCGCGCGTGTCCTGGTGACAGGAGTCGCTCCGCCTGGAACCTGCATAAGCATCCATGAGACGGCTCCCGCACCCTCAAAAATCTGCACAAGCCTCCATAAGACGCGTCGCAGCGCCGCAGCGGCGCACTACCCCGCGATCGTGACAAGGCCATCGGTCAGCTGTTCGGTCCGGCTCGCCGGATGATCGTCGCTCTGCCCGGTGCGGTGGCCGCGCGGTCCGCGATTCGGCTCCGAACAGCGGCCTCGGGCGGCCCACAACCGCGATTCGGCTCCGAATGGCTGTCCAGCCTCGCCTCCAAACTGCCATTCGGCTCCGAATCGCGCTCGGCGAAGCCTGTTCTGGGCGGGGCGTTCAGGCGCCACCTTGTTCCAGGATTAGAGCGGTGGGTCGCGCTGGAACAGTCCTTGATCGCCATTTCGGAAGAATCAACCGCGATCCGCACGGCCAGTTCTTCCGAGATGGCGATCATGGGGCGGTCTGGCGGTACACCGCGCTGCTGGGGCACCGCGACCGCGACCGGTTCGGCGCCGACCAGGTTCGCCGAGCCAGCCTCGATCTGGTCCAGTCCCTCGGCCGTCTGGGCGGAGCTCACCGAGTCCTCCTTGATCCCCGCCCAGATCTCAAGCGCCGCGGGTAATCGGCTAGCGGACGGGGCATGCCTCGTGACACTGTCGGGCGGTGCTTGTCGATCAGACGGTCACCTACTTGGAGATCACATCTCCCGATCAGCTCATCCCGGGCAGGGTGCCATTCGCCGATGTCACGCTCGAGAGCGTGGATGTGACTGCGCTACCGCTGATCCGCTCGACCCACGACCGGGTCGCGGCACCGCACCACTGGCCGTCCCTGACCTGGTCCGAGCAGCAGTGGCTGAACCTGCTGTCCCGCCCCGGTGTGCGGTCCTGGATCGCTCGTATCGGCGGAGACGTCGCAGGACTTGTGCAGCTCGAGAGGCACACCGAAGGCGATGTCGAGATCATCAAGTTCGGCCTCGTGCCCGAATTCGTCGGCCGAGGTTTCGGTGGCCACCTCCTCACCCTCGCCACCCGACTCGCCTGGGAGGTCGCCGGGGTCGAACGGGTGTGGCTGCACACCTCATCACTGGACCATCCGCATGCGCTCGGCAACTACCGCAGCCGCGGGTTTCGGCCATTCCGGGTTGAGCGCAGACCGCGCGAGATACCCACCGAGGACAGGCCGTCACACGAGGCGACAGGTCCGGCGTGACTCCGAGTGGGCTAGCTCAGCTAGCTCATATGCGGGTAGGTGTGCTCGGTCGGCGGGTCGAAGGTCTCCTTGATGGCCCGCGGGCTGGTCCAGCGCTGCAGGTTGGCCAGCGAGCCCGCTTTGTCGTTGGTGCCCGAACCGCGCGATCCGCCGAAGGGCTGGCGGCCCACGATCGACCCGGTGGGCTTGTCGTTGACGTAGAAGTTGCCTGCCGCGAAGCGCAGCGCCTCGTGGGCCTGCACCACCGCGGCCCGTTCGGTGGCGAACACCGCGCCGGTCAGCGCGTAGGGGCTGGTGGAGTCGACGACGTCGAGGATCGCGCGGTAGTCCTCCTCCGGGTAGACGTGCACCGAGAGGATCGGCCCGAAGTACTCCGTGGTGAACATCTCGTGCTTGGGGTCCGCCCCGAGCAGCACCGTGGGCTGCACGAACCAGCCTTCCGAGTCGTCGCAACCGCCGCCCGCGAGGACCTCGATCGACGGGTCGGTGGCGGCGCGCTCCAGCAGATCGCGGTGCTTGGCGAAGGCTCGCGCGTTGATCACCGCCCCGCCGAAATTCGACAGGTCCTCGATGTCGCCGTATCTGATCGTCCGGGTGGTGTCGGCGAGCTGCTCACCCACCCCGCCCTCCCACAACGAGCGGGCGACATAAGCCCGGGAGACCGCGGAGCACTTCTGGCCCTGGTACTCGAACGCCCCGCGCACCAGCGCCGTCGTGAGCGCGGCCGGGTCGGCCGAGGCGTGCGCGACCACGAAGTCCTTGCCGCCGGTCTCCCCCACAATGCGCGGATAACTGCGGTAGCTGTCCAGGTGCTCGGCGATGGTGCGCCAGAGCAGCTTGAAGGTCCTCGTCGACCCGGTGAAGTGCAGCCCGGCGAAGTCCGGATCGGCCAGCGCCACCTCGCTCACCGCTGCGCCGTCCCCGGTCACCAGGTTGATCACCCCGGGAGGCAGGCCGGCGGCCTGGAGCACGCGCATCGTGTAGTGCGCGGCGAGCTGCTGGGCCGGGGTGGGCTTCCACACCACCGTGTTGCCCATCAAGGCGGGCGCGGTGGGCAGGTTCCCGGCGATCGCGGTGAAGTTGAACGGCGTGATCGCGGTGACGAACCCGTCCAGTGGCCGGTACTCCATCCGGTTCCACTCGCCGGGCGCCGAGTTCGGTTGCTCGGCCAGAATCCGGCGGGCGTAGTGCACGTTGAACCGCCAGAAGTCGATCAGCTCGCAGGCCGCGTCGATCTCGGCCTGCTGCACCGATTTCGACTGGCCGAGCATGGTGGCAGCGTTGACGGTGTCCCGCCACGGGCCGGACAGCAGGTCGGCGGCCCGCAGGATGACCGCGGCCCGCTCGTCGAAGGGCAGCTCGCGCCAGGCCGGGGCGGCTTGGCGAGCCGCGCGCACGGCGTCGGCGACGTCGGTGGGGCTGGCCTGCGCGCAGTGGCCCAGCACCTGGCCGCGCCGATGCGGGGCTACCACGTCGAACGGTTCGCCTGCGGCCATCCGCTGCCGGCCGCCGATCGTCATGGTCAGCTCGACCCGCTGACCGGCCAGCTCGGTGAGGGTACGAGTGAGGGAGTCGCGCTCCGGGGTGTTCGGGCCGTAGCTGCGAACCGGCTCGTTGCGCGGGGCGGGCGTAGACGTAATCGCGTCCATGGCTGCCTCCAGGTACTGGCATGCGATCCACGTGGGCTGCAACCGGGGCACCGGTTGTGACTCCAGTCTGCCGTCTGGCCCGGGCACCTCGCCGCGATCAACTACGCACGAGCATCATGCTTGTAAGACCGGGGTGACCTACCCCTAGTCGGGCCGTTCGCTGTCCGCAGCGAAGCGCTGAGAGGGGGCCGCGCGCCCGGAGTCTCAAGGCGAGTACCTGACCGGCCTGCGCGCCGACTCCGCCCCATCGGGAGATCGTCACCGCGGCGGCCCCTGTCACGGTCACCGATGGTCGGCCCGTCGATCCTCACCCGATCGGGGAGACGCTACCGTGCCCCCGACCACCCAACGCACCCGAGGGGAGAGCGGTAACGATGAGCTACGGCCATGCGGACAACCTGGCTCGCGGCGGTGCCCAGCGCGGCGAGCACGAGCAGACACCGGAGACGACGAAGGCCGACCCGCCCGGCGGCCTCCCGCCTGACTGGTACACCGCACCCGACCTCAAGCCGGTGCTGGCCGGGCGCGACATCGGCGCGCTCTACCGCTGGCTCAACGCCGCCGGGGTAGTGCAACGGCAGATCGCGGTGCTCACCGGCAGCAGCCAATCCGAGATCGCGGACATCATGACCGGGCGCCGGGTGCGGGTGATGGCCTACGACGTGTTCGAGCGCGCCGCCGAGGGCCTGGCTATCCCCCGCGAACGCATGGGCCTGTCCTACTGGGGACCCGACGGCCGCTACTACGGCCCACCCGGCGCCTACCCTGGGGGTGTCCCGGTCATCGATGCCGAAGGGGTTGCGAAGATGCTGCGCCGTCATCTGATCGGACTCGGCGGGGCCACCTTGGTGGGCGCCACGGTCCCCGGGCTGGGTGAGTTGCTCGCCGAGCTACCCGGCCCCGGGGTGCCCGGTGAGTTGCCGTCCCGGCTCACCGGTGCCCACGTGGCGGGCGTGCGGGACCTGAGCCGGCGGCTCGGTGTGGGGGACACCTACTGCGCCACAGACGTACTCAGCGGGGCTGCCGAGTCGGTCACCCAGTTGCTCACCGTAACCGGTCCCGAGCCGGTGCGGCGGGCGCTGCTGGTGGCGGTGGCTGAGCTGCACAACCAGGCCGGGTGGGCCGCGTTCGACGCCGGACTGGACCGCCGCGCCCTGTACCACTTCGCCCGCTCGCTGGAGCTGGCCATCGAAGCCAAGGACACCTACCTACAGGTCCTCGCCCTGAATTACGCGGGGCTCGTGTGCGTGGAGCACGGCCACCCGGACGACGGGTTGAAGATGACGCAGTGCGCGCAGGTGAAAGCGTGGGACATTCCGTCCGGCGACCAGCGCGCGGTCGTGGTCGGGGAAACCGGCAAGGCAGCGTTGCAAGCGTGCGCCCTGGAGGACTCAGCCCTCGCCCTCGCGGACATGGGAGACCTGGACGGCGCCGTCGTCCACCTGATGCAGGGCCGGGAGGTGTGGACACCCGTCCCGGCCGACCCGTTCGGGGACATGGACCGCCCGGCCGCGCGCCTAGAGCTGGCCCGGGGCCGGCTGGACACCGCGGAGCAGTTCGCGATGGCATCGGTACGCCGATGGAAAGGCGGGCGGCTGATCAGCCGCACCACGTCCGGTCTTGTCCTGGCCACCGTCTACGTCACAGCTGGAGACTCCCGCGGACTGTCCGTGGCCCATCAGGCCATCACCGACGCAGGTAAGCTCGGTTCGGTCCGCATCCGCCGGCAGTGGGTCTCCCCCCTCGCCGACGCGCTGGAGGCCCGCCGCGGCAGCGACTACGCCGACCTCGCCCGCACCGCCCGGCAGGTTGCCACGACCAGGGCCTGACGGGTGTCTTTACCGACGGGACCGTGTGCGCAACTCACAGGAGGTCGAGCAGGAAGGGCAGCTCCTGGGGGGCGTACCAGGCCATCTCGTGATCCTCGGCGTCGCCGAGGACGAACTCGGCGTCCGGGTCACCGAGGTCGGCGGCGTCCACCACCGCGGCCGCGGCTCGTACCGCCGGCTCCGCCTCGGCGAGGTCGACGTGCACCGCGGCGATCGCCGTCACCGGGACCGATGCGGGCAGCGTGACGGCGGCATCGTCGAGATCGGGGCGCAGCCGTGCCCCCGGCACGTCGGCCGCCACGACGACCCGGCGAGCCATCGCCTTCGGATCACCGTCCAGCTCGGCGGACAGCAGCCGCAGTGCGGCCCGAGCGGCCTCGCCCATCGCCGCGTACTCCAGTTCCTCGGTACCGCCTGCGGCGTAGGACTCGCGCAGCATCGGGGTCAGCGCGAAGGCGGTGCCACAGACCGGGGCGAGCTCCCCGGAATCGACCAGGGTCCGCAGCATCGCGAGCGTGGCGGGAATGTAGACCCTCATGGCACCGTCGAGACCAGCTCTTCGAGCGACTCCTCGATCAGCGCCGCCAGGGTGTCTACATCGGACATGGCGTCCCGGTCGGCGTTGAGCCCATAGTAGACGCCGCCGTCGTAGGAGGTGATGCCGATCGAGACGACCTGGTTCTTGGCCAGCGGCACCACCGGGAACATCTCGGTCATCCGCGCCCCGGCGGCGTAGAGCGGGAACTGGGGCCCCGGCACATTGGTGATCACCAAGTTGAAGATCCGCCGGGAGAAGCTGTTCGCCACCCGGGCGCCCAGCGAGTGGATGGTGGGTGGGGCGAAGCCACCCAGTCGGATCAGTGCTTCGGCGCCGACGGACTGGCCGGATTCCTTGTGCGCCCGCATCGCATGGCTGACGTGGTTCAGCCGCAGCACCGGGTTCGGCTCCCCGACCGGCAGCTCCACCAGATATGAGGTCACCCGATTGCCCAGCGCCGCCACGTCGGCGCCCGCGCCGAGGTCACCGCGCACGGACACCGGTGCCATCGCCCGGATCGTCGTGCCGGCGGTGACTGCCTCACCACGGGCGAGCAGCCAGTTGCCCAGCGCGCCGGAGACCACCGCGAGCACCACGTCGTTGACGTCACCCCCGTGCGCCTTGCGCACCGTTCGGTAGTCCTCGAGCTTGGTCCGGGCCACCGCGAAGCGGCGCTGAGTGGAGATCGGCGCGTTCAACGGTCCGCACGGCGAGGGCCGGGCCGCGGCCAGCACCGCAGCGGCCACCCCGCCCAGCCCGTCGGCCGCCTTGCGCACCGTGGCGAGTCCCCCGTGCACGGCGGTACGGACGTTGTCGATGATCTCACCTGGCCGCTGCACCGCCTCGGTCGCCGCCTGCCAGGTCAGCTGCAACGCGTTGGGCTCGGGCCGCGGCATCCACAGGTCCTCGGGGACGTCCCGGGGCGTCGGCGTCACGTCGAGGATCACCTGGCTGATGTCGATCGCGCTGATCCCGTCAACCATCGCCTGGTGGGTCTTGGTGATGACGGCGATCCGGCCACCGGAGAGCCCTTCGACGAGGTTCATCTCCCACAGCGGGTGGTTGTGATCCAGCGGCCGGGACACCAGCCGCGCCACCAGCTCCTGCAACTGCGCGTCGCTGCCCGGTTTGGGCAGAGCCGAGCGGCGCACGTGGTAGGAGATGTCGAAGCTCCCATCGTCGATCCACACCGGACGAGCCAACCGCCCAGGCACCTCACGGACCTTCTGCCGGTACCGGGGTACCAGCGCGATCCGTTGCTCGATCAGCGTTAGCATGCGGTCGTAGGCGAAAGCGGACCGCGGGCGACGGAACACCGAGACCGCGCCGACGTGCATCGGAGTCGTCGGCTCCTCCAAGTAGAGGAACGAGGCGTCCAGCGCCGAAAGGCGGTCGGGCATACGACGAATCCTGGCACGTCCGACGGCCGGATCCGAACCTGCCACCCTGGGTAGCTGCCCCCGCGCGACGAGCTGCCCCCGCGCGACGAGCTGTCGGCGCCCAGGCGGGCGCGGCCAGCCCGCGCGACGTCCTCAGCACTGTCTACGGCCGCAAGCCGGTGCTGGCGGCCCTCGTCGACCCGGCAGTGCCCGGAGTTATCCACAACGGGCCGTCAGTATCGCGGAACCCGAGACAGCATGCGGATGATCTCGCCATACTCCCGGGCACCGGATCAGTGCCCCTCCTCGGATCCGGTGCCCCGGCGGCCCGGTGTCGCCATTGCAGACAGCCCCGACGGCGCTTCGGCCCCGCCGTCGGCCGACCGCGCCACCCAGCGTGGTCCCGACGAGGAGGGCTTCGTTGACCGAAAGCATCACCGCGCCATGCCCGCACGCACCAGACCGGCCCGTGCTGCGCCGGCTGGCCGACATCCTGCCGCCGCCCGAGCCGGCCGCATCCGAGCCAGCGCCCGCGGCCCGCCCGCACCCGGACCCGGCAGCGTCGGTGCAGGTGGAACGGATGCTGCGGGCGGCGGTCGAGATCCTGGGCGGCAGGCGTCCGGAGCGACAGCTCGCCGCGGTACTGCCCGCCGACCTGCTGACTTACCTCGTCGGGCTCCGGTCCGCGGCCGGGCATCTGCAACCGCGGCTGCGCAAGGTACTCACCCAGCACCAAGGCGCCGGAGCACTGGAGGCCGTCGCCCTGATCACCCTGAGCACCGGTGTTCGAGCGCTCGCCGCCCGATTCGAGCAGCACCTCGACGATCGGGGTAACCGATGGCACTGCACCGCGCTGCAACTGCGCCTCACCAGCGGGGACATGGCCGTGCGCCGCCGGAGCCGGTGACGCTCGGGTGCGCTCACGATGCACGTGTTGTGCGTCTGACGGTGTTCGGCCCGCTCACGCAGTCTGGTTGCTACTCGGCGGCGAGGGCAAGATCGTTCTTCCCGTCATCGGCGCCACAACGATACCGGGCCACGGTCGCTTCAAAGATCGCGCAATGAATCAGGCAACCCGTTGCCCGGACGGCCATTCGGCTCCGAATGGCCGTCCGGGGGTGGCCTGGAACCGCAATTCGGCTCCGAATGGCTGTTCAAACACCCCATTCGACAGCCATTCGGAGCCGAATGGCGATCTAGGGCGAAACACCGAAGATCATCAAGCGCACACGGTGATCAAATTGGTTATCGAGCCATGGTTGATTCTATCAGCGGTTTCCGGACACATGGGTAACCGCCGGCTTCCAGACGGATCTGTGCGGCGTCGCGCTCCAGCCTGGCGAACCGCTGCTGCAGATTCACGGTGTTGCCGGCCTGCAGCACCACCGGGCGTCTACGTACCCGGCCTCGGCGTCCTCCGCCTGCTGGATCAGGGTGGCCCGCTCGGCGCCGGTGACCCCGTCGATCCCGCACAACCGGCCGTGCGGTGCATCGGGGTCCGCTCTTCGAGTGGGACGCAGGCAGTAGGCTGCCGGGAACCGACCTACTGCGAGGTATGCCATGACGGAGCTTCCCACCTGGGTGCCAGACGGGATCAATGTGAAGCTGCCCAGCGCAGCCCGCGTCTACGACTATCTGTTGGGCGGCGGCCACAACTTTGCCGTCGATCGGGTCGTCGGCGAGAAAGTGCTCCAGGTGCTGCCCAACGGTGGGCAAATCGCCGGATCGAACCGGGCGTTCTTGCGCCGCGCGGTGCTGTACATGGCTGAGCAGGGCATCACCCAATTCCTCGACCTGGGGTCAGGCATCCCCACGGTGGGCAACGTGCACGAGGTCGCGCAGGACGCTGACCCGGCATGCCGGGTGGTGTACGTGGATTACGACGAGGTGGCCGTGGCCCACAGCCACCTCCTCCTCAAGGGCAACGACAACGCCACCGTCGTGGCCGCTGACTTCACCGAGCCGGCAACGGTACTCACCGCGCCCGCTGTGACGGGGTTGCTCGACTTCAGCCAACCCATCGGGCTGCTGATGGTCGCGGTGTTCCACTTCGTAGCTGATGAGAAGGACCCGCGCGGTGTCGTGGCCCGCTACCGCGACGCCCTGCCGCCGGGCAGCCTGGTCGCGCTGTCTCACCTGACAGCGGACCAGAAGCCCACCGAGATGGCCGCCGTGGTCGAGGCGATGAAAAGTAGCCGGGATCCGATGTACTTCCGGCCGTATGACGAGGTTGTCGCGCTGTTCGAGGGCCTGGAGCTGGTCGAACCCGGCGTAGTCAGCGCCCCACACTGGCGTCCCGAATCGGGGTGCTACGACGTTGGGCCAGAAGTCGTCTATGCAGGCGTGGGCTACAAGCGCTGACGCGACTGCACCCAGTGCTCAGAGCACCGAACTCAACAGGAGAGTTCCCGGGCCAGTCCAGGACAGCTCTCATGGTGAGTTCGGTGCGCTGAGAGCGAGCACGGCGGTCAGGACGGGGTCGTGCTGGGCGCGCCGTGGCAACGCTTGTACTTCTTGCCCGAACCGCAGGGGCACGGCTCGTTGCGGGCGGGCTCCTGACCACCGACCACAGTGGGTTCCCCAGCGCCGTTACCGCGGTGCCGGGTCCGGTTGCCACGGCCCCGCACCTCGGTGCCGCCGCCCTCGGCCGGTCCGCTGTAGGTCAGCGGGCGGGGCGCGGGCTCGGCCAGGCCGGCGCCCGCGGCCGGGACCCGCGACGCGCCGACACTGACCCGCCCGTCGAGCTGCGAGAGCGCCGAACCCGCCGGCGCGGGCGTCAGCGGTGTGACCGGGGTGGCCGGGGCTGCGGCCGGGTCCTCGACCACCGAGGGCTCGGCGACCTGAACCTGCACGGTGAACAGGGACCGGATCGACTCCTCCTTCAGTGCGTCGAGCAGCCCGCTGAACATCTCGAAACCCTCACGCTTGTACTCCACCAGCGGGTCACGCTGGGCCATCGCGCGCAGCCCGATGCCCTCCTTGAGGTAGTCCATCTCATAGAGATGCTCACGCCACTTGCTGTCCAGCACCGAGAGCACCACCCGGCGCTCAAGCTCCCGCATCGCACCGTTGCCTGCCAGCGCCTCGAGTTCGGTCTCGCGGCGGGCGTAGGCCTGCCGAGCATCGTCGAGCACCGCGGCCAGCAGCACGTCCCGGGTGAGGTCACCGACGTCGTCGCCGATGTCCTCATGCCGGATGCCGATCGGGTACAGCGTCTTCAGCGCCGTCCACAGCTGGTCGAGATCCCAGTCCTCGGCGTACCCGTCCTCGGTGGCGCCATTGACGTAAGCGGTGATCACATCGGCCAGCATGTGCCCGACCTGCTCGCCGAGGTCCTCGCCTTCGAGCACCCGGCGGCGCTCGGCATAGATCACCTTGCGCTGCAGGTCCATGACCTCGTCGTACTTGAGAACGTTCTTGCGGATGTCGAAGTTCTGCTGCTCGACCTGGGTCTGCGCGGACTGGATCGCGCGGGTGACCATCTTGGCCTCGATCGGGATGTCGTCCTCGATCCGCAGCCGGGTCATGATCGACTCGACCAGCGGGCCGTTGAACCGAACCATCAGCTCGTCACGCAGCGAGAGGTAGAACCGGGACAAGCCGGGGTCGCCCTGGCGCCCGGAACGGCCGCGCAACTGGTTGTCGATCCGCCTCGACTCGTGCCGTTCCGTGCCGAGCACATAGAGCCCGCCTGCCGCGACGACCTCGTCGGCCTCGGCCTTGACCTCCTCGCGGGCCTGCGCCACCGCATCGTCCCAGGCGGCCTCGTACTGCTCCGGGGTGACCACCGGGTCCAGCCCGCGAGCCCGCAGCGCGGTGTCGGCGAGGAACTCCGGGTTACCGCCCAGCATGATGTCGGTACCCCGGCCCGCCATGTTGGTGGCCACCGTGACGGCACCCGTGCGGCCGGCCTCGGCGATGATCGCCGCTTCCTTCTCGTGGTGCTTGGCGTTGAGCACCGAATGCGGGATCTGGGCCTGCACCAGTGCCTTCGACAGGTGCTCCGAGCGCGCCACGCTCGCGGTGCCGACCAGCACCGGTTGGCCCTTCGCGTGCCGCTCGGCGATATCGGCCACCACCGCGGCGAACTTGGCCTCCTCGGTCTTGTAGACCAGGTCACCCTTGTCCTCGCGGATCATCGGCTGGTTGGTGGGGATCGACACCGCATGCAGGTTGTAGATCTGCTGGAACTCGGCGGCCTCGGTCTGCGCCGTGCCGGTCATCCCGCACAGTTTGTCGTAGAGGCGGAAGTAGTTCTGCAGCGTGATCGTGGCCAAGGTCTGGTTCTCGGCCTTGATCTCCACCTTCTCCTTGGCCTCGATGGCCTGGTGCATGCCCTCGTTGTAGCGCCGCCCGTGCAGCACCCGGCCGGTGAACTCGTCGACGATGAGGACCTCACCGGCCCGGACGATGTAGTCCTTGTCCGTGGTGAAGAGCTCCTTGGCCTTCAGGGCGTTGTTGAGAAAACCGACCAGCGGCGTGTTCGCGGCCTCGTAGAGGTTCTCGATGCCCAACTGGTCCTCGACGAGCTCGACACCCTCCTCGGTCACGCCGACGGCGCGCTTGCGTTCGTCAACCTCGTAATGCACGTCGCGCTTGAGCATCGGCGCCAGCCGGGCGAACTCGCTGTACCAGCGGGATGACTGGTCGGCAGGCCCGGAGATGATCAGCGGGGTGCGAGCCTCGTCGATGAGGATGGAGTCGACCTCGTCGACGATGCCGAAGACATGCCCGCGCTGCACGCAGTCGGCGAGGTTCCAGGCCATGTTGTCGCGCAGGTAGTCGAAGCCGAACTCGTTGTTCGTGCCGTAGGTGATGTCGGCGTGGTAGGCGTTGCGCCGGTCCGCCGGGGCCATCTGGGACAGGATCACTCCGACGTCGAGGCCGAGGAATCGGTGCACCCGACCCATCCACTCCGCGTGGAATTTGGCGAGATAGTCGTTGACCGTCACGACGTGCACGCCCGTGCCCGCGATCGCGTTGAGGTAGGCGGGCAGCACGGAGGTGAGCGTCTTGCCCTCGCCGGTGCGCATCTCGGCGATGTAGCCCAGGTGCAGAGCCGCCCCACCCATGAGCTGCACGTCGAAGTGCCGCTGTCCCAGCGTGCGCTTGGCGGCTTCGCGGGCCACGGCGAACGCCTCGGGCAGCAGGTCGTCCAGCGATTCGCCGTCCTGGTATCGGCGGCGGAACTCTCCGGTCTTCGCGCGCAGGCCGACGTCGGACAGGCCAGCGACGTCGTCCTCCAAGCCGTTGATGTGGTGGGCGATGGCGCGCAACCGGCGCACCACCTTGTGCTCGCCGGCGCGGAGCAGTCGGGACAGGACCACCGTGGGAGACCTCACTCGATATCGGGACGCGGTCGGGCGGTGGGCAGCCTATGGCGTGCCACCCGGCGCCGTGGGCCGCCGGTCTGCCTGCCATCGTATGCCCAGCCCGCACCGTTGCGTCAGCACCGCAGGTCAGCCGGCAGGGCACGGGCGGGGCGTCGACGGTGGCGAGGTCGTCGGTGCGGAACCGAAAGCCGCGGACACCGCGCCTGTCGCGGCTTTCGGTTCCGCAATCAGCTACCCCGACTCACTGGCGGTCCTCGACCAGCTGGATCACGCCGTAGTGGAAGCCTCTCCTGCGGTACACCACGCTGGGCCGGCCGGAGTCGGCATCGGAGAACAGGTAGAAGTCGTGGCCCACGAGCTCCATCTGGTAGAGCGCCTGATCGACGGTCATCGGTTCGGCGGAGTGCCTCTTCTGCCGGACGATGCAGCCCGGTCCCCCCGCGTCCGGTGACTGCCAGCGCTGGGCAGGGATGTGGTAGTCGGTCTCCTGCTCGAGATGATCAAGTACTTCGGCCCCGTGGTGTTGTCCGTTGCGGCCCGAGTCGGCGCCGACGGCCATCATGGCCGCCAGCGGCGCGGTTGCCTCGGCGACGGAGGTGGGGTGGCGACGTCCGTGGTGTACCTTGCGGCGGTCCGCGACCCGGCGCAGCCGGTTCTCCAGCTTGCTCACCGCGGTGTCCAGGGCAGCGTAGAAGTCGGGACCGCACGCCTCGGCGCGGACGGTCTGTCCGCGGCACTGACCAGTGATCTCCACCCGCTGGCAGCTCTTGGCCTGCCGGGGATTGCGTTCGTGGAACAGCTCGACGTCATAGTGGATGGCCTTGTGGTCATAACGTTTGACGCGAGCGAGCTTGTCGGTGACGTGCACCCGGTAATGCTCGGGCACCTCGACGTTTCGACCCTTCACGACAATGTTCACCAGGGCGACCTCCTCGGTAGTCCAGCAGGGACAGCAAGACTTCGGCGGCGCCGGAGGCACTGGTGTGTGATTCTCCCGAGGTGGTGGTCACGGGGGAGTGATCCGCACGGGAGGTGATGATCACAGGGGGTGTCTGCGGGCGGCGGCGACAACGGCCCGCCCAGCAGGATCACAAGACCACCGGCGCCAGAATCATGGCTGCTTCACCTCCTCCCCACCATGCAGCGATCGGGCTGATCCCAGGACCGTAGCCCGCCGCAGGTGCTGTCGCTAGGGGACGAAACGCCCTGCCCCGCCGGTCACCGCGCCAGGGTGTCATCACCTGCCCGACGCTACGACGGCGCGTGACGCCCAGACCCGGCGAGCACCACGATTGCCGGTACCTCGACACCCGCCTGACGCAACGTTGCGGTACATGCGGCGACGGTGGCGCCGGTGGTCAGCACATCGTCGATGAGCACGACGGGCGTGCCGGCTGGTGGCAGGCCGGCGGGTCGCAGCAACACCCGACCCGCGAGGTTGACCTGCCGGGCCGCCGGGTCCAGCCCGACCGAGTCGCGTACCCCGCGAGCCATCCGCAGTGCCGGAGCGACCGCGGCGGCTACCCCGGCGCCGGCCAGCCCGGCGGCCGCCCGGTCGGCCAGCAGCGCCACGTGCTGGCCGCCACGGTGGGCTGCGGCCGACCACCGGGACGGCACCGGGACCAGACACAAACCAGCGGGCCCACCGAACCCGGGCCGACGATCAGCACCGCCGCCAGGAGGAAGCGCGAGCAAGGCGGCTGCGAGGGCAGCACCCAGCGGACCCGCCAGATCGCGACGGCCGCGTTCCTTGTAGGCCAGCAGCGCCGCCCGCAGGTGACCTCGGTAGCCACCCAGGACGTAGACCATCGGGCCTGTCGCGCAGCACGGCGGGTGCACCTGAACCGGCGCGCCAAGCAGCGCCGCACAGCGCCGGCACCAGGGGGGGCCAGGTACCCCGCAGCCTCCACAGCCGACCGGGAGCACCAGATCGAGCAGCGCACGTACTCCGTCTCGCATCGGCTCAGGATGGCTCCGGGCCGGACACCGAACCGGCCGCAGACCCTGGTGGCGGCCAGGTTGTCCCCAGTGGCCCCGGCTGTCCACAACCGAGCCCCGGGGCAGGTGCGCTGACCCGGTCAGCCAGGGTAGAGCGGCACGGCCCCCGGACCGATCCCGCCGAGCAGCGGCTCCCAGACCTCCTGGGTGTCCGAATAAGCCCATATTCCGGTGGCATCGGCCACCACGACCTCTCGGCCGGGTGCGGCGATGATGGCGGTCAGCGGACCGGTCAGGTTCGTGCTGGGGACCTCGCGACGGGTCAGCCCGTCCACCGACACCGAGGACACCTCCGGGGACGGTTCCGCTGAGGCGACCACCAGCAGCTCTGACCGTGCCCAGTCCACGCCCGCGGCCGGCGGCAGGTTGCCCTGCCGCAGCACCCGGGGATGGCGCAGGCTCACCTCCCCCGCCTCGGTCACCACCGCGGCGACCACCAATTGCCCACCGACCACCGCAGCCGCCCGCACGCCGTCCCTGGACAGCCGTAACTCGGTGATGGGGCCACGTTCGGCCAGCTCAGCGGTGTTCACCTGGTAGAGCGCCGCGGGGCCGGTGGCCGAGAGCACCACGCCGGCCACCGTGCTGCTGTTGATCACGGTCCACACCTCGGTGCCCGAGGGCCGCCAGGTGGGCCGAGTCATCGAATCCGCGTCCATCGGCACCGCTGTCAGGGCCCCACCGGTTCGGCCGACGCGAAGCTGGGGACGTCCGTCCGGACCGGTGACGACGACGGCCAGGAATTCGCCCGCGGGGCTGGATCGGGCGGCGCTGAGCACGGTGAGCTCGCCGTTGCCCGCCGGCCCCGGCACCCGCTCGCCGTCCAGCCCACGCAGCCGCCCGTTGACGACCACCTGGCCGGGTACGTCAGGACGCGGGCCGACGGCCGAGGTGTAGGAGGTGATATCGGCGGCGGTCCACTCGAGCTGCCCGGCCACCAGCGGGGCGCCGTCGGCGAGCAGCCGCAGCGGGGCGGGCACCAGGCCGTCCAGGGTGTTGACGATCTGCGCCGCAACCAGCCGGCGTTCCTGCTCGGCGAGCCCGCCCAGACCCGCCAGGTCGATCACGGTCCGCCCGTCACTGCTGACCAGCACATTGGACCGCGGCCGGACGCCCTCGGGCAGTGCCGAGCTGACGGCTCCGGCCAGTGGGTCGGAGGGTCCGGCGAGCAACAGGTCAAGAACCCGCCCGGCCAGGGTGGGCGCCGGCCGGGCGGGCACCCAGCGCAGATCAGGCACCAGCGTGCCGCGGTTCGGGTCGATGAAGGAAACCCGCACCTGGCGGTAGTTGCGCTGGAAGGCGGTGCTTTCCACCAGCACGCCAGGCCGTGGGTTGAGGATCCGCCACTCGCCGAGTTCCTTGACCACGTCGAACTCGACGGAGAACCTCCCCGGCAGCGGGGTGAAGCTCCCGTCCGCTTCCAACCTGCCCAGCCGAGGTCCCGCCACCCGAACCTGGCGGAGGCCCTCGATGGGGCTGGTCTCCCCCAGGTCAACGTCAGAGGGAGTGGCACCGGGAGCGTCCTCGATCACGGTGAGGCCGGCGGAGGCGTCCCAGCTCGCCGCCGCATCCCGAGTGAGGAACGCCCGGGCGGCAGCGTGCCCGTTGGCCGGGGTTCCGGTTGCTTCGATGAACTCACGCACCAGGCGGAACGGGTCCACCCCCCGCGCCGGACCCATCGGGGGAGGCAGCTGCGGGCCCACCGGCAGTGAGCGCACCACTTGTAGGTCAGAGCTCTTCGGGACAGTGGCGCAGCCAGCGAGGGTGGCGCCCGCAACGAGCACGGTGAGCAGCAGGACGGTGGGCGCGCGCCTGAGCATCAGTCCACCCCCGGTCCGGTTGCGGCCGGCCGAGCCGGCACATCGGACACCGCAGGCCGAGCCGGCACATCGGACACCGCAGGC
>JBOHGM010000072.1:0-5329 GCA_050699435.1 Pseudonocardiaceae bacterium | reverse complement strand
GGCCGAGCCGGCACATCGGACACCGCAGGCCGAGCCGGCACATCGGACACCGCAGGCGGACCCTGCGGGGCGGCGTCCGGAGCCAGTGGCAGCGGGCTGGAGGTGAGCTCGGTGCCCCGGCTGCGGGGCAAGGTGAGCCGGAAGGTGCTGCCATGCCCTGGTTCGCCCCAGGCCTGCAGCCAGCCGTCGTGCAGCCGGGCGTCCTCCAGGCTGATCGACAGCCCCAGCCCGGTACCCCCGGTGCGCCGGTTGCGGGACGGGTCGCCGCGCCAGAACCGGGTGAAGACCAGGTCCTCCTGCCCCGGCTGCAGCCCGACACCGTGGTCGCGAACCGCCACCGCGACCGCGCTCTCGTCCGCGGCCACCGTCACCCGGACCGGGCGGCCCTCACCGTGGTCCAGGGCGTTGCTGACCAGGTTGCGCACGATCCGCTCGACCCGGCGCGAGTCGATCTCGGCGAGCACCTCCGCGGCGGGCAGCTCCAGCTGCAGCTCACTGCCTGCCCGCTGGGCGACCGCACGTACCGCGGCCACCGCATCTCGCACGGTGCTGCGCACGTCGACGGTCTCCCCGAGTAGATCGGCGACCCCGGCGTCGTGCCGGGAGATCTCCAGCAGGTCGGCGAGCAGCACCTCGAATCTGTCCAGCTCGTGCACCAGAAGTTCGGCCGAACGCCGCAGCACGGGATCCAGCTCGTCGCGCGCCTCGTAGAGCATGTCGGCGGCCATCCGCACGGTGGTCAGCGGGGTGCGCAGCTCATGAGAGACATCCGAGGTGAACCTGCGCTGCAACGCGCCGAGCTCCTCCAACTGCCGGATCTGCCGCTGGATGCTGGCCGCCATCTCATTGAACGACGTGCCAAGCCGGGCGGTGTCGTCCTCCCCGACGACCGGGATGCGCTCCTCGAGGTGGCCGTCGGCGAAGCGCTCGGCGACCTCGGCGGCCTGCCGGACCGGCACCACTACCTGGCGGGTCACGAGGCTGGCGATCCCCGCGATGAGCCCCAGCAGCACCAGCCCCCCGACCACCAGGGTGGACTGCACCAGGTTCAGCGTGCGCTGCTCGGCGGTGAGCGGGAACAGCAGGTAGAGCTGCAAGCTGCGGCCTGCGCTGCCGACCGGCATGCCGACGGCAAGCATGGTGACCGCGGTCGATTCCCGCCGCACGGTAGTGATCTTGTAGGCGAGCGCGCCGCGCTGCACTGCGGAGCGCAGCACGGCTGGGACGTCCTCCAGCGGGCCGACCTTCTGCCCGGTGCCACCCGCATATGGGCCACCCGCATTCGGGTCGCTGGCATTCGGGTCACTGGCACCCGAGCCGGTCACACTCGCGGGGCCGCCGTCGACCAGCACCGGCTCGAACGCCCCCGCGCTGGCCACCGCAGCATTCGCACCCGCGCGATCCGAGTTGGTCAGCCGGTCGACAGCGGTGGTCAGCCTGCCCGCCAGCGAAGCCGACGAGGGATCGACCACGCCGAGCTCGGACTCCACCACGGCTCTGCTGTTCTCTGCCTGCAGCAGCGCCGCCTGCGTCTTGTTGTCCAGCAGTCGATCGGCGATCTGGGTCTGCAGCACCATGCCCAGCACCAGCACGACAGTGCTGGACAGCAGGGCGGTGCTCACCACCACCCGGACCTGGAGCGAACGGCGCCACCGTGCGCGAAGCTCGGCGGCGAGCTCGCGGGCCAGGCCGGTGATCCGGAGCACGGCGTGCCTCACCGGGCCGCGAGCCTCACGGCGGGCCAGCCTTGTACCCCACCCCCCGCACGGTGAGCACCACTTCCGGATGCTCGGGGTCGGTCTCGACCTTGGAACGCAGCCGCTGGACGTGCACGTTGACCAGCCGGGTGTCGGCGGCGTGCCGGTACCCCCAGACCCGCTCGAGCAGCACTTCGCGGGTGAACACCTGGCGCGGCTTGCGAGCCAACGCGACAAGCAGGTCGAACTCCAAAGGAGTCAGCGAGATCGGCCGGCCATCCCGGCTGACCTGGTGGCCGGGCACGTCGATGGTGACATCGCCGATGGCGAGCAGCTCGGCGGGCTCGGCCTCGGTGCGGCGCAATCGGGTGCGGACCCTGGCTACCAGTTCCTTGGGCTTGAAGGGCTTGACGACGTAGTCGTCGGCACCGGATTCCAAGCCCAGGACCACGTCGATGGTGTCGCCCTTCGCCGTGAGCATCACGATCGGGACCCCGGACTCGGCGCGGATCGCCTTGCACACGTCGATGCCGTTCATCCCCGGCAGCATGAGATCGAGGAGCACCAGATCCGGTTTCAGCTCACGCAGCGCAGGCATCGCCTTGCTGCCGTCTGCGACCACCGCGGTTTCGAAGCCTTCCCCGCGCAGCACGATGGTCAGCATCTCAGCCAGCGCGGGGTCGTCGTCCACCACGAGCACCCGAGCTCTCATGCGCACCATCGTGGCATTCTGCACATCACCCCCGGCTGCCGGGCGCCGACGGACCGCTCGCGGCGTCATTCGTCGGGCCGGGGTCGCCGCTGCCGGGGTATCTCATCCAGCGCTGACCAGGGGCCTGCGGCAGGCGCTGCGTCTGCCGCAGGCTCCTGGTCGGCCAGCAGGCGCTCGGCCTGCCGCGGTGGCCTGGCCGGGGGGATGTCCACCCACACCACGGTCAACATGCCCGCCGTCGCTTGGAACAGCGTGATCCCGAGCACGATCCACCAGCCCTCGGCGCCGACCAGCACGATGGAGGTCATCGCGCCGAGCAGCGCCAGCGTGCCGATCCGGGTCGGCCTCAGCAGCACCTGGCGGGTAAAGGCGAGCAGCGCCACCCGGGCTTGGATTCGCCGGGTCCGCGGCGCAGCGGCCGACGGCGGTGGCCGGCCCTGCGGAGGTCGCTGCGGAGGCCGCTGTGCCAGAACCTCCCTGCTGCGCTGCATCGGCAACCTACCGGGGAATTCGGCGAGGGACACACATGACAATCGCGCGGGCCGGGATGAACGTTTCCCGTGCTAGTGAGCGAGCAGCGTAGCGGCCAGATCGGCGGAGACGGACGCGGCACCGGTGCCGTCGACGATGACCCACGGGGCCAGCCAGCCACTGGCAGCGAGCCCGTCGTAGACGGCCGCGCAGCGATTCTGCAGGCCGCTGTCGGCCTCGAACGCGTCCTTGGCCCGGCCGGTGTCGACCACCGTCCTGCGATCCGCACGGGTGGCGGCGACGGTCGCAGGCACCCGCAGTAGCAACTGGGCGTCGGGTGCTGGGACGCCGAAGCGGTCCACCTCCAGCGCGCGGACCCAGTCGACGAAAGGACCCCCCGCGTCCTCGTGCAGCCGGGCCGCGCCGTAGGCGGCGTTGGACGCGACGTAACGATCCAGCAGTACCACATCGTGGCTCGCCCGCAGTGCTCGCAGCCCGTCCGCGGCCTCGCGCCGGTCCAGGGCGAACAGCACAGCCATCCCGTGCACCGAGCCGGCGAGGTCACCCAGCCGCCCGTAGAGCGCGTCGCGCGCCAGGTCGGCGTGCACGTTGGTGCCGTAGCGGGGAAACGCCATTCGGGCGACCGTCGCGCCCTGTGCGGTGAGCGCCGCGGCCAGCCCGTCGGCGAGGGTGCGCTTGCCCGCCCCGTCCAGCCCCTCGATGACGACCAACCGGCCCACGCCACGCACGGTAGCGGACCGGCGTTCCGCTCTACGGTACGCCCGGAACCGGTTGCCCCGGCTCAGCCGCGTAGGTCTGTGTGGCGTGAGGGCGAACCGCGACGAGGCGGACGCGGACGTGTATTTCACCACCAGCCTAGTGCCGGGATGGATCTGGACCGGCCTGATCCGTACGGCGCGAACCACCGTATCCCTATCCAGGAAGACGAGGACATTACCGAACGTGATACGACTGGGCATGTCAATAGATTGACCGACCGCTTGTTCGATATCCTCTCTGCTGACGGGATCCCGCGCCATGTACACGGCATCCCAGGTCCCGGGGACTAGCTCGATCAGTGGGCGGGTGCCGCCTGTTTCGGAACTTGATCGCTGTAGGCCAGGTTGGCGTCCGGGCCGATCACGACGGTGTCGCCGTTGCGCACAGCCTGTTCCACCATTTGCGCCAGCTCCTCTTTGCTCGCATCGGGGTTCTCGGACGCGATGCGACGGCCAACCTCATTGTTGTGCAGATCCATCGCTTCAGCATGGGAAAATTGTCCGGTCTACGTTCGTGGGTGGTGGTGAAATCGCTGGTCCAGCCCTCATCGAACCGCTGGGTGAGCAGAGCATTCCAGTACGCATGCCGGAAGGCATCAGCGTGACCGTCCACGATGCCCGCCCCGCCGAAAGTCGTCTTGGCCGTATTCTCGGCCGAAATCTGAGTATCGTGGGCGTCCTTGACACCGAGCAGGCCGAGGTCGTCGAGCATGCGGGCCTCGCTGGTGGTCAGTCGCGACGTCGCGCCGGTCGCGGTGTCCGCACCGATCTGCCGCAAGGACCCACCAGCTTGGGTGAACGCGGCGGCCGCGGATCCCAGGGCCTCCGGGTCCCCAGCCAGCTCACCCAGCTCGGCCAGACCCTCCTGGATCCGGGCCAGCACATTCTCTGTGCTCACCCCGGTGGACATCTGGCTAAGCCGCTCGACGCGGCGGGCCAGCTCCCCGGTACTCGCGTGGCGAACGCCGCGCCCAGACCACGAGTCGCGCCGTCCCACGACGTCCGCGTCGCGGTGACGTCAGCGGCAGAGAGCTCGAGCAGATCCCGAACCGCGCGCAGACCCTCCGGCGTGACACCGAAACCGCCCATACGTCTGCCCCCCACCCCGAGACGACATGGTCTGCTTCGTAGTATGACACAGAATTATCTAAATACATAGCTGTAATTTGTAACTTCTCACCGCTGAGCAGGGTGCCGAGCGTCGTGTGCGGCGACAATGCCAGCAGCAGCCTGCGGGTCGTACAGATCGGGCCCATCACATCAAACTTTCCCATCGCGCTATCACCAGACGGTATCGGCCAGCCATCGATACTCCGGATCACACCGTCGTAAGCTTCCCGCCACGACTGGCCTCACGACAGGAGAACCAAGGCTGATGGTGTCCAGCGCGTTCGATTTACCGCGCATCCCCGAGGAGTTCTGGTCCCGCGACCAGGTGACCAGTGCCCTGGAGCGCGACGTCGCGACGCGGCGCGGCCCGGTCGTAGTCGGGCAGCCCGGTCGTAGTCGGGCAGTCTGGTTGTAGTCGGGCAGCCTGGTTGTAGTCGCGCCAGTCGCGCAGCCGGGAGGACCGGCGGTAGCGCAGTCCTCACCCTTCTCACACCACGTCTACGATGCGATCACCCGATCAGCGGTCTGACCGGTACCGAGGGGGTTACCGATGCAACGCA
>JBOHGM010000071.1:0-28273 GCA_050699435.1 Pseudonocardiaceae bacterium | reverse complement strand
CTCCCACCACACGACCTCCACGCCTTGGCTCATGACAAAGTCCACAGACCGGTACACCGTGCACCGTGGCCTTGGTCGCCAAAACCGCCACTTCCACCGTGTCCACCCGCAAAACGTGCACTGTCCCCGTTTGTTCACGGCGTGCTGTCTGAGCAGCAGTACGGCTGCACCCAGCAGTCGTACTGCCTGTTCTTCGACTGCCTCCGGTTCGGGCTGCTCTGCACTACTGAGCCAGTCCGTGAGCGCTTCCAGTTGTTCGGTGAGCAATCGCCACCGCACCTCATGCAGACTGCTCACGATTCCCAGTCAAGCTCAACAGGCTCCACCGTATGCGAGGGAAAAGCCGCGACTTTATCACTCGCCTATGGGCTTTCTCTCATTATGGTTCCGGGTGCCATTGTCCCCGTTGCCGACTGGTTGTTGCCTGCCTCCCCGGGATACAGCTCTCGCACTCCCCAACCGCCGTGCATCATCCCGAGCCTGAGCAAGGGTGCGTATCAGCTCATCCACTTTCTCCGGCTCCATGATGGCTTCCCAGGTAAAAGGGGGCTCAACGGACACCCACACCTGAGCTTGTTGCACTAGCACGACCACGGTCGCCGAGACCCCGCCAGTGCCTTTCACGGACACCATGCGCCGGACGACCCACAACGTCTCGTCTGTCCTGGTCACCAGGATTCACCCGTGCCCTCCGGGCCTCGGTCTGGCTGGTCATCCACATGCGCCATGTTCTTTAGCCCCGCCCGTGTCTCATCGTCGGTGGACGGCACCAGGACCGGGGCGAGTTCACCGGGAAAGCGGCACGGTTCCGGGTAGCCCGGGTGCCTGCCGTACGACTCTCACGCTCAGGGGAGGACGTGAGAGACCAGCCAGGCACCTACCGCGCCCCCAGTGACTCGTGCATCCCGGCCCTGGGGCCTGGGGAGGGACGCTAGGGCGTAGGCCATCACCGAGGCCGTACAACTTGTCTAGCGCCGCGACGTCGAGCATCGCCCGGCTGGCTACCCTGGGTCTGAGCACGCACGACACGCAGCGGAAGGCGTTGGGATATGACAGACCCTGGCTATGGTCAGCGGCAGCGGACGGCTGACATAGTGCTGTACTGGATGGGGCGGCGGGGGATGACGCGCCAAGTCTTCGCCGATCGGATGGGTAAGTCGTTGAGCTGGGTGGACAAGATCCGGGCCGGGGATCGGCAACTCGACCGGCTCTCGGTGTTGCGACAGATTTCCGCTGTGCTGGATATTCCCCTGGCGGAGCTCATCGACCCCGAGGAAACCGAACGCCGGCGGGTCTGCCCCGATGACCGCGAGATCGACGCCGTGCGCGACGCGGTGCGCCGCTACGACGCCATCACCAATGTGTTCCGCCCCAATGGCGACACCCTGCCCGAACCGGACCTGCTGAAGCTCGAACGCTCGGTGCGCTACGGCTGGATGGCCTTTCAAGCCGTGAACTACCAGACCGTCGGGCAGCTCCTGGCCGATCTCATCCGGGATGCCCAGGCGGCGGTCTGGCAACTCGACGGCGACGAACGCCGCAGCGCACAGACCTGGCTGTCCTGGACCTACCAGCTCACCGCGGCAACCGCGTTCAAACTGGGGGACGCCCAGCTCGGCTGGCTGGCCGCCGACCGCGCGATCCAGATCGCCGAACAGACCGGAGACCTGACGCTCATCGGCAGTGCGGCGCGGCAGGTCGCGCACGCACTGAGCGCCACCCACCACAGCCCTGATGCGGTTCACCTGGTGCGCTCGGCCGCCAACCGCCTGGAACCGAATCTGGTGAATGCCGATCCGGCATTCAGCTCCGCCTACGGCATGCTGCTGCTCAAAGGAAGTATCGCAGCGGCCCGGCTACACCAGGCAGCCGATGTGCGTGATCTGCAGGCCGAGGCACTGTCCGTCGCCACCCGGCTCGGCCCGAACCGCAACGAGAACTGGTCGGCCTTCGGCACGACCAATGTCCTGGTGCATCGCGTCTCGGCGCTGGCCGATATGCAAAGCGCCGGGCGGGTGATCGAGGCCGCCCACGACATCCCGGCCGGTGATCTGGTGCGGCTACCGCGGGAGCGCCGGGCCACTCACCTGCTCGACGTCTCCCGGGGCTATCTGCAAGCCGGGCAGCGCGACGAGGCCGCCACCACCCTGCTGGATGCCGACCAGCTCGCCCGCGAAGAAGTGCGCTGCCGCGACCTCACCCGCCAGGTCATCACCGACCTGGTGCGCAGCTACCCGCGCGGCACCCGCCCACCCTCCACCGTCACCCAGCTCGCCCGAGCGGTCGGAGTCACGGTATGAGCGGCGAGCCGTCCGGTCGCGTGTTGTACGTGATCACCTGCGCCACCCCGGCCGCCCGCGACATCCCCAAGCTGGTCGCGCTGGCGCAGGAACGCGGCTGGCGGGTGTGCGTCATCGCCACCCCCTCGGCGCTGGCGTTCCTCGACCAGGCCGCCCTCGAGGAGCAGACCGGCTTCCCGGTGCGCCACCAGTACAAGAAACCCGGCACGCCGGACGTGCTACCCCCGGCCGACGCCATCGTGGTGGGCGGCGCGAGCTTCAACACGCTCAACAAGTGGGCGCTCGGGGTGTCGGACACGCTGGCACTTGGTCTCCTCACCGAAGGCATCGGACTGGGCATACCCATCGCCGCACTACCGTTTTTGAATGCGGCGCAGGCTGCGCACCCTGCCTTTGGCCGGAATGTCGAGCTGCTCAGGTCGGCCGGTGTCGCCGTCCTGCTCGGGACTGAAGGCTACCAACCACATGTACCGCACCAAGGCTCCAAGTACCTGCACCAGTATCCGTGGCCGGTGGTCCTCGACGCCGTCGAAGCAGCCCTGACTTCGCAGCGTGATTGAGAGCGCTTTCAGGGTACGAAAGACAACACCGAGCGCTAGTGCGCTTCTCATGACGCACTGGACGGCGAGGGTGATGACCAGGCTGACGATGACAACCAACACGAGCAGTCGCAGCAGCGGGGTGAGCAGGTTGCTGGTGAACAGGAAGGTCGTGGCAATTCAGGCGATGGTCCGCAGGTCAGCAGGACATCTATCGCTATCCTAGTGTTCGTGTCGCGCTGCCACTTGTGGATTCGGGTCAGAGGCTCAACCGCCGGTGGCAGTGCGTGTTGCGCCACCGTGGCGCGTCAGGCGGGGTCGCGTACGAATCTTCACCATCCGCTGGGTAAAGGTGGCGTCAGTGGACTTCCCCGCCCACAGGTACGCCTCTCCCGGTTTCAGCTCGGCGAGACGAGCCGACGTAACGGTCGACAGTGCCGCGTTCGCCTTCTGTAGATGCTTCAGCCATGCGGGCGACGTGAACTTGTGCACGATGATGTGATCAGAGAGCTCGATGAGTGACACGGGAACCGAGGGTGGATCCTGGCTTGCCACGAGGACGCTCATCCCTTTGTGTCGCATCTCGCGAACACTCTCGACGAGGCCCTTGACAAGGTCGGGGCTGTCGATGTATTTGTGCGCCTCGTCGAACACGACCAATTTGTTGAATCGCCCAGCCTCGCCGTGGGCATCGGCGAACAGCTGCATCAGGACGACGAACAGACCGAGCGCCTCGTCTTTCTCGATGAGTTCGTCACGCAGGTCCACGATGATCAGCCGACCCGGGGCCACGATCTCGCTGAGACGAGCCGAGTCGTCGATGTACTCGGCGGCCAGGTCCAGCCGCTGGAGCGCGAGCTGCTTCAGGTGATCCGCCAGGCCGGAGCCCTCCACCGCATGCCGGATGGTGTCCATCCGGAGATCGTCTCGATGGCCTCGCATGATCCGGGTGAGCTGGCGGATGTAGGTCGCCTGGTTGCCGACCGCTCCCATCAGGAAGCGCCAGTGCGTGGCTTGTAATTCCGCCGAACTGAAGGCCAGCGGCCGTACGTCGAGCCCAGGGTATTCGTATCGTCGTTTCTCGCATTGGTCCCGGGGAACGAGAAGGACTATGTCGGAGAGCCCTCTGGGCTCGACTCCGAACGTGTTCCGTAGGATGCTACGCGCCGTCGGGTCGTCATTGGGGGCGAGCATGCTGGTGAACTCTGGAGCGTAGTCCTGGGTCGCGCTGTAATGGAAGACGATCGTCGCCAAAGGATTGGTCAGATGGTTCAACGGGGGTGCCGAGATCGTGGCGGACTCGATGATCGACCCCAAGGTGTAGCTCTTGCCGCCACCTTGGACGCCGAACAAGCTCACCGTGTGCGTCTCGTCCAGGTCGAGGGCAATCAGGCGACCGTGCGCCTCACCGAAGATTCCGAACTGCGGTGAGAATCGGGCGGTACCCACAATGATGTCAGGTTTGACCGGGGGTGGCGTCTCAGGGCCTCCAGTTCGATCGCGCGTGCTCGAAGGGTGCGGGTCGCGCTCCTCCGCGCGGGCTCCGGAGTCTTCCCGCGGCTCGGTGGCTATCGGCTCGGTGGCTATCGGCTCGTCGTCGGTCGGCGCTGGCCTGGCCGGAGCGGGTGGGCTGGCAAGCTCCGAGGCATCGAGTGTGGGGCTCGGGACGTCCGGCTCCAGTCCGCTTTCCACTGGGTCGATTTCCAGCGGCGCGACGTCATCGCTGACCGGACCGGTCCCGGCACCGGCTCGCTGGGCGGGGTGGAATGCGGCGGAGGTCTGTCGCGGGACTCGCAGCGGCACCCCATCCAGGCTCTCCGACGGTGCCTGCTCAGTCGGCAGCGGACCGGTCGGCACGGCGTTGAGCAGCTCCTGAATGAGATCCCGGCCGATGCGGGTGAACTCGATTCCTCCTTCGGTCTCGCTGTCCCAGCCGGTACCACTGAGATCGAACACGAGACCGGACCGGGTGAACTCGAGACGGTAGCCGTCGTCGAGGTGGTCGATGAGCCGCTCCGCGCTGCGTGCAGCACCGTCGCCGATAACCCGATGCCGAGTGCCGCGGCCCAGGTAGAACCGAAGCAGGCTCGCGAACTCGTGGTTCTTCAGCACGCGGTCCGGGCGCTGGTACGTGGGATCGAAGTGGCCGGCGATCATCGCGCAACTGCCGTCGATCTGGGTTCGGATTCGGTCCCTGATCCGCTGGTGGCCACCAATGCCGGAGTCGGAGGTGAAGCACTTGACCTCGACAAGCCGGCACGTGATCGCGCGGCGATCCGCATCCAGGTCGAACAGCGCGAGGTCGGTGCGGTGGAGGTCGGCGCCGGCGAGAGCGTCCCGGTAGAGCTCGAGGTGAGCGTCCAGCGGAACGAGGATCTGGTTCTTCAGCGCCCCCTGGTAGTCGAGATACATCCGTGCCAGCGCCAGCCCGAGGACCTCTGCACGCTGGCTCGCGGCCACTGACGCGATCTTGAACGCCATGCGTCCGGACAGTAGGCGCAGCTGGTCGAAAAATGTCTGGACATGGTGCGGCGCAACCATCAGGGTGTTCTCGGCCACCATCGGTGCCAGCAGCGCGCGAAACTCGTCCAGCGAGCGGGAGCTCACGACCATGTGGTGGCCGAGCGCGGTGCCGGTCGCCGGGGTGTAGTCGATGACGTAGTCAGGCCGCGCCATGTCACGCGGGCTGTCAAAGAACTCGATCCCCAGCGTCCGATCCACGGTGAGCACCCAATCGCTGCACCGGTGCGCGTGATCGAGCAAGCTCGAGTCTTCAGCCGTCAGCACGAGCGATATCTCTGGCACCCCATGCTCGACGAACTGTGCGGCGGCGAGCGTGGCCGCGACGGCGGAGATCGCCGCGGGCAGCGCGGAGAGCAGGTCGGTGGCCTCTTCGGCGCCAGTAAGCTCCGGGGCAACGCCGTGCTTCGGCCGCTTTCGCCAGACCGTCGCGTCCCGGTCCTCCTCGTAGGACGTGACCATCTCCTGGATCAGGCCGTACACCGGCAGGGCCGGCTGCGGCTCATGCGGCCGACCGAGCGTCACCGTGCCCAACTGCTCCGCGCTAAGCGCATCGAAGAGCACTGTGAGGTGAGCAGCATCGTCCCGAGGGTCTTGGCCGAACTCTCGCCGAGCGCGGACTGAGACCGCGAGGCCGGGCATAGCCTCGTCGCCGTCCAGCAGATCGATGATGGCCTCGGCGGTACCCGGCGCTTCGGGGTCTGCCGCGAACACACGCAGATCGAAGCCGATCTCGCCGAGCCCGGATCGGGCCCGCACCAGCTTGATCGCCTGGGCGACCTCGTCTCCACGCCCGACGTTGACCGCATTGACCAGCACGGTCTGCACGTACGGGTGCTGCCGGAGGTAACGCTCGAGCCGGTCAGCCAGGGCGGTGCCGGACCAGACATCCGCCAGCGCCGATCGATCAGGCACCCGCAGCACGGTTCGCAGCAGCGCGAGCAGACCCTGCGGATCGTCGGTGCCGTCGGGGAGGCAGACCCCCCAATACGGGGTGAGATCGAACGCCGCGATCGCTAACCGGCCGCCGGTCCGCGGTACCACGAGGGGAAAGCCCAGCGGCTCGATCCCGCGCAGTGCCTCGGCGGCTGCGCGCGCCACGCTCCGGTCGACCCCGTTGTCGGTGCTGGCCCAGCTGCGACTGACGAAGGCCCACGTCGCCAGCCATAGCAGCCGCAGCGGGTGGGTCGGGGCGACCAGGACGACCTCGTGGGTGCGGTCACGGTGATCGGTCAGCGTGACCGTGACGGTGTCGATGCGGGCGAGCTCGGCCAGCGTCGCCAGGGCGTCGTGGTCATCGGAGCCCGCTCGTTGCGCCACCACGCCGTGCTGCCGGGTGAGCAGCGACAGGTAGGTGTCCGCGTGACGGACGACCTGGTCGTGGACGGTGCGCAGATCGAAGGCTTCCACCGGGGTGCCCGGCGCTGTTGACTGCGGTCCGGAGATCCGCTCGAAGAGTTCGGTGCGGGCTTCGAGGAAGGCGGCCCACGATCCGGTGTCCACGCGCGCCGGCCAGCGACTCTCCTCGCGGATGGCCGGTGCGACGGCGGCCGCTGCGGCGACGGAGGGCAACAGTTGCCACTGACCGACAGCGGAGGGATCGGCGAGGGTCCGCTGCTCGATCTCCGCAAGGTACGGCGACAGCGGGACGTTGACCAGGCCGTCGGGACCGAAGTCGCAGACGAGGGTGCAGTCGGTGGCTGCAGCGCCCGAGCCACGAGCGGGGTCTTTCCACTGGGAGGACCGGTGCACCACGGAATCCGCGGCTCTACCCTCGGCAACCGCAGCGGCCTCGAGCAGCCGGGCGACATGAGTAACGCCGGCCGCTTGGCGCCTGCGCTGCTCGACCGGCCCGTCGTGATCCCCGTCTGGGATGACGTAGAACCGGTCGCTTTCGTGGCTCGGATGGCCCCGCCCGGTCTCTTGTCCCCGACCGTGTTGCAGCGGCACCCCGTCCGCATCCAGTGCGGTGACCCGGACGTAGTACCAGCCTTCCTCCCAGGCGGACTGCTGCAACTTCACCAGCCGGGGCTTGTAGCGCCGCGCGCCTGCCCTGTTGGCCTTGGCCGTGGTCGAGACGTCGGTCGGGGTACCGGCGGGACGCTCACCAGTCGTCGCGTCCGGGCCTTCAGCCATGATCTGGACGCGGAACCGCGCCAGCGCCGGAACCTGGCGAGGATCTTGCCCGATCGCGAATGGGACCACGAGTTCCTTCACACCCCCCGGGCCCACCGGCAGGTAGCGCTGCCCGGTGATACCACGTAGCACCGGATCGGTTGCGTCCTGATCGTTGGCGCCAGCAGTCGGTAGATCGAGCTCGCCGACCTCGATGTCCACCTCGTCGTAGGTGGTGTCCTCGCGCAGCGGCCAGTTCCCGAAGAAGAACCGCCAGTTCGCCCGCTCGGTGACGACCCGCCTCGTCCAGACTGCGGGGTTGGACAACCCCGCAGCGACTGCGAACTCGGCGAGCTCCCGGCGGAAGGTGGCGTCGGTGAGGCCCAATCCCAGCACCCGCTGCCGGTCCGGCTTGAGTGCGTCGGTGAGCTGGGCCACGGTCCGGATGTTGCGGGTCGCGCGGGTCGTCACTCCCATCGCGAAGAGATCGGGATCCGGGATCAGCCCGAGCTCGAAGACCGCGCCGCCAGCCGCTTGCCCGTCGTGATCGTTGAGCACGACGGTGAGCAGATAGCGGCACCGGGAACGAGCGTCGGCGAAGGACCACCGCTCCATGTCGAGCACCGCGAACAGATCCCCGCTGCTCTGCCTGAGCCCGGGGGGAGCTCGCGCAGCAACCGGGTGGCGAGCTCGTCGTACACCCGGCCCAGCATGATCTGCTCGAAGGTCGCGACGCCGAAGGAGTCCTCCGCGCTCGCCCTGGTACCAGGCGGAACGAACACCAGCAGCGGCGGTCGCAGCTGCCCGTCGGCATCGGGGTTACGCAGTTCGACGATTTTCGTGCTGGAGGTGGCGAGGTCGTCGGGGATGGCGGGTGGTACCCCGAGCACGCATACCTGCCCGCGCGTGGCGGAACGCAGCCGCCGGCATAGCCGCACCGCGAGCGGGATTTCGATGTCGTCGACTCGCATACAGTGCCCGCTGGTGCGTCGATGCAGGACGGTGGTCAACGGCGGCACCAGGTGGTCCTCGAGCGTGGCAAGCAGGTCCTCGTCGGCGAGGAGGCGCAGGCCGGTCACCGGTGTCATTGATGCCCCTCGCCGATCACATAGCGCGGGCGGATGGTCTGGGTGAGGTAGGCGTCGGAGAGGTCGGAGTAGAAACCGATTTCGCGCAAGCGATCGGTGAACGCGCGCACGTTGTCTCGCAGCGCGGCGCGATCGTCGATGCTCGGCGCGGAGAAGCCCTCGTCGAGCGGCAGCTGGTCGACGTGAAGTCCGTAGCGCAGCCGCAAGACAGCGAGGAATTCGTCGACCCGCAGTGGTTCGGTGTGGAACGTTCCGCCGCTCGGGCGCAGCAGCGCGATCTGCAGCAAGACCTCGACTAGGCGGCTGTCCAGGACGAAACGCCGCGGCTGGCCGCGCGGCTGCGTGAGCAGGGCGCCGGGCCTGTTCTTGAGTAGCAGCGAGTCGAGGCACTCGTTGAGGTAGCGTCGATGGAACTCGCCCTTGTAGGCGGTGAGGATCTCCAGGTAGGTGGAGTACTCGTCCATGCCCAGGCCCAGGATCTGGGTGACCTCGGGAGGCTCGCTGCCGGGATCGGTGCTCTCCAGCAGATTGGCCAGCCGTTGCGCGAAGAACGCTTCGCGGTCGCTCCGGTGCTCCCTGCTCCGGCCGACGTCGAGCACGGTATCGATCGGGAACTCACCCCCTGCGGCCGGGGACAGCTTCCGCTTGCGGACCAGGTGCTCGGCGAACTCGTCAAGTTTTTTGACCTCGTAAGCCGCGCGGACGTAGGCGGGCAACCGCTGTTGCCAGGTCGCGGCACTGCGCGCGGCGAGGCGGGCGACGGGGGTGCCAGGACGGCCCGCGATGTCAACCAGCAGCCCGATGCGCCATTCGCAGTCGGACCCGGACTCTTCGGGCGAGGCGGCATCGACCGGCCGGCTGCAGCGGTGACGGCTGCTGCCGGCAGCCACCACGGAGGGCAACGCCTTCACCAGGCGGAGGTGGTAGAGCGCCAGGTGGAAGGCGAAGAGGATCTTGAGATACTCCACCATGACCGACCGCGGAATGTGTTCCTGGTGGTAGAGCAAGCGCAGGACGTCGTCGGCCAGCAGTTCTGCTTGCGACGGGCAGAGCGACGGATAGGACCGGCGTGGCTTGCTGGTGTCCGGCCGGTCGTCCACCTTGTTCCCCGTGCTGGTGCACAGGTGCAGCAACGCCTGGGTCTCGACATCGATATGCCCGGTGGGCCGGGGACGTTCGGTGGCAGGATCGATCCCCTCGAAGAAGAATGCCTTCAGCTGGGTCAGTGCGGTTGTGCCGCGCCCGCTCAGTGCGCCGGACAGCATCTCGTAGAGGTGCTCGTCGGCGCCCGCCGGCCGGGAGTGCTTGCTGTTGCGGAACTGGTAGGTGAACCCGTGCAGCGGCCGTAGGCCGGCGACGGCTTGGGTCGGCTTGCCGCGGTTCACCATGTCCACCAGGTCCGTTTCGACCCATCTCCGGGTGATCTCCCGGGCTCTCTGGAATCCCTGGAAGCCCTCACCACGCCGCTCACAGTCGAGGATCTCGGCCACGAAGCTGTCCACCCCGATGTCGGCGTGCCGGGCAAGCCTGCTGGGCAGACCTCGGTGCTGCAATCGGGCGAGGAACGCGGTCAGCACCCGGTCCATGTCCAGGAGCCTGAAGTTCAGGTAGCTCAGTCCCGGGTGCCGGAAGTCGCTGTGCAGTGTCCCTAGGCGCGCCATCAGCTCTCCCCCTCGAAGTCGGTGGCCGCTGCCGCGTACCGGCCCAGCGTCAGCAGTCCGTCCTGCTCGCTGCGCTCGATTCGGTGCAGATCGTGCCCTGTGACGGTGAGCAGCACCGCCTGGTAGGGGGCAGCGCCGAGCATGTTCTTGAAGATCGTCAAGCTGAGGTGCTGGCCCTGCAGATCGGCGGGCGCCGGCAGGCCACCCCGGCGCAGCCGCCAGAGCATTTCGTACAG
This sequence comes from Pseudonocardiaceae bacterium, assembly GCA_050699435.1. Lineage (GTDB taxonomy): Bacteria > Actinomycetota > Actinomycetes > Mycobacteriales > Pseudonocardiaceae. The sequence continues at coordinate 17,814 of JBOHGM010000071.1, read as the reverse complement.
GTCGAGCCTGATGGGCAGCTCCGGCACTTGTGCGACGCCCCGGGTGGCGTGCAATGTGGGGTTGAAGCGCAGCAGCAGCCGGTCAGGAGCGCTCTCGAGGTAGGGCGACTGGCGTGGACCGATCGCCTCGACGGTGAAGCCGTCGAGCGGGAAGAGCCGGTAACTGCGAATCAACCCGTTGCGGACCTGGCGCACGGCGAGCGCGAGAGCAGGCCCCAGCTTGCCGGGGTCGGCGAGCCCCTCACTGCGGTTGATCGCATAAACGATCTCTCGTGTCGTGTCACGCGCCGGCTCTGCCGTGGTAAGGACCCGGAGGAAGTCGGTTGCCGACCGGTGTGGCAACAGGCCACGCCAGCGCTCACCGTCCTGGGATTCAAAGAAGAAGCGACGCCGGGCCGCAGCCACGTACCCCTGGTGAGCCTCGAGCCCAGCGGCCGGCAGGTCGCCCCCGCGGGGGAGCTTCCGGAACAGCGTCTCCAGCAGCTCCTGGTCGTAGTCTCCTCGCCCGTCGAGAGCCATCAGGGTGGTGCCGGCAGCTGCGCACGTCTGCCGGGCTGAGCAGGCCCTCCTGGGCGAGCTGCGCGACGTCCCGGCCCGGCACGTACTCGAAGATCAGATACGGGATCCGTGAGCCGGGCAGGAGGTCCGCGTAGTGCACCCGGATCACGTTCGGATGCACGGGTAGGGCGAGCAGCGGGGTGTACTCCTGCTGGAGCCGCTCGACGACCGAGTCCGGGTCGGTGAGGACCAGCTTCAGCGCCTGGTCGGTGCGCGCCAGCACGTTGTGCACCTGGTAGACGACGCCAAACGAACCGGACCCGAGCTTGCGCTGGACCACCAGCGTCGCGGTGAGCTCGTAGCCCTTCGGTAGATCGCGGTACCGCTCCCGGTCGCCGTCCTCGGGGGTGGCCGGCGGTTCGGGAGGCGCTGTCCGGCGGATGGCGCGGTTAAAGCGGCGCAGGGCTTCGGTGGCGTCGGGGCGGTTGGCCGGGTCGTGGGAGCAGAGCGCGGCGAGCCAGGCGGCGAGCTCGGCCGGGACCTCGGCCGCTGCCAGCGCCTCGGGGGGCAGCACGCTGTGCCGCTGCTGCTGATCGGTCGCGTCAGTGAAGGGCAGCTCACCGGTGAGCAGCCGGTAGCCGAGCACGCCGAGCGCGTAGAGGTCGCTCGCGGCGGTGAGCTGTGCCGGATCGGTGTGCCCCTCCGGGGCGAGGTACGCCGGGTCGATCACGTCGGGGATGGCGTGCGCGACCGTCGCGGCTCGCGGCTCGGGCCCGCGCGCGTAGTCGAAGCCAGTGAGCATCGGCCTACCGTCGGTCGCCACCAGGACCGTGTCGGGGCTGAGCGCGCGGTGGACGACGCGGTGCCGGTGCGCATGGGCTAGCCCCGACGTCACTCCCCGCAGGATCCGTAGCGCGGTGTCGCGGCTCAACGGTTCGGTCGCGGACATCCGCAACCGCAGCGAGCCACCGTGCACGTCGTCGAGGACGAGTACGCACCGGCTCTCGTCATCCTCGATGAAGAAGTCGCGGCAGCTGACGATGTGCGGGTGGCCTGGCAGCCTGCCGAGCATCGCGAAGGCGTTGCCGACCCGTTGCCGCTGCAGCTCGCGTTCGCCCTCGGGAAGGTAGGGGTCCAGCGGGTAGACCCGCAGCCGGACCGGCGGGGCGCTCGGCAGCGACCGGTTGCGGGCCCGGTACTCGGTCACGTCGTCGCTCTCGCTGAGCCGTTCCTCAACATCCCAGTTGCCGAAAGCGCGAGCCGCGGAGGGTGGGCGAGCAGCGCCGGTCAGGGTGCGTAGCAGGCCGGGATCGCGGCCGAGGCCACCGTGGGCGTCGAACTGCTCAGGCACGCGCGACGGGTCGGCGAGTATGTGGACGAGTGCAGGGATGTCGCAGACGTCGGCGATGTCGCGTTCGTCGGGATCGTGCAGCTCGGCATCGTCCTCGCACAGCACGACGAGGAAGCCCACATACAGCTCACCGAGCCGAGGCGCGCCGGTGGTGAGCAGCGTCTTGAGGGTTCGCGCGTGTCCGCGCAGCTTCGGCAGCGGGGGACCGGAACGGGGCCCGGTGATCTGGGTACCACCGGTTGCGGGCCACCATGATGTGACCATGGGTGCCCTTGATGTCGATCACGTGCACGGCATGCGGGGCGAGCACGACGAGGTCAACCTCGTACCAGTGCCCCCGGTCCCGCAGCTCGACGTTGTGCAGCACCGTCCAGTCGTCCGGCGCGTGGTCCCTTAGGTGCGCGATGACCCGTCGCTCACAGTCGTTGGCGGGCTCACCGATGGGGACGATCCGAGCCATCTACCTCGCCGCTCCCTCGACGGCCGCATCCAGGGCCGCGAACGCCTCGTCCTCCCGCTGGTCAGCGAGATCGCGGTCCCTGTGTGCGGCCCGCACCTTCCCGGCGATCCGCTGCCGGTCGAGTTCGGTGCACACCGGCACCGGCAGCCGTTGACGCAGTATGTCGTGGATGTCCTGTTGCTTTCCACCGCTAGACATGGAACGGAGCAACCGAAACGCTGCCTCGGAGCGCAGAAACGCGAACAAGTAAGCCCCAGGCAACGTCGGGATGCCAGACACGACCCGCAGAAAGTGCTCGGTGTAGACGAATCGCAGCCAGGTGCCGGTGACCAGGATCGGCCGGCAGAACACCTCTGACTCGCCGAGCGTGCCCTGGCTGGCGATCAGCACGGTCTCGTCAACGGCGCGGATGCCTGACGGCGCGTTACGGGGATTGATCCAGCGTCCCTCCGGGCGCATCCAGAAGCCCTGGCGTTGACCTATGAGTAGCGCGCCTTCGCCGGGCTCGGCGGGAACGCGGGCGAACCGGGCGCCCGTGGCTAGCACCCCTCCGGCGCAGACGTCGCCGAGGGTGTGGTGCGGGACAGAGCGCAGCCGGTCGGCGATCCGCTGAGCGCGCGGGCTGTAGTTGAGTGCACGCAGCGTGAGCGCTTCGCTGCGGTCGACGGCAAAGCCGAGGTCACGGGGCCGGGCATGCCAGTCCGGGTCGATCAACTCCGGTAACCCGGCGCTGGTGAACAGGTCCTCAGTGGCCGCGACGAGCTGGCGCTGGTACCCGGCGCGCAGCACGGCCGCCTCCTCGATGATCCAGTGGATGCGGCCCTCGACCTCGGTTCCGAAGCGCGGGATGGGGAGGTCGGCGATCTGCGCCGGCTCCAGATGCCGGATCCCAGTGCCGAAACGCGAGTTAATCAGGATGGGGGTACCGAACCGGCTGGCCAGCACTGTGTAAAGGTAGCCGGAGAGGATCCGCTCGGGGTTGGCGACGGCCTTGATCGTGTCCTGGGAGGACCAGCAGCCGACCATGTCGGGCCGGGCGTACACCACGCGGCCCACGGTGCCGGAGCACGAGATGAACGTTGTCCCGGCCTCGACCCGCAGGAATGCCAGCTTCGGTGACTCCGCATCTGCCCGGCGCAGCAGCGGGAGGTGGCTGAGGTCGGCCTCCAACATGTCGGCGCTGCCCAGGAACGGCACTCCGTGCGCCCGATCCGTAACCCACACCCGGCGGAATTGCGGTCCGTTGTACAAGCCGCCGTCGTGACCAGTGGTCAGCTGATGCAGCGGCTCGACCGGCACCGTAAGGCGGTTGAGCAGGTCGCGAGCCTCGTAGGCGCCTCCGACGTACGGGCGGGCGTCGAGGCGGGCGTTGTGTTCGAGCAGCCACTCCAGCCGGACCGGGCTCGCCAGGTTGGTCGTCCTCACTGCTGCTCCGGGGGGAACCAGCGTCGTAGTACGCCACACAGCGACCGGAAGGCCGGGTCGACGCAGTCTCGCACGGACACCCGCGAGGCGGCCCGCTGCAGCACGGCAGGCGAGAGATCGGTGCGATGCGCCCTGCGCATGTATTGCAGCGCCTCCTTCGGCCGGGGCGGCTTCCGCGATTCCGGCGGCCAGAGCCCGGCCCCGGTCAGGACCTCACGATAGTGGCGCCGGCCTTGGTAGTTCATTGCCTCTGCGACGTGGGGGCTGTCCGGTTGCCAGAACCAGGTCTCGATCTCTGGGTCGAGCACGACCACGGCGACGTCAGCGGGTTCCCACACCCGGGCCACTCGCTCGGTGACGTGCGCGCAGATGCGGGTGGCGCCGGGGCTGCCCTCCCAGTCGGCGTCGAGCATGATGACAGCGTGGCGGTGGGTCGCGTGATGCGGCCGGAGCAGCTCGTCCGCGCGCGTACAGGCCGGGGTCGTTCTGCCCGGCGGCCACGAAGACGTCCCGGTTCAGCCGGGCATCGATCGGAAACGCGCCGCAGCGCAGGCTCCGGTGGAACTGCGGGCGCCCGAAAAACCCCAGCAGCGTCTGCTGCATGGTCATGTCGGCCACCACGAACACCAGCTCGCGCTGGTCGGTCACGACAGCACGCCGGAGGCGAAGAGCGAACCGAGGTCGATCGAGCCACGCCAGTCCCGCAGCCGCGGATGCCGGTCGCCGCGAATGACGTCGGCCGATCCGTCGTCGTCCAGCCGCGCGGCCAGGACGTCGCCGAGTTCGGTGCTAGCCAGCACGACGGGGGAATGCGTGGAGATCCACACCTGGCTGTGCTGGATGGAGCTCAGGGAGGCCAGCACGGTCGCGATGGCCTGCGGATGAATCCCATTCTCCGGCTCCTCGGTGACCAGGAGCTGCGGAAGTGCCTCCGCCTGCAGGTAGGGAAGCACGCTGAGGGCGAGGATCCGCACGGTCCCATCCGAGAGCCCGGAGGAGGTAACGCGGTGACCGCCCACATAGTCGAGCACGAAGTAGGCGTGGTGGTCCTCTTCCCGTTCCCGGACGTCGATGTCGAGCAACTGCGGGAGTGCGGTCCGCACGTGGTCCACCCACAGCCGGAAGCTCGTCGGGTCCTCCTCGCGCATCGCCTGAGCCAGCCACGGCGTGTTGCGCCCGTCGGGTATCACTTCAAACGGGTCTCCGGGGGGCGCGGGCAGCCGCAGCGCCGTCCAATCCGGGTCGTAGCACACGGCACGTGCGCGGAGTAGGCCGATGAACCACCGGGCTGCCGGGAAGAGACTGTCGTCAGCGGGGACCGAGGCCAGTGCGAGCTGGACTTTCTCGATGCGCAGGTCCGGCAGCCGGGGGCCACGAGTCGTCGTCTCGGCGGCCAACTCGGTTCTTGCTCCAAGCCTGCGTGTGATGACGGGCCACCATTTGCTGCCTGGCACCTTTCGCCCGCTAGCCGCACTGCCCTGCAGGGGGATCCCCGGTTCCGGCGGGTCGTCGTCTTCGGCGAAGAGGAACAAGTATTCCTCGGCGACCTCCAGCTTCCGGTTGAAGACCTCCAGCCGCAGCTCGTACCGGATGTGCGTCGGTGGGGCCCGCCGGGTGGTCGCGGCGCTGCCGCGGGCCAGAGTCGCCTGGATGGTGGGGGGCAGCCGGGCCTGCACAGCAAACACCAGGTCGGTGCCGCGGCCGTTGTACAGCAGCTCGGTGAAGCTGGTGGCGCGCGGGGCTCGACCTGAGCGTTCGGATCGCAGAAAGGCGTCGGCGATCCGCTGAGCCCGCAGCAAATCACCCAGTAGCAGCGGGATGTCGAGCAGCGTCGTCTTGCCCGAGCCGTTGGCTCCGGCGAGCACCTGGTAGCGGTCCACGTCGACGGACAGCCGCGCGAAGCAGCGGTAGTTCGACGCCTCGATCCGGGTGATCACTTGTTACCCTCGGGGGGACGCCCGGGAACCGGGTACCGCCTGCGGAACTCGCGATACTGCTGCGCGATGAGGGGGAGGTCGTTGTCGAGCTCCGGGCGTCGCCGATGCAGGACGCGCTCCACCGGGTGACCGTTCGTCCGGACCCATTCCGATTCGACCTGCTCGGTCAGGATCACTTCGCCGTCGGCGCTACGCCGGTAAACCGGATTGTTGCGACGGTCGAACCCCACCTGTTCAGCAATCGCCATGAAGATAGGGTAGTCCTGTACTGCACCGAGCTGGGCGGCACGCACTTCGCTGGGGAACTTACGCTTGAGGAACAGCAGCGAGGTGATGATGTTGACGTTCGCCTCGGCCACGAACGTCTGCATCGGCAGTTCGATGCTGGCCAGCACCCAGCAGTGGTCGAGGATCCAGCGACGGATCGCCTCATCGACTGGTCCCGGGTTCGACAGTATGCCATTCGGCAGCACGATCCCGAGGCGACCGCCCGGGCGCAGCCACTCGACGCTGCGCTGAATGAATAATTGCTCGGGCGACATCGCCGAGACCAGCGGACTGTGCAGATTGGTGGCCAGTTCACCAGACGTCCGGTTGCGAGTCCACGACTGCGCGACCCCATCGCGGTACTGGTCCAGTACGGTAGGATCCGTGACCTTGATGTCTGCACCGAAGGGAGGGTTCGTCATGAGGACGTCAATACTACTCAACGGTATCCGTCGATTGGCTTCGTGTACGCCGTCCAGGTGCCCGCCGGGAAATGCCAGAGAATCGAGATGGTAGATGTTTCCCTCGATACCGGCGAGCATCATTACGTTCATGCTCGTGGCCCGGACCAGAAACGGGTCGAAGTCCGCGCCGAAGAGCCGGCTGCGGGCATACGCCTCGAGCCGCTGCCGGTGCCTCTCGGACTGCTCAGGCGTGTCCCGGCGACCCGCGGTCCCCGCTGCCTCCCGCCATCCCTGCAGCAGGTGTCTCAGCGTAGCCCGGAGGAAGCCGCCGGTGCCGCACGCCGGGTCGAGTATAACCTCATTCTCGCGAGGGTCGAGGATCTCGACCATCAGGTCGACTGCGCTGCGCGGGGTGAAGTACTGGCCCCGATCACCGCGCAGGTTAGCACCCACCAGCTCCTGGTAGGCCATGCCCTTGGCGTCGATGTCGGTGTTGATGAAGTCGTAGGGGGCGAGCTGGCCCACGAGGAAGGCGAGCGCCCGGTCCGACACGGCGAGCTCGTCGCGGGCACCGAAATGTGGGAACCGGCCCTTCACCTCGTCGAACAGCGCCCTGACGCGAGCCGCGATCTCGCGCTGCCCTTCGGGGGTGAAGGGCTCGTGCAAACCGGCGAAGAACCGGGGCGGGCGGCCCCCCTCAAGGCTCTCCCGCTCGTCGTACATCTTGGTGAAAAGCAGGTAGAGAAACTGCCAGAAAGCTGCATCCTTCGGCATTCCCTCGTTGCCGTGGATGTAGTTGTGGCATCGGCGGAACGCCGCTTTGAGCATCCCCGCGTCCGCGTTGCGCAAACGCTGATGAGAGACCACGCTAAGGCTGACGTCTTCACCGATCAGCGGCCAGTCCGCAATCGAGGTGTAACGCGGGCCGAACCGCTCGACGGTCTTCTCCAGAAAGAACAGTTCAAGATTGTTGGTCCAGAGGCCGTACCGCCGTTCGGGGGTGCGCTCGTCGCCCAGGAGATCCCGAAGCTCGCCGAGGTCCTTCTCAGCCTGCTGCGGAGTCCGGATCCTGGTGATGGTATTTCCGTTCTTCGGCTCGGGCCTACAGACGACGACGCGCCGCAGGCTCTCGGGGGCGCGGTCTGCATTCGATTCGAAGATAGCGATGTCGATACGTCGACGGCGTTTCTTCCCGTCGATCTCGATGGTGACCGGGAAGTCCCGAACCATATCATCCACCGCGATACCATATTCGTGGAAGAGGGCGCGGGCAATGCGCTGGCGGACCTGTTCCTTCGGGCTGTCGGCGACGAGCTTCCCAGTGATGTAGTCGATGAGCATGTTTCCGGGAAGCGAGTGCAGGTCAGCCGAATCACTACCTGGACCGTCGTCCGGCGCCGCCGCGGCTCTGGTCGCCTCGGACTGCGGCACGCGCTCTCCCATCGGTCGCACCCGTTTCCTTTGCTCCGGCCCGACAGCCGATCATAGACTGCTCGGACCAGGTGCTGTCGGTGGTCGTCACCTTGTGACGGACACCCGGGCATGGGAATCGGACACACCGTGTACGGGGCGCGGACACGCCGAGCACGAGGCCGACTTACCCTGGCCGGTGTGGGCCTGACCGAGTTCGCCATCTCTGGGCCGCTGTTGCTGGCGGCCGGGCTGGCGGCGCTCGCCGGGGTGGTGAGCTTCGCCTCACCGTGCGTGGTCCCGCTGGTGCCGGGGTATCTGGCCTACCTCACCGGGCTGGTCGGCGCCGACAGCGAGACCACCGCAGGTCGCAGGCGGCTGCTCGGCGCGGTGGCGTTGTTCGTGCTCGGCTTCTCGGTAGTGTTCACCGCCGCCGTGGTGACCGCGCTCGGCGTTGCGGACCAGCTCGCGCTGAATGAGCTCACCCTGCAGCGGGTCGGGGGAGTGGTCACGATCGCGATGGGGCTGGTGTTCGTCGGGCTGGTGCCCGCGCTGCAACGCGACCTCCGGATCCATCCCCGACCAAGGCTGGGACCGCGGCACCTGGTCGGGGCCCCGCTGCTGGGCGCGGTGTTCGGGCTCGGCTGGACGCCCTGCCTCGGGCCCACCCTCGTCGGAGTGATCGCGCTGGCGGTGAGCACCCCCGGCGACGGCCTGGCCCGCGGGATGCTGCTGGTGGGCGCCTACTGCGTCGGGCTGGGTACGCCGTTCCTGCTGCTCGCCCTCGGTGCCCGGCGGGCAGCACGGGCGTTGTCATGGTTGCGGGGTCACCTGCGCGGCGTGCAATTGGCCGGCGGCGCGATGCTGATCGTCGTCGGGCTGCTGCTGGTCACCGGGCTGTGGGCGGAGTTCGTGGCAACCCTGCGCGGGCCGGTGTCCGGTTTCGAGACGCCGATCTGATGGCCCGGTCGACTCCGATGGCCCGGGTGAGGCAGCGCAGCGCGCTGGCCCGGAACACCTGGCGCGGGCTGACCAGCATGCGCACCGCGTTGGTGCTGCTGTTCCTGCTGGCGCTGGCCGCGCTGCCGGGTGCGCTGCTGCCGCAGTACTCGCTGAACCCGCAGCGGGTCCGGGCCTACCAGGCGCAGCACCCGACACTGGCCCCGGTGCTGGACCGGCTGGGCTTCTTCGAGGTGTTCGCCAGCCCGTGGTTCGCCGCGATCTACCTGCTGCTGTTCGTCTCCCTGGTGGGTTGCGTGGTGCCGCGCAGCGCCGAGTACGCGCGGGCGCTGCGCCGGGCTCCGGTGGGCACTCCCCGCAACCTGGCCCGGCTACCGCACCACGCCCGTGCCGAATCCGCCGCCGCTCCCGAGGAGGTCCTTGAAGCCGCCCGACAGCGGCTGCGCGGCTGGCGGATCGCCGAGCGGGTAGAGCCGGGCGGTGCCCGCACGCTGTCTTCCGAGCGGGGCTACCTGCGGGAGGCAGGCAACCTGGTGTTCCACCTGGCCCTGCTCGGGCTGCTGGTGTCGTTCGCGATCGGCAAGCTGGTGGGCTACGAGGGCCAGGTGATCGTGCTCGCCAACGGCTCCCAGTTCTGCAACTCCGGCCCGCTGGCCTACGACTCGTTCCGCCCGGGCCTGTCCGTCGACGGCACCGGCCTCGACCCGTTCTGCGTCCGGGTCGACGAGTTCACCCCGACCTACCTGCGCACCGGGCAGCCGCAGCAGTTCCGCGCCGACATCAGCTACCAGGGTCCGGACGATTTGGCTACCGGCACCTGGCGGCCCTACCAGTTGCAAGTCAACGAGCCGCTCCGGCTGGGCAGCTCACGGGTCTACCTGCTCGGGCACGGCTACGCACCGGAGTTCACCGTCACCTTCCCGGACGGGCCGCAGCGCACCGGGATCGTGCAGTGGCGGCCGGTGGACAACGCCACCCTGCTCTCCGAGGGCGCCACCAAGTTCGACCCGCCCGGGGTCACCGACGACGCGCAGCGGCGTACCCGCCAGCTCGCGATCACCGGTTTGTTCGCCCCGACCGCTGCGTTCCAGGGCACGCTGCTGACCTCCGCGTTCCCGGACCTGCTCGACCCGGCCGTGGCGATCGACGTGCTCAAGGGCGATCTGGGCAACAACTCCGGCCGCGGCCAGTCCATCTTCTCGATCGATCAGTCCATGGTGGACGCCGGGCGGTTGGAGCAGGTGGCGCGGCAGAACCTGCGGCCCGGTGAGCAGCTCACCCTGCCCGACGGCACGACGGTGCGTTTCGACGGGGTGACCCGGTTCGTCTCGTTGCAGGTCTCCTACGACCCGGCGCAGCTGTGGGTGCTGGGCTTCGCCGTACTCGTACTCGGTGGCCTGGGACTGTCACTCTCGGTCAAGCGGCGGCGATTCTGGGTCCGCGCCACTGCGCATGCCACCGGGGGCGGACCGAACGGTACGGTGATTGAGCTGGGCGGGCTGGCCCGCACCGAGGCCGCCGGGTACGGCGAGGAGTTCGACCGGATCGCCGCCGACCTGCTGCGGCCCGGCTCTACCCGGCCGACTGAGACCTGCTTGCCGGGTCGAAGCATTAATGCGGTCCCCGCGGGGGCATCGAAGGAAGGACGGCAGGGCGATGCCGGTTGATCCAGTCTTGGCGTCCTACGGTGACCTGGCCTATGGCACCGCATTGGTGCTCTACCTGCTCGCGATGGCCCTGCACGCCGTCGAGTACGCGACCGGACGGGTCAGCGCAGCCGCGGCGTCACCTGCTGCCGAGGGCGATGGCGCGGTCGCGACGCTGGCTCCCCCGGGAGGCGTGCTCCCAGGGACAACATCGCTGCCCCGCTCTCGGTCGCAGCGGATCGGCCGATCAGCGGTTGCGCTCACGGGGCTTGCCGCGGTGGTGCACGGCGGCTCGCTGGTGCTGCGCGGATCCGCCGCCGGGCGGGTGCCGTGGGGCAACATGTACGAGTTCACCTCGGCGATCTGCTTCGTCGCGGTGGCCGCCTGGCTGGTCGTGCTGTACCGGCAGCGCGGCAGCGCGGCAGGGCTGTACGGGCAGCGCGGCAGCGCGGCAGGGCTGTCCGGGCAGCGCGGCAGCGCGCCGGGGCTGCGCCGGCTTGGCGTGTTCGTGCTGCTGCCCGTCGTGGTGCTGATGTTCCTCGGCGGCACGGTGCTCTACGCCGAAGCTGCGCCGCTGGTCCCGGCGCTGAACTCGTACTGGATCGCGATCCATGTCTCCGCCGCGGCCGGCGCGACGGGCATCCTGGTGGTGTCCGGCGTGGCCAGCGTGCTCTACCTGGTGCGGGAGCGGGCCGGGGCGGCCTCGCGGACCGCTGCTTCGCTGCCCGGCAGCGACGTGCTGGACCGGCTGGCCTACCGCACCACGGTGGTCGCCTTCCCGATCTGGACCTTCGGGGTCATCACCGGGGCGATCTGGGCCGAGGCGGCATGGGGCCGATACTGGGGATGGGACCCCAAGGAGACCGTCGCGCTGGTCGCGTGGGTGGTCTACGCCGGGTATCTGCACGCCAGGGCGACGGCCGGGTGGCGCGGTTCCCGGGCGGCCTGGATCAACGTGCTGGGTCTCGCGGTGATGATGTTCAACTTCTTCTTCGTCAACATCGTGGTCGCCGGATTCCACTCCTACGCTGGGATCTGACGACTATCCGGCCGGGGGGCGGATCGCCTGGAGTTATTTCGGCGACTACCGTCGGGTGCGTCGGGGATCGCACCGACCTGCCCGATCGTTGGAGGGGAAGCAGCGTGACCAGACGCCACGACGAGCCTCAGGTGCAGCAGGATAGCCGGTGGCAGGCGGCTGTCGGCGGGGCCTGGCCGTCGCCTGAGCACAGCCCTGCCATCGACCATCCTACTGCGCCCCGGGATCCTTACGGCGTCGCTGGTGGTCCGTCGGGTCCTTACGGCGTGGGTGGTGGCCCGTCGGGCCCGAATCCCGTCGACCCGCAGGTGCCTCCCGATCCGGCGTCCGCTAACCCGTCTGGTGGGCACCCCCAGCAGCAGCCTGCTGCGCACGATCTGTCCTCCGCGCAGTTGCTCCCGCCGACCAAGCGCCCCCCGCAGTCGGGCTGGCGGCGGGCCCTCTTCGTGGCTTCCGGGCGCACGGTCAACGTCGGGGAGAGCCCGGCCGACATGCAACGTCGCCAACTGATCGCCCGGATCAACCAGCCGCTGCACGGTTGCTACAAGATCGCCATGCTGAGCCTCAAGGGAGGCGTCGGCAAGACGACCATCACGGCGACGCTGGGGTCGACCTTCTCCTCGTTGCGCGGCGACCGGGTGATCGCGGTGGACGCCAACCCCGACCGCGGCACGCTGTCCCAGAAGATCCCGCTGGAGACCACCGCCACGGTGCGGCACCTGCTCCGCGACGCCAAGCGGATCCGGCGCTACTCAGACATCCGCGCCTACACCTCGCAGGGCCCTAGCAGGCTGGAGATTCTGGCCAGCGAGCAGGATCCGGCGGTGTCCGAGGCATACAGCGAGGACGACTACCGCCGCACGGTGACCCTGCTCGAGCACTTCTACAACATCCTGCTCACCGACTGCGGGACCGGGCTGATGCACTCGGCGATGAAGGGCGTGCTGGACACGGCGGGCTCGCTGGTCATCGTGTCGTCCGGTTCGATCGACGGGGCGCGTTCCGCGTCGGCCACCCTGGACTGGCTGGACGCGCACGGTTACCGCGAACTGGTCAGCCGGTCCGTCGCCGTGATTAACTCGGTGCGTCCGACGTCAGGAAAGGTGGACCTCGACCGGGTCGCCATGCACTTCGCTGCCCGCTGCCGCTCGGTGTGCCGGATGCCCTTCGACGAGCATCTCGAGGAGGGCGGGGAGATCGATATGGACCGCCTCGGTCAGCGTGCCCGGCTGGCCGCGCTGGAATTGGCCGCGACCGTCGCCGATGACTTCCCGAACGCGGTCAACCGGGGGTAGCACAGCCCGGAATCAGGCCTCCTCGTCGGGCTCCTGCCGTCGGTGGTTCAACCCACGGAGGAACTCAGGGTCGTCGTCAGGTGCGAGTGCTGGACCTCCCCCGGCACGTTCCCCGGCCGCTCGTTGCGGGCCGAATGCCTTCCAGAGCAGCACGGTGACCGTAGCCGCCCCGATGGCCGCCAGTAAGTACTGCACAGTGGTCACCACCTCCAGGTCTGCCACCGAGGGTAGTAGCGTCACGCAAAACGGACGAGTCGGCCCACTGACCTGGACAAACTACAGGTCGGGTCAGGCCGACCCCTGGGGCGCCGGGGTGGTCAGTGAGGCCAGCAGCGCGCGCACCTCGGTCTCGCGGAACCGCCGGTGCCCGCCGGGGGTCCTGATCGATCCGATCCGCCCTGCGGACGCCCATCTGGTGACGGTCTTGGGGTCCACCCGGAACAGCGCCGCCACCTCCCCCGGGGTGAGGAGTCGCTCTGCAGGCTGGGGAAGGGACATCAGGAGCCTCCCTGGGTTCATCGACCACGCAGTCGGGACCTTTCGGAACATCGTGACAGCTCACGCGGCGAGTACTCGAACGGTTCTGCGGAGGTAAAGCGTCGGTAATGGGATGAACTGGGCGAATCGCCGACCGGCTTTGCGGCAGCGCGTAAGCTCAGGCGGCGTGGTGGCACCGCAGATCCCGCCGGCCGGCGCCACGCTCACCCGTGACCTCGCCCTCTACAGCCTCGCCCGGCTGGCCATGGTGGCCGTGCTGACGGTGCCGTTGGTGCTGGCCGGGATCCCGCTGCTGGTCTCGGTCCTGCTCGCGCTGGTGGTCGCGCTGCCGCTGTCCCTGGTGCTGCTCCGACCGCTGCGGCTGCGGGTGGCGGCGGGGATGAGTGCGGCAGGCGCGCGCAGGCGCGCGGAGCGAGCCCGGCTGCGCGCCCAACTCCGTGGCGAGTAGCGCGGCGGCTAGGCCCGGGACGTTCCAGCGCCCCTGGGGCTCGAGCGCAGGTCACAGCGCTAGAGCGGCACCGGTTGCGGCGGCCCACACCAGCATCGTCAGGCCGGTGTCGCGCAGCACCGGGATCAGCGCAGTTCCCCCGGCCCCGGCGTGGACCCGGCGCAGTGGCCGCGCCGCGAATGCCAGCGCGAGCAGGGCGATCAGGGCGGCGGGGTGGCTGACCGCGAGGCCGAGGGTCACCACGAACGGGACGACGACCAGCGCGGTGTACAACGTGCGGGTCCGGCGATCGCCGAGGCGAACTGCGAGCGTGTACTTGCCTGCGGCGGCATCGGTCGGAATGTCGCGCAGGTTGTTCGCCACCAGGACCGCCGTCGACACCGCACCCACCGCAACGGCCGCGAACGCTCCGCTGGGAGTGACCCGGCCGCTGAGGACGTACTGGGTGCCCAGCACCGCTACCGGTCCGAAGAACACGAACACCGCCAGCTCGCCCAGCCCGACATAGCCGTACGGCCTTCGCCCGCCGGTGTAGTACCACGCCGCCGCGATACTCGTCGCACCGAGCACCAGGAGCCACCACTGCCCGGCCAGCGCGACCAGCACGAGGCCGGCCACCGCGGCGGTGCCGAAACTGGCCAGCGCGGCCGTGCGCACCGCAGCGGGTGCGGCGGCACCGGAGCCGACCAGCCGCATCGGCCCGACCCGGTCGGCATCGGTGCCACGGACGCCGTCGGAGTAGTCATTGGCGTAGTTGACCCCGATCACCAGCGCGAGCGCCACGGTCAGGGCCAGCAGAGCCCGTGGCCAGTGCAGCTCGCCTAGCGCGGCGGCCGCCCCCCAGCCGACCAGGACCGGGGCGACGGCATTCGGCAACGTGCGCGGCCGCGCCCCCTCCACCCACTGCGCCAGGCTCGCCACGAGAGCACCTTATGGGCTGCTCCCCGTGAGTGGTGATGCGAGAGCTATCACGTATTGCTACTCAGGGGGCGCCGGCTAGCAGGACGCGGATGGCGTTACGGTCGGGTTTGCCCACTCCGCGCAGCGGCAGTGCATCAAGCAGGACGATCTCCTTGGGGGCTTGTGCGCCGGTCAGCAGGCGGCGGGCGGCGGCGCGCAGCGCGCCAGGATCCGGGGGCTGCACGGGGTCGGCGGGAACCACAGCGGCTGCGATCCGCTCGCCCCACTCCGCGTCGGGCAGGCCGACCACGCACGCTGCGGCCACCCCGGGCAGGCCGGTGAGCACCGCCTCCACCTCAGCCGGGGTGACGTTGACTCCCCCGGTCACGATAACGTCGTCGGTCCGGCCGAGGACCTGAAGCTGGCCCTGTTCGTCCAGCCGGCCGAGATCTGGGGTCAGCAGCCAGCCGTCCCGGAAGGTCGCGGCGGTCCTCGCGGAGTCGTCGAGGTAGCCGGTGGCCAGCATCGGCCCGGCTAGTTCGATCCGCCCGGCTGCGTCCACCCGGATCTGTGCTCCATCCAGCGGCCGTCCGTCGTACACGCAGCCACCCGCGGTCTCGGTCATGCCGTAGGTGCTCACCACCGGCACCCCCAGTTGCCTGGCCCGGCGCAGCAGCCCGGCCGGTGTGGCCGCGCCACCCAGCAGCACTGCGTTGAAGCCGGTGAGCGCGCTGGGGTCGACCTCGAGCAGGCGCGCCAATTGGGTGGGGACCAGCGCCGTGTAGCACCGCCCCTGGCCGGCGAGCTGGCCGGCGGCGGCCCCGAACCGAGCCGGGTGGAACCCGCCGCGCAGGTCAAGCACCGTTGCCTGGGTACCCGCGAGCGCCGCACGCACCAGCACCTGCAGCCCGGCGATGTGCTGGACGGGCAGCACCAGCAGCCACCGGCCAGGCCCGCCGAGCCGGGCATGGGTGGCCGCCGCGGAGGCCCGCAGTGCCTCGGCGCTGAGCTGCACCCAGGTGGGCTGTGTCTGGTGGGGCGGTGTCTGGTGAGGTTGCGCAGTGGAGCCTGAGGTGGCCATCACGACCTGGCCCGCACCCGGGTCCCGGGCTGGCGGCGGCACGCCCGGACCTAACGGGACGAGCGCCGCACCGCGGTCCAGCACCGCGCGCAGGGCCACGTCGAGCTCCGCGACCGCCTCGGGCGACCCGTCACAGCGGATCACCCGCACGTCCCCCGCGCGGGTCACCACAGTCTCAGGCCGGGCCCGACACGAACCACCTGCCCACCCTAATGTCGATGGCTAGGAACGGTCGATCTCCACCGGCGACTTGCGCTAGCAGCGACCAAAGGGAGAGATCGCTGCTAGGGTCCGCACGCGCGCTCGGGGCGTCGGCAGACATCTTTGCTGCGAGCAGCGGCTTCGGACTCAGCGTGCTCGTCGTGGAGGGCTTAGAAGATGACGTCGGCAGGTCAGGATCCGCGCGATGTGGTGCACGACCTGGTGGCAGGTGTGGCGCCGCTCGATGAGCACGAGGCGCAGGACAAGGCCACCACGTTGCAGTGGGTCCGGTCGGGTGCGCCGCTATTCCGGATCGCCCGTCCGGCTACGCCCGACAAGCACCTGTGTGTCTATTTCGCCTTGTTAGACGATGAACGGCGCTCGGTCCTGCTGGTCGACCATGTGAAAGCGGGCTTGTGGCTGTTCCCCGGAGGACACGTCGACGATGGGGAGGACCCACGCACCACGGTGCTGCGAGAAGCGGCCGAGGAACTACGGATCGACGGCGAGTTCCACCCGAGGTTCGGAGGTGCCCCCGTGTTCCTGACCGTGACGAAGACGCGCGGCGAGCACAGCCATACGGACGTGTCGTTCTGGTTCGTGCTGGCCGCCGATCAGGATATGCTGATCGAGGCCGACCCGCGAGAGGCGAATCAGGTCCGCTGGTTCGCCCTGGACGACCCGGCGGAGTGGGCGCATGATCGGTTCGATCCGCACATGGCGCGCTTCCGCGACAAGCTCTTGGCCCGTCTGGGCACCCCGGCGTTGGTGGGCTAGCAGGTCACCAGGAACGGCCGTCGCTCATCGGGGGCCACGGCCGTTCATTGCCGCACGGTCGGCTCGTAGCCCGATGGTGGTGAGCAGGGCGGCGTGATCACTGATGTCGTCGCTTCGGGTGGTGTGGTCGTAAGCGCACGCTCGGATCTTTCCTGCCCCGATGCTGACGAGGCTGTGGTCCAAACGCTGGCTGCCGAATCGGGGATTGATCCAGCTGTGGTCGCCGCCCGAGGGGTTGAGTTCGCGGTAGGCGTCGCGGAGACCGAGCGCGAGCAGGCTGGTGTAGAAGGCGTAGTCGTGGTCTTCGAATGCTGGTAGGTGGAGTCGGTGGTCGGGTTCGACGACGTTGAGATCACCCGCCACGCACAGGGCTGCGCGGTTGATCTCGGCGAGGTAGTCCAGGAGGCGGCGCTGGAACTCGCGGCGACGGTGGCTGCTTTCCGCGGTCATGCCGTTGGTGGGACCGTAGATGCCCACGAGGCGCACTGTGGTGTCGTCGGTGGTGAGGTCGAGGGCGGCGATGCGGGGATCGAATCCCGCCGGCTGGACCGGGGTGGCCTCGATGCCTTGGGTGGCTACGGCGGTGAAGTAGCGGGTGTTTTTCCAGCCGGGCGTGCAGGTGGTAGTGAATCCCTCCGCTTGGAGGCAGGCCAGGATGTGGCGGCCCCCTTCGGAGGGTTGCATCTCGGTGAGCACCAGCGTGTTGCTCTTGGTGGCCAGTAGCCAGTTGACGATGCGTTGCGCGCGACGGGGGTTGGGGCTGTTGACGTTGAGCGCGCAGACGCGCAGTTCGTCGACCGGGCCGTCCTCGGCGGTCTCGCCCTCGGCTGAGGTGGCGCCGAACAGCATTCCCTGCAATGCGTCGTCGTTCACGGTTGTCTCTACCTCCTGTCGAGAGATGCGGATCGGCATGCCGGTTCGAGGTCCGTGATGAGGCGTTGGATTCGGGTGATGGTGTGGTCGAGTTGGGCGGGGGTCAAGCGTTTGCTGACGCGCTGTTCAGGTGATTCCTGGGCTGCGCCGTAGACCCAGAAGAAGCCGCCTGCGGCGACGTCGAGGATCAGGAACCGCTGTTTGGCCGCTGGGCCGCGGATGAGCAGGGAGATGGTGTCGGCCTCGGCTTGGACCGTGTGCACGCTGGTGTGGTGCAGTGCGTAGGTCGAGCCGGATTGTTCGAGGCGTTCATGGATGGGCAGTAGGCTGTTCGGGTCGGTGTC